>JAKFBU010000039.1:0-212844 GCA_036676985.1 Candidatus Sericytochromatia bacterium
GGCAAAGGCTTGATATTACTTCACGAAGATGGTGTAATAGGACCCATCTCGACCAGCCAAGCCCACTCTCGATGCCCCTAGCTCGGACGCCTCCGGAAGCGGGGCTGCGTCCGGTCGTGGGGCCACCGCGAGGATTGCCGTTGTCCGCCTCCAGCTTCCCGGAAGACGTCAAGCAGTTCATCGAGCGGAACCTCGACTCGCTCGAGGAGCTCGAGGTCTTGCTGTTCCTGCACCGTCAGCCGTCGGCCGCGTTAACGGCCGAGGCCCTGGCGACGGCGATCTACACGAACCCGACCTCGACCCACGCGAAGCTCCGGGCCCTGCAGCACAAGGGGCTCGTGGAGGCGCGAGAGAGCGAGCATGCGACCACCTTCCAGTACCTGCCGTCCTCGCCGAAGGCGCGGTTCGTGGACCGGCTGGCCACCCTCTACGCCGAGCGCCGGGTGGCCGTCACCAACATCATCATCTCCAAGCCCCTCCCGAACATCCAGGCGTTCGCGGATGCCTTCGATTTCCGAAAGAAGCGTGAAGACTGATGGCCGCCGAAGTCGTGTACATCATCGCTTTCCTGGTCGCCCTGACTTGCGGCGTGCTCCTCTGGCGGGGCTACCAGCGATCCGAGCGGCGTCTTTTGCTCTGGAGCAGCATCTGCTTCATGTTCCTGAGCCTCGAGAACGCCCTCTTGTTCGTGGACTCCGTGATCGTGCCGGGCATCGACCTGCGGCTCGTGCGTGGCCTGGTCACGCTCGTGGGCATGAGCTTCCTGGTGTACGGACTGGTTTGGGAACGGGAGTGAGCCGGTGGGAGTGAACATGGATAACCTGGACACGCTGATCTTCGGCATGATCACGATGGCCTGTATGGTCGTCAGCCTGTTCTTCCTGCGCTTCTGGCGGCTATCGGGCGATCGCTTCTTCGCCCTGTTCGCCTTGAGCTTCGCCCTCTTGGCCGTGGTCCGCCTCGGGCTCGGCCTGGTCCCGGTCGACGTGGAGGAACGGACGCTTCTGTACTGGGTGCGGCTGCTCGCCTATCTCCTGATCCTGGTGGCCATCCTGGACAAGAACCGCCCGAAGCCCTCGACGCCGGAGACGCCCTAGCAGCCTTCGGGCGCGACGCCGTAGGCGCGCACGAACATGGCGACGGCCTCCGTGATGACGTCTTCGACCTCTTCGGGCGTCGGGGCGAGGTCCAGCCCGATCATGGCCCGGTGGAAGACGTCGTACAAGAGGCCGTCGTGGAAGAGCGCCGCCGCTCGGCGCGGCGGCACCGGCCGGACCAGGCCGGCAGCCTGCTTGGCCGCGAGGAAGGCCCCGATCCGCCGGTACGACTCCTCGGGGCCCGCCAGGTACCAGGCCCGGCTGAGCGCGGGAAAGCGGGCGGACTCGGCGATGATGAGCCGATGGAACGCGAAGTGGCGCGGCTGCATGAGCGGCTGGATGAGGCGGCGCGCGAAGGTGCGCAGGCCGTCCGCCAGATCGAGCTCCGAGAGGTCCAGGTCCTCGACGCTCGCGAGGACCTCCTCGCACAGGCGCTCGACGACGGCCACGAAGAGGCCCTCTTTGTCGCCGAAAAAGGTGTAGAGGTTGGTCTTCGAGCCGCCGACGGCCTTGACGATCTCGTCCAGGCTCACGCCCTCGTAGCCTCGTTCCAGGAAGCGATCGGCCGCGACCTGGAGGTAGCGATCGCGCTTTTCGAGGGTGCGGTGGTTCGGGCGGCGGCCCGGGACCATGGCGGTGGCTAGCGCAGCCACTTCCGTTCGAGCACGAAGGTGCCGAACGGGAGCACGCCCGCGAGGAAGAGGCCCGACAGTCGCTCCAGGGGCCACTTGAGGTGCGAGACTACCATCAGGCCGAGGATGCCGTAGGCGATGAAGAGGATGCCGTGCAGCATGCCGACCACCTGGACGGCCTGGGGCATGCCCGCCATGTACTTGAGCGGCATCGCGACGCCGAGGAGCAGCAGGAAGCTGGTACCCTCGGCCATCGCCACGGCCTTGAACCAGCGCACGAGAGAAGAGGCGGGAGCCTGAGCTTGATTCATCGTTCCTCCGGTGACAGGCGCCGAAAACAGCAGCGAGCGCCTGAAAAATCGTCACATGCGCGGCCGCCCGGAAAATATCCGGCCGGATCCGCATGATGAGAGGATTTTAACACACGCAGGCCCACTCCGGGGGGCGGATGCGTCGCCGGGCGTTTGGCGCTATCCTGGAAGCATTGAGACAGGAGATCGTCATGACCACCCAACCGCCCGCGGCACCGCGGGGCAATCCTCCCAACCGCGACACGCTCGCCCAGCGCCTGGGCGAGCGCATGCCCCTCTGGAACGAGATCCGCGAGACCGTCGTCGAGATCGGTGCCAAGTGGCAGTGGGCCTACTCGGAGGCGACGCAGACCTGGAGCTACCGCTCCTACCAAGAGGGCGATCGCTTCTTCGCCTCCATGTCCTTTAAGGACGGGGGCTTCGAGGTGAGCCTCAACCTCAAGGCCGACGAGTGGGCGGGCGTCACGCCAAGCTCGCCCGACGAGGCCGCGCGCCTGGAGGCACTGCGGGCTCAGGCGACGGCCAAGGGCGAGGACCCGGCCTGGCTTCACCTTTCGATCGACAGCGCGGCGGACCTGCCGCTGCTCGCCAAGCTCCTGGTCACGCGAGCGCGGCGGGTGCAAAAGCCCCGCCGCAAGGTCGTCAAGAAGCGCCGCTGACCCTAGGCGAGCAGCACCTTGTCGAGGCGCGGGAACGAGAAGAGCGGGAAGCCGGTCACAGGCAGGCTGAGGGCCACGAACTCACCGTTCCGCAAGAGGGCCGTGTTAGCCTCGTCGGTGTCGAGGTGCAGCTCCAGGGCGTACGACTCGCTCACCCGGACGAGCACGCCTTCGAAGGTCGTCGGACGCTCGCCCGAGACCCGGACGTTGACCCGGTCCTTGTCCCGGACGCCGTAGTAGGCGGCGTCCCGGGGCGTCATGTGGATGTGGCGGCAGGCCAGGATGACGCCCTTCTCGAGCATCACCTGCCCGTAGGGGCCCACGAGCGTCAGGCCGGGGCTGCCGTCCAGGTCGCCCGAGTCGCGGACGGGCGCGCTCACGCCGAGCTTGTAGGCATCCGTCTGCGAGATCTCGACCTGGGTCTCCCGGCGCACGGGCCCGAGGATCCGCACCTTGTCGAGGCGGCCCTTGGGGCCCACGAGCGTCACGAGCTCCTCGGCCGCGTACTGCCCGGGCTGCCCCAGGGGACGCATTTCGTTCAGCCGGTAGCCGGGACCGAAGAGCGCCTCGAGGTCCGACTGCGCCACGTGCACGTGACGGTTGGAGATGCCGACGGGGATGAGTCTGGTGTCCATGGTTGTCTCCTGGCGTTGCCTTATCGGATGGCCGCCTGGCCGGCGGACTCGAACGAATAACGGAAAGCGGGATCGGTCGGTGAGCGGCCCTCCAGCAGGGCGACGGTGTCCTCGACGATGACGAGCTCTTCATTGGTAGGGATCACGAGCACCCGGACGGGCGAGTCGGGGGGGCTGACGGCGCGCTCGACGCCGTTCCAGGTCGCGCGGTTCAGGTCGGGATCCAGGTGGAGGCCCAGGTACTCCATGTCCGCGAGGACCAGCTCCCGGACCAGCGCCGAGTTCTCCCCGACGCCCGCTGTGAAGACGACGGCATCCACGCCGCCCAGGGCCGCCGCGTAGGCGCCGATGTACTTCTTGAGGCGGTAGGCGTAGGCCTTGAGGGCCTCGGTGCAGCGCGCATCGCCCCGCATGTGCCCCTCCTCCACGTCGCGCAGGTCGCTCTCGCCCGACAGCGCGAGCATGCCGCTCTCCTTGTTGAGGGCCGCGAAGATCCGCTCGTAGGGCTCCTGGGTGCGGCTCTGGACGTAGGGGATGAGGCCCGCGTCCAGGTCGCCCGCCCGGGTGCCCATGATGGCGCCCTCGAGCGGCGTGAGGCCCATGGAGTTGTCGATGGAGTGGCCATGCCGGACGGCGCTGACGGAGACGCCGTTGCCGACATGGCAGGTGATGAGGCGCAGCGCCGTGACCGGCCGCTGCAGGAGGCTCGCCGCACGGCGCGAGACGTAGAGGTGCGAGGTCCCGTGGAAGCCGTAGGAGCGGACGTCCAGGTCCTCGACCCACCGCTGCGGAACGGCGTAGGTGTAGGCCTCGTGCGGCATGGTCTGGTGGAAGGCCGTGTCGAAGACGGCGATCTGCGGCACGCCCGGCATGAGCGCCTGGGCGGCGACGATGCCCGCCAGGTTGGGCGGGTTGTGCAGGGGGGCGAGCGGAATGAGCTCCTCGATGGCCGCCAGGACCTCGGCGTCGATCACCACCGACCGCGCGAAGCGGCGGCCGCCGTGGACCACCCGGTGCCCGACGGCCGCGACGGGCCGGTCCGGAAGGTCGGTCGCGAGCAGGTCGAGGACCTGCGCGATGGCCGCGGCATGGTCACCCTTCGCCAGGGCGCGCCGGGTGGCGGGCGCGTCTCCCACCCGATGCTTGAGGCTGGTCCCGTCCAACCCGATCCGCTCGACCAGGCCGCTCGCGAGCGGCGTGGAGGTCGTCCGGTCGATGAGCTGGTATTTCAACGAGCTGCTGCCGCAGTTCAGGGCGAGGATGTTCATGCGAAGCTTCTCCCGAGGGCCGTCGCCGTGCGGCGAGCGATCGTGTTTTCATTCACAAATAAAGCAAACCGCATGTTCCACCCGGCCCAAATCCGGGAAAAACACCGACCCTTGAGTTAAGGATCGTTACTACCCCCGAGTGAAGCCCCGCCCTCACGTCAAACCTGCACCCAAATGCCTGTTAGAACGACGCGAGCTCCCTCGGGGTCACTTGCTCCGCTCTTAACGCACTTGCTCGTTAATTGGCACGGAAACGAGCCGTGGGCGGCATGTTTCAGTAGTCCCCACGGAAGGCCCCGCCGGACGAAGCCTGCGACCGCTCGTCGGCCGGGCGCTCCGCGCCCCTCCGGGCGGAGGCGCCCGGGGGGCAGTGGCCGCGGGGATCCGGGGCCATGGTTTACGTATGTTAATCTTCGTGTTACAATGTCCCTAGACATATGGGCTGAGGAAAACGTCAGTCTCCGGATAGAAACGATTGTTAAATGTAGGGTCTGCGTTTTAACAACGCGGGCCCCCTGTTTTTAGGAGCTTCATGAAAGAAGAGTCGATCGAGCTCGAGGGAACGATTCAGGAGGCACTCTCCAACGGCATGTTTCGGGTCCTGCTCGACAACAATGCAGTCGTCCTAGGTCACCTGGCCGGCAAGATGCGCAAGTTCCGCATCAAGGTCCTGCAAGGCGATCGCGTCAAAATCGAACTGTCCCCGTATGACCTGACCCGCGGTCGCATCAGCTTCCGCAAGCGGGCCTAAGGCCCTATCCAGAGGAGGAACTCCCTTGCCCACGTTCACCGAACAGACGATCACCTGCGTCGACTGCGGCACCAACTTCCCGTTCACGGTCGCTGACCAGGAATTCTTCGCCGAGAAGGGCTTCAACAACCCGCCTCGCCGCTGCAAGCCCTGCCGCGTGGCCGCCAAGGCCAACCGCGAGGGTGGCAGCAGCTACGGCGGCGGCCGCAGCTCGAGCTTCGGCGCGACCCGCGAGATGCACGACGTGACCTGCAGCAGCTGCGGCACGGCGACCCAGGTCCCCTTCAAGCCCAACGGCAGCAAGCCCGTCTACTGCCGCGATTGCTTCCGGCGGTAAGCGTGGGGAAGAACAATACCAAGGCCGAAAAGGCCAAGCGTAACCTCGCCTACGCCCAGGCGCACAAGAAGCGGGCCAAGCCCGTTCGGCGGTTCGGCCGGCCCACGCCGGCCCCTTCCGCCGACGCCTCCCCGGCCCCGGCCGGAGCGCGTCCCATGTTTCCTGCGGTCTGCAGCACCTGCGGCAAGGAAACCACCGTGCCGTTCGAGCCCACCTCGGGCAAGCCGGTGCAGTGCCGGGACTGCTTCCAGCCCAAGCCTCGCTTGTAGGAAGGAATCACGATGAAGGGCCAGGCCAAGCTCCTCGATCCGTTCAAGGACAACCTCTACCGCCGCACGGTGGATTCCGCCACCGGGGCGCACGTCCTCGAGAAAAGCTGCCCCAAGTGCTCCAAGAAGGCCGGGGCGACCGTCTACTACGCGGAAACCGACTTCACGGCCGTCTCGAAGGTCACCGGACAGACGGAGATGAAGAAGGACTGCCATCGGCACCGCAAGGCGCTCGCCCTGCCCGTAGAGCAGTAGGCGGCATCCTCAGAACGACGAAAGGTCCCGGCGATGGCCGGGACCTTTCGCTTGCGGCCGCTCGGGCCCCGGCGGGACCCTCGGTTCCGTGGTATGATCCGGCGTTTCCCTGCCCAAACCAACGAGGAGGCAACGTGGCACTCGACTTGACCAAAGCCTATCCCCGCAGCCCGTTCCAGGAGCTTGGCGGTTACCCCTGGCTCGCGCGGCTGATCGACAAGGTCCGCGCGAAGCATGCCGGCACCCTGGGCGAGTACACGCCCTATCCCTGTGGTGGCGATCGCCGCTTTCTCGGAGCGGTCGGCGTCGATCCGGACGGCCTGGAGGCCGAGATCCGGCGCGGCGCCTCGGACGACGAGGTGGCCGCCTGGGTGAAGGCGCACCAGACCCCGGACGCGCCCCAGAAGCTCCAGGAGTACCGCGGAGGCATGCTCTCGCCCCTGTCGGGAGAGATGGCCGAGTACCTCAAGGGCGCCAAGGCCGAGCTCGCTGCGGCCCGTCCCGAGCTGGACCTCTCGACGGTGGACAACTGGAACCGGCTCATCTGCCTCGAGGAGGGCCACGCCATCCCGCAGACCGTCTAACGGTCACGGCATCAGCTTGCCGCGTCATCACCCGAGCACACGATCACGCCAGCACGCTGAAGCGTTGCTGAGATGACAACATCCCAGCAACGCGATCACACTCCAAATCAAAGGTCCCCCCGGCCGTGGCCGGGGGGACCTTTGGCGTTTGGCAGCTAGCGGCGGCGCAGGACGACGCTGCCCACCGAGTAGCCGGCGCCGAACGAGGAGATGACGCCGCAGTCGCCCGCCTGGAGATCCGCGTTGTGCAAGTGGAACGCGATGATCGAGCCCGCGGAGCTGGTGTTGCCGTACTCGTCCAGGATCACCGGGGCCTCGGCGGGCGTGGCCTCGCGGCCCAGGAGGCGCTTCGAGATGAGCTGGTTCATGCTCAGGTTCGCCTGGTGGAGCCAGTAGCGGGCCACGTCCGTCGTCGCGAGCGCGAGCGTCGCGAGGTGCGCCTCGATGTGCTCGGCCACCATGGGGCAGACTTCCTTGAAGACCTTGCGGCCCTGCTGGACGAACAGCTTGTCCGGCTTGCCGATGCCCGACTCGTCGGCGCGGTTGAGGAAGCCGAAGTTGTTGCGGATGTTGTTCGAGAAGACGGTGGCGAGCTTGCAGCCCAGCACCTCGAACTGCCGCTCGGAGACCGCGCGATCCGCCCGCTCCAAGAGGATCGCCGTGCAGGCGTCCCCGAAGATGAAGTGGCTGTCGCGGTCCCGGAAGTTGAGGTGCGCCGAGCAGATCTCCGGGTTCAGGACGAGCACGGCCCGGGCCTGGCCGGCCTGGATGGCGTTGACGGCCGTCTGGATGCCGAAGGTCGCCGACGAGCAGGCCACGTTCATGTCGAAGCCGAAGCCCCGGATGCCCAGGGCGTTCTGGACCTCGATGGAGACCGCGGGGTAGGGCCGCTGCATGTTGGAGGCGGCCACCAGCACCATGTCCACGTCCTCCGGCTGCCGGCCGGCGGCCGCGAGGGCCTCCCGGGCCGCCGCGACGGCCATCTCGGCCTGCACGGACAGCTCTTCGTTGGGACGCTCGGGCAAGGACGGGACCATGCGGGCGGGATCCAGGACGCCCACTCGGTCCAACAGGTAGCGACTCTTGATGCCCGAGGCCTTGTGGATGAACTCCGCGCTCGACTCCTGCAGGGGCGCCAGCGCACCGGACTCGATCTCCGCCGCGTGGCGGCGGTTGTGGTCCGTGACGAAGGCGTTGAAGGACTGCACCAGCTCCTCGTTGCTGACGGCATGCGGCGGCGTGAAGAGGCCCGTCCCGCTGATGACCACGGCGTGGCTCATATCGACTTCCTGACTCCCTGAAGCAGGGCAACGGCAAAGGTTTGAGGGATGCCTGAATGCTCCATATGATACACCATCCGGTCCCCAGCCAGGAAACAAGACGGCCGGGGGCAATGCCCCCGGCCGTCTCCGGAATCAACCTACTGGGCGTCCGCCTGGGTGACGAACCACTTGCGCCCCCGATCGTCGACCGCGCCGTTGAGCTGCTTCATGACGTGGTCGGCCACGTCGCTCCGCACGTCCACCAGCGAGTAGCGGGGCTGCAAGGTGATCGAGCCGATGGCGTCGCCCTTGATCTTGGCGCGATCGCAGATCATGCGCACCAGGTAGCCGGGCACCATCCGGTCCGCCTTGCCCACGCTGAACCGCAGCCGGCACATGCCCGTCTCCTGCGACTTGGGCGTCCGCTCGCGCCCCACGCCGCGCGCGGGCTTCTCGCGCACCGGACGCTCCGGCGCCTCCATGGACATGGCCCTGGGAACGGCGATCTCGTAGCCGCCCGCCAGGCGGCCGGTGGAGCCCTCCACGTCCTGCAACAGGGCCGTCACGACGGCCGTCGGATCCAGGTTCTCGAGCAGCTCCCGGGCGAACTCGCCCAGGTCTCCGAACTCGGCGGCGTCGATCCGGTACACCATGTCCTCGAAGAAGACCTGGCGCAGGCGCTTCTTGACCTCTTCGGCCTGGGGAATGGGCCGGAAGTCCGCCGTGAGCTTGGCGTCGCGCATGAGGCCGCGCACCTTGGGGCGATCGGCGGGCGTCACCAGGTTGAGGACGAGGCCCTCGTGGCCCGCCCGGCCCGTGCGGCCCGAGCGGTGGATGTAGGTCTCGACCCCGCGCGGGATGTCGTAGTTGAAGACGTGGGTGATGCCGCGGACGTCGATGCCGCGGGCCGCCACGTCGGTCGCGACGAGGAGCGTGATCTGGTGGCGCCGAAAGGACTCGAGGGTCGCCGAGCGGGTGGCCTGGGGCAGGTTGCCGTTGAGGTAGCCCACCTTGAAGCCCTCGTCCGAGAGCTTGCGCCACAGGTCCTCGGTGTCCGCCTTGGTGTGGCAGAAGACCATGGCGAGCGGCGGACGCTCGGTGTGCAGGAGGTTGACCATGGCCTCGTACTTGGAGTCCTTGTGGACCTCGTAGAAGGCGTGCGTGAGGGTCGTCGAGGCCTCCATGCCCTTGCTCAGCTTGAGGCGCTCGGGGTTGCGCAGGGCCGCGCGGGCGATGCGCTCGATCTCCTCGGAGAGGGTCGCCGAGAACATGACGGTCTGGCGATCGCTCGGCAGCGCCTTCATGAGCTTCTCGAGGTCCTCCTGGAAGCCCATGTCGAGGATCTCGTCGGCCTCGTCCAGGACAAAGGTCTCGACGCCGGACAGGTCCAGGCTGCCCCGGTCCATGTGGTCGAGCAGGCGGCCGGGGGTGCCCACGACGACCTGCACGCCCTGCCGGAGGCCGCGCAGCTGGTCGCCGTAGGGCATGCCGCCCGTGAGGGTGACGACCTTGAGGCCCTGGCTGCGGCCGAGCTTGGCGTAGACGGCCGCGACCTGGTTGGCGAGCTCGCGGGTGGGGGCGACGACCAGCACCTTCACGCCCCGCGCGTCCGGGCTCAGGTAGTGCAGGGTCGGCAGCGCGAAGGCGAGGGTCTTGCCCGAGCCGGTGCGGGACTGGACCATCAGGTCCCGTCCGTTGAGGACGAGCGGGATGGCGCTGGCCTGCACGTCGGTGGGCTGGGCGAAGCCCAGGGCGGTGAGGCTCTCCACCAGCTCGGGACGCAGCCCGAGATCGGCGAAGGAGGAAGGCGAATTCGTCGTTACCATGGGAAAATCCTTTGATGAGGCCCGCTCGGGGCTCGGCTAACCGGTCTGTCACGCGAAAGGGCCCACGCTGCCAAAGCGTAGACCCCGACTACTTCAACAGAAACTATGTGGCGACACCGGTTCGCGGCTATACTGACTGTAACACCGCCGTCCCCTCTGCGTAAAGGCTTGCACCGCCCATGCCCGACCTGCCAATCTCCCACGGCATCTGGATTCCGGAGAGCGCGATCGCCTTTCGGGCCATCCGCTCGGCGGGTCCGGGCGGCCAGAACGTCAACAAGGTCGCGAGCAAGGTCGAGCTGCGGGTCGCCGTCGACCAGATCGTGGGCCTCTCGGCGGCCGCCCGCGCCCGCCTGCAGGAGCTGGCGGGCTGGCGCTGGCTCGACAGCGGCGAGCTGCTCGTGACGGCCTCCGAGACGCGCAACCAGCTCGAGAACCGCCAGATCGCCGAGGCCAAGATCGTCTCCCTGGTCCGGGAGTCCCTGGTGGCCCCCAAGGCCCGGCGCCCCACCAAGCCCACCAAGGCCTCCAAGGAGCGCCGGCTCACGGCCAAGCAGGGACGCTCGGAGCGCAAGCAGAACCGGGGCCGGGTCCGCGACCTGGACTGACGGCGCAAGATCGGCCCACTACCTCAAGGACCCCTCCTCGCAGGGGGGCCAGATCCCGGCGGGATCCTCCGCGACGATGGAGATAGGGCCCGGCACCGCCTCGGGCGTGAAGCTCGGGTGGACGCGGGTGTCCAGGAGGGCCTGGATGAGCCCGGGCGGGACCACGGACGTGGTGCCCAGTTGACCCTGCGCGAACAGCAGGAAGCTCAGGACCCGGTAGGCGTGGCAATCCTGCACGCGCCGCATGAAGTAGTCCCAGTCGAAGGCCGGGATGGGCTGGGCGACCATGGACAGGGCGTCGTACCAGTCCTTGGGCGTCTCCTCGCGAAAGGAGAGGATCTTGCGGAACAAGAGGTCCTCGGGGCCCATGACCTGAAAGGTGTGGCCGTTGACCCGGAAGGGCCGCGCGCGCTCGAAGGTCTCGGCATCCAGGCGGATGTTGCCCGTCGTCCACACGATGAGGTCGATGAGGACGTCGTGCTTGATAGCCTTGTAGAGCCAGGCTCCGTCGGTGTCCCGGGTGTGGAACCCGTGTCGGGCGAGCACGTTCAACGCCTTGTGCGGCAGCTCTGCCGGCAGGAAGATGTCCATGTCCTTGGTGCATCGCTTGCGGCCGTAGGCCCACAGGGCGACGCCGCCGCCGACCATGAAGGGGAAGCCCGCCGACTCCAGGATCGCGCACGCCTCCTGGCCGGTGGCCAGGATCTGCGCGGTGCCGGGACATGGCGGGATTTCGATCTGAGGGACGCCCTGGAGCAGGAGGACAGGATTCTCGTCCTCGCCCGCTCGACCGGATTCAGTGGCCAACTTCTCCATCGAAGCCCGACCTTTCTGCATAACGCTGCGGGGCGCCGAAGGCCGCGGCGCCTGCGGGCGTCTGCGGCCAACGTCAAGAAATGTAACAAAACGCAACGGTAGCACGGGCGTGTCGGGGCCGCAAGCCACGATTGGCTTGCGGCCCCGTCGCCGCTAACAAATTGTTGCAATCCGGCCCCTTCGGGCAGCCGGACGCTATGCTGGTCTGATCAGGGTCGCGATCGGCCCGGGACGGCGTTCGAACGAGGTAGGTTGGCGGGCATGAAGCGGTTTGGGTTTCGCGGCATCGGAGCGCACGTGCTCACCATGCCCGAAGCGGTCGAGGTCCAGATCGTCGTCGACGCCCCGCGCGTGAGCTGGGGCGATCGCCTCTACCTCGCCTCCAACCTGAACGGCTGGCACCCGCGCCAGGAGCGCGCCGTCTTCAAGCGGCTCGGCCAGACCCGCTTCATCCTGCTGCTCTTGATCCCCAAGGGCACGGTCCTGGAGTTCAAGATCACGCGCGGCCGCTGGGATCGCGTCGAGGTGGGCACGGGCGGCTCGGCCCTCCCCAACCGCCGCTACAAGATCACCGAACCCTGCCGGATCGACGTGGAGGTGGCGGACTGGCAGGACCGCTACCCGCGCCTGATGCGCAGGCCCACCACTGTCGGAGACGTGCGATCGCTCGGTGAGTTCGAGATCCCCTTGCTGGATCGCAAGCGCCAGGTCTTCGTCTACCTGCCGCCCGGCTACGAGGCCGATTCGAAGCGCCGCTACCCGGTCATGTACATGTACGACGGGCAGAACCTCTTCGACGAGGCCACGTCCTTCAGCGGCGAGTGGCAGGTCGACGAGACCTGTGAACGCCTCATCCGGGCGGGCGTGCTGCCGCCGCTCATCGTGGTGGGCATCTACAACGGCGAGGCGGACCGCCTGCACGAGCAGTCCCCGTGGCCCAACCCGTACTACGACGTGCTCGGCGAGGGGCGGATCTTCACGGAGTGGATCGCGACGGGCCTCAAGCGCGAGATCGACGCGTGCCTGCGCACCCTGCCCGGTCCGGAGCACACGGGCATCGGCGGCTCCTCGATGGGCGGGCTGTCTTCCCTCTACGCCGCCTTTCGGTTTCCGGAGGTCTTCGGGCGCGTGCTCGCCATGTCGTCCGCGTTCTGGTTCAACAAGCGCCGCATCTACCCGTACATCCAGCACCGCGGCAAGACGGCCGGCCAGCGCATCTACCTGGATTGCGGGCACTACGAGGAGCACGGCCGCAACCGCCTGGGCCCCCTGCGCCAGTCGCGCGAGATGGCCGACGTCCTGCGCAAGCTCGGCTACACGGACGGCGAGGACCTGCTCTGGGTGGAAGACCCGTACGGGCAGCACAGCGAGGCGGACTGGGCGCGGCGGTTGCCGCGGGCGCTCAAGTTCCTCTGGGGCGATGGGCCCCGGGATCTGGCCCCGTCCCCCTTGCCGCTGCCGCACCCGTGGAACGAGTACCCTCGGAAGGCGAGCGGGCAGTAGGCCTTATCGCTCGGCCGTCATCGTCGCGGGTCCGGCCTCGACCCACACGGGGTTGGTGAGGGCCACCATGGGCCGAAAGACGCTCGCGTCGTTGCGCAGCTCGGCCCGCACGAAGCTCGTCCCAGGCCTGAAGCGGCTCGTGAGCGCGTAGGTCGCGTCGGCGCGATCCACGCGACGCCGCGCGATGAGGCCCTCGGGACCCATCAAGGAGAGCACGTGCCCCTTGCCGCCGCGGATGCGCACGCGCACCGTCGCCTCGTGGGCGGATGAGAGCGTGAGGGTCTCGCCGATCCGGGCGCCGTCGACGGCCAGGTCCAGACGCGCGGCCTGAGGGTCGGCCGTCACCACGACCCGCCCCTGGCGGATCCCCTCGACCACGGCCTCGGCCGAGGTGTCCTTGGCCCAGACCAGGTTCACGGGGCGGTCGAGGCCGCTCATGGCATGCCCGTGGTAGTCCCCACCCCCCACGGCCGTGAGGCGGCGGCCCGTCACGAGCGCCGCGTGCCACCAGTCGAGCGCCTGCTGGTTGCCCATGAAGGGGGTGTTCCAGTAGTTGTTCCACACTTCGACGCCGCCGACGCCCTCCTCGAGCTGTTTCGAGCGCCATGTCAGGTTCATGAGGAAGGGGTGGTTCACGATGGCGACCCCGCGCCGGGCGTTGGCCTGCTCGAGCATGCGCTCGACGGGCAGGGCGCCCTTGATGGGGCGGCCGCCCTCCAGGCCGATGAGGCCCGCATGACCTCGATCCGAGCTCCACTCCTCGCCGCCGATGAGGGTGACGGGCTGGGGCTCGTGGAAGGCCGGGTCGTAGTGGTAGTTCACGGAGTTGTGGTCGGTGAGGACGACGGCCTCGATGCCCTCGCGGGCCGCCGCATGGGCGAGCTCCGGGATGGTGAGGTGGCTGTCGTGGCTCTCCTTGGTGTGGTTGTGGTTGGAGACCACGACCCAGCGGCCGTCGGCTGGCGGCTCGAGAGGGGTCTCGTGGGCCACGAGCATCGCCTGGGGCCGGGCGCTCAGGGCGCCGTGGGCGGGGCCGAGGAGCAGCGGCACGGCGAGGCCCATGGCGAGGAGGAGGGGCTTTCGGCGGAGGCGGGTTTTGAGGGGCTGTTCTGGCATGGCGAGGCATTCCTACCCGCGGGGGGCAGGGGCTACACCAGGCGAGCTGGGGAAATGTCCTGCCGGAATGCGGCTTTGCGCGGAGTGGTCATGCACTGAAGGAATCGTTCGTTCCTTCGAGAGCCTCAGGACGAACGGTGGGTTGTGGGGGCGCGCTGAAGGGCGTGCTCTCTTAGTCTTCATGCACTGAAGGAACCGTTCATCCTTCGACTCGCTCAGGACGAACGGATGGTTGTGGGTGGCTCGAGCGGTATGCCCCTTGAACTGAGCTGCGATCCCTTGAGGTCAACAATAAAACCGTTCACCCTGAGCGAGTCGAAGGGCGAACGGTTCCTTCAGTGCATGAAGACCACGAGAGCACGCCCTTCAGCGCGTCTCCACCCCGCGTTCCGGCACATCGACGAGCCCCACCTGCTGCGCATGCTGCGGTGAGGGGTGCGCCGAGCCGCCGAACTCGTTGTTCTTCATGGCCGCGTCGTTCATGGCCTGCGTCAGGCGCGAGGGGGAGAACCGCGTCGCCAGCTCCATGCCGCGCCTCAGCTCGCTATGCTCCACGGGCCCCGGCAGGAACCGGTTGGCCAGGGCCAAGGCAGCCGATGTCACGTTCGGGAAGAGATCGTTCACGAGCCCCAGGATCTTCGCCCGACCGGTCAAGGTCAGCTCCAGGTCCCCCCGCCGCGCGGCCTCCACGATGCAGCGCGCCGCCTGGTCCGCGTCGATGGTGACCCACGGCAACGAGTCCGCGATGCTGAACCACGTGTACTCCGCCGCCTGCTGTCCCTTGAAGAGGGCGTTGACCGGCGAACCCGTGCGCATGAGCCCCGGCACCACCGTCGTCACGACGATTCCCTCGCGCGCCAGCTCCACCCGCAGACCGCGCGAGAAGCCGCGGAAGGCGAACTTGGCGGCGTCGTAGGGCAAGAGGTGCGGCGCCGGCACCCGCCCGCCGATGGAGGTGATGTTGACGATCCGCCCCTGGCGCCGCTCCCGCATCTGGGGCAGCACCGCGAGCGTGACGTACATCGCCCCCATGAAGTTGTTGGCCATGGCCGACTCGAAGTCCTCGGGGGACATGACGGTGAGCGGGCCCACCTGGATGATGCCCGCGTTGTTGACCAGCACGTCGATCCGGCCGTAGCGCTCCGTGGCGGCCCCCACCATGCGCGCGACCTGCTCCTTGTCGGAGATGTCGCAGGGCACGGCGAACACCTCCGCGCCGAGCCCCTCGAGGTCCAGCCGGGCCCGATCGAGCTCGAGGGCGTCCCGCGCGCAGATGACGAGCCGACAGCCCAGGCGCGCGAACTCGCGGGAAAGGACCAGCCCCAATCCCCGCGATCCGCCCGTGATGAGGACGACCTGGCCGCGCATGACGGCCAAGGGCCGTTGCGCGAGCGCCCGGTACCCGAGGTACGCCAGGCCTGCCGCCAAGAGCGCCGTGCGCCGCCACCGTCTTGCCATGGGGACCTCCTTGCCGACCCGTCGCCCCTTGATGGTGGCATCGCCGCCGAGGGCTGTCACGAGTCAGGCGGAGGTCAGCTCAGGAGGGACTTCTTCTGCTGCTCCAGGAGGTCGATGACGAAGTCCTTGAGGTCCTGCTCGGTCTCCAGGCGCGACATCTCCGTGACGGCGAGCGTCACGAACTTCTCGGCCGCCTCGTTGATGAGGGCCGTGTGCTCAGGATCCTGGACCGCGCTCAGCATGGCCCGCTGCGTGCCCGCGAGGACCTCCGAGACCAGATCCGGCAAGTGGCGCTCCACAGCCTCGCCGATGAACGGCAAGCGCCGGAGGTTCTGGTAGCTCGGGCTCTCGGCGACGGCCTGCTGGACCGAGTAGGTGAGGATGGCCTGCAGCTCGGGGCCCATCTGCGGCAGCACGCGGCACACGATGGCCTCCACGTGCTCGTTGGCCGACTGGCGCAGCATGTCCTTCTGCGTCGGGGTGAGGTTGCTGACGGACTTCATGAGGTCGAAACGCTGGATGGAGGCCTGGTAGTTGCTCAAGAGGCGCACGCTGACCAGGTCCGTGACGAGGTCCACAACCCGGCTGACGTAGCGCTGCGGGAAGGCGATCGGGTTGACCAGGCCCAGCCGGCGCATGCGATGGCCCACCGAGATACAGCGCACCAGGTGCATCCAGCCCGTCTGCCCGAGCGGGATCAGGTAGCCGCCGACGGGCAGGAAGTAGACCAGGTCGTACCAGCGGGCGAAGCAGAAGGCCTTCCAGCTGGGATAGACGGCATGCCGCACGCTCCAGGCGCCGCGAAGCAGGAACTCGAAGGCGAAGAGCGGCACGAAGCAGAGGTCGAGGAGCCAGAAGGCGTCGAACGGCCGCCCGTTCTCCCCGATGCCCCTGAAGTAGTTGCGGTGCAAGAGGGGCCGGATCTCTTTTTCGAAGAAGGCCCGCTCGAGGCTGATGCGATCGGGTGCCAGGGTCTCGAAAGTCCAGAAGCGCTGGAAGGCGTGCTTGGACGACTCGAGGTGCGTATGGCGGCGCATGCGGTTCTTGATCTGCTCGAAGACCCCGCTGTTGCGCGTCCCCACGAAGGGCGCCTCTTCGTAGAGCTGGAGGCTCAGGGCGCGCATCTCGGCGAGCCGCGCGGCGGTGCGCGGCGATTTGCCCTCCTGGCGCACCATGGTGAAGGTGTCTTCGGCCCGCGCGAGGTAGGCCTCGGTAGTGCGATGAGGCGCCACGCCCTTGACCGGATCGTAGAGCGTCACGAGGCTCGGGGCCAGGTTCAGGTAGTGGTGGCGGATCTCCAGGTACGTGAAGTCGAAGATCACCAGGAGGAGGTTGGAGAGGGCCAGCATGAGCATGGTCCAGTTGACGGCGACGTCGCCCAGCCAGAGCAAGCGCCCCCGAAAGCTCGTCGGCATGGGGGTGGGCTCGCCCTCGCGCCCGGGAAACAGGGTGCGGACGATTCTCTTGGTCCATTCGACGGGCAACGGCGGGCTATTTTCGAGCGACATGGCCACCTCCACTAGGAGGTATTGTGCCCCAATCGGGAGCATTGGCACCCCCCCGAACATATGCGGGCCCGCCGTGGTACAACCCATGCGTCGGTTGCTCCCTTTCCGCACCAGGGGGTGAGAATGTCACAACGCGTCTTCCGGCTGGCGGTCCTGTCCGTGCTCCTCATGGGCCTGCTTGGCTGTCAAAAGCGGCCCCCCGAGGCCGATCAGGCCGCCCAGCAGCCCCCCAAGGCCGACTACGTCGCCCCGCCCGTCCCCGGCGCCAACCGCGACCTGGCCGGCCAGCGCATCACCTTCTACGGCGACGCCGTGGGCCTCGCCGCGGCCCTCGACAAGGTCACGGCCAAGCGCTTCGAGGAGGACACGGGCATCCAGGTCCGGGTCGTGCCCCGCCCCAACAGCGCCAACGAGACCTACGCCACCTACATGCGCCTCTTCCAGGCCAAGAGCCCCGACGCGGACGTGCTCACGCTCGACGTCATCTGGCCGGGGGCCATGGCGCCCCACCTGCTCGATCTGAGCGATCGCTTCCAGACCGAGGCCCCCGAGCACCTCCCGGTCATCCGCGAGAACAACACCATCGACGGGCGGCTGGTCGCGATCCCCTGGTACGTGGACGTGCCCTTCCTCTACTACCGCAAGGACCTGCTCACCAAGTACGGCTTCCGCCGGCCGCCGACCACCTGGGACGAGCTGGAGCGCATGGCCGCGACCATCCAGGAGGGCGAGCGCCAGACGGCGCCCCGCTTCACGGGCTACGTCTGGCAGGGCAACACCTACGAGGGCCTGACCTGCAACGCCCTCGAGTGGCAGGTCAGCCAAGGCGGCGGCAACTTCGTCGACCCAGGCACCGGGCAGGTGCGGATCCACGACCCGCAGGCGATCGCGGCCTTCCGCCGGGCGGCCCGGTGGGTGGGCGGCATCTCGCCGCGCGGGGTGACGGGCTACCAGGAGGAAGACGCCCGCAACATCTTCCAGGGCGGCAACGCGGTCTTCATGCGCAACTGGCCCTATGCCTACGCGGCGGCCAACACGCCGGACTCGCCCGTCCGCGGCAAGATCGGGGCCGTCCCCCTGCCCCGGGGCACCCTGAACGACCGATCGGCCTCGACCCTCGGAGGCTGGCAGCTGGGTGTTTCCGGCTACACCCGCCATCCCGAGGCGGCCGCGGCCTTCGTGCGCTACATGACCAGCCCCGTGGTCGAGGCCTGGCGTGCCGAGGTGGGAAGCTACCTGCCGACCCGCACGGGCCTCTACCGGGACATGGCCCTCCTGAAGCGTCAGCCGCTCTTGCAGGTGGTGGCTCCCGTCCTCTCGGCGGCGGTCGCGCGCCCCAGCAGCGTCGCCCGCGAGGCCTACAACGAGGTGAGCACCCTCTACTTCCAGGGGGTGGCGGACATCCTTCTAGGCGGCGATGCCGAAAAGGTGACAGCCGAGATGCAGGCGGACATCGAGCGGCTCTTGAGGGCCGAGCGATGAACGAGCGGCTGTCGCTGTATGCGGAGCGCGTCCGCTTCGCCTGGATCCTCTTGCTCCCCATGCTGCTCGTGGTGGCGCTGGTGGCGGTCTACCCGCTCCTGCAGACCATCGGCTACAGCTTCACCGACGCGCGCATGGCCTCACCCCGGCCGGTCCACTTCGTGGGGCTCGCCAACTACCTCGAGCTCGTCACGGACCGCCGCTTCCAGTCGAGCCTGCGGATCACGCTCCTGTTCACGCTCGTGACGATCGGCTTCGAGCTCGCCCTGGGGCTGGCGGTCGCACTCATCATCAACAGCCGGTTCAAGGGGCGCGGTTTGCTGCGCGCGGCCATGCTCGTGCCGTGGGCCATCCCCACGGCGGTCTCGGCCCAGATGTGGAAGTGGATGTACAACGACATCTACGGGGTGGTGAACGATATGGCGCTGCGATTGGGCCTCATCGCCCAGCCCATGGCCTGGATCGCGGATGCCCGCTACATCCTGCCCGCCGTCTGCGCGGTGGACATCTGGAAGGCCACGCCGTTTGTGGCCCTCCTGCTCCTGGCGGGCCTGCAGGTCATCCCCACCGAGCTCTACGAGGCCGCGCGGGTGGACGGCGCGAGCCGGTGGCAGCAGTTCATGCGGATCACCCTGCCCCTGTTGCGGCCGGCGATCGCCGTCACGCTCGTCTTCCGCACCCTGGACGCCCTGCGCGTCTTCGACCTCTTCTACGTGATGATCGGCAACCGACGCGGCTTCCAGACGGTCGCCGTCTACAACCAGCAGGTGCTCGTCGACTTCTCGCGCATCGGCGACGGCTCGGCCGTGAGCATCGCGATCTTCGCCCTGATCGCCGTCTTCGTGGTCCTCTACGTCACCTGGTTCAAGGTCGGGGAGGTCGAGAATGCCCGCTAGCCGCCTCTTCAAGCTCCTCGGGAGCGGTGCTTTCTACCTCACGGTGCTCGTGGTCGTGGCGTTCACGCTCTTTCCCTTCTACTGGGCGATCGTGACGTCCCTCAAGCCGAGCGCCGACATCTTCCGCGTGCCGGTGCAGTACTGGCCGGAGCGCCTGACGCTGGAGCACTACCAGACGGTGCTGACCAACGGCCAGTTCCTCACGGCCTTGGGCAACTCGGCGCTGGTGAGCGTGACGGTGGTGCTCCTGTCGCTCGCCGTGGGGTCCATGGCGGCCTATGCGCTCGGGCGCTTCGAGTTCCGGGGGCGGCGGGCCACCCTCTACGTCGTGCTCGCCATGACCATGTTCCCGCAGATCGCGGTGTTGGGCGGGCTCTACACCATCATCAACCAGCTGGGGCTCTTCAACCGGCTGCCCTCCCTGATGCTCAGCTACCTGCTCTTCACCACGCCCTTCACGGTGTGGGTGCTGGTGCAGTTCATGGCCTCGTTGCCCAAGGACCTGGAGGATGCGGCCTACATCGACGGGGCGAGCTCCTTACAGACGTTCTGGCGGGTCATGCTGCCCCTGGCGCTGCCGGGTCTCGTCACCACGGGCCTGTTGGCCTTCATCCAGGCGTGGAACGAGTTTCTCTACGCCCTGTCCTTCATCCAGTCGCCCGAGCGCTACACCGTGACCCGCGCCATCTTCGGGTTCCAGGGGATCACGGGCAGCGGCTACGAGGTGCCCTGGGGCCCCATGATGGCGGCCACCGTGGTCGTGACCGTGCCCCTGGTCGTGCTGGTGCTGGTCTTCCAGCGCTGGATCCTGGCCGGGCTCACCTCGGGCGGGGTCAAGGGCTAGAACTCCTCGCTGATTGTTCACCTCGGCGCGCGGCTGGGGTACCCTGGGCCCACGGGATGCGTTGGGGGACCAGGAGGAGCCATGGCCGAGCCTCGGGTGGTCGTCATCACGGGAGCCTCCGCGGGCGTCGGCCGGGCGACGGCCGTCGCCTTCGCCCGAGAGGGCGCGCGCGTCGCGCTGCTCGCGCGCGGGCACGCCGGGCTCGAGGCCGCCAAGGCCGACGTGGACGCAGCGGGCGGTCAGGCGCTCGTCGTGCCCACCGACGTTAGCGACCCCGACGCCGTCGAGGCCGCGGCCGCCCAGGTCGAGGCGGCCTTCGGCCCTATCGACGTCTGGGTCAACAACGCCATGACCTCGGTCTTCTCGCCCGTCTCCCAGATGACGCCCGCCGAATTCAAGCGCGTGACCGAGGTGACCTACCTCGGCTACGTCTACGGGACGCTCGCGGCCCTCACGCGCATGCGGCCGCGCGACCGGGGCGTCATCGTCCAGGTGGGCTCGGCCCTCGCCTACCGCAGCATCCCCCTGCAGTCCGCCTACTGCGCCGCCAAGCATGCCATCGTGGGCTTCACGGACAGCCTCCGCTCGGAGCTTTTGCACGACCAGAGCAACATCCGGATCACGGCCGTTCACCTGCCGGCCCTCAACACCCCGCAGTTCGAGTGGGTGCGCAGCCGGCTCCCCCGCAAGGCGCAGCCCGTGCCGCCCATCTTCCAGCCCGAGGTGGCCGCCGACGCCATCGTCTGGGCCAGCCGGAACCGGCGCCGCGAGCTCTTCGTGGCCTCCCCCACGTTCGCGGCCGTCCTCGGCCAGAAGCTCATCCCGGGCCTGCTCGATCGCTACCTGTCCACGGCCGGCTACGCGGGCCAGCAGACGCTGGAGCCCGCGGCCCCCCGAGCCGACAACCTGGACGCTCCGCTCGACGAGACCCGGGACTACGGTGCCCACGGACGCTTCGACGGCCGATCGACCAGCCGCAGCCCGGCCCTGTGGCTGAGCGAGAACCGGCGACCGCTGCTCGCGGTCGTGGGCCTCGCGGGCCTTGGGCTGGCCGCCGCCCGAAGGAGGCGACGCTGAGCTCGGACGCTGCTTCGGACCGCCGACTGGTCGGGCCGGCGAGCCTGCTGAAGGGAGGTTGCGATGGATCCGCGCACCGTCGAGCGACAGGAGCGCACGCCTTTCGAAGAGGGCCTCTCCCTCTTGCCCTACGCCCGCGTCAACCTGCGCATGCACCGTCGGCGCATCGGCTGGGGGGTGCTCGCGGCGATCGCGGCCGCTGGCTTGGGCTGGCTCGCCGCGCGTCCTACTCCCGTACGTTCGCGAAGGCCTCGCGCAGGAAGGCGATTCCAAAACCGGTAGCCTGACCCTTGAGGACCATGGGCGGGAAGGGGACCTCGTTGGGCTCGACCACCGCGTCGATGAGCGCGGGCTTGCCGGAGTCCATGGCCGCCCGGATGGCGTCGTGGACGTCCTCCGGGCGCTCGACGCGCACGCCGAAGCCCCCGCAGGCCTCGGCCAGCTTCACGTAGTCCGGGTTCACGAAGTGCACGCCGAACTCGGGCACGCCCAGCGCCTCCTCCTCGTACTTGATGAGGCTGAGCTTGCCGTTGTCGAAGATGGTCACGATGATGGGCAGGCCGTACTGCACGGCCGTCATGAACTCGCCCATGGTCATGTTGAAGCTGCCGTCGCCGATGGCCGCGATCACCTGGCGATCGGGGTGGGCGAACTTGGCGCCGATGGCGTAGGGCAGGGCGCACTGCATGGTCATCAGCAGGCCCGAGCCGATGAAGCGCTGGCGCCCGTTGACCATGAAGTTGCGCGCCATCCACGTGAGGTTGGCGCCCGAGTCGGTGGTGATGATGGCGTCCTCGTCGGCCAGGTCCTGGAGGGCCCGGGCGACGACCTGCGGACGCATGGGCACCCGGTCGCTGTGGGACTGGCGCTCCATGAGGTCGTTCCACTCCGTGCGCGCGGCCTGCATCTTCGTCAGCCAGCCGCGGTCCCGGTGGCGGGCGCACTTGGTGAGCAGCTCACGGCTGGCGAGGGCCACGTCCGCGCAGGCCCCGAGGTCCACCGCATGGCGCTTGCCGATCTGGTAGGGGTCGCGGTCGATCTGGATCGTCACGCACTGGCCGGGCTTGGGCAGGAACTCCACGTACGGGAACGAGGTGCCGAGCATCAGGATCAGGTCCGCCCCCATGACGGCCTCGACCGAGGACCGGGTGCCCAGGTACCCGAGGCCGCCCAGCACGTGCGGATCGAAGTCCGAGACGATCTCCTTGCCCCAGAGCGCCTTGATGATGGGAGCACCCAGGCGATCGGCGAGCCTCACGACCGTGTCGCCCGCTCCCTGGCAGCCGCGCCCGATGAGCAGCACGGGCCGCCGCGCTCGGTCGAGCACCTGGACGATCGGCTCGAGGTCAGTGGGATCGGGGGCGAGGATCGGGCTCGAGAAGCGGCAATCGGCCACCTTGGCGTCCCGGGGCAGGACCGCGAGCCCCACGTCCATGGGCACCGTGAGCAGGGCCGGCCCGTGCTCGGCGTAGGCCGCGCGGATGGCGCTGGAGGTGAGCAATCGGGCGTTCTGGGGCGCCATGAGGCTGCGGTTCCAGACGGTGCAGGCCGCGAACTCGAGGTCCGGGCGGTACTCCTGGAGATGGTCGGTCCCCATGCCGAGCGTCGTGGTGTTGCCGACCAGTGCGAGCACGGGGACCCGATCCGCGTGGGCCTCCGCGAGGCCGTTCAGGAGGTGGTAGGCCCCCGGGCCGCCCGTGGCGAGGCAGGCCGCGATCCGGCCCGTCAGCTTGGCATGGGCCGTGGCCATGAGGGCCGCGTTCTCCTCGTGGCGGACGAGCACGAAGCGGATCTTGTCCTGGTGCTTGTAGAGGCCGTTGAGGAGGCCGTCCACGTTGTCGCCCGGGATGCCGAAGACCAGGTCGATCCCCCAGTCGACGAGGGTCTCGATGACGGCCTCGCCGACGGTCTTCTCGGTGTTCGAGCGGACCTGATCGAAGGGTGAGCGAGACAAGGGCATGGCCACCTCCCATGACGGATCCCGGTAGTTGCTAGTGCTAGCCTAGCAACTACCGGGATCCGGGGGCGACGGTCAATGCGCCGAAGATCCCGCGGCCATTCCTCGCTCGCCGAGGGCTACGACGGAAACGGCCCCCGGACGCGTGTCCGGGGGCCGAGGTCTGTCTGCTGGCTATGGAAGCTTGGGAGCCGTCTGCTTCGGGAAGGTGCCCGTGAGGCTGCTCAGGAAGGCGACGATGTCCTTGACCTCGTTGTCCTTGAAGTCGCGGTTGAGCTGAGCCTTGCCCATCACGCGCACGGCCTCTTCGAGGGTCTTGACCTTGCCGTTGTGGAAGTACGGGGCCGTGAGCGCCACGTTGCGCCAGGTGGGCACGCGCCACATGTGGCGATCGGGCTCGCTCTTGGTCACGCTGTAGCGGCCGGTGTCCGCCTTGAGGTCGTACTTGGCCGTGTAGGCGCTCTCGAAGCGCGGGAACGGCATGAAGAAGCCCTTGCCCTCGCTCATGGGAGGACCGGCGAAGTTGGGGCCGGTGTGGCAGGAGGTGCAGCCCGACTTCTGGACCAGGTCCATGCCGCGCAGGGCGGCGGGGGTCAGGGCCTTCTGGTCGCCCTTCACGTAGCGGTCGAAGGGGCTGTTGGTAGTGACGAGCGTGCGCTCGTAGGCCGCGATCGCCTTGGCGACGTTGTCGATGGTGAGCGAGTCCGCGCCGCCGAAGACGGTCTTGAACTGGCTCACGTAGCCCGGCACCTGCTGGAGGCGCTTGACGACCACGTCGTGGTTGGGGTTGCCCATCTCGACGGGATTGACCATGGGGCCCTTGGCCTGCTCCTCGAGGTTCTTGGCGCGGCCATCCCAGAACTGGGCCGAAAGGAAGCCGGAGTTCCAGACGGTGGGTGCGGACCGGCCGCCCGTCTTGCCGTGCACGCCGAGCGAGGTGGCGCGGTTGTCGTCGCCGCCCTTCATGACGTTGTGGCAAGAGTTGCAGGAGACGGTCCCGGTGCTCGAGAGGCGGGTGTCGAAGTAGAGCTGCTTGCCGAGCTCCACCTTGGCGGGGGTCGTGGGGTTGTTCTTGGGAGCGGGGGCCTTGTCTGGTAGGATGTAGGCGGCCCAGTTGGAGCCCGGGGAGAACTGGGCGCGGCTCTCGCCCGCGGACAGCGCGATCCCGGCGCCGGCGATCAGGGCGGCGACGAGCCAGCCCGCCGAATGCTTGCCTGCTTTCATCGTGAGGGTCCTCAAGGTCAAAAGGGGTTGCTGTTGCCCTCCGTTATAGCGCCGACCTGAGAGCCCGTCAACCGATTGAAACCCTGGTACTGACCCGCTTTCAGAGCCACTTTACGTCTGGATGTCACCATGCACCGATTTCATGCTTTCTTCATCCTGGTTATGTTCCTCGTCCTGCCGCGCCCGGCGTTGGCGCAGGAGGTCTGGACGCTGTACGAGGTGCGCGTGCCGCTCACCGAGGAGCGATCGCTCATCCCCAACTACTTCCGGATCCTGAACGACTACCGGTATGGGCCGGGGTACCCGTGGATCGGGCAGGCGCTCCTGCGGATCGGGCCCATGTGGGACCTGCATCCGAACCTGGCCTTGGCGACGAACTTCACCTCGAACGTGGAGCAGTCGTCGCCGGGAGTGTTCGAGCAGGAGTTCCGGGGAGAGCTGGAGCCGCACCTGCGGTGGCGGCTGGGGGACTTGAGCTTCAACAACCGGCACCGGCTGGAGATGCGGCGGTTTCCGGCGGAGACGCGGTGGCGGTACCGGACGCAGCTGCGGCTGACGATCCAGCGGCCGGAGGCCGTGTGGGCGCCCTTCGTGTCGGACGAGATCTTCGCGGATCCGTCGACCGGGACGTGGAACCAGCACCGCCTGACGGCGGGGCTGTCGTACCTGTACAGCGCGAACGCGCGCACGGACATCGGGTACCTGCTGCGCTCGAAGCTCGCGGGGTCGGCATGGGAGTCGGATCACGTGGTGTCGGTGTCGCTGGTGTTCAACCCCAAGGTGGCGCCGATATTGACGGATCCAGCGGGGGATTAGCACCCCCCTGCCCAGTTACCACCCCCCCATCCCCCCCTGCTTCGCAAGGGGGGCTTATAGCGGACGGCCCCCTGGCGGGGGCAGATTCGTCGTGAGCAACTCATTCAAAAATCCTGCGCAGCAGGACTCTCTGTGCCCCCCTTGCGAAGCAGGGGGGGAAGGGGGGGTCACCCCAGTCGCCCCTCCCAGTAGAAAAGCCGCCCCGTCGAACGACAGGGCGGCTTGCGAGCTAGAATCCTACTCGCAGATTTCCGGCGCCAGGCGCCAGTGCTCGGGCGAACGCCAGAGCCGCGACACCAAGAGCTCCCGCTCGAACAGGAACTCCTTGGGCAGCTTGTCCAGCAAGCCGAAGAAGAACTCCTCGTGCGACAGCGTCTCACGCTTCCACGCCTCGCGGTCGATCGACATCACGGCGTCGAACTTGCTGAACGTGAAGTCCGAACCCGTCCAGTCGAGATCCTCGTAGCGCGGCATCCAGCCGAGCGGGCTCTCGATGGCGTAGGCGCCACCGTGCACGCGGCCGATGATCCACTTGAGGACCCGCATGTTGTCCCCGAAGCCCGACCACAGGAACTTGCCGTCCTGGTCCTTGCGGAACCAGTTGACGTGGAAGATGCGGGGCGGGTTCTGCAGCTCGCGACCGAACTTCAGCCAGTGGTTGAAGTAATCGGCCATGTGGTAGCCGCAGAAGGGCAGCATCGCCATCGGGTCGCGGCGCACCGCGCCCAGGGCGCCCATGGCCGCCGCCGTCGTCTCCGAGCCCATGGTCGCGCCCAGGTACACGCCGTGCGCCCAGTTGAAGGCCTGGAACACCAGGGGCACGGTCGTCGTGCGGCGACCGCCGAAGATGAACGCGCTGATGGGCACGCCCTGCGGGTTCTCCCAGTCGGGATCGATCGTCGGGTTCTGGCTCGCCGGCGCGGTGAAGCGCGCGTTGGCGTGCGCCGCCGGACGGCCGCAGTCGGGCGTCCACTCCTGGCCCTGCCAGTCGATGAGCTTGGCGGGGGCCTCGTCGGTCATGCCCTCCCACCACACGTCACCGTCGGGCGTGAGCGCCACGTTCGTGAAGATCGTGTTCTGCTCGATGGTCTTCATGGCGTTGGGGTTGGACTTGTAGGAGGTGCCGGGCGCCACGCCGAAGTACCCGTTCTCCGGGTTGATGGCGTAGACGCGGCCGTCGGGACCGGGCTTGATCCAGGCGATGTCGTCGCCCACCGTGGTGATGGTCCAGTCGGTCATCGCCGCGGGCGGGATGAGCATCGCGAAGTTGGTCTTGCCGCAGGCCGAGGGGAAGGCCGCCGCCACGTAGGTCTTCTGACCGTTCGGATCCTTGGCGCCCAGGATGAGCATGTGCTCGGCCATCCAGCCCTCGTCGCGGCCCATCACCGAGGCGATGCGCAGGGCGAGACACTTCTTGCCAAGCAGGGCGTTGCCGCCGTAGCCGCTGCCGTACGACCAGATCGCGCGCTCCTCGGGGAAGTGCACGATGTACTTCTGCTCCTTGTTGCAGGGCCAGGTGGAGTCCTGCTGGCCGGGCTTCAGAGGAGCGCCCACCGAGTGGAGGCACTGCACGAACTCGTCGTTGCCGAGCGCGTCGAGCACGTGCTGGCCCATACGGGCCATGATGCGCATGTTCACCACCACGTAGGGCGAGTCGGTGATCTCGATGCCGATCTGGGCGAGCGGCGACCCGATGGGACCCATGCTGAAGGGCACCACGTACATGGTGCGGCCGCGCATGCTGCCGGTGAAGAGCTCCGTGAGCTTCTTCTTCATCTCGCGCGGATCTTCCCAGTTGTTGGTGGGACCCGCATCCTCCCTGCGGCGGCTGCAGATGTAGGTGCGATCCTCGACGCGCGCGACGTCGCCCTTGTCCGAACGAGCCAGGAAACTGCCGGGACGCTTCTCGGGGTTCAGGCGGACGAACGTCCCGTGATCGACCAGCTCGTTGCACAGGCGATCGTACTCTTCCTGGGAGCCATCACACCAGACGACCGATTCCGGCTGGCACATGGCCTCGATGTCGCGAACCCAGTCGAGGAGTTTCTGATTGGTCGTTTTCGGTGGGCTGATAATCATCTTTGAGTCTCCTTCCCAACTCGACTCTACCGGGCCCCGCACGAGATTACATCCGCAGGAAGCACCGTAGAAATATCACAAACGCTTTACCAGGAGCGCGTTTCGCCCCCCTCAAACGCGACGGACGGTGTCGACAGGCCATCAACGGCCCTTTGAGACGGACCTAAACGCGATAGGGTCCAAGCATGCGTTGAACGATCGTACCGCATCAGCGCAAATAATGGGGAGAAACTACCGATGTGCCGCCCGAACCCGCCGTCCCCCTCGAGCCCTGTTTGCTTGATGCCATCGACCGTCGCGCCTTCTTTAAAGAATTGCTTAACATACCGCCGCCGACCCCGAAAGGGATGCCCGGGCCCGGGCGCCTCGCAGACCGAGCATTCTAGAAGCCGGCCTCGATCGCACCGTGCAGATCGCCCAGTCCGATCCCGGACTTCTTGGGCGCGATAGCCGCCCGGTGGCTGCGGGCGCCGCCCCGACCTGCTACCATAGGCGGCACGAAATTTGCCGCACGGATAGCACGCTGGCCTGAACGTCCGACGATCGCCGCCTCATCCTGCGCTCATGCCGCCCAGGCCTCGCCACGGGGAGGACCATGATGCGAAGTGGGTTGTCGCTACTGGGTGGCCTGGGGCTCGGAGCCGGCCTCATGTTCCTGCTCGATCCCGACCGGGGCAAGCGGCGGCGGTCCTTGATCCGGGACAAAGGGATCCACGCCCTGTACGCCTCCGAGGACCTGCTCGACACGGGCACGCGCGACCTGGCCAAACGCTCCACGGGGCTCGTCGCCGAGCTCAAGGCGAAGCTCTCGCAGGAGCTGCCCACCGACGAGGTGCTGGTGGCCCGCGTCCGTTCCAAGCTCGGGCGCTTCGTCTCCAACCCGCGGGCCATCGTGGTCCAGGCCGACAGCGGCAACGTCACGCTGAGCGGCCCCGTGCTCGCCCAGGAGGCGAGCCTCCTGCTCAAGGCCGTGGCGGCCATGCCCGGCGTCATGCACGTGGAGAACCGGCTCGAGGTCCACGATCGCCCCGCGGAGGTGCTCGGAGCCGAGCAGCGCGTGCGCCGCACCGGCGAGCTGCCCGAGTGGCGGCAGCGCAACTGGGCGCCGGGCCCGCGCCTCCTGGCCACGGCGGCGGGCTCCCTCTTGGCGGCCTATGGGCTCAGCCGCGGCCGCGCCCTGGGAGCGCTGTGGGGCCTGGCGGGCCTCGGGCTGTTGGCGCGCAGCGTGAGCAACCGGCCGCTCCCGAGCCTGGTGGGGGCCAAGCCCCGCAAGGGCATCTTCGTCCAGAAGACCCTCACGATCAACGCGCCGCCCGAGCGGGTCTTCGGGTTCTGGTCGCACTTCGCCGAGAACTTCCCGCGCTTCATGTCTCATGTCCGGCAGATCCGCGACCTGGGCCGCGGCCGGAGCCTCTGGAAGGTCTCGGGACCGGCGGGGATCGCCGTGGAGTGGGAGGCCGAGCTCACCAAGGAGGTGCCCAACCAGCTCCTCGCCTGGCGCAGCCGGCCGGGCTCGACGGTCGAGACCGCGGGCAGCGTGCACTTCGAGGCCGTGGAAGGAGGCACGCGCGTCCACGTGCAGCTCTCCTACCTGCCTCCTCTGGGCCAGATCGGGCACGGCGTGGCGAGCCTGTTCGGGGCGGACCCCAAAGAGGAGATGGACGAGGACCTGGCACGCATGAAGCGCCTCATCGAGGCGCAGGAACGTCTGTTATCGGAGGAGCGGCCGCAGTAGCGGCACGGAGGGAGTCTGATGCGGGTACTGATCGTCTTCTACAGCAAGACCGGCAACGTGGCGAAGCTGGCCGAGGCCATCGCCGAGGGAGCGCGCCAGGTGGAGGGCACGGAGGTCGTCCTCCGGCGGGTCAATGACCTGGCGCCGCCCGAGGTCATCAACCAGAACGAAGGCTGGAAGAAGTGGCACGACGAGCTGTCCGGCAAGTACCAGGAGCCCACCCTGGACGACCTGGTCGCGGCGGACGCCGTCATCCTGGGCACGCCCACGCGCTACGGGAACGTCTCGGCCGAGCTCAAGCAGTTCATCGACATGACCGGCGGGCTGTGGGCGCAGGGCAAGCTCGTCAACAAGGTGGGGTCCGTGTTCACGAGCGCCTCGAGCCCGCACGGGGGCCAGGAGCTGACCACCTTCACCATGCTCGCCCCGCTCATCCACCTGGGCATGGTGATCGTCACGCCGGGCTACGCGGACGCCGTCATGTTCGCGGGCGGCGCCCCCTACGGGGCGACCTCCACGAGCGGGGCCGACGCGGACCAGGCCCCCACCGAGCAGGACCTGGCGGCCGCGCGCTTCCAGGGAAAACGGGTGGCCGAGATCGCCACGGCCCTCAAGGTCGGCCTATCGACCCCGCGCATCACCATGGTCGCCTCCGAGGAGCTCCCGACGTACGCGACCGGGAACGACTGAGGCCCGACGGCGGCGGGCACTGGTGCCCGCCGCCCGCTACTTCAGCAGGCCCGAGGCCAGACCCGGCCACAGGAGGCCGACGAGCGTCAGCACGCCGAGCACGAAGAACAGGCCCGCCGTGACGTAGCGGATGAGGTGCATGGGCAGGCGCTCGCCGAGCTTGTCGCCGATGACGACGGCGAGCGCGTTGGAGATCATCATGCCGAGCGTCGTGCCCACCACGACCTGCACCGTCTGGGCGTACTTGGCGCCGAGCGCGATGGTCGCAAGCTGGGTCTTGTCGCCCATCTCGGCCATGAAGAACAGGACGATGGTCGAGGCCAGGGGGCCCCAGCGTCCCTCGTTGGTGGTATCGTCCAGCTCGTCCGGCTTGAGGGTCCACAGCGCAAAGGCGAAGAAGCTGACGACGAGGATCCAGCCCATGACCGTCGGCGTCAGGAAGCGCGACAGCAACGCGCCCGAGCCCGCGGCGAGCGCATGGTTCAAGAGCGTGGCGATGAGGATGCCGAGCATCACGGTCCAGGGCTTGCGGAACTTGGAGGCCAGAGCGAGCGCCAGGAGCTGGGTCTTGTCTCCCATCTCCCCCAGCGTCACGACCATGACCGAACTCAGAAAGGCTTCCATTCGAAAACTCCTCAAACAAAAAGACCCTTGGCGAGACCACACGCGCATGCGTGCGGTCTCGCCAAAGGTCTTGCGAACGAGCGAACTCGCCGACTAGGCCAAGGGCATCGCCCTAGTGTGTTGACCTAGCGCACCATTCAGGGTCACTACTCCCCTCTGACGTGCGTCCACTATAGCACAGCGGGCGTCTCGGGGCCAGCGATCGCCTAACAGACGCCCGGACCAGCCGGGCTACTCGTCGAGCGAGCCGTCGCCGAGCACGCGCATGACCTCGTCGACGGTGGTCAGGCCCTGGCGCACGCGCAGGCGGGCGTCCTCCAGGAGGGTCCTAAAGCCCATTTCGCGGGCGGCCTTCCAGAGCTCGGCCTCGGGCTCGTTGGCGTTGATGAGGTTCTTGAGGCGGCGGTTGATGCGCAGGATCTCGTAGACGGCGAGCCGTCCCCGGTAGCCCGTGTTCTTGCAGGCCTGGCAGCCCTTGCCGCGGGCGAGCGTGACGGGCTCGTCGGCGGACGTCTTGAGGAACTGACGCTCCTCGTAGCTCGCCGCATACTGCTCGGAGCACTGCTTGCAGACCCGGCGCACCAGGCGCTGGGCCACGATGCCCACCACGGTGCTGCTGATCTGGTAGGGCTTGGCGCCCATGTCCATGAGGCGCGAGATGGTCGAGATGGCGTCGTTGGTGTGCAGGGTCGAGAGCACCAGGTGGCCCGTCATGGCGGCCGCCACCGCGGCCTCCAGCACCTCGGAGTCGCGGATCTCGCCGACCATGACCGTGTCGGGGTCCTGGCGCAGGATGGTGCGCAGGGCCGCGGCGAACGTGAGGCCGATCTTGGACTGGATCTGGATCTGCACGATGCCCGGCAGCGGGAACTCGACCGGGTCCTCGATGGTGACGATGCTGTCGCGGGTGCGATCGAGCTGGGCGATGCAGGCGTAAAGCGTCGAGGTCTTGCCGGAGCCGGTGGGACCCGTCACGAGCACCATGCCGCTCGCCGCCCCCAGGATCTGCTTGAAGCGCGCGCGCGTCTCCTCGTCGCTGCCCAGGGCCTCGGGGTTGCCGACCGCCAGCGGCCGCAGGATGCGGATGACCATGGTCTCGCCCCAGTGGCTGCCGATGGTCGAGGCGCGGAAGTCGAAGGTGTCCTGCTTGTGGCGCATGGTGAAGCGGCCGTCCTGGGGACGCCGGTTCTCCGTGACGTTCATGCCGGCGAGCACCTTGAAGCGCGTGAGCGCCTGGGCGGCGAGCCCGGGCGGGATCTCGGTGGTCTTCTGCATGACGCCGTCGAGGCGCATGCGCACTTCCAGGCCGCGCTCCTGGCTCTCCAGGTGCACGTCGCTCACGCCCGACTCGATGGCCTGACGGATGATCGAGTTGACGAGGCTCACGATGGTGCCGTCGTCGTCGCTCACGAGCTCCGTGACGTTCTGCTTGGACTTCTTCTGGTCGGCGTCGGCGCCGGCCGCCTGGACGACGCGCTCCAGGCTGCTCGCCACGTGGCCGTCGGGGCTGAAGAAGTGGGCGATCGCCACGTCGAGGTCCGGCTTGCGGAAGGCGATGGGGATGATCTTGTAGCCGCTCAACAGCGAGATGCGGTCGATGAGCTCGGCGTTGTTGCGGTCGGGCAGGGCGACCACGAGGCGCTGTCCGACGAGCACCAGGGACAGGACCTGGTTCTGCTTGCAGAAGCTCTCGTTCAGCAGGCGCAGGACCTGCTTGTCCACCGGGAAGGCCGTGAGGGAGGCGTGGCTCGCGAGCATCTCCTGCAGGAGCAGGACGTCGTTGAGCTCGCGGTCCGTCAGATAGCCGAGCTGGACCAACAGGGCGCCGATGCGCTCGCCGGTGATCTTCTGGAGCTCCATGGCCTCGGCGAGCTGGGGCTTGGAGATGAGATTGAGGTCGACGAGCCAGTCGCCGAGCCGCTGCTTGCGCAGCACGGTGCCGCTCGTGTCCGCCGCGGCGTTGGCCTGGGGCAGGACGCCCTCGTAGAAGTAGCCGATCGCGGCCTCGATGTCCTGGTGCCGGAAGTTGACGGGGATGATCATGTAGCCGGTCATGAGCGACGCGAGCTCGATGACCTCGTGGTTGTTGCGGTCCGTCACGGCCATCAGGAGGCGCTTGCCGACGAGCAGCAGGGGCATGACCTTGTGCTGGCGCGCGAAGCTGAGGTTGAGGGACGGCAAGAGGTCCCGGTCCACCGGAAAGTCGGTCAAAGACGCGTGGCTCGCGAGCGTTTCCTGCAAGAGGAGCACATCCCCCAGCTCGCGCTCGGTGAGGTAGCCGAGCTGGACCAGCAGGGTGCCCAGACGCTCGCCGGTCTCGGTCTGCTTCTGCATGGCCTCGGCCAGCTGGCGACTGGAGATGAGGTTCAGCTCGACGAGCCAGTCTCCGACGCGCTGCTTGCGCAGGGAGGGCACCTCGGGGGCGCCGGCGGCGGGCACGTTCGGCTGTTCCATGGACGCTCCTTTCTCGGCTCGACGGTCTCTCCTCTCCTACCCCAACGACGGGCAATCGTCGCAGCGTTCCTTCGCTTGGTGGGTATAGTGACCTCGTCCCATGAGGAGGCCCCGCATGTCAGACGTCCGCACCGATCCCCCCGTCCGGCCCGCCAAGCTGCCGCCCAAGCCCCCAGCGGGCAACGATCGGCCACCCCAGGACCCGCCCAAGCAGCAGGCTCAGGGCGATCGCCTCCGCCTCTCCTCGGAGGCCCGGGCCGCGAGCTCCAAGGCTGTCGAGGCCGAGGTCACGAACCAGGACCTGACGATCGGGGCCCGGATCAACGACCGGACCACTTTCACGGGCCGCTACATCTACGACTCCGAGACCATGCTGCAGGGGGCGGGCCTCGTGAAGCTCGACTACCAGCTGGGCGAGTCGACCACGGCCTTCGTGGGGGCGGGCCACATGCCGGGCTTCTTCCACCACTCCATCGGCCCCAACCTCCGCCAGGACTCGCCGCACTCGGCCGTCTTCTTCGGCGTCGAGGACCTGCGCGGCACGAGCCGGGAGCTGGGGCACGGGCTGCGGCTGGACCTGGGCTTGAGCTCGGTCGCCGTGGGCACTCTCGCCTACAACCACGAGATCAAGGGGCTGGACATGAACTCGTCGGCGGGCCTGAGCAAGGCCACCGTCACGGGCGAGGCCACGCTTTCTCGGCGCTTCGGCGACCTGGAGGCGTCGGTCGGCTACGGCAACCACCTGGATCTCGGCATGATCGGCAACTACTACATGACGGGCGGATCGGGCCTCTTCCCGCAGACCCACTACCTGCAGGCCGGTCTCGGCGGCCGGGCGGGTGCGCTGGACTTCCGGGCCGACGCCTACGTGCCCCTCGCGACGGCCACCAACGAGTTCTCGCGCGACCCCAAGCTCCGCGCCGAGGTCGCGGGCCCCTACATGCCCACCATCGCGGCCGTGGCCTCGCCCCGTGGCCTGGAGCAGATCGAGGCCACCAAGAGCTGGGCCATCAACCGGGAGTGGGAGGCGACGGCCTCGGCGAGCGTCGTGCGCCCCTTCGATCGGCCGCAGTACGCAGCCCAGGTGGGCATCCGCTACACCTTCGGCGGTAAGGACTCGGGCCGGCCGCAGCGCGCCACGCGCCCCAGCCCGGATTACCGCGCCGAGGTTCCGCGCCCTCGCGAGCCGAAGGCAGCCCCGGTGGCTCAGCCGAAGCTCAAGGACTACTTCAGCCCGGCCGAGATCCGGGCCATGAAGGGCAAGTCGGTCGAGGAGCTCGCGGGCATCCTCAAGACGCCCGAGCAGGTGGTGGCGTACCTCGAGGAGTTCGTGAGCTACGACTACGACCGGGTCAAGGACCCCAAGGGCGACTACGGCTCCATGACCCCCAACGAGGTGGCGACGCTCTTGAAGGGCGTCTGCCGCGATCAGCACCCCTTCATCGTCTCGGTGATGAAGGAGGGCCAGGGCGTCAACGGCAAGACCATCGGCTACGCAGCACCGGACACGGCGCATGCGATCGCCGTCTACCAGGATCCCGGCACGGGCAAGTGGAACGTCATCGAGTACGGCCGCATCCACTACACGCAGTCGGACTCGGCCGAGGAGGCCTTCGACCGGATCCGGCCGGACGCCCTGGTCTCGGGCGAGTGGTCCGAGAACGGGCCGAACGGCAAGAACCACCAGAAGTCGATCCGCTACTCCGAGACGGCCCGCGAGTTCTACCGCTTCGTCCAGCCGAGCAAGAACTAGCCCCGGACCCGTCCGTATTGCTTGGGCCAGGGCAGGTCGGCCCGCAGCTGCTGGGCGGCGTGCAGGGGCCAGTAGGGGTCGTTGAGCATGGCCCGCGCCAACAAGACCGCATCCGCCTCCCCGAGCGCCACGATCTGCTCGGCCTGCTCGGGCGTGAGGATCTTGCCGACGGCGCCCGTCGGGATCCGGGCCTCCTTGCGGACCGCCCGGGAGAAGGGCACCTGGTAGCCGGGTCCCACCGGGATCTTGGCGTCCGGGACGGCCCCGCCCGACGAGCAGTCGATGAGGTCCACCCCCACGGCCTTGAGGTACTCCGCCAGCGCGATCGACTGCACCAGGTCCCAGCCGCCCTCGGCCCAGTCGGTGGCCGAGATCCGCACGAAGACGGGCCGGTCGGTCGGCCACACCTCGCGCACGGCCTCCGCGACCAGTAGCGGCAGCCGCATGCGGTTCTCAAGCGACCCTCCGAAGTCGTCCTCCCGCTGGTTGGTCAGGGGCGACAGGAACTCGTGCAGCAGGTAGCCGTGGGCCATGTGAATCTCGGCCACCTCGAAGCCCGCCGCAAGGCTGCGCCGGGCGGCCTCCCGGAAATCGGCGACGACCTGGTCGAGGTCCGCCCGCGTCAGCTCCCGGGGCACGGGGTCGCCCGGTTCGAAGGCAAGCGGCGAGGGAGCCACCGGCTGCCAGCCCCCGGCCTCGGGGGGCACCGGGCCGCCGCCCCGCCATGGGGCGTCCGTCGAGGCCTTGCGGCCTGCATGGGCGAGCTGGATGCCGGGGACGGCACCCTGGGCCTTCATGAAGGCCGTGATGGGCTGGAAGGCGGCGACGTGACCGTCGCTCCATATGCCCGTGTCTTGAGGGCTGATGCGGCCCTCCGGGTTCACGGCCGTCGCCTCCACGATGACCAGCGCCGCTCCGCCCACCGCGCGGCTGCCCAGGTGCACCATGTGCCAGTCGTTGGGCAGGCCGTCGTCGGCCGAGTACTGGCACATGGGAGAGACGAACACGCGGTTCTTGAAGGTGAGGCCCCTCAGCGTGAAGGGGGAGAACAGCTGGCTCATGGTGGCACCTCGTCGGAGGGGGACATTCTCGGGCTACGAGCATACCGCGTTCGACCCGGCCGTGCAGCATGGGACAGGGAGGGCTGGTAGGCCGGCGTCGGTCGGGGTACAAGCAAGCAAAGACTTCTCCGGTGCGGCCTAGCCGCCGATGCCCAAACGAGGCACGCTTTGAGGGCGACATGGGCCTGAAACCGGGCCCATTGCCGCATGCTAGTAGGGCGGGCCTTGCTGCTCGAACCCGAATGGTGTATGTCTCTCGGAGGAGATGATGTGGTCTCCTCGAGATGATGGGGTCTCTATGAACGACTTACCGGGCCACCTGCAGGCCTTTGCCGTCCCGCAACACTACGATCGCTACACGCCGATCGACCAGGCCGTGTGGCGCTACGTCATGCGCCAGAACCACCACTTCCTCGGCCAGCACGCGCATGAGGCCTACGTCGAGGGTCTCCGCTCGTCGGGCATCGGCGTGGAGTCCATCCCGCGCACCGAGGTGATGCACGAGGCGCTCGGCCGCTTCGGCTGGGGGGCGGTGAACGTGGACGGCTTCATCCCGCCCGCGGCGTTCATGGAGTTCCAGGCGCGAGGCATCCTGCCCATCGCGGCCGACATGCGCTCGCTCGACCACATCTCCTACACGCCCGCTCCCGACATCATCCACGAGTCGGCGGGGCATGCGCCCATCCTCTTCGATGAACGGTTCTCGACCTTCGTGAAGCGGCTGGCGAGCATCGGCGCCAAGGCCATGGGCACCGAGGCGGATCAGGAGCTGTACGAGGCGATCCGCCGGCTGTCCATCGTCAAGGAGGACCCGGACGCGACGCCCGAGGAGGTCGCGGAGGCCGAGGCGAACTTCCGGCGCAAGCAGGCGGCCATCACGGAGACGTCGGCGGCGGCCCTCATGTCGCGCTTCTACTGGTGGACGGTGGAGTACGGGCTCATCGGGTCCCTGGAGGCTCCCAAGATCTACGGGGCGGGCCTGCTGTCGTCGGTGGGCGAGAGCAAGCGCGCGCTGACCGACCAGGTGAAGAAAGTCCCCTTCAGCCTGGAGGCGGTCCTGAGCACGTCGTACGACATCACGACCTACCAGCCGCAGCTCTTCGTCTGCGAGTCGTTCGATCAGTTGGTCGACGCGGCAGAGGAGCTGGACGGGTACCTGGCGCAGCGCAAGGACGTGCTAGCGGCGTCGCCGTCGGCGGCTCCGGTGGTGACGCCGCGCCCGGCGGGCCCGGCGAAGGATCCGGTGCCTTCGGTGAGTCAGGCGAACCAGAAGGAGCTGCAGGAGCTGTACGGGCGCGTGCGCGCGATGCGCGAGGGCTCGGACGAGGTCTCGGACGGACTTCGCGAGGTCTGGCGGGAGCTGGACGCGCGGTACCCGGCAGACTGGCTGCTGCGGCTGGAGCTCCTGGAGCTTGCGACCGAGCGTCGGGTGCTGGAGAGCGAGCGCACCCGGCTGCGGGAGCAGCTCTTGGCGCTGAAGACGGACGCGGAGCGGACGGAGCTGATTGAGGATGGGTTGGCGCTCCTGTAGCGCCGACCAGGTTACCACCCCCCCTTCCCCCCCTGCCTTCGGCAAGGGGGGCTCTTTTCTAGGGACGGCCACCTGGCGGTGGCAGATTCGTCAGGGGTATCTCCCCTCAAATCCCTGCGCAGCAGGACTCTTTGTGCCCCCCTTGCGAAGCAGGGGGGGAAGGGGGGGTCAAGAGCAGGGACTTACCCCCGAAACTCCCCCAACTCGAACCAGAACGTGCTCCCCTGACCGACCTCGCTCTCGAAGCCGATCCGGCCGTTCATGCGCTCGAGGATCATCTGGCAGATGCTCAGCCCCAGCCCCGTGCCGCCCTTCTGGCGCACGTTCGAGGCGTCCGCCTGCGTGAACTTCTGGAACACCTTGTCCCGGAACTCCTCCGGGATGCCCGGGCCGCGATCGCGCACCTCCACCCGGACCTGCCCCTCCGCCCGCCGGATCGAGACCTCCACCGTCTCGCCCATCGGCGAGTACTTGATCGCATTGGACAGCAAGTTGCCGATCACCTGCGTCAGCCGCCCCGCGTCCGCCCAGACCACGGCCCCGGCATCCGACTCGGCGAACGCGAGCCGCACACCCTCCCGCTCGGCCAAAATGCTGTTGGTGGCGAGCGCCTCCTCCACCAGGGGGCGCAGATCCATGGCCTCGAACCGGAACTCCATCATCTCCGACTCGATCTTCTGCACGTCCAACAGGTCGTTGATGAGCCGGATCAGCTGCTCGCCGTTCTTGTAGGCGATGTCCACCATCTCCTTGGAGGCCGCCGGCAGGGGCCCCAGGTGCTCCGCCTTCAGGACCGCCAGGGAGGCGTGGATGCAGGTCAAGGGCGTCCGCAGCTCGTGGCTCACGGTCGAGACGAACTCGTTCTTGAGCCGCTCGACCTTCTTGCGCTCGGAGACGTCTCGCACCAGCGCCAGCACGAAGCGCTCCTGACCCGTTTCGAAGAGGCTCAGGCGCGCCTCCACCGGAAAGGTCGACCCGTCGCGGCGCCGGCTCAAGAGCTCCAGCGTCAGGGACTGGCCCGACGCGAGCTGTTGCCACGCACGATCGACCATGTTCTCGTCCAGGTCCGGATACAGATCGCGCACCGAGGCGCTCACGAGCTCCAGGTAGGTGTAGCCCAGGCTGTCGCAGGCCTGCTGGTTGACCTCACAGATGCGTCCCTCCTGGTCCAGGAGCAGGAAGGCGTCCGCCGCCTGGTCGATGAGCTTCTGGAAGCGCGCCTCGCTTTGCCAGAGCGCAGCCTGGGCCTTGCGACGGTCGGCCATCTCCGCCCGCAGCTCCTCGGCGGCCACCTCGGCGTTCACGTTCGCGTCGTGCAGGCTCTGCTGCAGGCGCTCGTTCTCGAAACGCAGTCGCAGGGTCTCGCTGGTCATCACGGAGTGGCGGCGCGACACGAACAACATCATCACGAGAAAGATACCGATCAAGAGGCCGGCGGAGCGCTGCAGGTCGCCCCCATGCCAGACGAGGCTCACCATGAAGGGCACGAGCGTCGGGATGGCGTAGACGACGTACACCTCCCAGACAGCAGCGATCATCGGGACCGCCCCCGCGGCCATGCCCGCGAGCAGGATGGCCACGAAGGCCTGGTGCATGAGGCTGCCGGCCGGCACGAGCAAGGCGCTCCCCAGGCCCCAGAGAGCGCCCGAGGCCATGCCGAGGGCCAGCACGCTCCAGAGCCAGCGCCGTCTGGCCCGCTCCGCCCGCGGCTGCCGCATGAACATGGGCACCAGGGCGACGCGCGCCGCGCTGAGCAGCAGCACGAGGGAATACCATACCGCCAGATGCCCATGCGGCACCACGTTCCAGAGGACCGCGCACAGGATGGCCGCATTGACGAGAAAGGTCGCCGTCCCCGCAAGGGCTTGCGAGCAGAGCATCTCGAGCTGCTCGATCCGCACGTCCACCGAGACGGAGGGCGTCTCTGCGCTCGAGGAGGTCAGCATCCGGGACGAGGGCTGCGTGATCGTCATGGCCGTCCCCTCCGCGCGGAGCGCGCGTAGGTGTCCTCGGAGAGCGTTTCTCGGCGCACGGACTCACCCGGCGAGGACGTCTCCCGCACCGTCCGGTAGACCTCCTGCCCGTCCAGCGAGGCCGCCACGGGATAGGTCTGCAGGCGTACGCTGCGCGAGCCCGGGTCGTCACCTAAGAAGCGTATCGTCAGGGCCTCGTCCGACACCGCGGCGCTCAGCCGGACCGGTGCTGCCGTGTCGTTCAGGAGCTTGAGGTCCGCCTTGCCAAACCAGACGGTGGCATCCCGCCCGGGCGGCACCGAGCGGACCCGGCGGTTGTGGGAAACGCGCTCGACGATCTTGAGCCCCGAAAGCGCTGCCGCGTTGTAGACCGTGGACGAGACCTGGCAGATGCCCCCGCCCACGCTCACCGTCACGTCCCGCTCCAGGTAGGAGGGCGCGCTGCGGTAGCCGCGCTCGGGCGTCCGCGGGCCGACGTGGCGGTTGAAGGACCACTCCTCGCCGGGCTCCAGGACGGCCCCCTCCAGCGCAGCCGCGGCCCGCCGGATGTTGTCCCGTTGCTCGGGACTGCGCTCTGTGAGGCTGGTTCGGAACATGCCCAACTCCGCCTGAAAGGGTCGCCGGGCCCAGGCCCCGACCCCGAGGATCAGGACCAGGACGGGGACGGCTGCCCACCAGGCTTGCTTCATTCGCGGATCTCCAGTCGGGTCTCGGCCCCGCGCGCCCGGACCTCTGGAGCATACATGCCCTCGATGACCGGCGGCAGCACGTGGAAGCGCCCGGGAATTTGGGGCCGCATCACGTAGTAGAAGCTCGTCGAGCCCGTGGCGAGCTGGTTCTGGAAGAACACCATTCGCTCGTCCCGCACCATCTGCGAGCTCCACCAGCCTCCGCTCTTCTCGTCCAGGATCTCGGCGCCCGCGGGCAGCGGATCCTCGAGGAGCATGTAGCGCAGGGCGTCCCTGGCCTCGACGGTGAGGCGCACGAGCACCCGATCCTGGGACTTCACGCTCCCCTGGATCCGCGCGAGCTTGGCGAGCGTCTTCTCATCGAAGCGCCGGCCGCCAGCCGAGCCCTCCTTCTCGGACTCGGCGAAGGCCTTCGGGTCGAGGAGGTAGTACTCCCGCTTCAAGGAGAGCTGCTCGCTCGCCTTGGCCGGGATATCCTCCTGGCCAAAGACGTAGGATAGCAGGCCCGAGAAGGGCAGGTCACCGGGCCCCTGGGAGCGCACCGTGACCGTATGGCCGCCCGCCGGGAGGCGATCGCCCCCGATGGCCGCCGTGCCGCCCGTCCAGCGGGCGTTCCCCTCGAAGGAGACGCTCTGGGCGGACTGCCCGTCCACCTGGACCTCGGCCGAGGCGGGGATGCCCGTCTCTGCAAAGCGACCCGTGGCCTCGGCGAGCGCCATGACGATGGCGCCCGTGTCCTTGGTCGTGATCCAGCGATCGCCCTGGCGCACGGCCAAGAGCCACCGGACCGCACCCTGGACCTCGGGGGCGTTCGGCTCGAGGCGCAGGCCGGCGCGCAGGGCGTAGGCCGTGGCCTCCGTGTCCAGGTCGTACCAGGAGTACTCTTCGGCCCGGCTCTCCCACCACACCTGGGTGCCGGAGCGGCTCGCCCGGCGCTTCAGCTCGGTCCAGAGCTCCCGGCCCCGCGCATCGTCCGACAGGGCGAGCGTCGCGAGGCTCAGGCCATAGTTGGAGAGGTGACGACGGTTGGCGTACAGCTTGTCCTTAAGGGCCAGGGACGCTCCCTTCCACTCCTCGAGCGCCCAGACGACCGACGCGAGGCGATCGGGGCCCGCCCCGCGCACGACCTCGGTGCGCCTGACCTCGTCCAGGCCGAGGACCTTGCCCTGGGTCGCCAGGAAGGCGGCCGCCCGATCGCCCACCCGCGCGTCGACGTCGAAGCCCGCGCGGCGGGTCTCGGCGAGGCCGTAGAGGGCGTAAGCCGTCAGCTCGATCTCGCTCTCGTCCTGGCTGAACCAGCCCCAGCCGCCGTCGGCGTTCTGCATGCGGGTGATCCGCTGCAGGCCGTCCTTGACGAGCTCGGGCATGGAGGCGACGAAGGCCGGGGCCTCGATGCCGAGCTCGTTGACCGTCCGGTAGGCCCGGATCTCGGGCACGAAGCGGCTCGTGGTCTGCTCGATGCAGCCGTAGGGGTAGCGGCGCAGGTAGTCGAGGGCCGTGAGCATGGCCGCCGCCGGCGTGGGCGCGAAGGAGAGGTCCATGCGCACCGTCTCGGCGATCGCCTCGCGCGGCACCGTCACCCGGGACTCCGCGGGCCCCGCCTCGGTGGCCGAGCCCGTGAAGGCCACCCGCTCGGGCGAGCCATGGGCGAGCACCGGGAAGGACAGCTCCAGGGCGTCGCTCGCCCCGGTCCCCAGGGCCTTGGCGAGCACGCTCGCGGTGGCCGCGAGCTGCGGCTCGACCCAGTAGTCGAGGCGGCGCGAGCCGTTCTGCGGGATGGTGAGCGTCTTCTCGCCGCCGTCCTCCACCTTCAGGTTGGTGGCGGTCAGCTGCAGTCGTACGCTCTGCTCGCGGTCGGTGTAGTTGTGGACGATGGCCGCCAGGGCGAAGCGATCGCCCACCACCGCGAAGCGCGGCGTCGCGAGCCTCACGAGCAGGTCCTTGGTCGCGAGGAACTGCGCCCGCACGTCGCCCACCTTGGTATCGGCCGTGTGGCCGCGGGCCGTCACGATCCAGGTCGTGAGGTTGTCCGGCAGGTCGAAGGACACCTCGGCCACGCCGCCGGGCCCCGTGCGGATGCTCGGGAACCAGGCCGCCGTATCCTTGAAGTTCTTGCGGATCCGGGGCTCCTCGGTGTCCTTGCCGGGACCGCCCGAGTAGTCCTCCGCGAAGGAGTAGTTCGTGCTGACCTGGTTCCAGCGCGGGCCGTGGAAGGTCTGACGGATGTCGGGCGTGATGTCCGGCGACAGGGCGTAGATCGCCTCGTCCACCACCCCGAGGGTCACCTCGGCAGCCACCGGCTTGCCCAACGCGTCCGTGGTCCGCACCGTGAGGCTCGCGCGCTCGCCCGGCAGGTAGCGGGCCTTGCCGGGCGTGACTTTCACGTCCAGGAAGCCCTCCTCGGGATCGAGGTTGAGCGACTTCTCGGCGTAGTGGAAGGCCTTGCCGTCCACCACCGTCGCCGCCACGAAGGCATTGGGCCGGTACTCGCGGCGCACAGGCACGGTCGTGAGGTAGCTCGTCTGGCCCGTGCCGAGCACCCGGGCCTCGAAGAGCCGCTGGCCCTCGACGGTCAGCAGCGGGGCGACGTCCTTGTTGGGGACCTGAACGAGGACCTTCGCCTCCTCGCCGATGCGGTAGTACTTCTTGTCGAAGGTCAGGCGCACGAGGCCCTGGCGGTAGGTGTCGCCGGCCCACTCCTCGTCGGCGACCCAGAGCCACGAGAGGGACTCGACGCGGTTGCCGTGGCCGTCGATGGAAGCGGCCATGAGCCGGAACTCCCCGCCCTTTTCGGGGATGGCGAAGGGCACCGCGGCCACTCCCTTGGCGTCGGTTCGCGCCTTGGCGGTCGAGACCGTCGTCACCTTCTGCTCGTAGGTCTTGCCCTCGTCCGAGGAGACGTAGTCCACCTTTTGCAAGGCCACCTCGACCTCGGCCGCTGCGGGCTTGCCGTCGTAGTCCTCGGCCTTGACGGTCGCCTGGCCCTTGGCGCCCGGACGGTAGACGTAGCGATCGGGCTCGAGGGTGACGGCGTAGTCCCCCTGGGTCACGAGGAAGCCCCCGCGTCCCTTCACGATCTGGCGGCTGGCGTCGACGGCCTCGAGCTCGATGGTGAAGCGCTGGTCCATCTGGACGTCCTGCCGTACCGGCAGCTCGGCCGGGATCTGGAGGGTCGCATGGCCCGCGTCGTCCGTCACGGCCTCGCCCTGCAGGACCACGTTCTCGTAGCCCCAGTCGTAGCCGTAGTCGCTGTCGCCGAACCCCGAGAAGAACGTGTCCTCCTCGGTGGCCCAGGGGTAGTAGGAGCGCGAGTAGACGGTATAGCGGATCTTGGCACCCGTGGCGGGGGCTCCGAAGTAGTAGTTCGCGGCCACCATGACCTTGGCAGTCTCGCCGCTGGTGTAGCGGGGCTTGTCGGGACGTGCCTCCAGCTTGAACTCGGGCTTGCGGTACTCCTCGACCTTGAAGGTCGTGTCGTAGCGCTCGCCGTCGATGAGGGTCACGAGGCGGTAGCCGCCGAGGGGCGGCTCCTCGGCGAGGACGATGCGGCCGTCGAGCGCCCCCATGTCGTCGAGGCGCAGGGTCTCCTCGCTGACGACGGTGTCCTGCGGGTCCATGACCTGCACGGTCACGGGCACGCCACGCACGAGCCGGTTTTCGCCGAAGCGATCGCGCCGCACGATGGCCTTGTAGAAGACCTCCTGGCCCGGCCGGTAGATGGGCCGGTCCGTGATGAGCTGTACCTCGTAGCTCCGGCTCGAGGAGTAGTAGTAGGACTGGACGTGCGCCGGGGCCTCTCCCTGCTTGCCCAAGAGCATCAGGGTCTGCGCGGACGCGAAGGGTCGCATGAGCAGGCCGTCGGGGCCCGTGCGATCGCTCCAGCGCACGCCCTGCTCGTCCAGGGCGCGGACCTCGACGTTGGCGAGGGGCTTTTTGGTCACGAGGTCCACGGCGTAGACGAGGACGCGCTCGGCCGAGCGCTTGGCGACCAGGGAGACGTTGGTGACCTCGAACCAGTAGGTGTCGCGGTCGGTCGTGGGGATGCCGGGGCGCACGAGGTCGCTGGTGCCCTCGATATCGAGCATGTAGGTGCCCTTGCCCAGCTGCTCCGGGATGTCGATGGACCGGTAGAACCAGTCGTCCTCGTCATCCGCGCGCTTCTGGACGGGTTTCTCCCACTCCTTGACGAGCGTGGCCCGGTCGCCCAGGTCCTCGGCCTTGGCGTCGTTGAGGCTCCGGAAGGTGTTGAAGTTCGTCGCGAGGCGATCCACGTCGATCCGGTAGAGGCGGATCTTGAGGTGGTCGATGAGGGTGCCGCGCAGGCCGATGCGGAGCTTGTCCTGTGGGGTGAATACGCGCTGGTGCTGCGAGAACGAGAGGCTCGGAGCCCGGGGGCTCAGGGAAAACCGCAGGCCCTCGACGGTCTTGTCCTCCTCGACGAGGATGGGCGGGCTGGACCACTGGCTCTCGTAGCCCCGGGCCCGGGCCTGGACGTTGTAGCGGCCGATGGGCAGGCGGTCCATGCGGAAGGTGCCGTCCTCCTGCGTGAGGGCGGTCCGGGTCATCTGGCCCATGAAGTGCACGCGGGCGTTGGCGAGGGGTTGACCGTCGTTATCGAGGACCAGGCCCGTCACCGAGCCGGCGGGCTTTTCGGCGGCGAGGATGCCGGCTCCTGTCAGGCCGCTGAGGGCCAGCAGGAAGACCATGAGCCAGACGACGGTGCTGCGACGATTCATAGCTGTTTCTCGCTCTCGGGACCAAACACGACGGTGGCGAATCGGTACATCAGGGCGGGCTCGCGGGGCTTGAGGCCCGCCTTCTTGCGGCACTCGGCCACCTGGTATCGGGCGGTCCTGGCCTCACCGGGCAGGAGCACTCCGCCCCGTCCGCGAGCCGTGACGAACAGCCCATCTCTCAGGGGGGAGATCTCGGCGGCACTCGCGACGGGCACCATGGGGCCGACCAGGGACACGTAGAAGCGGAGCGCGGGCCACTCGCTGCGGGCGATGGGCTGGTGTCGGTAGTCGTAGCGCAGGGCCTTGACGGAGGCGACGGCGATCTCCTCGGCGAGGGTGGCGCGCTGCGGATGCACGGTCCCCCAGCACCCGCGCGTCTTGCCGTCCCGGGTGATGGTGACGAAGACGCCGCCGGGGACGGTAAGCCTGCGATCGCGCACCTTCAAGGACTTTTCGGGCCGCCGTCCCTCGAAGAGGTAGTCATGGGCGGCCTCCGTGGCGATGGCATGCGCCTCTCGCGCGAGGGCCGTGTCATGCCGGTAGTCCTGAAGTGGAAGTGCCTCGGCAGGGCGCAGGAAAAGGAGCAAGGCGACCTGAAGGCAGATCCCCCATGCCTTGAGACCCCCAACAATCCCGTTCACCCTGAGGCGCTCGAAGGGCGAACGGTTCCTCCAGTGCATGACGACTCGGAGGGCATGGATGGTGACAGCCCCCCACAACAACCCCCGTTCGTCTTGAGCCCGGTCGAAAGGCGAACGGTTCCTCCAGTGCATGTCCCGCACGGGGGCATTAATCAGCACCATGCCTAGCCCCTCCTCACGACCGCACCCGGGTAATACGCCGCGAGGATCCGCCGGTATCCCCACCCCTGCTCGGCCCGCCCCTTCGCACCCCACTGGCACAGGCCCACCCCGTGCCCCAGGCCGCGCCCGACAAACACGAAAACCTCCCCGTCCCGCCGCACCTCGAAGTTGAGGCTCTTGAGCGCCCCCCACCCGATCCTCCGCCCCAGCGCCTGCCAGAAGCGGTACCCCGACATCCGCTCGCCGTCCACCGTCACGGCCCCGACCCAGCCACCGGCGCTGCGATCGCTGACCCGCACCTCGGTCACGACCGATCGCTCCAGGGCCGACGCCACCTCATCCGTCCGCACCCGCACCGACCACGGACCCGCGTGGGGGGACACGGCACAAAACGCATCCCGGCCCTCCTGCAGGTAGGCCACGGCCTCTCCGCCGAAGGCCACCTGGTTGCTCGCGAGCGTCCCGCCGCACGTCGAGTGATACAGCGGCTGCGCGGCAACTCCACCGAACGTCAGGATCTGCCCCCGCGTCCCCTCGACCGCCCGAGCGCAAGACTCGGAGCCAAGCCCCGCATACGCCTGGCAATGCGTCAGGTCGCAGAGCATCCGGCCCGGATGATCCCCACCCCGCACGGCGAGCGTCCGCGCGAGCACGGCCTGGGCCTTGAGGGCCTCGACCGGCCAGTTACCCGCAAGCTCCGCTCCCACTACCCCTGCGACGTACGCTTCGAGCGGAGCCACGTTCACGAGCACCAGCCGCCCACCCTCGGCACGGGCGAACAAGCGTCCCGGATAGCGCCGCACGGTCCCCTCCAGCCGGATTCCGAAGCCCTCGCGCCCGAGAGTGACGCTTTCCTGCGGACGCCCATCGACGCGCAGGCGCCGCCCCACGGCCTCGAGCCGCACGGGCTGCGGCGCGAGCACGACCGCCTCGGCGAGCCCCCGACGCTCGAGGATCCGCACCTCCACGCGGTCGTTCCCGCGTGCCTGGGCAGCACCCGCCAGGGCGCAGAGTAGAAATGCGACGAGCCACCAGGCCCTCATGGCTGCCATGCCTCGAAGACGCGACGGGCCACGGGGGCCGCATCCGCATAACCCGTGCCGTCTTTGACGAACGCCACCACCGCGAGCCCCGGCGCGTAGCCCGCGAACCACCCGTGGCGGCGGTGCTTCGCATCGAGCTGGGTGGCGGTCCCCGTCTTTCCGAAGAGCGCGAGCGCCGGCACGTCGGCCTCTCGGGCGCTGCCCGACAGCACCGCCCGACGCATGCCCGCCTGGACGGGCCCGATTGCCCGCGCCTCAGCGATCCGTCCGAGCACGCGAGCCGGGCCCGGGGCCACGTGCGGACGAAGGCGAACACCACCGTTGGCCAGAGCACCCGTGAAGCACGCGACCTGCAATGGCGTGGCCAGTAGCGCGGGCGTATCCCCGTAGGCCAGATCCTCGAGCTGGTCGCGGGTGCGCGGCGGCCTCAAGCTGCCAGCGCCCTCGCCAACTAGACCGCTCTCGGTCGACTGCCCGAAACCCGCCGTGCGAAAGGCCTGGGTCAGGCGCTCCGGCCCCAGGTCCAGACCCACCCGGAAGAAGTAGAGCGAGCAGGACTGGGCGATCGCCTCTTCTAGCCCCACCCGACCGTGCACGTGCCAGCACGTCCGACCATGCCCGCGTCCCCGGCAGGTATGGACCCGCGAGCCGTCCGCCACGCCCGACGAGACGCCCGCCATGGCCGTGACCAGCTTGGCCAGGGAGCCCACGGGGAAGGCGGTCCCCACGGCCGTCTGCGGGTTGACGAGGGCGAGGAGGCGGCCGTCACGGGGGTCGAGCGCCACCACGCAGCCCGGACGGGTGCCGAGCGCCTTGGTCGCGACCTGTTGCAACGGCAGGGAGGCGGTCGAGACCGCGCCCGCCATCGCCACCGCCCCGAGCACGGACATCATGCGGCCGCTTCCGTCGGCGAACGCCGGAGGAGGACCACCAGGTACACGGTCATCAGGGCCAGGATGATCAGGAAGACCGCCAGGCGTTCCATCCGCGGGGCGTTCATCACCGTAATCATCCACTTGGCGCCGATCAAGGAGGCTGCCGAGGCGGCGATGACGAGCGGCGGCATCAGCGCATGGAAGCGGAACCGAGAGATCTGGGCCTCGCCCAGGAGCCCTAGCACGAAGGTGACCATGAGGAGCCCGGCGATGTAGGCCGCGACCGGGTCCACATGGATGAAGTAACCCATGAGCCAGGGCAGGCACAGGGCGAACAGCGCCTCGATCCCGAGCAGGACGGCCTTGGGGGCGTACGCCTGGCGCACGGTGACGAGCGCATAGGGGATGAACAGGGCCGCGAGCAGCCCGAACGAGGTGTAGACGTGGGTGAGATCGGCTCCGTACTGGCGCAAGTAGGTGCGATCCAGGAAGACCTGGAGGAGGGCCCGGCCCGCGAAGGCCGCCATGACGAGCCCCCCGAGCGCCATGGCCCGCTGCCCCGCAAGGACCATGGGCATGAGGCCGAGCCCCGCGAGCGTCACTCCGAACATCCCGTACAGCCGGTTCGCCAGGAGCAGGGTGCCGCCCGCCACGAGCACGAGCACCAGGGTCGGCAGCGGGCCCGCGTTCTCGATGCGCTCGGAGAGGAGGACGTAGCCCGCGAGCAGCATGGCGAGCAAGAGGCCGAGCAGGCCCGGAACTACGAGGCCCGGCATCAGGCGCACGATCCAGGAGCCGAGCGGCACGGCCACGGCGGCGGTCAGGACGGCCCCCGCGAAGGGCGCCCCCACGCGCGGCAGGAAGCTCGTGAGGTAGGAGAACGCGAGCGACAGGGCGCCGAAGCAGAGGGCCCAGGCGGATCCCAGGTTGCCCGCGGGGAGGGCGCGATCGCCCCAGATCAAGGCGGCGCCCAGGACGCCGACTACGGCCAACGAGGCGCTGAACCCGCCCGAGCGCGGGTGATCGAAGAGTGCCAGCGGCAGCGCCACGGCCGACAGCCCGATCAGGAAAGCGCATACGGCGTAAGAGAGGAGCACCGGGTCCGGGATGAAGACGTTCGCGGCCACCAGGAAGGCCAGGCCGAGCCCCGCCCGACCGAGCGCATCGCGTGCCGGCTCGTCCCGCCACGTCAGGATGCTCGGGCCCATTCCGAGGACGAGGCCGAGCCAGCCGCCCACGAGGATGCCCCCCGCCGTGAGGGCCCCCTTGTCCGGGCTCGGGGAGACGAGGTAGCCAACGAGGGCCAGGACGAGGAGGATGGCGCCCGAGACGCCCTTGAGCGAGCCCCCGGGCTCCTCGGTGCCTGCCGTGAGGCGCCAGTTGCGCACCATGGCGGCGATGAAGGGGAGGAGGGCTCCGGCGATCGCCACCAGCCACAGCAAAGAAGGTAGGTCTCGGGTGGGCATGCGTTTTCCTCTCGGTTGTACAAGGCTCGCTTGATTTTAAACGTCCCCGTACCGTCGGGCAATCACGAGACGAAGGCCCCCTTGGCAGGGTTCCATGCGAAAACGCCGCCGGGCGAACCCGGCGGCGCTCTTCTGGTGCTCGATCCTAGTGCCCCTTGGTCATCAGGTCGATGACCCCGTCCACGCCCATGCCGCGGAAGCGGCGGATCTCCGCCTCGACGTCCTTGGGGTTGAAGCTCGAGGTGTCGTTCCAGATGGCCACCTTGCCGTACGGCTTCAGCTTCTCGACCACCTCGGGCGTCACGAACTCCGCCCGCAAGGGGAACATGACCGGCTCGCCGGCCAACTTGGCCATCTTGATCAGCTTGTCGAGCTGCGAGTCCGAGTACGCCGTCCCCGGCGGCTGCGGACGGGTCGACAGGGACAGGTTGATGATGGCCTCGGGATGGGCCGCGCGCAGCTTCTTGAGGTCGCCCTCGTGCACCCAGGGGTCCAGGGCCGAATCGAAGAGCTCGTTGGCGATCCCACCGAGACCGCCCGGGCCCCAGCCCACGCCCACGTTGAGGATCAGCCGCTCGTCGGGCACCTGGTTCTTGGCCAGGACCTCGAGCACTTCGTCTACGGCCGTGGCCTGCTTGATGTCGAGCTTCAGGCCCCGACCCGAGCGCATGCCCACCTTCACCCACTCATCGAGGGTCATGCCGCCGATGTCCGTGGGGTCATGGGCCATGATGGCCTGGCGATCGCCAATGGCAGGCAGGGCTCGCAGGCCGCCTTCGAGGCGGACGTCGCCCTCGAGCCAGTCATGCTCCCCGCGCAGGGCCGCGGCCATCTCGTCGGGCGTGTTGGTGTAGTGCGCGTTGCGGGCAGCCCCGATCGACTTGTCGCCCGTCCAGGCGAGGTCGGGCCGCGCGTCGGCCAGCGCGTTCAGCTCGTTTAGCTTGGCCTTGCTCAGGTTGGGATGGTCGTAGAAGTCCTTGATGTTGTCGACGTAGTGGTCGAGCTTGTCGACGACGCCCTCGACCGCATCGACGCCCTTGTCCACGATGGGCAGGTCGCGCGCCTTGTCCACCGCCGCGCTGAACAACTTCTTGGCCCCGTCAAGGGGATTGGGGATCCCGAACACGTTGCACCTCCGTCCGCTCGCTGGGGTTCTTATACCCGGACGGAACGCAATCAGCGCGTCAGGATCTTGGCCTCGAAGGGCTTCAGGTTGAGGGTGAGGCGACCTTTCCGGACGATCGCCGTATCAGAGGCCAACCGGTTGGCAAGCTTGGTGCCCTCGGTAAGGCGGCTGCCCTTGCGCATGGCAAGGTCGCGGGTGAGGGGGCGATCGCTCGCGTTAACCACCACGAGCACCTCGTCGCCGTCCAGGTGGCGCGCGAAGGCGTAGACCTGATCGTCCGCGAAGAGCTCGGTCTGGGTGCCGCGGCGCAGGGGCATGAGCTCCTTGCGCAAGGCGATGAGCCTCTGGGTATAGGCGAGCATCTCGGGGTTGGTGCCCCAGGCCATGTCGCGCCGGCTGTCGGGGTCCTTGCCGCCCGGCATGGCGACCTCGGTGCCGTAGTAGAGGGTCGGGATGCCCCGCAGGCCCATGAGGAAAGCCAGCGCGAGCCGCAGGCGCCGCTCGTCGCCGCCCGCCTCGGTGATGAAGCGGACCTCGTCGTGGCTGTCGATGAAGGGCGCGAGCATTCCGGCATCGGGATACAGCGCGTCGAGCTTCAGGGTCTCTGAGAGGAGCTTGGCGGACTTGCCCCGGGCGAAGACGTCCCGCATGGTCCCGAACAGCTGGAAGTCAAAAAGGCTGTCGAGCCCGCCCTCGGTCATGTAGGGCGGCAGCTTGCGGGCGTCGTGGTAAGAGACCTCGCCCACCAGAAAGAAGGGCTTTCCCGCCCGCTCGTGGATGGCCTTGCTGAAGCGGTTCCAGAAGGCGAGCGGCACGTGCCGGACGGTGTCGAGGCGGAAGCCGTCCAGGTCAGCGCGCGGGATCCAGGCTGCCCACTCGTCCTCCATGTACTTGGCAACCTCGACGTTCTCCGTGTTGAAGTCGGGCAGCCCCGCCACGTCGAAGTTCTCGTTCTGATAGGGGTCGTCCCAGTCCGTGATGGCGCCGTTCTTATGGAACCAGCGCTCGTAGCGGGGATCCTTGACCATGGGCGCGTCGTAGCCCGGGTGGTTCACGACGGCGTCCAGCACCACCTTCATGCCGCGCTCGTGGGCCGACTGGACCACCTGGCGGAACAGTTGCTCGTCGCCGAAGTGCTCGTCCACCTTCGCGATGTTCTGGATCCAGTAGCCGTGATAACCCCAGTACTTTCCGACCAGCGGGTTGTCCTGGTTGTCGCTGATGGGCGTGAACCAGAGAGCCGTCACGCCCAGCTGCTGCAGATAGTCCAGCTTCTGGAGGACGCCCGCGAGATCACCGCCGTGATAGGCGAAAGGGTCCTGGGGATTGGCGTTGCGATCGTTCGAGTGGTCGCCATTGTAGAAGCGATCTGGCAAAATAAGGTAGAGGATCTCGTCGCGCCACGATTGGAGGCCGTTTCCAGCCCGCGGCGCGGCGGCCTGAGCCGGTTCCCGGCCCTGCAGGGCGCCGGTGACCAGCGTGATTCCGAGCGCGAGGCCCAGGCTCCTGCGCGCGATGCGACGTCTCATACACTCTTCCTTTCGAGCGAGGAACGGCATGAATCCCACCCAGCATACTCCCTTGCCCCTCAGAGAGGTAGTCAGGCCGACGAACCTGTTCGAGAGCGATCGCCTCTCGGCCGCCCTCGGCGTGTCGCTCACCATCGCGAGCGAGACGGGCCAGCACACGGGCAGCTTCAAGTTTCGGGCCGCCTACAACGTCGCGCTCACCGTGCCGCAGGACCTGATCATCACGGCGTCGTCGGGCAACTTCGGTCAGGCACTCGCCTATGCGTGCCGGCTGCTCGGCAAGGCCTGCATCGTGGTCATGCCGACCACCTCCGCCAAGGTCAAGATGGAGGCCGTCGCGCGCTACGGCGGCCGGGTGGAGCTGGTGGACACCACGGTCAAGACGCGCGCCGCGCGGGTCGCGGAGCTGGCCGCCGAGCATCCCGAGGCCTACGTCGCGAGCTCCTACGACGATCCGCTGGTCATCGCTGGCAACGCGAGCCTGGGCACGGAGCTTGCCGCCTGCGGGCGCGACTTCGACCGCATCGTCGTGCCGGTGGGCGGCGGCGGGCTGTCGGCGGGCGTGGTCACGGGTCTGCGCGAGGCGGGCAGCGCCATCCCCGTGATCGGGGCGGAGCCCTTGCTCGCAAACGACGCGGCGCGCTCCTTGCGCGCGGGGCGGATCGTGAGCAACGAAGGCGAGCCGTTGACGCTCGCGGACGGCGCGCGGACCGTGAGCCTCGGCCGGCACAACTGGGAGGTCCTGAAGGACGGCCTGCGGGATCTCATCGAGGTGCCCGAGGAGCGGATCCGCGAGGCGGTGGGGCTCTTTGCGCGGCTCGCGGAGCACCGGGTGGAGCCGACGGGTGCCTTGACGCTCGCGGCCGTCCTGACGTGGCCCGAGGAGTTTCGGTGCCAACGCGTGTGCGTCATCGTGAGCGGCGGGAACGTGGACGCGGATGTTTACGAGCGCTTGATCTCGGACTCGGTGGCTGGGACTTTCAAAGGGATTTTATAAGGAGAACCCCCCCAGCCCCCCTCTAGAGGGGGGTGTAAGGATCATGGATGGGTAGAAAGCACGGTGGCTCCTTAGGATCTGGGCTGAAGTAACCGCTCCCGGTGGCTTCCCCCCCTCTAGAGGGGGGGTAGGGGGGGTCCTCCTTGTTCCTAAACCGTCTCTTCAATCCCCAGTAGCTCGATATCGAACACCAGGTTGGAGTTCGGCGGGATCATGCCCGCCCGCCGCTCGCCGTACCCCAGCGGGGCCGGGATCAGCACCCGGCGCTTCTCGCCCACCTTCATCTGGGCGACCTCCTGGTCCCAGCCCGTGATGACCTCGCCTCGACCCAGCCGGAACACAAAGGGCCGCCCCCGATCCACCGAGCTGTCGAACTTGCGGCCGTCCTCCAGCCAGCCCGTGTAGTGCACCCGCACCCGCGACCCGCGCGCGGGCACCGGCCCGTCGCCGGGCTGCAGGATCTTCACGAGGACGCCCGCCTCGTCGGCCTCCATGCCCGTGAGGTCGAGCGGCGTGGGCTTTTCGGCCCACCGGATGCGCTTCGCGACAAACCAGATGACGATACAGAGGACGACTAGGATCAGAAGCTGTTGGGTGTTCATCTAGGCGGGCACCTTTCCTCGGAACAGACGGTAGATGGTGATGAAGTAGACGACGGCAAGCACGATGCCGATGGTCCACCATACCAGACCCACGGCCATGCCGTAGCGGGACGTGGCCGCCTCGTAGATGGTCAGGTTGCGGGCCGGATCCGTCGCCAGGAGCACGTTGGGATACGCCGTGAAGCCCGCACTCGTCATCATCCCCACGATGTAGGCCGACGAGCCCGCGAAGGCCAGCTTCTCGCGCCCCGTAAAGGAGGCCACGCCCATCATGACGAGGCCCGCGATCGCCACCAGCGGCAGCACGAAGCCCCAGGGCCGCTCGACGAAGTTCCCCCACAAGGTCGGACGCACGTAGAACGTGGCCCAGGTGGCCAGCGCCGTGAGCACGATGGTCGCCATCCAGCCCATCCGGGCGATGCGGCGGCTGCGGGCGTTCAGCTCGCCCGTCGTCTTGACGACGATCCAGTTGGCGCCGTGCATCACCAGCGTCGCCACCCCCAACAGGCCGATGAGCACCGTGTACCAGTCGAGGACGCCCGGCCGCGGGCTCAAGGGGTTGAAGTCCGTCCACAGGGCCACGAAGAAGTAGCCGTTCTCGCCGATGGGCACCCCGCGCATGATGTTGCCGAGCGCCGTCCCGAAGAACAGGGCCAACAGCGAGCTCCCGATGAAGAAGGTCGTGTCCCAGAACGACTCCCACATGGGGTGCCGGACGTGGGCCCGCAGCTCGATAGCCACCCCGCGCAGCATCAAGAGCCAGAGGACGATCATCAAGGGCAGGTAGAAGCCGCTGAAGCTGACGGCGTAGAGCAGCGGAAAGGCGAAGAAGAGCGTGCCGCCCGCCGCGATGAGCCAGACCTCGTTGCCGTCCCAGACCGGCCCGATGGCCTTCAGGATGGTGTGCCGCTCGGGGTCGGACTTGGCGGCGAGCAGGTGGATGGTTCCCGCCCCCAGGTCGAAGCCGTCCAGGACCACGTACATGATGAGCATCGCGAGGACCAGGACGAACCACAGGGTCTCCATGGCCGCCTCCTTCCCAAGAACCCCCAGGCGCCTAACTGACGGACTGCGCCTCGCCGGGCGCCATCGGCCTCGTCTCAGGGCCATGGGCTATCTCGCGCAACACCAGCGCCAGGAACAAGAGGCCCAAGAGCGCGTACATGCCGAGGAACCCGAGGAACGTGAACCAGATGTTGCCGCTCGAGACGTTGGGCGACACGCCCTCCACCGTCCGGAGGAGACCCGTGACCAGGTAGGGCTGCCGGCCGAGCTCCGCCACCATCCAGCCCGCGGTGTTGGCGATGTACGGGAAGGGGATGCTCAGCATCAGGATCCAGAGCAGCCAGCCCGTGTCGTAGAGCTTGCGACTCCATAACAGCAGGACGCTGAGGCCCATGATGGCGATGAAGAAGGTCCCGAGCCCGACCATGATGTGGTAGCTGTAGTACAGGAGCGGGATGTTGTCCGGCCACTGGTTCTCCGGAAACGAGTCCAGGCCCTTGATCTCGGCTCCCCAATTCTGATAGGTGAGGAAGCTGAGCGCGTACGGGACGATGAGCGGGTTGTCCAGGCGCTTGTTGACCATGTCCGGCTGGCCGAGGATGGCGATGCCGGCGCCTCGCTCGGTCCTGAAGAGCCCCTCCATGGCCGCGAGCTTGATGGGCTGCTTGTGCGTGACCTGACGACCCGCCAGGTCACCGCTCGGATACAGCTGGAACACCGAGGCGATGAAGCCCGCGATGACGCCGACCTTCACGAAGACGCGGCCGTACTCCATGTGCTGCTTGGCGAGCAGGTAGTAGGCGCCGATGGCCGCCATGAAGAAGGAGGCCGTCACCACCGACGCGCTCTGGTTGTGCATGAACTGCACGAACGCCCAGGGGTTGGTCAACAGCGCCCAGTAGTCGGCCAGCTCCACCTCGCCGGTGGGCAAGACCTTGTGGCCCACGGGGGACTGCATCCAGGCGTTGGTGACGATGATGAACCACCCCGACGCCCAGGTGCCGAGAAAGACCATGAGCGAGGAGATCCAGTGGACCTTCTGGCCGAAGCGATGCTCCCCGAACAGGAAGAGGCCCAGGAACGCGGACTCGAGGAAGAAGGCGTAGGCTCCCTCCATGGCGAGCGTCTGGGCGATGATCCCGCCCGCGAAGGCGGAGAACTGGGCCCAGTTGGTGCCGAACTGGAACTCCATGGGGATGCCCGTGACCACGCCGATGACAAAGTTGACGGCGAAGATCTTGGCCCAGAACCGCGCCCCGTTGTTGTAGAGCTCGTTCCGGGTGCGCATGTACATCGACTTCAGGGCGAAGATGAGCAGCGCCAGCCCCATGGTGAGCTGGGGGAACAGGTAATGGAAGGTGATCGTGAACGCGAACTGCCACCGGGCGATGAGTGTCGGATCGTCCATCGTGACCTCTTCGGAGCCGTCGACTCGGCTACACCGAACAGGACGATAGCGGGCGCCTGGAGGTCAGGCTACGTTCCCATCGCCAAAGGTCATGGGCATGGCGCCAGGACCCGTGCGGTTCGGGGCTCTAGAGGTCCCCGAACTGAACGAGGGTTCCGAAGCGCTCGTCCGTTTCGATCTCGTAAACCGGCGCCGTGGTCGGGCTCGCGGTCTTGTCGTTGAAGCCGATGAGGGTGTAGGCCCCGGCGATCGCCCCCTCGGGGGTCACGAAGGCGACGGACTGGACGTCGGCGTACTTGCGATCGCCGAGCACCAGGTGGTTGCGCTGGTTCGTAAAAAGGAAGCCCACCGGCTCCTCGCCCGCCTGCAAGGCGAAGACGAGCGGCGCGTCGTCGAACGCGAAGGGGCGCGCGGGGTAGCGGCGCTGGAGGTAGCGTCCCAGCTGGTCGAGGTACTCGCCGTAGGCATCCGTCACGCCGGCGCCCGGCAGGCCGGTCAGGAGCTCGAAGGAGAGGCCGGTCGAGCGGGCCCGCAGGGTCGTGGGCTTGAAGACTTCGGGAGTGACCGACAGGGTGACGGGCCCCGAGTAGTTGAAGGTGTAGCCCGTCTTGCCCGAGGCCAGGAGCGCCCGCATCTCGATGTTGAGGTCCGTCCGATCCTTGGAGGTGCCGAGGAAGGAGAGGACGTAGGCGGTGCTGTCGCCGGACCCGATGCGCAGGCCGACGGGGTTGGCGTGGAGGTTGAAGAAGTCGATGTCCTTGCGGCGGCTGGCGTCGTCGGCCGTCTTCTGGGCGCCGGCCAGTAGGCCGCTCAGGACGCTCGCGGGCACCGCGCTCGGCGCGAGGAACTGGACCGGAAGCTCGCCCTTTGCCTCGAGGGTCGCCGTGGCGGCCGTCCGGATCGAGGACTGGGGCAGGCCGCAGCCGACCGACAGGGCTACCACGCCCGCCATGAGCCCGACCAACATCGCCTTGCGCGTCATGCCATCCTCCTTCGCCTTAGGATCTTAACTTAAAGATAACCCATCTCCCGCTTCAGTGGAAGGGGGTTTGGTGAGCGTTCAGGCCGTGTTCAGAGCGAATTGACGCACGAATGCCCGCTCGCCTACAATGAGCAAGTTAACCTCGTCTTAAATGCGGAGGTCCCATGCGTCGCTGGATTCCCCTGATGGCCTTGGTGCTCGCAGGCTGCGGCACGGTCGGCCAGGCTCCCCGGCTCGAGACGGCGGACGCTTCCCGCCCGCAGGCGCTCGTCGAGCCCTCGGACTCGCAGGCCAAGGCGGACAAGAAGGCCCACAAGTGGGCCGAGGACGCTCGCCAGGTGGGCGTGGGCTACGCCTTCTACCGATCGACGCTCCTGAGCGGGACGACCCACGTCTATCACTCCAAGCAGCTGAACCAGGTATACATCGTGGCGTTCGCGGGCACGAGCTGGATCAGCAAGGACCGCGTGGACCAGGACGGCAAGCACGCGGCGATCGCGCGCCTGCTGGGCACGGTGAAGACGACGGGCGCCTCGGCCAAGGTCGTCTACGAGGAGGCCAAGCGCGCGGGCCTCGGCGAGGAGAAGGTGACCATCGGCGGTCTGATCCAGCCGCCCTTGCCGCTGGTGCCGAGCCTGTGGACCTTTCATGTGTACAAGCCGCAGGTGTTCCTGAACGCCCAGACGGGCAAGCCGCTCCTGAGCATCACGAGCCGCCAGGTGTCCGATTACCTGGTGCCCGAGTGGTTCGATCCCGAGATTTAAAAGGGAACCGTTTGCCCCCCTTCGACAAGCTCAGGACAGGCTTCGACAGGCTCAAGACAAACGGTTTTGTTGTGGGGACAGGGAAAAAGCGTCCATCCCCAAAAGACTTAACCGGCCGCCCCTCGGGGCGGCCGGTTCGATTTCTTGATGTCCGACTAGCGCTTGAAGATGGCGTTCTCCACCGTGTTCGTGAGCTTCTTGCGGAACATCTTCTCGTACAGGTAGCCGAGGCCCATGCCGGCGGCGATACCGATGGCCGTCCCCACGAACGGGATGGGGATCAGGGTCCCGATGGCCGCACCCGCGAAGGTGCTCGCCGAGCCGATGACGGTGTAAGCGCCGGTGTCGGCGACGAAGCCGCTCACGGCCTGCTTGCCCGTGGCCTTGCCGGTCATGAAGGCCAGGCCGTTGGTCACGGCCGAGGTGATGCCGGCGAACAGGAAGTTCCGCTTGAGGCCGCTCACGGCCGCCTGGAACCCGGCGCTCGCGGCGTTCTTGAGCGACTGGAAGGCGTTGCCGATCGCACCGCCGACGCCGCTACCGCCGCTGATGCCGCCCGCGAGGCCCTCGTCGACCATCATGCCGCCCGAGCCGAAATCGCCGGGGATGTCGGTGGGGATGTCGGACGGCAGGCCGCCGATCTCGCCGGGGATGGCACCGCCGCCGGAGCCGGGGTTGAAGAACCCGCCGCCTACTCCGCCGCCGCCGAAGCCGCCGCCGAGACCGAGCCGATCAGCGATCCAGGTACCGACTTTGGCCAGCAGGGGCGAGCCAACGCGGACGGCACCGGGGAGATCGAGGCTGTCACCAGGACGGGGATTGGGGCGCGGAGTGGGGCTGGGCGGGGTCGGCCGGGGCGTGGGCGCCGGGGGCGTCGGACGGGGGGTCGACGACGACTTGGGGGGCAGCCGCAGCACCTGGCCGGGGTAGATCAGGTGGGGGTTGGAGCCGATGGTGGTCTTGTTCAGGTTGTAGATCTCGCGCCACCGATCCTCGTCGCCGAGTTGGGTGCGCGCAATCCCGTAGAGCGTGTCGCCCTTCTTCACCGTGTAGGAACGGTAGGCGACGGCGCGGGTCGACTGGACCGATGCGGCGCTCAGCGTGTTCTGGATTGCCATTGCGAGACCTCCTGTTCGCGAGGGGTTATGCAACGGTTATAGGGTGGTAAATGAACAGCTTGCTAAAGATGAAGAAACTTTTTACATTCTCCGGCCCCCAATGTGCGGCCATTTCGCATGTCAACAACCTCACAACAGCGCAACACGGTTACGAACCCCCGAGGTCACATTGTCACCATCTTCGCCAGAGGACAGACAAACATCCTAAAATCAGAGCTTTTGCCCATTTCCCACACGGTGGCAGGATGACGCCAAATGAGGTAAGTTGCCTATGATGTCTCATCAACAACTATTGCTTGCCATCGACGACCTCAACCGCGAGCTGGCGCCCCTGCGCTTCGCGGAGCCGGTGAGTCACGTCTACAACCCTCTCGTCTACGCACGATCCGGCTACGAGGCCTACCTTAACCTGGCGGGAAATGGGCCCAAACGCGCCTTCTTCCTCGGCATGAACCCGGGCCCCTGGGGCATGGCCCAGACGGGCGTTCCCTTCGGCGAGCCGCGAATCGTCCGGGAGTGGCTAGGCATCGAGGCGGAGATCGGCAAGCCCGACCCGGAACACCCCAAGCGTCCCATCCTCGGCTTCGACTGCCCGCGGGCCGAGGTCAGCGGCAGCCGGGTCTGGGGCGCCATCCGGACCCACTTTGAGACGCCCGAGCGCTTCTTCGAGCGGTATTTCCTCGCCAACTACTGTCCCTTGATCTTCATGGAGGCCTCGGCTCGCAACCGCACTCCGGACAAGCTTCCCGCCAAGGAGCGGCAGGCGCTGTTTGCGGCATGCGATCGCTACCTGCTGCGCACCGTGGAGATCCTGCGGCCCGAGTGGGTGATTGGCATCGGCACCTTCGCCGAGCAGCGGGCCCGCCTCGTCCTGGCGGGAACGGGCGTCCGGATCGGACGCATCCTCCATCCCAGCCCCGCCAATCCCGCGACCAACCAGGGCTGGGCCAAGGTCGTGGCCCGCGAGCTCACGGAGCTGGGACTCTGTCCCCTCTAGTCGCTCTGCGTTAGGACATCCTGCCCAATAGTCCTCGGTCGTTTTGGTCAATCCGCCGCATACGGGCCCTCCCGGTGCGGGTCCATACTGGATCCGTCGTGGCCTGGAAGGCCGAGGAGGTGGACGGATGAAGCTGAGCGAAGCGGCGTGTCACCTGGGGATCGGGCTGGTAGCAGGCCTCGTGGGGACGGCGGCCATTACCGCCTCGCAGATGATCGAGATGCGGATCCGGGGTCGAAAGCAAAGCACGACCCCGGCCAAGGCCGTCGAGAAGGTGCTCGGCATCGAGCCGATCAATCGACTGGCCGAGGAACGGCTCTCGACCCTCACCCACTGGGGCTACGGCACGGGCTGGGGAACGTTCCGGAGCGTGCTCGGCGTGATCGGGGTCCACGGCCCCGTGGCGAACGGCCTGCACACGGGCGCCATCTACGGGACGGCCCTGGTGATGCTGCCCTCGCTCAAGGTCGCCCCTCCCGCGAGGGAGTGGGGCCTCAAGGAGCTCGGGATCGAGTTGTTCCATCATGCGGTCTATGGCATGGCGGCCGGGACGACCTATGACATTCTCTGCCAGCGCGCCTTGGGGACGTCGAAGGGCCGATCCGCCTGGAACCTCTTGGTCGGCGGCTTGACGGCCATCGGACTCCGGCAGCTGAGCCAGTCGCTCGAGCAGCGGCGGCGGGCGCGCGGGCCTCTGGCGCGATCGCGCCGGATCGCGAGCGTCGTCTGGCAGCGCGACTGGCCCCGGGCGATCCGCGAGTTCGACGCCTTGCGCCGCGATCTCACGCCGACGGGCTTGGCGTCCGTGTCGATGACGCGCGTCCGCCACTAGTCGCTTGGCGTGGAGCACGATCCCCGCCCGGTTCGGGCGGGGATCGTACGTTTAGAAGCTGTACGAGCCGCCGAGCTCGACGGTCCCCATGGTGCCCTGGGCGGACCCTCCCTGGGCTGACAGGGAGGGCAGCTGCGTAAAGGACAGCGTGAGCTCCACCGAGACGTTGGCGGAAGGCCGGAAGCCGAGTGCCAGGCTGGGTCCGAAGCCCCAGGATGAGGCCAGGGCTTGCGGGCTCGTCACCATCCAAAGGCCCCGGACATCCAGCGCCGGCGTCACGTAGAACTGGCTGGACAAGGCGAGCGGCAGGCCCACCTGCAACGTCGGGTCGAAGAACGCGTAACTCGCTCCCTGCGTGAAGTCGCGGGTGTAGGCGTAGTCCAGCGCGAGGCCGATCTGGAACGGCCGGATCCCGAAGTTGCTCCCGAAGACCTGGACACTGCCGCCGTAGCTCGTGGAGGTCGGCGCTGACGCGGGGCCGGTGATCGAAAGCGTCCGGAGCTTGGGCAGGCTAATCCCCACTCCGGCCGCCTGAGCGGGCTGGGCCAGAATCCCGACGGCCATGAGCGTCAGGAACCATCGACTGTGTGCGTGCATCGTGCCTCCTCGCCGCATGAAATCACCAAGCGGGCTATACCCATGTGACAAGCAACCGAACCTTTGGGGCCCTGCTGTCGTCACAGACTAGCGAGCCTCAGTTTGACGACGGTTGGACCCGGGAACAAAGCGCACGATTGGCGCGCACTAAGGAGAAACTCATGTCAGGACGCGTAGCGGCACTTTCCCTCAGCCTACTGCTCTCGATGGCCTTGCTGCCGAGCGCCCCGGCGGTGGCCCAGATGAAGACCAGCAAGGACGCCAAACCTGTCGCGGCTCCCGCGGCCAACACCATCCAGAGCTTCTCGCAGGCGATCGTCCCCATCAACCGGCCGACGCTGGCCCTCTTGCCCGCTCAGGCGAGCCTCTACAGCCCGCACAACGATGCGCTGTACGGCCGGCTGCAGGCCGCCCTCATCGGGCTGGGGCGCTTCAACGTGCTCGAGCGCGGCAAGATCCAGGCGTTGGTGGGTGAGCGCGATCTGGTTCGTAACGGCTACGCCCAGCCCTTCGAGATCGGCAAGCTGCTCAACGCCCAGAAGCTGCTCATCGCCGAGATGACGAGCGATCCGAGCGCCCAACGCATCTACGACAAGAAGGGTAAGAACAACCGCTTCGAGAGCTATGCACGAGCGACCGTCCGCTTCATCGACGTCTCGACGGGCGTGGCCTACGACGCCTTCGAGGTGACGGCCGAGGCGAGCGACGCCTCGTCGCGCGAGCGCGCCGAAGCCCAGGCCATGGACTACATCGTGGGCCAGATCTTGAGCGGCGTGCGCAGTCGCACGCGCCTCAGCGCCATGGTCACGGATCGCTCGGGACGCCGGGTCCACCTGAACGAGGGCCGGAACATCGGCATCAAGCCCGGCCAGTACTTCGACGCGGTGGACGCCTACGGCGAGCACATCGGGCACCTGCACGTGACCGCCGCCTCGGACACCCAGGCGACGGCCGAGATCATCCGCGGCTACTACTCGGTCGCCTCGGGCCTAAGGGTCATCGAGCAGGCGGGCGGCGGGTGGCCGTTCGGCATCGGCTTCGCCAACCGCTCGTTCATCTCGGCGGGCAACATCGAGGGGGCGTTCAACGCCCTGGATCTGCACTTCAACCAGTCCGGCGTCGGCCTGGGGGGCGGCGTGGAGCTCGGTCACCTCTCGCATCGCGGGGGCCTGCAGGGCTTTGGGGCCATGGTTCGCCTGGAGCCGCAGGTGGAGATCGTTCCCGAGCGCTTTTGGCTGTATGCCCACCTGGGCGGCGGCCTGGGGCTCTACTCGGCGGGCATTCCCAACTCGAGCGACCTCGGGACGTCGCTCTCGCTGAACGCGCTGGCAGCGGTGGGCGCCAACGTGCAGCCCCTGGGTGGGCTGAACCTGTTCGTGGACGGTGGCTACATGAGCCCCTGGCAGCTCACCGACTGGCAGCGCCGCGTGGGTGAGAACTCGATCCGCGTGACCGAACCGATGCCCAACCCGATCATCGGGGGAGCGTTCGCCCGAGCGGGAGTCAGCTGGGCCTTTTAAGCCTGGAAATTGCTTGAGCCCGGCCCTTTGCGGGGCCGGGCTCGAACTGTTCGTGTGTCGTTACTGGGCCGGACGGTTGGCCAGTTTGATCGCAGCAAAGCTGGAGAGCGGCGTGATAACCAGGGCCGAGACGACGAAGGCGATGGGGTGCGGCAGCATGAACATGTTGAAGACGCAGAACAGCAGGAAGATGACCGATACGGCGATCGCCGGGCGATTGCCGGCCGCGGGCGCGATCTTCTTGGCTACCAGCGGCCCGATGAACGCGCCGATCGCCCAGCTAGACCATCAAGTGGCAACTTCGGCCCCGAAGGCTCTTTAGGCAGGCGATTCGAGGTTACGGTTTCCTTGATTACTCTCACCTTGTCGGTTGGAATCCGTTTGAGACTTCGATCTCGGGGAAATCGATCCAGTAGAGCCTAAACGCGAGGTATTAGGCTACCACCACTCACAATTGCTAAACTAATCAGGCAGTGAATCGATAAGCCTTCTGACATAATTTTTTTTCGGATCATATTTAACCACTTCGAATGCATCTTGCAATGCACTTACCGAGGTCTCCAATACATCGTAATCAACATCAGATGGCTCTTGAACTACAGCTATCATTTTAGCAGTATCATAACCAAATGACGCTCTTGCTTTACTTGCGTTATACGCCAATCTTTTGGCCATATCGAGCTTTTGCCAGTTTTTCCCAATATGAAGTGAGACAGGTTGAACAACTAGGCGAGGTATCTCGTTTTGGATTTCCACAAGATCGAAAGAAATAGCAAGCTTCTTGTCTACTTCTCGAGACGTTAGACGCGCGAGTCGCTGATTTCCGCTCACAACAAAGTCGTTATGAACTCGAGTCAAAAAAGCAGCTTGCTTATCCTTGCCAGCGGCCTTCTGCCTAACTTTTTCAACATCGCTTAAGCGCACAAATTGCTTAAATAAGTGTCGAACGTCTTGTTCCAATTCATCGTAGTAACCCATAAAAACTGGTGAAAACGCAAGCATACCACCCACGCTTGCATTAATTTCCTCGAGAAATCCCTCAATTTTATCTTCGCCTTCTACACCTCCTTGAACTACCTCAAGGATTTCTTTCAAGCTCTTAATATCGACTTCAGGATCAATACATTTTAAAGGATCAAAGTTTTTTGCAAATTTACAAAAAACCCTCTTTTTTGAGAGATCGTGTATAACCAATCCAATATTCATAAATTCGCCGCGAACCTGATCAGGAACGAAGCGAGCGACGCAATACTGAAACTCGTTCACGTGGCCCCCCGTTACGTTACATCACTCTGCGGCACGGATCTTTCAAAGGCGCCATACAGCAAACTACGAACCAATGGTGCTCTCGCTAACAAAAAGGTCTTTAAAGTTGATTTGTCTAGGTCGTTTAATTTCCACGCAGACGGAACAATTGAAATAGCCGAAGAAATCTGAATATCGTCTACACTTTCCATGCGTGTTAGATATTCTTCAAAGCAACCACGTCGAATTGCTTGAGAATGCAATCCCTGGTATCCAGGCAGGACATTTCCAGCACCCGAAACAAGGCCCAATTGAGAGTGTGTCCAATCAGCTCCAGTAAAGCAATGGCCGTGGTCAATTTGATAGTAATCAAATTTAGCTTCACCAACTCGGCGTAAAAGCGTATTCCCTTTATTTGCCACCCTATCGCCATTTAATGTCCAGGTATCAAAAACTATTGTTCCTACCATTTCTTGCCGATTTCTAATCTTCGAAAAAAGGCGAAGGCTTCGCATTAAGCCTTGAATCATGACATGGTCTAATGTATATGAATTTTTAATCTCTAAACAACCGAAATGTATTCCCGCCGAACGAACAGGAGATGTTGACTTTCTTCGCTGCCTTAGCTGTGGATTTTTCTCAATAAAACTCCTAGGAACCCATATAAGCTCACAATCTGGCACCGGAAGCACCAAAGATTTTGCAAGCCGATAGGCCAAATATTCGTTTGGAAGGGTCTTCGGGTATAAGTAATCTGGCCTTACATCGTTAAACTTAACAATATAAGTTTTGCCATTGTCACATTCAATAAGAGCTGACTCTGAGACGCCAGCGCCAGCAAACCCCTTAAAAAATTTGGCCGTAACATACTTCCTAAGGGAATATATGTTTGATACTCGCCGGCCTGCCCAGGAGATGGACTTCGGCTGTTGCCAGCCACGTACCAAAAGAATGGGTCTTCGTTTAGAGGCGGCCACAATTTGACCAACGATAGTCTTTGACATTCTAGGAGCGAGCCCCTTTTAAGCCAGATTTAGGAACGAATTCCGAGTTGGGCCAACGATTAAAATAGATTGCAATTAAGTTATGAAACTAGCCTAGCTATCACTTTATCATCATACACTAAATCTTCTGGTCCGGGAACTTGCTTGGCTGGCTAAGCTCCTTGCTTAAAGCCATTATGGCTCATAGTGCTAGAGTGCATTCCTCGTTGCAATAGACTTATAGACTTCCACCGTCTCGGTCGGAACCCGCGCCAGGTTCCGGCCGGCCCTTCGATCAATCTTGTAGAGGCCGAAGCGCGAGGCGTAGCCCTCCACCCACTCGAAGTTGTCCGTCAGGGTCCAGTGGACGTAGCCGCGCACGTCCACGCCGTCCCAGATCGCATGCATGACCTGCTTCAGGTGCTCGACGAGGTAGGAGCTGCGCACGGCCCCCTTGCGATCGTCGATCCCGTTTTCGGTGATGATGATCGGCACCCGGCGCCCGTCCGGAAGGCGCGAATAGCCGTCTGCCAGCATGAGCGCCCGGTACAGGCCTTCCGGATAGATCTCCCAGCCCAGGTCGTTGACCGGAGCCCCCGGTGTCGCCAGGCGATCCTTGGGCCCGAAGGACGTGACCCGCCAGCGCGTGTAGTAGTTGATGCCGATGAAGTCCACCGAGTTCTTGGCCTCGGGCACCTGGGCCTTCACGCCCTTGGCCCCCGGAATGCCGAAGTCCAGATCGCCCGTCGTCACGGCCTTGAGCATCGCCCGGTTGAAGACCTGGTCGTTGAAGTAGGCGTAAAGATGGTCGATGGGATTCCAGGCGTTGTAGGGGTCGAAGATGGCGAGGTGCTGCGAGATCCCGACCTGAGCGGCCAGGCCGTCGCCATCCGCGTCCTGGGTATCCGCCGCATGCAGGGCGCGGTACGCGAGGGCGTGCGCGCGGGCCATGTTGGCCATCACCTGGAGGGCCTCGTCCCGGTTCTTGTGCTGGGGCGGCCAGATACCGGCGTCGTACGACTGGAAGGCGTAGACGTTGGGCTCGTTGATGGTGATCCACCAGTCCACCTCGCCCCCGTACTCGCGGGCGACGAAGTCGGCGAAGCGCTCGAAGTCCTTGAGCGTCTCTTCCGCGAGCCAGCCGCCCTGGGCGGCCACCCAGACCGGGTTGGTGAAATGGTGCAGGGTCACCATCGGCTTGATGCCGTGGCGCTTCAGCGAGCGAAAGACCTCGTGGTAGTGGGCGATGGCCGCGGCATCCCACTTGCCCTTCTCGGGCTCGATGCGCGACCACTCGATGGACAGGCGGTGGACGTTGTGGCCCATGTCGGCCGCGAGGGCGAAGTCGGAGTCGAAGCGGTTGTAGTGGTCCACGCCTTCCTCGGACGTATCGCCGTTGGCGACGACGCCCTTCAGCTTCTCGAAGTCCGACCAGTCGTTGCGGAGGTGGCCCTCGACCTGGTGTGCGGCCGTCGCGGCGCCCCACATGAAGCCCTTGGGGAAGGGGACGTCATGCATCGACTTGGCGGAAGCGGGCCCCAGGTTGAAAGCCGAGAGGGCCACCAGGAAGCGCGCCAGATGACCGCCCAGGGACCCGAGCTTGCTCCGACGCAAGGCTAGTGACCGCCGCCTTCGCCGTGCAGGTCGTTCTCCTTGCTGGCCTCCGCCTTGGCGAAGAGACCGATGGAGGCGACGGCGGCCGCAACCGCGGCGACCTCACCCACGCCCGTCTCGGCGAGCAGGCCGCCGACCGCAGCACCCCAGTCCGCCGTGCTGGCGAGGGCGTAGTAGGCCTTGGTCTCCTTGGAGAGGCGCGGGTCGAGGAAGGCGGTGGCGGTGTCGTAGGTGCCCCAGACGGCGATGCCCACGCCCACGACCGGGATGGCCTTGGCCACACCGCGGCCCACCGAGCTCTCGGCGATGCGCGCGAGCGTTACCTCGGAGAGGCGGGGGAACTGGGTCTTCAGGCTGGTCAAGACGCCCTTGTAGGTCTGGGCGATCTTGGGCATGGCCTCGAGCAGAGGCTTGCAGAGCGTCGGATGGGCGTTGATCTTCTTGAGGAGGGTACCAGCGAGGTCCGGGGCGTAGCGGCCCATGTCGATCATGGCGTTGATGATTCGCGAGTCGAGGCGGGGGTTGTGGGCCAGGACCTCGGCGATCTCGGCCGCGATGTGCGGGGCCTCTTTGGCGAGCTTGGCGAGCTCGATGCCCGTGTGCGAGTTGTGGGCGGTGTGCCGGTTGTGCTCGTTGAAGATGGAGTCGTGCGGCGTGCCGTGGGAATTCTTTTGCTCGGCCTTGGCCTCGGGAGCCTTGTGATTGCCCGGCTCGGCGGTCTTCTTGGGGGGGACCTTGGCGCCGTGGGAACCGGCCGACTGAATTCCGCTCATCGCAACCTCCGGAGATTAGAAAGCACTAATCATCATTTACCCAGGTTGCTCGCTTGGTCCACGTGCGTACTGCATGGATGGCAGCCGGCAGAACGCCGGCGCTCCCAGGGATCAAATCCTCTTTGGGTCGTGCTTCTAGGCTAATCAGCTTGGCGAAGGCGGCACTTGTCGACTTTGCCACTCGGCGTTCGGGGCAGGGCGTCCACCAGCGTGACCTTGCGAGGTAGCTTGTACGGCGCGAGACGGGTGGACAGGGCCTGGATGACCTCCTCGGTGTCCACCGGTGCGGACGGCACGACGTAGGCGCGCACGATCTCTCCGAAGACCTCGTGAGGCTCCCCCACGACGGCCGCCTCATGGACACGGCCGTCCGCACACAAAGCTTGTTCGACCTCCCAGGAGGAGACGTTGGCACCGCCCGAGACGATGATTTCCTTCAGCCGACCCCGAAGCGCCACGAAGCCTGCGGAGTCTATGACCGCCAGGTCTCCGGTCGAAAGCCAACCGTCCTTCAAAGGGTCCTCGCCCAGGTAGCCGATCATGCGACTGGGCGTCCGGACCTGGAGCTCCCCTTCCGTCCCAGCGGGCAGGGGCAACTCGGGCTCGCGCAGATCCACCACCCGCAACTCAATGCCCCGCAAGGGTAGGCCAATGGAGTCGGCCCGTTCGTTGAGACTTTCGGCCGGCAAGGTCGTGACCCGTGGCCCCGCCTCGGTCAGGCCGTAGGTTACATGCACCCGGGCCTCGGTCTTGGTGGAGAACTCGGCGGCGAACTCGCGGAGCAGCGTGGGCTCGATGGGGGCCGCGCCGATCGTGAGGGTCTCGAGGGACGAGAGGTCGGATGCCGCGACGATGGGCGATCGCATCGACCGCTTGTCCTGAATGAGCCGCACGTGGGTGGGCGTCAGGGAGCTGACGGTGATCCGTTCGGTTTCGATGGCCTTGAGGTACGCCCGGGGCATGAAGGGGCCGCGCATCAGGACGAGCGTGCCGCCGTGCCACAGGGTGGCGATCAGCTGCGCGACGAGCGTCGCCGAGTGGTACATGGGCGAGACGACGAGGACCCGATCATCGGGCCCAAGTCCGATTGACTCGGCGTGGGCGAGGGCGTTCCAGACGGATCCCGCCTCGGAGAGGCGCGCGATCCGTGGCTGACCGGTCGAGCCCGAGGTCGGCACCAGAAGCTCCGCCCCCGGATGATGCCCCCCATGGTCGGTCTCGGACTCCTGCACGAAGGGCTCGGCCACGAGAGGCGCCGGGCCGTCCTGCGCCGCGGCCGCGAGCCCCGCGTTGACGAGCTTCACCGGGATCGTGAGCCCCGCGAGCAACGCTGCCCGCTCGTCGGGCGGCGTGGAGGGCGGCAAGGGTAGCGGGTGGGCCCCCAGGCGCAGCACCGCGAGCAAGGCCACGACGAAGTGGGTGTCGTTGTCGAGCATCAGGGGGACGATGGTCCCGGGCCCCACGCCGACGGCACGCAGGCGATCGCACAGCCCGCAGACCCTGCGCCGCAAGGTCGCGTAGCTCACGCGCTCCGCGCCCGTGACCAGGGCCTCGTGGCCAGGACGGGTGCGGGCGTGACGATCGAGGGCGGTATTGAGCATGGCTAGAGGCTCAGCATCCCGAGTTCGCGCCCGCCCGTGACGGGAATCTCGGCCCCCGTCACGTAGGAAGCCTGCACGGAGGCCAAAAAGGCGACCACGGCCGCGACCTCCTCGGGCGTGCCCTCGCGGCGCATGGCGATGGCCTTCTTCATAGCCTCGGCAGCCCGCTCGCTGAGGCCCGCCGTCCGCTCGGTGGCGATGCGACCGGGGATCACGAGGTTGGCGGTGATGCCCTGACGCGCGTACTCCTGGGCGATGGTCTTGATGAGCCCCACGAGGCCCGCCTTGGCCGCGGCGTAGGCGCCCTCGGCAAAACCGCCCTGCAGGCCCATCAACGAGCCGAGAGCCATCACCCGGCCCCAGCCTCGCTGGGCCATGCCCGGAAGAAAGACCTGGGCGCAGCGGTAGAGGCCACCGAGATCCGTGGCGAGCACGTCGTTCCAGTGGGTCTCGGGGAGGGTGGCGAGGCGCGCGGGACGGTCTGGAGCGGCCGCCGCGTACACGAGCACCTCAACGGGCCCGAGCTCCGCCTCGATGGCCTCCCGGGCCTCCAGCCAGCGCGCCTGATCCGCCCGAGCGGCATCCAGGACGACCGATCCGGCCTGGGCCCCGCCGGCCCGCAGCTGATCGACGGTCTCAGCGAGCGCCTCGGCGCTCCGGCCCATGACGGCCACCCGCATGCCCTCGGCTCCGAGCGCGAGCGCCACGGCCCGGCCGATGCCGCGCGAGGCGCCGACGACGAGGGCGGTCTTGCCCGTGAGCCCCAAGTCCATGGCTAGGCCTCCCGGCTCGCGAAGTGGTGGGCGATCGCCCCCACCGTCGCCAGTCCCGCAAGCTCCGTCTCGTCGACCGCACGTCCGAGGCGCGTCTCGAGGCCCACGGCCAGGTCTAGGAGCGCCACCGAGTCCACGCCAAGGTCCTCGATCAGGCGGTGCTCTGGCCGGATCTCGGCCGGCGCGATGCGCGGACGGAAGTCGTCCATGGAGGCGAGGATCTCGCGCAGGTGAGTCAGGATGGCGTCTGGCTGCATGGATGTCACCATTGGTTGTTGAGGTGGGAGCCGCCCCCCACGGGCAGGACCGTCCCGGTGATGAAGCTAGCGGCCTCGGAGGCCAAAAAGACCACGGCGTCCGCCACCTCTTCCGGGCGGCCGAGCCGCTTGAGGGCCGAGCCCTCCGCGTGCCGAGCGGCCATCTCGGCGGTGGCGATTTCCCGGAACCGCTCCGTGTCGATGAAGCCCGGAGCCACGACGTTCGACGTGACGCCGAAGGGGCCGTAGTCAAGGGCGAGTCCGCGCGCCATGGCCTCCTGGGCCGCCTTGAGCGTGCTGTAGAGGCCGTTGCCCCGAGCCCCCACCGACGCGACCAGCGAGCCGATGAACACCACCCGACCCCAGCGCCGGCGCTTCATCGCGGGCAACACGAGGCCGTTGAGCTGGATGACGCCCCGGAAGTTGACGTTCATGGACTCCGTCCAGTCCTCGGGCGCGTACTGAGCGAGCCGCAGGCGCCGCGAGAAGCGGGCCGCATTGTGCACGAGCACCTCGGCATCACCCCAGTGGGACGTCAGACGCTCGTGCGCCGCGACGACCGAATGGGGATCCCCCATGTCCGCCACCAGCGACAGGGCCTCCCCCCCCGCCGCGCGGGCGAGCGTACAGGTCTCGTCCAGCAGCTCCGGGTTGCGGCCGAGCACCGCGACCTTCGCCCCCTGTGAGGCGAGCGCCACGGCGACCGCGCGGCCGATACCGCGGCCCCCGCCCGTGATGAGAGCTACCTTGCCTTCGAGCCCGAGCCGCCTCACTGCCAGCCGCTCCGGCGCAGGCGCGAGGCCGGCGATCGCGACGGAAACATGCGCAGCGCCCCCAACAGCTCGTCGCGGGTATGCCGGGGCTCGATGATCCGGTCCACGATGCCGCGCTGGGCGGCCGCAAGGGCCGACGAGCCGCGCTCGGCCCACTCGGCGCCAAGGCGCTCCAGGGCGCTCTCGTCGTCCTTGCCGCCCAGGATCTGCATGGCGATCTCGGCGCCGGCCACGCCGATCTTGGCCTGCGGATAGGCGAAAACCACCGAGCCGCCGCCCTGCTTCGAGTTGAGCAGGCCGTAGGCGCCGCCGTAGCACTTGCGGGTGACGACCGTGAGGCGTGGGACGTCGGTGTTGAGGGCCTTGTAGAAGTTCGCGCCCTCGATGAGGATGCCGTCGTGCTCGGGCTCCACGCCGGGCAGGATCCCGGGCACATCCACCAGGAACACGAGCGGCAGCCCGAAGGCGTCGCAGAGCTTGACGAAGCGCGTCATCTTGCGGGCGGAGCGGGTCGTCACGGCCCCGCAGTCCACAGCCGGCTGGTTGGCGATGACGCCCACCGAGCGCCCCCCCAGACGGATGAAGCCCGTCACGACGTTCTTGGCCCAGCGCGGCCACAGCTCGCAGAAGTCCCCGCCGTCCGCGAGCCCCTGGATGTGGGGCACCACGTCGTAGGCATGCGCGGGGTGCGCGGGCAGCGCGGGCATGGGGCCCAGGGGCGAGCGCGCCGGGCGGGTGCAGCGGGCGTCCAGGTACGAGAGGACCTCGCGGGTCTGGGCGAGGGCCTCCGCCTCGTTGGGGGCCGTGCGGTGCGCCACGCCCGAGATCTCGGCGTGGGTCTTGGCGCCGCCCAGCTCCGGCAGTCGCACGCTCTGGCCCGTCGCGGCCCGGATGACCGCCGGGCTCGTCGTCACCAGGAAGCTCGAGCGCTCGACCATGATCACCACGTCGGACAACGAGGCGAGGTAGGCCGGGAAGCCCGAGCAGAAGCCCATGGCCACGGCGACCAGGGGAATGCGGCCCGAGTAGACGATGTAGCGGTGGAAGACGGCCGTGGCCCCCTCTAGGGAGCCGACGCCCTCGCTCAGGCGCGCCCCGTTGGAGTGCAGCATGGCCACGAGCGGCGCTCCAGCGTCCACGGCGCGGTCCATGAGGTCCACGATCTTCTGGGCGCCCCTCTCGCCGAGCGTGCCCTCCAGGACCGAGAAGTCCATGGCGTAGGCGAAGGTGATCCGGCCGTCGACCTCGCCGATGCCCGCGATCACCCCGTCCCCGCGGGCGTCCGCCGGCTGGGGGCCGAAGGACTGGGGAACGGGCTCGACCTCGGCGCCCCACTCGACGAAGGTGCCCGCGTCGAAGAAGGCCTCCATGCGCTCGCGGGCGGACATGGCCCCGTGGCGCACCCGGCGCGCGGGCGCCTGCGGAACGACTTCCTCGATCATGGCTGAGCCCCCACATGCGAGACGACGGCCATCTCCACGCCGTCGGCGATGGTGGCGGCCGCGTCGTAGCGCTCGATCTTGTCGGAAAGGCCCGTGAGCTTTTGCGTGTACTGATCCCGCCGTTCCATGGTCTCGATCACCGCCTGGCGCAAGAGGCCCGGCTTGTCGATGACGTGCCGGCGGTGGATGGCGCGGGCGATCCCCAGGCGCTCGGCGTCATGACCGTTCCACTCCTGGTCGCCGCGCATGGGAACGAGCAGCATGGGCTTCTTCGCCTTGATGGCCTGGTAGATGGTGCCGGAGCCGCCGTTGAGGATCGAGAGGGCGCTGCGCGCCATGACCTCCTCGCCGGGCAGGAAGTCCCGGATGGTGAAGTTGTCGGGGATCTGCCGGGGCAGCTCGAGGCCTGCGGTGGTCATGAGCACCCGGTAAGGCAGGTCGCGCAATTCCCGGAAGAGGGCCGGGAACACGTCCGGGTTGGCGGAACTGCCCGCCGAGAGGTAGAGCCAGGGCTGGTCGTGCGGCAGGTCCTCGTCCCAGCCGGCCGGAGTGGGCGCCGACCAGTAGAGGGGGCCCGCGACGCGGATCTGCGGGGGCAGGTGGGCCTTGGTCTTGCACCACTCCGGGGCATCGGTGAGGTAGGTGGCGACGCTGCCCTCGAAGAGCCTGAGGATGTCCGCGTGGGGCGGCAGGCCGTGCTCGGCCAAGAGCGCGTTGTAGATCGTGACGTTGTCCTTGAAGATGCGCGCCGAGACGATGGGCACCAGCTGGTTGAGGATTGCCATGCCGAGCGTCCGGCCGAGCATGCCCGTGACCTTGAGCGTCACCTTGTGCTCGAGGGGTGGGGTGATCTTGGTGCCCCAGTAGTGGGTCCAGTGGGTGTTGGTCAGGGCGATGACGCCCACCTTCTCGATGGCCGCCGCCACGTGGATCGAGGGGCGGTAGTCGCTCACGATGACCGACGGCTTGAGCTTCTGGATCATCTCGCGCTCGGCCGAGACCAGGCGGCGCAGGGACTCGGGCGTGTGGAAGTCGAAGCCGTTGACCAGCACCTCGTCCATGGTCATGTCGAGGAGCGGGTAGACCTCGATGCCCGCCCGGCGCACCAGCGAGTCCTCGGGCAGGACGAACGGGCCGTCGCCCACGAAGACGCAGCGGTAGCCGCGGCGCTGCAGCTCCAGGGCGACCAGGAGCGAGCGGCCCACATGCGAGAGGCCCCACGAGTGCGGGGCGAAGACGATGGGCGCCTTGGTCATGAGCGGACCTCCTCGGTGGGGTGTTCGTCGGCGGGCACGCGGTAGAAGGCCACCCCGCCGGAGTAGCCGCCACCCAGCGTGGCGAGGGCGATGAGGGCGCCGGGCCGCCAGGCCGGCAGGCGACGGGCGCGCTCCAGGGCGATCGCGATGGACGCCGCCACGGTGTTGCCCGTCTCGGGGATGGTCACGACCCGCTTCTCCACGGGCAGCTCAAGTAGCTCGAAGATGCGGTCGAGCATCACGAGGTTGGCCTGGTGCGGGATGACCATGTCGAGGTCGTCCAGGCCCACGCCCATCTCGCCGCATGCCCGGCGCACGAGGTCCGCCATGGCCCTGACGCCCTTGGCCGTGAGCTCGGCAGCGTCGCGGATGACGATGTAATGGCGCCCCGCCGCCACCGTCTCGGCGCTGGGGGGCTCGACGGTGCCGCCCGCGGGAACCATGACCATCTGGTTCAGGTCGCCCTCGGTCTGGAGCATGAGGCCGATGAAGCCCTCGTCCGGACGGCTCGCCGGGCCCAGGATGGCCGCCCCCGCGCCGTCCCCGAAGATGGGGGCCGTGCGGCGGTCCTGGTGGTTGATGAAGCGCGATCGCAGCTCCGCTCCCATCACGAGCACCCGGGAGAGCCCCGTGTCCACCCCGCGCAGGCCGTGGTCGAGAGCAAAGAGAAAGCCCGCGCAGGCCGAGTTGACGTCCATGGCAGGGCAGGTGGCCCCCAGCTTGGCCTGCACCGCGCAGGCCGTGGCGGGGGTGGGCCAGTCGCCGGAGATGGTGGCGAGGACCATGCGATCCAGGTCCGTGGGGGCGAGGCCCGCATCCGCGAGGGCCGCGCGAGCGGCGGCCACCGCGAGGTCGGAGGTGGCAAGCGACGGGTCGGCCCAGTGGCGCGATCGCACGCCCGTGTGGCGCTCGATCCACTCCGGGGTGAGGCGCAGGCCCGTGCGCGCGATGAAGGCCTCGTTGGTCAGGGGCTCGCCCGGCAAGAAGGAGCCGGTGCCGAGTAGCCGAGCGGTCTGACGCGGACGGTAGAGCACGACTAAATCCTCAGCACCACGCAAGCCGCCGTCACGCCACCCCCCACGGCCACCATGGCCACATGCTGCCCGCTCCGCAGGCGTCCTTCACGCCGGGCGTCATGCACCGACAGGAGCACGCTCGCCGAGCTCGCGTTGCCGTAGCGCTCGAGGGTGTGGAAGGCCCGCTCTTCGGGCACGCCGCAGTCGCGCAGGGCCCGGCGCAGGATAGGAGCGCTCGCCTGGTGCGGGATGACGAGGTCCACGTCGTCGGGAGCAAGGCCCGCGGCCTCGAGGGCCTCGCGGTAGACCACGGGGTAGCAGTCCCGGACGAGCTCCGAGACGTCTTCCGTGAGCCGGATCTGGTACTCGTCCCGGGCGATGGCCTCCGGGGTGGGCGGATAGAGGCCGGGGGGCATCATGGCCGCCGCGTGCTCCGCCTTGGTCCAGAGGGATCCGCCGAGAAAGGCCCCCGGGCCCCGACCCAGGACCAGGGCTGCCGCCCCGTCGCCCGCGACCGCCATGGGCCCGGGCAGGCCGGGTGGCGTGAGCTTGGTCCAGGCCTCGGAAGCGACCAAGAGGATGGTGCCCGTGCCGAGGGACATCATGGAGGCTGCGACCGTGAGGCCGTAGAGGCTGCTCGAGCAGCCCGCCTTCAGCTCGAGGGCAAAGCCCCCGATGCCCAGGGCCTTGGCCACGTGGTTGCCTGTGTTCACGCTCGGGCGCGGGGCGGTGGTCGTGATCATGAGCAGCCCGTCGATGGCCTCGGGGGAGATCCCCGCGTCGTCGAGCGCGCGGCGGGCGGCCTCGATGGCGAGGTCCTGGCTCGTGGTCTCCGCGTGGTCCGCGGGCTGGCCGATGACGTGGGTCCAGTGGCGGGTCTCGACGCCCGAGAGCTTGCGCAGGCCTTCCGGGCTGAGGGCCTGGGTGGCGCCCGCGGCCTCGAGCAGCTCCTGGTTGGTGATCCGGCGCTCCGGAAGGGCCGCGCCGGCCCCCAGGATGGTCATCCCGTCGAAGCGACCGAAACGGCTCATGCGCGCTCCGCCACGATGACGCCGTAGCCGAAGCGGCGCTTGTGGATCTTCCAGAAGGCCCCGAGGTCCCGGAGGTAGGCGCGGAACTGCGGATCCCGGACGAAGAGCCCGATCATGCGGGCCACGGCCTTGAGGCCGCCCGTGCCGTTGTCCCGCAGGAAGGAGCCCAACGTGGAGCGATCGGAGATGGTGGGGTGGAACTCCCAGTAGACGATGCGGAATCCCGCCCGCTCGTAGGCCGCGCGCCACTCGTCCTCGCTCAGGGGGTTCATGCGCACGCCCTCTAGGCCCTCGAGCGTGTCGAGCACCTCGGTCGGCACGGGCTCGTGGCAGGTCATGACGATGTCCGCGATGCGCCCGCCCGGCTTGAGCACGCGGCGCAGCTCGGGCAGCACCCGGTCCTTGTCCAGAAAGAGGGTCACGGACTCGGCGAAGAGCAGGTCGAAGGTCTCGTCGGCAAAGGTGAGGGCGTAGGCGTCGCCCTCGACGAAGGTCGCCTTGGCGCCGAGCGAGCGGGCGCGCTCCCTGGCGCGCTGGATCATACCGGGGCTGCGATCGACCCCCGTCACCTCGGCCCCGTAGCGGGTCGAGAGCAGGCAGGACGTCTGCCCGACGCCGCAGCCCACGTCCAGGAGCTTGTCGCCGGCCTTGAGGCCCGTCTCGCGGATGAGGCGGTACGTCGCGGCCATGCCGCCCGGGTGCATGCTCGACATGCCGAGGGCGGCGATGCGCTCGAACCGGTCCAAACGCGCGAAATCTTGAGCGTTGAGCTGCAGCATGGGGTCATTATACCAGAGCGACACGGCGTTTGGACTACTGATATACTTTGTAGTGCCCGTCCGATCTGCCAAAGAGGATGCCCGCATGTCCCGCACCGCGCCCAAGAGCCATGGCCCCATCCGTTTCGCGCTCTGGATCGTCTACGACCTGGCCTGGATCGCCTTCGCCGGTCTGCTCTACGGCGCGGGCGTGCTCGCCGCAGGGGCGTTCCTCACGTGGGTCCACGGGCTGTGGGGCTGGACCGGCGTCGCCTTCGGCGTGCTGCCCGCCTACATCCTCATGCTCCTGGTGGTGGTGGTCCTGATGGGCGTGGTGAGCGCCCTCAGCCCAAAGGTGACGCCGGGCATCTACGAGAAGTTCAAGCCGGGCCCCTTCTTCGCCCTCGTCTGGCGCACGGGCCTGAGCAACGTCATCTTCGCCATGCCCTTCCTGCGCACGGTGCACTTCATCGCCCTCCTGCGCTTCCTGTACTACCGCGGCCAGGGCATGAAGACCCATTACGAGAACTGGATCAGCCCGGACGTCACGATCGCCGACGCCTTCATGATCACCCTCGGGCGCGGCGTGAACATCGGGGGCCTCGCGAGCCTGAGCGGCCACCTGGCCCTGCCCGATCGCATGATCATCCTGCCCATCGTCATCGGCGACCGGGCGGTCATCGGGGCCCATGCCAAGATCGGCCCGGGCGTGGAGGTGGGCGCGGACGCCATGGTGGGGGCGAACGCGACCCTGTCCATCAACGTCAAGGTCGGCGAGGGCGCCACCGTCGAGGCCGGCAGCTTCGTCAAGACGAGCACGATCATCGGCCCCTACGAGAAGTGGGGAGGCTTTCCGGCCGAAAAGATCGGTGAGGTGCGGCGCCCGAAGGCCGAGACCGCCTCAGCCGCGCCAAGCCAGGATTGACGGCAAAGCCCCGGATCGCATCCCCTAGGTACGGGGGCGGGAGCCTCGTCAGCAAGTTTCGCTCAAACTTAACCGACCGTTAAGAAGCCGTTCTCCCGCTGGGCGCGATAACGCTCCTGGTGGAGGAGTACGACATGCGGATTCCAGGCTCCAACCTGATCATGAACCGGCTGGCCAGCAAGGCCCGCCAGGCCGCGCCCATCGAAAAGGCCGCCCAGGCCGTCAAGGCCGTGGCGCCCCGCGTGTTCTTCTTCCATGGCGTGGATGCCAAGGGGCTCAAGGACCACGGCCGCGGGGCCATGGACGCCCTCGCCGAGCGCTTCCGCAAGGAAGGCTTCCCCGAGGCAAAGGCCCTCCACTACAACAGCGACAACTTCCTAGTCAATCAGCTCGCCATTCCCCGCGAGCAGCTGTTCGGCACCTTTTCGGATCGCCTGACCAAGCAGATCCTCGACGAGATCGATCGCATGCCGCTCGTGCCCGGCCAGAAGGTCAACCTGGTGGGCTACAGCCTCGGCACCAAGGTCGCGGCCAACGTGGCCGAGGCCCTCGACCAGCGCAAGGTCCCCGTCGGCGTGCTCGCCCTCATCGAGCCCAAGAACGGCAACACGGCGCAGGCCCTGCGCAAGCTGCCCAAGGCCGAGAAGGTCGTGCTCGTCGAGAACCAACGCAACCTCACCTTCCAGAATCCCTTCGGCGACACCTTCGTCTCGAAGCACGTGCCCCACAAGAACCACTTCGAGATGGTCGAGCAGCCCGACGAGGGCATGATCCGCTACCTGCTGGATCAGATGAAGTAGCCAGCCCTTGCTCCACCGGTTCCTGGCTTCCCTCGCGCACGGCGTCCGCCGCTTCCCGCACCTCTTCATCGCCTGCTGGCTCATGCTGGCCGCCCTCGGGCTGGTGGCGCGGCCCGCGCTCGAATCGCGCCTCGTCCAGGCCGGCAACCCGCCCATCGGCAGCGAATCGGCCGAGGTCCAGCGGGTGCTGCGCGAGGCCTTTCCCCGCTACGCGGGCCTCTCTCACCTGATCGTCCTGCACCACCCCGATCGACCGCTCGATCCGGCACAGGAGCGTGCCCTTCGGGATCGGCTCGGCACCTTACCCCTCGTCCGCTCGGTCTCCGGGTGGGAGCTCGACGCTCGGGATACGGACGCGCTCCTGGTCGTCACGGACCCCGCGATCCCGGCCGTTCAGGCCGTTCAGGCGTTGCGCGGCGCCGTACCGCCGCTATCCGGCGTCGAGGTGTCGGTCACAGGGGCGTCGGCTGCCTCCTACGACCTGTTCGAGCTCCTGGGCGAGCGCCTGGCCGTCATCGAGGTCGTCTCCCTCCTGCTCGCCGCCCTCGCGCTCGGGTACGTCTTCGGAAGCCCGTTGCTCGTGGCGGTGACGCTGGGTGCAGGGCTCTGCTGCCTCGCCATCCTGCCCGGTCTGACCTACCTCGTGTCCCAGGGACTGCCCGTGAGCAGCCTGAACATGGTGATCGCCGCCGTGTTCGCCCTGGCCCTCGGCCTCGACTACCCGCTGTTCTTCCTGAGCCGCCTGCGCGAGGAATACGCGGGGGAGGCGGCAACCGCCCTCGAGGCGAGCCTCGAGGGAGCCGGAGCCACCATCGTCGTGTCGGCCGCCGTGATGACGGCCGGCGGACTGTCCCTGTGGGCCGTGCCCTCCGGAGAGCTGCGCTCGATCGCCGTCACCATCGCGGGCTCGGCCGTGCTGGCGGCAGGCCTCACGCTCACCTTCATCCCGGCCCTGCTCGGGCTTTTCGCCCGACGATGGGATCTCGGGCGCCAGCTCAGGCTCGAGCGGCGGGAGGCGGGCGATCGCCTCTGGGCCGAGCTCGCGCGCCGCGTGACGAGCCGCCCGGTTTCGGCCCTCATGGGGTCGCTCCTCTTCTTCGGGCTCCTGATAGCGCCGGTCACCCAGCTCAAGAGCTGGGCGCCGTACATCTCCCAGCTGCCGTCGGAGCTGGAGTCCAAGCGTGGCCTGGATCGGCTGCTCGCCCTCGAGGAGGGAGGCGGCATCAGCCCCCTCCTCGTGCTGTGGCAGGCCGACGGGCCCGACCAGGTGCTCGATCCGGGCTTCATCCGCCACATGCGGGGGGTTTCGCAGGATCTGACCCGGGATCCGCGCATCGCCCACGTGGAGAGCGCGGCCTCGCTGCCCGTGGCCCCGGAGGGCATCCGCACCCTCGCCCGGGCCCCGACCATGCTGCTCGGCGGCCGGGACCTGGGGATCAGCCCGGACGGCCGGGTGGCGCTCATGCGAGTGACCTCGACGTACGCGCCGGACGATCCGCGGGGAGAGGGGCTGGTCGGTGAGCTGCGCGATCGCCTCCAGGCCAAGCCATACCCTGGCGTGACGCCGCTCGTCGGCGGCATGCAGGCGGAGCTGGCCGACACCCAGACAGCCTTCGCCCGGGGCCTGCCCTGGGTGGTCGGGACGACGCTCCTGTCGGTGACGCTCTTGCTCGGGTGGTACCTGCGATCGGCCGTCCTGCCCCTCAAGGCCCTCGTGACCAATCTCCTGCCCGTGCTAGCGGCCCTCGGCATCGTCGTCATGGTCTTCCATTGGGGTTGGGGGCCGGAGGTCCTGCGGGCGGGCCCGCCCATGCCCCTCCAGTCCACCACCGTCACGATCCTGCTCTCCGTGCTGTTTGCCGTGAGCATGGACTACGAGATCTTCATGCTGGCGCGGATCCGCGAGGCCTATGACGCGAGCGGCGCACCGACAGAGGCGATCGCCCACGGCCTCAGCCGATCCGGCCGCGTGGTGCTGGGGGCCGCCCTCATCCTGCTCGGCGTCTTTATTCCCTACACGGCCATCGAGGTGCGCGGCCTCAAGGAGCTGGGAGTGGGCCTGTCCGCGGCCATCCTGCTCGACGCGACGTTGGTGCGCCTGCTCCTGGTGCCCGCCGTCATGGTCCTGATGGGTCGCTGGAACTACTGGGTTCCCAGCAAGCAAGATTTAGCCAGATTTAAACAAACTGGGAACTAAATTTTACCGACCCGTCCCGGGCACCGTCCGATAAGCTCTGAGGGGAACCAACTGGGAAGGGTGGCACAAATGGCAGGACTGGTCGATTCTCGCAACTTCAGCTCGGCAGTGCAGCGGATGGCGGGCGCTCAGCGCTCCCCCGTGGAGGCGGGCGGCGGCCTTTCCAAGCCCAACGTCATCTCCATGCCCTCGCCGAACCAGAACGATCGGCCCGGTGGGATCGATATCGACACCATCGTCCTCCACCACACCGCCGGCGGCGGTCGGGCCGAGGACACCGGTCGCTTCTTCCAGAACGCCTCGGCGCAGGTGAGCTCGCACTACATCGTGGGCAAGGACGGCACCATCGTGCAGTCGGTCCCCGACAACAAGCGCTCCTGGCACGCCGGCACCAGCAGCTTCAAGGGCAAGGACGACGTCAACGACTTCTCGCTGGGCATCGAGATCGTCAACCTGGGCAACGGTAAGGATCCCTACACCGATGCCCAGTACGATGCGCTCATCAAGCTCGTGGCCTGGATGTGCCAGACCTACAAGGTCCCCATGGACCGGATCACCGGGCACAGGGACGTGGCCCTCCCGCGCGGCCGCAAGGTCGATCCGTCCGATAACTTCGACTGGAACCGGGTTCGCAACGGCGTCGACAAGCTGCTCAAGGGTCAGCAGGCTCCGGCTCCCAAGCCCGAACCCAAGCCGGAACCCAAGCCCGAACCGAAGCCGGAGCCCAAGCCGGAGCCCAAGCCTCAGCCCGCTCAGGATACCGTTCAGATCAGCCCCGACGCCCGCGCCCAGGCGCCGGCGCCCGTCACGTCGCGCGACATCCAGCCCGTGGTGGCGAACGACATCCAGCCGTTCACCCCGCCCGCCGCACCGCCTGCGACCGCCTACGGGCCGCCCCTCTCGACCGCTCCCTACACCGCGGCGGTTCCTGTTTACCCGCAGGCTCCGCTCGCCTACGGCACGCCGACGCCCATGGGCACCATCGGCACGACCCCCGGCACTCCCTTGCCGATGGTCCAGCCCGCGGCCTTTGCCTACCAGCAGCCTGCTGCCTACGGGTACCAGCAGCCTGCGGCCTACGCGTATCAGCAGCAGGTCGCCTACCAGCAGCCCGCGACCCACGCGTACCAGCAGCCGGTCGCTTACCAGCAGCCCGCGACCTACGCGTATCAGCAGCCCGGCTACGGCTACGCGACGTACCAGGCCCCCGTGGCCTATCAGCAGCCCGTTTCGTACGCGGCCTATCAGCAGCCGGTCGCTTACCAGCAGCCCGTCACGTACGCGTCCTACCAGCAGCCCGTCGCGTACCAGCAGCCCGGCTACGGCTACGTCCAGCCCGCCTACGGCTACGCCCAGGCCTGATCCCTCCTCCCCCACGCCTCGCCCTCACCGCTGCCGCGGTGGGGGCGAGGTGCTCCAAGGAGGTTTCAACGAAAGTTAAATCAAGCGCAACCTCGCAATAAGAAAGATCCCCCGGATCTCCCGGATAAGCAGTACAAGAGTTGTTAAGTGAGGGGGAGGTCCACCCATGACGTTCGCGAAGAAATCTCTGCTCACCCTGCTGGCGGCCGTCGTCAGCGCGAGCCTCATCGCGGGCTGCGGCGAGGCCCCCGGCACCGTCGTCGACGACGGCAAGAACATGAAGGACCTGCGCCTGAACCAGAACAACCAGCAGGTGTCGCAGCAGAACCAGCAGGCGCTGATCCAGCAGATCATGCAGGGCGTGACGGCCACCCGCGCTCGGGTCAACAACATCCGCTGCGACCTGACGGGCTACTTCGTCAACGAGAAGACCGGCCAGCAGGGTTCCAACCAGGCGAAGTTCGCCTTCGAGAAGCCCAACAAGACCTCCATCTACATGGTCCAGAGCAGCGACCCCAAGACGGTCGGCACCAAGCTCGTCTGGACGGGCGGCAAGGACCTGGCCGTCAAGACGAAGTTCATCGGCTTCTGGGTCAAGACCAACATCGATGTCCACGATCCCCGTGCCACCGACCAGCGCGGCTTCTTCCTCGACGAGACGGGGATCAACCCCCTGATGGACACCCTCCTGGATCCGCGCAACCAGGTGACGGTGATGGGCACGGGCCAGTTGAACGGCGTCCCCGTCGCCCAGCTGAGCATCGTCTCGCCGCGCAGCCTCCGGGGCATCGCCCGCGAGGTCTACGTCATCGACGGCCAGAAGATGGTGCCCATCGTCCGGGAGATGTACGATAAGAGCGACAAGCTCGTCGTCCGCCTGAGAATGGACAACATGGTCCTCAACTCGACCATGCCGAGCAGCACCTTCCAGCTGGAGTAACATGACCGAGCTGAACGCCACCAACTGGGACGACCGCTATCGCGAGCGCAACACGCCGTGGGACCTTGGTGGTCCCACGCCTGTTTTTTTGCGCCTCATCCGCGCGGGGACCATCCCAAAAGGACGCCTCCTGGTGCCCGGAGCGGGACGGGGGTACGACGCGATCGCCTTCGCCCAGGCGGGTTACGAGGTGACGGCGCTCGATTTCTCCCCTTTGGCGTCGGAGGCGCTGCGAGCGTCGGCGGAGGCCGCGGGCGTGGCCCTGGACGTGCGCGTGGGGGACTTCTTCGAGGCCGAGGGTGAGTACGACGCGGCCATGGAGTACACCTTCTACTGCGCGATTGCGCCGGAGCTGCGCACGGCGTACCGGGACCGGATGGCCCGGCTGATCCGGCCGGGCGGGCTCTTGTTCGGGCTGTTCTTTCCGCTGCGGGAAAAGGACCCAGAGGGGCCGCCGTTTAAGGTGAGCATCGAGGAGATCAAGCGCTCGTTCGGGGAGTGCTTCGAGCTGGTGTGCGAGGAGATGCCGGAGGACTCGATCAAGCCCCGGAAGGGGAACGAGGTCCTGATGATCTGGCGGAGGAAGGGGTAGCCTTTTTTCTAAGGAGACCCCCCCCAGCCCCCCCTCTAGAGGGGGGGTGTAAGGATCATGGGTGGGTGGAAAGCCAGGTGGCTCCTTTAGATCAGGGATGAGATACCCCCTCTCAAGAGCTTCCCCCCCTCTAGAGGGGGGGCTAGGGGGGGTCCTCCTTGTTCCACTACCCCAGCGCCGGCAACTCCTGCAGAAACCGCCGCCCCGTCGACGCCCACGTGAAGTGCGCCTCGATCCACGCCCGGGCGTTCGCTCCCAGCGCCGAGCGCAAGGGCGGCGCCTCGAAACACCGAACCAGCGCCCCCAGAATCTCTTTCGGCTCGTCGGCCACCAGGTACTCCCGACCGTCCCGGCCCCCGATGGCCTGGGTCGCGATCGTCGAGGCCACCACCGGCTTGCGCAACGCCATCCCCTCGAGCACCTTGTTCTGCAGCCCCGCCCCGAAGCGGATCGGCGCCACCACCACCTTCGCCTTCTCCAGGTACTGGTAGGGATCCTCCACGAAGCCCGTCACCACGATCCCCGGCCGCTCCGCGAGCGCCTGGATCTCCCGCGAGGGCTCCGTGCCCACGATGTAGAACTTGCACCCCGGCACCCGCTCGCGCAGCTTCGGCAAGATGCGATCCGCGATAAAGAGCGCCGCGTCCGTGTTGGGGTGGTAGTTCATCTTGCCGAGAAAGGCGATCGCGTCCTCTTCGGGCCCCTCGTATGCCGGGCGTGCGATCACGTGCTCCTGGACGCCCACGGGCGTCGTCACCAGCCGCGCGGGATCCGCCCCATGGTCGAGCAGGTAACGCCGATCGACGTCCGAGACCACGAAGCTCCGCGCATAGCGATTGACCGTCTCGACCTCGTAGCGCAGGAGACGCTCGCGCTCCACGCCGTAGACGAGCTTCCGAAGGCCCCCGGCCTGCTCCAGGGCCCGCTCGTAGTTGAGCGAGATGGCGTCCACCAGGTCGATCGCCACCGGGACGTCCAGGTCCCGCAACAGCTCGGCCACCCGCACGTGGCAGCCCACGATGGCCTGGTACTCGTGCTGGTGCGCCACGATCCACGACCGGATCTCGGGGAAGGTGAAGAGGTGCACCTGCATGGGCGCGGTCGATACCACGCCCCGCAGCCCGTTCAAGGCATAGCGCGCGGTCGAGAACCGGAAGGGTACGAGCCGATCGAAGATCTCCGCGAGCCCCGCCGTATCCCCCGGCTCGCCCCGATCCTGGTAGAGCAGGTCCACCGTGAAATGCTGGGCGAGGTAGCGGGCGGTGTTGATGAATCGGATGCCGAACCCCGCCGTCGGCGGGTTGGTGAGCTTGCGGGACGCAACCATGAGGATCCGAGGCTTCATGGGCAACCTCCTCGGGCGACAGGCCCTCAAGAAAGGGTGGCGCGCTGCAGCATGCCGGCCGGGCACGTGTCGAGCTGGTCCAGGTAGAGCGCCTCGAAGCGGCTCACCATCTGATCCAGCGTGAAGTGGGCGGAGACGTGGATGCGGCCCGCCTGGCCCATGCGCCGGGCCATGACCGGATCCGCGACCAGCTTGTGCAGGGCCTCGCAGAGACGCGCCGGCGAGCGGAGCTCGACCAGCAGGCCCGTGATGTTGTCCAGCACGATCTCGGGCATGCCTCCCACCGGGGTGGCCACCACGGGCAAGCCCGCCGCCATGGCCTCGGCCACCGACAGCGGCAAGCCCTCGTCCCAGGACGGCAGGGTGAAGACATCCGCCGCGGCCAACAGGCGATTCACGTCGTTCCGGAAGCCGAGGAAGGAGACGGCCTCCTCGATGCCGAGACGGCGGGCCTGCGCCTTGCATTCGGGCAGCGCCTCACCGTCGCCCGCCAGCACCAGTCGGACTTCCGGGCAGCGCCAGCGCACCTGCGCCACGGCGGTGAGCAGCTCGTTCAGGCCCTTGTCCCGCGTACAGCGCCCCACGTAGATGATGACGGGCGCGTCGGCGGGCAGACCGAGCTCTGCGCGGACCTCGGCCCGCAGCCCAGCGTCCGGAGGCGACGAGCGGAAGGGAATGCCGTTGTGGATGGTCATGGCCTTGTGGCGGTTCAGGCCATGGCGCACCAGATCCTTCGTCAGGGCCTCGCTGCAGCCGACGACCCGATCCGAGCCGACGGAGAACATGCGGGCCACGTAGGGCTTCACCCGCTCGTCCCACGACCCATGGGCCGAGGTCACCACGGGGACGGCCCGGCTCCAGCAGGCGAGGCTGGCGGCGAGGGCCGTGGTCGGCGAGTTGGCATGTACTACCTGGATCTCGTGGCGCTGGACGAGGTTCGCGATCTGGCGCGACAGGCCCCAGATGGCCCGGGGCGTCTTGGCCCGGGCAGGACCCGTGACGTGGGTGACGCGGTCGTCGAGCAAGCGGACCAGGTCGCCGCCCGCCGTCAGGACGACCACCCGATGCCGCCGATGAGCGAGCTCGTTCGAGAGGCGGACGACGAAGTGCTCGGCCCCTCCCATGCTCAGCTGGTTCGTGATGGCGAGGATGTTCATGCGGGGCTCACCTCCAAGGTCGCTGGGAGGGTCAGAGCGGCGAACAGTCGCTCGTAGGCGCCGATGGTCCGATCGAAGGTGAAGTCCCGGGCCCGGATCGCCCCGCCATGGCGCAGGCGCTCGGCAAGGGCCGGATCGCCGATCACGCGGCAGATGCCTTCGGCCAGCGCCTTGACGTCCTCGGGCGGCACGAGCAGGCCGTCCACCTCATGGGTGATGATCTCGCGCGGGCCCTGCGGGCAGTCGAACGACACCACGGGACAGCGCACGGCCATGGCCTCGACGACGACGGTCGGAAAGGTCTCGACCAGCGACGGCATGACGAAGACGTCCGCCCGTCGAAGCCAGGCGTAGGGGTTGGAGTGAAAGCCGAGGAAGTGCACGTGCTCGTCGAGACCGAGCTCGGTGGTGAGGCGCCGGAGGTTCTCCGCCTCGGGCCCATCCCCCAGGAAGGCCAACCGGACGGGCATGCGCTCGAGCACGTGGGGCAGTGCCTGCAACAGGAGCGCGTACCCCTTGTCGAGCGTGAAGCGACCCACCGCCAGCACGACCGGGCGGCCGTCGTCTTGCCAGGGCGGCGCAACGGGCTGTGCGGCGCGCTCGGCCACGTCGTCGGGCAAGATGGGGTTGTAGAGCACCTGCACCCGGCGGCGCGAAATCCCGTAGAAGCGCTCGAGATCCGCCGCCACTCCCAGCGAGACCGCCACCGACGCGTCGGCGAAGCGATAGAGATAGGGCAGTACGCGGCGGACCAGATGGTCGACGGGGCGCCTGCTGAGGCGGCTGTCGTACCACTCGTGATAGACCAGCGTGTGCTCGGCCAGGACGAGCCGGGCGACGCGGCCGCTCAACGCGTGGGCGATCGCGGCCAGGGCATTGAGGTAGGAGCGCTGGGAGATGAGCGCGGCGGGTCGCTCGGCCCGCAGGAAGTCCGCAAGCCGGCGTACGCCCTGGGCGAAGTTCGTGATCCCCAGAACGTGCACCGGCACGTCGGCAGGGAGCTCGGCCAAGAGGGCGCCCTCACGGCGGTTGAGGACCAGCACCGGGGACCACCCGGCCGAGCGCAAGCCCTTGAGGACGTTCACGACGATCCGCTCGACGCCGCCGATCTCGAGGTGATCGAGGTAAAAGGCGATGCGACGGGGATCCGGAGGAGCGAGGTGGGGCATGGGGGGGTACCTCTGACGGAGCAAGGGGGCAGGTAGGTCGTACTTTACAGCCGGGCAAGCGAGCTTCCCTTGGCACTTTGGCCGAGGCACTCCGTCGGGTCTGCCGAGGGTTGCGCAACACTCCCGTGACGAAGCGCCGCCTTCGATGCAATACGGCCGTGATACGCTCCACACCATCATTCCAGCGGATCACCCACCCCATGACCGCGCCGTACCGGCCTTCGCCGGCCTAGAAACGATAGGTCCCCCATGCCCCTGATAGACTGGAAGCGATTGGTTTTCCGGCAGCCCGCAGGAGGCGCCATGTCGCTCTCGATCGCCCTCGGCCTGGCCGTCGCCGGCTGCGGCTCGGCCCCCATGGCCCTGACTCCCGACGTGTCGGGCGATGCCTCCCTGGGCGCCCAGCCCTGGCTCGAAGTCCAGCGCCGGCGCCCGACCCCCAAGCCGGCGCCCACGGCCACCCCGGCCCCGACGGCGACCCCGGCGCCCACGCCGAGCCCCACTCCCACGTCCACGCCCATCCCGACCAGCGGCAGCGTTCTTTACGTCTCGCCCCAGGGCCAGGACGGCAATGCGGGAACGGCCACGAGCCCGCTGCGCACCATCTCGGCAGCCGCGAGCAAGGCCAAGCCGGGCATGACCATCCTCATCGCAGGCGGCACCTACCGCGAGCAGGTCATCACCAAGGTGGCGGGAGCCGCGGGCCAGGAGATCACCTTTAGGAGCTACAACGGCACGGCCGTGATCGACGGCTCGGATCTCGCCTGGACGACCGGTGGTAACCAGAACCAGGGCCTGTTCGAGCTGCGCCACTCCTTCGTGCGGCTCGACGGCCTCAAGATCGTCAACTCCAAGAACACGGGCGTGGTGCTCGCGGCCGATAACCTGACGATCCAGGGCTGCGAGATCGCCAACATCCAGCGCCACGCCATCAGCACCAACACCTCGCGCCAGGTGGCGGCCGGCAGCACGATGATCCGGAACATCACCCTGGACGGCAACGACGTGCACAACGCGACCATGGGCGGATCGGGCTCCGGACAGGCCATCAGCCTCATCGCCGACGGCTTCGTCATCCGCGGCAACCGCGTCCACGGCAACGGGGACATCGGCATCGACGTGTGGCTTGGCTCCAAGCACGGCGAGGTGGTCTCCAACACCGTCTACTCGAACCCCAACTCGTCGGGGATCTACGTGGACGGGGCCTCGGACGTCCGGATCCACCGCAACACCGTCTACGCCAACAAGAACGGCATCGGCGTCTCCTCCGAGGACACGCGCTACTCGACGGCGCGCATCTGGGTCTACAACAACCTCGTCTACGACCATCCCACCAGCTCCGGCTGCTTCATCTGGGATCCGGACACGGGGGCCAAGGACGTGGTGTTCGCCCACAACACGCTCATCAACAACAAGAACGCGTTCTACCTGTCCGGGAGCGGCAACACGGCCGAGATCGCGAACAACCTCGGCTACTCCACGTCCGCGGGGCTCTACGACTCGTCGACGGGCTCGACCTACCGGAACCACAACAACCTGTGGATGACCTCCGTGACGGGCTTCGTCGCGCCCGACAGCAAGGACTACCGCCTCACCTCGACCTCGCCCGCCATCGACAAGGGCTCGAGCCTCGCGCCCTTCCAGGACGACCGGGGGCAAACGTATGCCGTCGACACGGACTTCATCGGCACGCGTCGGCCCGCGGGCGCAGCCCCCGACCTGGGAGCGTACGAGCGGCTCTAGAAGGGAGTGGCAGAAGGACTTCGGCTAGGCTCGCCTAGCCGCTAGACCCGGGACCCGGTAGGCTGCATGGTGCTCGCCCCTCTTGGGAGAAGCCGCCATGCGTCCCCGGGTCCTGTCCGTTCTGATCGTCCTGTGCGCCATGCCGTTCATGGCCTTCTGCGCCTCTCTGCCGCCGACCGACCAGGCCCGGTCCCCGCTCGTCCTCGACGGCCTCGAAGCGGGCCCGAGCATCCTCTACGTCTCGGAAGCGGGGAGCGATAGCCATCCCGGCACCTCTCCCGGGCAGCCCCTGCGCACCCTCGCCGCGGCCGCGGAGCGTGCGGGTGCCGGGACGACCGTCCGCATCGCGGGCGGCACCTACCACGAGCAGCTCCGGACGGTGCGCGGCGGCGCCCCAGGGCACCCGATCACCTTCGAGAGCTACGGCGGCACGGCCATCCTGGACGGGAGCCGACTTCCCTGGCGGGCGAAGGAGGACCAGAACCAGGGCCTGGTCGAGCTGCGCCACTCCAACGTGCGGCTCGAAGGTCTCAAGATCGGCAACTCCAAGAACACGGGCGTGGTGCTCGCGGCCGATAACCTGACGATCCGGGGCTGCGAGATCGCCAACCTCCAGCGCCACGCCATCAGCACCGACACCTCGCGCCAGGTAGCGGCGGGCGGCACGCTGATCCGGAACATCACCCTGGAGGGCAACGACATCCACGACGCGACCCTGGCAGGCTCCGGCTACGGGCAGGCCATCAGCCTCATCGCGGAGGACTTCGTCATCCAAGGCAACCGGGTGTACGACAACCGGGACATCGGGATCGACGTGTGGCTCGGTGCGCGCCATGGCGAGGTGACGGGCAACGAGGTCCACGGCAACGGCTCGACCGGGATCTACGTGGACGGGGCGGCCTACGTGCGGATCCACGGCAACGCCGTGCATGACAACCGGCATGGCATCATCCTCTCCTCCGAGGACAAGCGCTACCGGACCCACCACGTGTGGGTCTACAACAACGTGGTCCACGACCACCGCTCGGGCAACGGGTGCGGAACCTGGGACCCGGACACCGGGGTCCAGGACGCTGTCTTCGCCCACAACACGCTCGTCGACAACCAGCGCTCGTTCTACCTGTCGGGCGCCGACAACACCGTCGAGATCGCGAACAACCTGGGCTTCGCCCTGCAGGACGACCTGATCGACCGGACGTCGGTCTCGGCGATCAGCCGCCACTCCAACGTGTGGCTCCCGCACCTCGCGGGCTTCCGGTCGGTCTCGGGGCGCGACTTCCGGCTCACGCCGGGCTCGGCGGCCATCGATCGGGGCCAGCCGCTCGCCGCCTTCCGGGACGACCGAGGCCGGACCTTCGCGATCGCAACGGACGTCGCCGGCACGCCCCGGCGCTCCCGGCAGGCTCCTGACGCGGGGGCGTACGAGCTGCCCTGAGGTCCGCTCCGGCGCGTTCGCCCGCCGGATCCGCATGTTCACGGGCCGTATGGACTGATAATTACTTGTCGTTAGCTAAACCATAACCTGAACATAACCGACTTCTCGTTCGCATGCGGGATAACTGTCATGACCCCATGCGTGATCCAGGAGTTAGTGAATGATGTTCAAGCGTTTGGCCTCGGCCCTTCTGATAACGACCATGTTCCTGGCCGGCTGCGGCAGCAGCCCGCTCATTCCGACGGCGAGCCAGAAGACCGCCGCGCGTCCGATCTCCCAGAGCTCGGGCGGCTCGTATGCCCTCATGCCCGTCGCCCAGGGCGCGCCCAATCAGTCGTCGAGCGCCGGACTCAAGGCCTCCGCGGTCCGCGTCCTCGGGATGGTCGACCTCTCGGAGGACGAGATCGCCGAGGATGCCGACGAGACCTACGGCATCCAGGCCAACGACAAGCCCAAGGGCTACAGCGGCCTCCTGCGCCGCACCGAGTCGAGCTTCACCATGGAGCACACCACGGGCTTCTTCAAGAAGACCAAGAAGCTCTACACGATCCAGCCCCTCAACAACGACGTCGCCGCCTCGCTGCAGGGCCAGGAGAACCGCAAGGTGCTCATCAAGGCCGTCGCGCAGGGCAACAACACCCTCGTGGTCCACTCGGTGAAGCGGTTCGTGGATCTGGGCTTCCTCTTCAACTGGTACACCAAGGCCAAGATCGCCGGCACCGTGAAGGACATCCAGGGCAAGGCGCTCTCGGGTGTGATCGTCCGGGCCAAGAGCACCGAGGGCTTCCTGTTCACGGCCACGACCGAGGCCGACGGCGAGTTCGCGTTCAAGAACGTCACGCCGGGCACCTACTCCGTCAGCTTCGTCAAGGACGGCTACCTGTCCGCCACGTCGAACGTCTTGACCAACAAGCGCAAGACGACCAGCGTCGAGGCCACGCTCGTTCCGACGAACTAACCCCCGTCACCCGAGGCCCCCGGCGAATCGCCAGGGGCCTTCGCTTTTGTCAGTGAGCTTGCCTCTGAGGCTACCGGACAGGCGCAGAGGCCTGTCCCACCGTGACTACCGGCGCGGCCACGAGCTCGCGGTACATGGCCATGTGGCGCTGGGCGATGATGGGCCAGCCGATGGTCGATTCCACCAGGCGCTTGCCCGCCTCACCCAGGGTTTGCCGGAGCCCCGGGTCGCACCAGAGACGCTCGATGGCCTCCGCCAGGGCCACCTCGTCGCTGGGCGGGACGAGGATCCCCGCCTCACCATGGGCCACCGCCTCCGGCAGACCGCCGACGGTGGTGACGACGGCGGGCTTTCCGAAGGCGAAGGCGATCGCGAGCACGCCGGATTGCGACGCCTCCGTGTACGGCAACACGACCAGGCGCGCGCGCTGGAAGAGGTCGGCCACCTCCTCGTCGGCCAAGAAGCGGTTGATGAGCGTCACGCGCCCCGACGGCCCGATCTCCTCTTCGAAGAACGAAGGATCCCCTTCGCCGGCCACGACGACCCGGTAGCCGGTGAGGCGATCCGCCAGGAGGCGCTCGGCTCGGCACAGGACCTCGATGCCCTTGTACTTCACCACCCGGCCGAAGAAGAGGATGAGCGGCTCCTCCGGCACGTCGGGGGCATGGCGCCGCAAGAACCCGTAGTCCCCGTGCGGGATCACGGCGACCCGGTCTTTGGGGTAGCCTCGCTCGACGAGCACCTCGCGCAGGCGCTCGGCATGCACCACGATGCGATCGCACCGCCCGGCCGTCCACCGGGTGAGGCGCGCCTTGAGCCACGCCTCCTCGCCCGGGTGCTGGGTGGCGTCGTGCTGCGTGAACACCACCTTGAGGTCGCCCAGCATGGCGGCCAGCACGCTGTTGGACGGATGATCCGTCACCAGGTGGACCACGTCCGGACGGATCGCGCGGATCATGCGCGCATTCCGGGCGTGCCGGAAGGGGTTCGCCTGGGTGGCGACCGAGCGCCAGCCCTGGCCGGGGAAGCTGAGCGGCAGCGTCGCATGACGCTCGATCCCGGGCGCGAGGTAGCCGTCCAGGGAGGCGGGATCCGGCGTGAAGCAGTGCACCTCGGCGTGGGCGGCGACGGCGTTGGCGAGCTGCGAGGCATAGTGCAGCATGCCGCCGCGCGGGCAGGACAGGGCGACGATGGCGACGCGCATGGGGACCTCCTCTCCATGGAGCGGGCAAGCGAACCGACCCTCACCTTACGCGCGCCGGGACGGCGCATTCCTGCCTGCCCGGTCGGGATTTTTCGGCCGCATCGCACAAGTACCGCTCAGGCTTCCTTGCTTAGGATGCGAAAGCCCCACCCACCGTGTCCCCAACGCAGCAAGGGTGAACCCACACATGCTCAACCGCATCACGATCAACACGGCCTTCCAGATCGCCACCCGCATCCTGGAGCTGGTGAGCGGGCTGGTCGTCAACGCATGGCTCGCCCGACAATGGGGCAGCCAGGCCTTCGGCCAGGTCGGCCACGTCAGCAGCCTCGCGGGTCTCTGCAGCTTCCTGTTCGACCTGGGGCTGAGCAACCTCCTGGTCCGGAGCGTCTCCCGGGACAAGGAGAAAGCGCGCCACTATCTACTCAATGGCCTGATGGCCATCCTCCCGCTGTCGCTCGTCGGCAGCCTGGTCATCGTGGCCGCCGGGATGTGGACGACCACCGCGGCCTACCTGCCGGTGCTCGTGCTCGTGAGCCTGCAGATGGTGCTATCGGCCACCGCCGGGCTGTTCCGGGGAACCTTCTACGCCTACGAACGCATGGAGTTCGAAAGCATCCCCGTGATCCTGGACCGGCTGGCATGGATCGGCGGGGGCCTGTGGCTGTCCTTCCTGCCCCCTACCCTGGTGGGCCTCTTCGCCTGGGTGGTCTGCTGCAAATCGCTCAACACGCTCGTTAGCGCCTACCTGTTCTTCCGCCACATCTGGCCGCTCGCCGAGCCCGCTCGCCTGAGCCTCAAGGCCCAGCTGGGCCTGCTGCGACAATCGGTGCCCTTCGGGCTCAACCTCGCCTTCTCGACCGTCTACGTGAGCCTGGACATCCTCCTGGTGGCCCACTGGGCGGGAGACGACCAGGCGGGTTACTACCGGGCGGCCAGCATGCTGCTCGTGCCCCTGACACTCGTGGCCGCCGCCCTCAACAACTCCCTGTTCCCCCGCGTGAGCCACGCGGCCAAGCACGATCCCCAGTCGGCGGGCGCCTTCAGCATGGCCACCATCCAGCTCGTGCTGGCGCTCGCCATGCCGGTCGGCCTCTTCGTGGCGCTCTTCGCCGAGCCGCTCGTCCTCCTGCTCTTCGGCAGCGAGTATCGGCCGGCGGCCCAGATGCTCCAGATCCTGAGCCTGGTGGTGCCCCTGCGCTACCTCAACAACAGCCTGGCCGCCTCCTTGACCGCCCACAACCAGCAGGCCCGGCGGACGGTCTGCGCGGGCATCGCCGCGGCCTTCAACGTCGTGGCCAACGTGATCGTCATCCAGCGGTACCAGGCCTTCGGGGCGTGCCTCACGACGCTCGCGACCGACCTCTTGATCGTGGTGCTGCTCGCCTACTGTCTCAACGCCCACCTGGGACGCCAGAGCTTCCAGCTCTTGCGCGGGCTCGGCAGCCTGGCCGTCGCCGCGGCCATCCTGGTGCCCTTGGCCCTTCTCAAGGCCCCGCTGCTCGTCACGGGGCTCACGCTCGCCGTCTGCTACCCCCTCTTGCTGTACCGAGCCCGCCTGCTCTCGAGCTTCGAGCTGGGTCTGCTCTTGAGGCGCTCCTGATGACGCACGACGACTTCTGCACCTTCGACCCCCTGTTGCTGCTGCCGGCTCCGCCCCGGAGCGGGCTGCTCTTGGGCCCGCGCCTGGAGTGCGACCACTTGGCCGAAGGCTACGGGCACTTCGAGCGGATCCCGGAGCTGGGCGCCCCCCGGCCTCCCGCGGACGCCCTCGTGGCCCTCGAGTGGCAGGGCTCCGTCGCCGAGCTCGTGCAAGGTGCGGCGGCGCGGCTGGAGGTGCAGGGGGTCTTGCTCGCCCGGATCCCCAACCGGCAGCTCCCGTCGCGGCTGGCCCGCCGCCTGTACCCCCGGCTGGAGCACGCACCCGGAAGGGGGGCGAGCCTCGAGCAGATCCGGCGGGCCTCGATCCAGGCAGGCTTTGCCGAGCACGAGGTCCACTGCTGGCTGCCGAGCGACAGCTTCCCCTACGTGAGCTTCCCGGTTCACGAGCGGCGGATGTGGCGCTTCTACCTCGAGCAGCTCATGCCCACCTGGGGGCTGAAGAGCCGGATCTTCAGCCGCTGCGCAGGCTGGCTGCCTCCGACCTTGATCTCTCCTTACTTCCTGCTCGTGGCGCGGAAAGGCGGCTGACCATGGTGAGCCTCATCGAGGCCCGGTTGCACCGGCGAATGGGCATGCCCATCCGCCTCCTGCACGTGGGCCTCAACGCCCACCGGCAAAACAAGATCCTGCTCTTCGGCTTCCGCAAGGAGCTGCGCGCGCCCGTCGTCGTCTGCCGGCTGAGCCGCACGCCACTTGGCAGCGAGCTCCTCCGGCAGGAGGCCTTGACCCGTTACGTGGCCTACGAGCGGCTCGGGCCCGACGAGCGGGAGGCCATGCCCTGGCTCGTCGTCGAGGAGCTGCCGACGGGCACCTGTCTCATCGAGCCCTACGTGACGGGCAGCCCGGTCGCTTTGCCGACGCGGCCCGAGGACCTCGCGGCCTGGGGCGCCCTGTCGCTCGCCTGGATCAAGGGCCTGCGCCAGGCGACCCTCAACCGCATCGCGGCCCCCGAGGTCCTCTGCACCCAGGCCGAGTGGACGCTGAGACGAGCCGCCCAGGGGTTCGACGATCCTGACATCCAGCGCATGGCCGAGCGACTGCTGGACGAGATCGGCATCCTGGCCGGCCTCTTGCCCGCGACGGTGCACGGGGACTTCTGGCACGGCAACCTCAAGCTGGAGACGGGGCGCCTCAAGGTGCTCGACTGGGAGTACTCCCAGATCCAGGGAAACCCCTTCTTCGATCCGCTGCTCAACCTGGTGGCCCTCAGCGGTGCCCTCGGGGGCTCCCCTGTGGAGCGCTTCGAGGAGTGCTTCCTGCACGCCACCGACTACTCCCGGCAGATGGGCCGGATCCTGGGGGAGCACGCCGGGGAGGCCGGACCTCGCGAGGCCATGGCCCTGACGCTCGTGCTGGTGACCATGGAGCTGGTGCTCCGGAACCTCCCCATCACCCAGGACATCCGCGAGGACCGTCACTACCCGCTCCTGGAGCGACTTGCCCAGGAAAGGGAGCCCCTGGCCCGGATCTCGCAGGCCCTTTGGTCAAACGGCTGAAAAATCCTGGTCACACCTCCTGAGAGCGATCGCCCGGTGCCTCACCATAATGGGGGCCACTGGTTGTTTGCTTTGCACAACGTCCTGTTCGTCGATCGGGAGGTAGCCGCCCATGAAGCCAGATTCCCGCCCCGACTCCAGCCTCCTCGCCCTCGTCCGGAGGAGGTACCGCGCGATGGGCCTCACCGCCGCGGTCCTCTTGGTGGGAGGGTTCGCGCTCCTGGCGCGCATGCCGAGTCAGTACGAAGCGAGCGCCAAGCTGCTCATCGTCCGAAACGAGCAGCGCATGGGCGGCCTCAAGGTCGTCAGCGACGCGCTTCCCGAGCTCACGGGTGCTAGCCACCCGCTCTACACCCAGATCGAAATCATGCGCAGCTACCCCATCCTCATGGAGGTCATCAAGCGGGTCGGCCTCAAGGAGTCGGACGGTACGCAGACGAGCCCCGATCAGCTCCTGGAGCGCCTCTCCATCACCTCCATCAAGGGCACGGACCTCATCTCCATCTCCTACCGCTCGACCGATCCCCTAAAGGCCCATAAGGTCGTCTCCAGCCTGTGCGACGCCTACATGAGCGCCACGGAGCGCTATCGGCGCGACGGCGTGCGGGATGGCCTGCGCTACCTGGACGAGCAGCTGGAGATCGTCCTCGGCCGCCTCAAGATCAGCGAGGCCCGGCTCGAGGCCTACAAGTCGCAGCAAGGCACGGTCTCTTTCCAGGAAGAGGTCCAGGCCTCGGTCAAGGAGCTCGCCGAGCTCGACCAGATGACCGCCATCCGCCGGCATGACTTCGAAGCCGCCAAAGCACGGGCCGAAAACCTGCGCCGCCAGCTGGGCATGCGCGCGCAGGACGGTCTGGTCGCCGCCACCCTCACGCAAAGCCCCCGCCTCCGCACCTTGCAAGAGCAGCTGCTCGCCGCCGAGACGGCTCCCATCCGGGCCGAGGCCGCCCCCGACCATCCCCAGCTCATGGCCCTCGACCGGCAGGCCGACCGCCTGCGCCAGCAGCTGAAAGACGAGCTCAGGCGACTGGGCATGCCCCAGGCGCATCCCCTCAACGACGTGCAGCTCGACATCCTCAAGGAGCTGACGGCCGCCGAGAACGACGTGCAGGCCGCCGCAGCCGGGCTCAAGTCGGCCGATGGCAGCCGACGCCAGGTGCAGACGCGCCTGGCAGGCATGCCCTCGCGCGAGATCCAGCTCACCCGCCTGACGCGCGACGTCGAGGTGGCCAGTCGCCTCTATCAGGACATCCTGGCCAAGCGCGAGGAGGCCCGGCTCAATCTCGCCATCGCCCCCACCTACGCCCGCTTGCTGCAGCCCGCGCGCATCCCGACCCGCCCGTTCGCGCCCCTCAAGGGCCAGGGGGCGCCCGTCATGGTGCTCCTGGCGCTCGCGGGAGCCTTCGCCGTGGGGATGGGCCGTGAGCTCTTCGATCGCCAACCCGAGGCCACCGCCATCGTGCCCGCGCTCCCCGATCTCACGCTGTTCACGACCCTGCCGACCCTGTCGGCGGCCGAGCGGCGAGAGGGAGAGCTGGTGGCACGCACCGGGAGCAACGTCCCCTACGTCGAGGCCTTGCGGCACCTGGGACTGGCGCTCGAGGACCAGCTGGACGCTCAGACGGGCCGGGTCCTGTCCGTCACGAGCATCGGCGTCGGCGAGGGCAAGAGCGTGACGCTCGCGAACCTCGCCCTGTGCCTCGCCCATGCGGGCCACCGGGTCCTGCTCGTCGATGCCGACCACCGCTGGCCGAGGGTGCATGAGCTCTTTGGAGAGCCCAGCGCCGCGGGCGGCCTCTCGGACATCCTCGCCGACGGACAGGATCCGGCGAGCGTGGTCCGGCGGGTCGGCGAGATCGACATCGTCAAGGCCGGCGGCGCTCGGCTCACCTCCCACACCTTGCGCCTGCAAGCAGAGCTGAAGCCCACCCTCGATCTGTGGCGCCAGTCCTACGATTACATCCTCCTGGATCTGCCGCCCCTGCTCATGTTCTCGGAGGTGGCCTACTTCGGGCGGATGTCGGACGGCATGCTCCTGGTCGCGAACCTCCCGCGGCTCGCCCCCGAGGCGCTCGGGACCGGCGTGGCCCAGCTGCAGTCGGCCCGGGTCCCGGTGCTCGGCGTGGTGGCGCTCGGCATGCCGGGGCTGCAAGGAGCGGCTCCGGCGAGCTTCGCCGCCGTCGGAGGTCGGGCATGAGGGCCGCCTGGGCTTCTGTCCCCGCGTGGTTCCTGCCCTGGGGGCTCTTCATGGCCCTCATCCCCTTCTCGGGCGGGATCATCGAGGGGATGGGGCTGTCCCTGCCCTACAACGCCCTGGGGGTCGGAGCGGGCCTGCTGCTGTTCCTCGGCGCGGGCCGCCATGCGCCCGTCAACGGCCGCATGTGGAGCGTCACCCTCCTGGTCGCGGTCCTGGCCGGGACGTACTTCGCGTCCCTGGATCCGCTCGCGAGCAAGCAGACGCTCGTGCCCATCGGGATCATGTGGCTCATCTACCTGCTGGCCACCAGCGCCCGCTTGCCCGATCGCCTGATCGAGCTGGGCCTGCGCGCCTGGCTCTGGGGGGGGACGGCTGCGGCCACCATCGCCCTCTCCGGCTTCATGCGCGGCATGGGCGACATGGATGGGCGCGCCACCTTGATCCTGGGGGGCGCCGAGATGGACCCCAACTTCTTCGTCGCGAGCCTGATCGTCCCCTTCGCCCTGTGCGTGCACTTCAGTCGGCGCCCCGAACGGCGGCTCGAGGGGCTCGCGGCAGGCCTCATCCTCATGCTCGCGGCCGTCCTCACCCAGTCGCGCGGGGGCCTCATGAGCCTGCTGCTCGCGACCGTGCTCGTGCTCCTCTGGGAGCGCCGCTGGCGCACGCTGCTCGTCACCGTCACGATCGCCCTCGCGGCCGGAGTGACCGTGGTGAGCACGCTGGAGCGCTTCAACCTCAACTCGGATCCCACCGGGGCCGGCCGCACGGAGATCTGGCAGGTGGCCGTCCAGGCGGGCATCGAGCACTGGCCCACGGGCGTAGGCTTCAGCGCCCTGCCGAGGGTCACGGCCCCGGCCCCCGGGCTGTACTGGTCGCGAGATGCACACAACGTCTACGTCCAGGCCTTCTCCGAGGCGGGCTTGCCCGGCTTGCTGGCGCTCGGGGCCGTCTTTGTCGCGCACATCGGTGGCCGACGCCGCAAGGACCTGCTCATCGTCACCCAGGCCCCGCTTTTGGGGTTGCTCGTCGCCGGCTGCTTCCTGCACCTGTTGACCTACAAGCTGCTCTGGGCCGCCTGGCTCATGGCCGCCCAGGCGGCCGTCGCCGACCCCGAGCCCACCGTCGTCGCCCCCATGTCGCCCAGGAGGATCACGCCATGAGACGCTGGATCGTCGCCTTCGCCCTCGCCTTCCTCATGGGCCTGCCGGCCCAGGCCGAGCCCGAGGCCTATCGCCTGCGGGACGGGGATAGCCTCACCGTGACCGTGCTCGGACATGCCGAGCTGTCGGTCCAGGCCCAGGCGATCCGCCCCGACGGGCGGCTCTCCTTGCCCCTGGTGCCGGAGCTCAGCGCTTCCGGCCTGACGGTGCAGGAGCTGAGCGCCGCCCTGTCCAAGGCCTATCGCCCCTTCTTGACCAGTCCCCAGGTGCTCGTGAGCATCGCCAAGCTCCGCCCCTTGCGGGTGACGGTGCTCGGGCAGGTACAGCGGCCGGGGACCTACGACTTCGACGAGACGCCGACCTTGCTGGACGCGATCGCCCGGGCCGAGGGGCTGACGGATCGCGCGGATCGCCAGGCCATCCACGTGATGGCGCCCGGCATGGAGGCCCGCCGTTTCGAGCTCGACCGGCTCTTGGCGGGCAAGGAGCAGCTGCCGCGGGTGGGCGAGGGCAGCGTGATCGAGGTGCGGGAGACCTGGGGCCCGGACTGGTACCGGATCATCCCGGTGCTGTCGACGGCCGTGACGGCGGCGGCGCTGGTGTTGCAGGTGATGCGTTAGCCGCTGGTCCGCCGACTCGTTCTCCCCCCTTCCCCCCCTGCTAGGGGGGGCCTTGTGCTGTGAGATCCCCGATCAGCTTCTCCGGGGAAGCCGGCAAAAAACTGCCCCCCCTAGCAGGGGGGGAAGGGGGGAAGAGGAGTTGCCGCCTTAGAAGTTCGACTCCAGCCGCGACCTCGGCTGGTGCTCCCCTCGTTCCTGCAGGGCCCGGAACTCGTGCGCCTCCACGTAGACCTCGTTGACGTAGCGCATGGCCACGCCGGGGCGGATGGTCATGGGAGCCAGGTCCTCGCCCATGAGGAAGGAGCGCAGCGTCGCCTCCACCTCGTTGAAGCCGAAGTGCGCCCGGATCGAGACCGAGCTCGAGAAGCGGGCGTTGATCTCGAAGGCCGTGGGACGCCCCTCCCGGTTGCGCCGCAGCTGGACGTTGCACGCCCCGCGGATGCCGAGGGCCGTGACGATCCGGGCGACCTCGGCCTCCACGTCCGGGACCGGGCCCGCGACCGCGTTGGCGGTGCTGCCGTTGGAGAGCGATCGCCGGAGCGTCGCCACCCCCTTGAGCTCACCGTTGGCGTCGACGAAGGCCCCGCACGTGTACTCTTCGTCCGGCGTGCCCAAGTACTCCTGGATCACCGAGTTGGGCACCTTCTCGAGGAAGTACGCGAGCTCCGGAGCGCTCGAGACGACGTAAACGTCCCGCGAGGAGGCCCCCCGCCGCGGCTTGACGACGAGCGGAAAGCCCACCTCCGCGAGGAAGGCCTCCACGGCCTCCCACGCCACGGGCAGCGTGCTCCGGGCATAGGAGCAGCCGTGATCTCGCAGCCAGCAGGCCGTGCAGTACTTGTCCTGGGTGATGGCGAGGACGTCCGGCGAGGTGACCATCACCTTGCAGCCGGTCGCCGCCTCGATGGCCTCGCGTCGCTCGGCCAGGGCGACGAGCTCCGGCTCGACGCCCGGCAGCCATGCATCGATGCGGTGGCGGCGCAAGAGGTCGATGAGCTGGGTCTCGTAGTCCGGGTGGCTGAAGGGCAAGACCAGGAAGGCCTGATCGACCCTGTAGAGTCCGGGGCTGTACGGGTTGATGTCCATGCCGAACGTCGTGGCCTCGAGGCCCGAGGCGTTGAGCGCCTTGAGGATCGACTGAGCGGCCGTCCCGTTGAGGCCGCTGACCAGAACGTTATGAGGCATGGGCACGTCCTTCCAGGAGGCGCCCGATGCGTCCGACTTCCTCCGTGCGGTGGGCGTTCGAGCCGAGCGTGACCCATGCCCCCTCCCGGGCGCACACGTCGATCAGGCGCTCGAACTCCGCGGGGGGGACGTACTCGCCGTTGAGCTCGATGGCCTTGCCGCAGCGCGCCGCCTTCCAGACGAGGAGGCGCAGGCCCTCTTCGGGGAAACTGCCGAATTGCTTGCGGGTGTAGGCCCCCGGGTGCGCGAGCACGTCGAGGTCCGGGTGCTCCAGGAGCTCCCAGAGCGCCTGGAACTCGATCTCGGCGGCCTGGACCGCCGTCAGCTCGGAGGCCGGCACGAAGCCGCCCCGCCCGTCCGGGTAGTTGTGGCAGGCCCCGAGCACGAGCTCTGCCCGGGCGATCGTCGCCGCATCCGCGTCGAGGCCCCCCGACAGGTCGTAGGCCTTGGCCTCGAGGCCGATGAGGACGCGCAAGGACGGATAGGCCGCCGCCGCCCGCCGGATCTCGGCGTAGAAGCCGTCGTACCAGTCGATGCCGCGCCGGACGTGCTCGGTGAAGGCGACCAGCGTCAGGCCCGCCTGGCTGGCGGCCAAGAGCATCTCCTGGACCGTCGCGCGGCCGTCGGTATAGGACGTGTGCAGGTGCAGATCGGTGACCAGCGCCTCGCGCATGAGCTCGGTGGCCGGAAAGACCGCCTCTCGCGCCAAGCGAAGCAGCCGCGGAGTCGACAGGGTGCGAAGCATGGCGATGTGCCCTTTCTAGGTCGTCGGCAGGAAGGACGGGCGATCGCACCACCCTTGCATGGTTGTATCAACTCGCCCGGCGCGACGATTGTGCAACCTCCACCATGTTTCTCAACCTCCTCTCGGTTGATCGCTTTTGGGCCGGATCGTTAGGGTGAGGAGACACCTCCCCCTGTCTCCCGACCTGCCACCCATTACAGCCCGTGACGCCGCCCTTTGAGAACGGAGAACGCGCCATGAGAATCATCGCCATTGGGGCCCACCTGGACGACATCGAGCTCGCCTGCGGAGGGACGCTCGCCAAGGCCGTGAAGAACGGCCACGACGTGCGCATGCTGGTCCTCAGCGAGTCGGACTACACCAACTTCAAGGGGGACGTCCTCCGGACCAAGGGCCAGGCCCTCGACGAAGGGAAGCGTGCCGCCCAGGTGCTCGGCGTCGATGACCTGGTGATCCTCGACAACCCCACAAAGGACATCCCCTACCACTCGACGGTCGTCGAGCAGATCGAGGCCGAGATCACCGACTTCAAGCCCGATCTCATCTTCACGCACTGGGCCTTCGACACCCACCAGGCCCACCAAGGGACGGCCCTCTCCACCATCTCGGCCGCCCGTCGCCATTCCTCGATCCTCATGTACGAGCCCATCTCGCCCTCGGGACGCTCCTACGTCGGCTACCGGCCGCAGCTCTACATCGACATCAGCTGCAGCATCGACAAGAAGCTCAACTCCCTCAAGGCGCACCAGAGCCAGTACGAAAAGTACGGCGACTGCTGGATCGAGGCCATCGAGGCGCGAGCGCGCCACCGGGGCTTCGAAGGCGGCTACCGGTACGCCGAAAGCTTCGAAATCCTGCGCATGGGCCTGGCCCTCTAGTCGTCGGAGGGTACGCCATGTCGACAGGCTCCCGGAATCTTGCCTCGGAGCCCCTGTCCAGCGCCCAGGGGGTTCTCCAGACCGCTCTCTACCAGGCGCAGCGCCGCTTGCGTTGGTGCCTCATGCAGCTGCGCGAAGCGGATCGTCGCGGGCTCCTGGCCCTCAGCGACGGCCTCCTCCTGTTTGTCGCGTGCTTTGGCGCCATGGCCTTTGCGGGCCTTCGTGACGCCGCCCTCCCGGCGGTCTTCTCGGCCGTCGGCATGGCGGCCCTCTACGCCTCGGATCAATACAACCTCCAAGCGCCCGAAGAGCGAGCCATCGGAAAGGCGATCGCCTTCGGAGCGCTCTGCACGCTCCTGGCGGCGTGGTCCGGGCACGATCCGCTCAAGCTCGCAGCGACGCTCGGCCTGGCGATCTGCCTGTCGCTCCTGATCGTGCTGTGGAGCCGGGCCCTGTGGATCCGGCTCCTCAGCCACCCCAGTTGCTCGCGCAAGACGATCCTGCTGTGCGATCGCCCCGAGTCCGAGGCGGCCCTCGCGGAGCTCGAGCAGCATCCGAGTGCCGGGTGGACCCCCATCGGCATCGGCGGCTCCTTGAGCCGGGCACATTCGGCGGACACCGTGCTAGCCGGGCCCTCGGCCATCCAGGAGCCCGAGTGGCTCTCGGCCATGCCGTCGGGCATCGAGACCCTGGATCTGCCTCGGCTCTTCGAGCGTCTCAGCAGGCGCGTCCCGGTCCGCTTTGTCGACGACCGCTGGTTCGTGGAGCAGTTCCCGTGGACCCGCGGCCTCGGCTACCACATCACCAAGCGGATGCTGGACATCGGCCTCAGCCTGCTCGGACTCTTGCTGGCAGCTCCCCTATTTCCCCTCATCGCCATCGCCAACCGGCTGGGCGACGGCGGCCCCCTCTTCTACTCCCAGCAGCGGGTGGGCCTCAACGACCAGACGTTCCGACTCTACAAGTTCCGGACCATGCGCACGGACGCCGAGAAGGAGGGGGCCATCTGGGCGAGCCAGGACGACGCTCGGGTCACGCGCCTGGGGCGCTTCTTGCGCCGGACCCGCCTGGACGAGATTCCCCAGCTCTGGAACGTGCTGGTGGGCCACATGAGCCTGGTGGGTCCGCGTCCCGAGCGACCCGAGTTCGTCGCCGAGCTCGAGCGCCAGATCCCGCACTACCCGCGCCGGCACTACGTCCTTCCGGGCGTCACCGGCTGGGCGCAGGTCCGGTTCCAGTACGGCTCGTCGGTGGACGACGCCGAGGAGAAGCTCAAGTACGACCTGTACTACCTCAAGCACCGCTCCCTGGTTTTCGACCTGCTCATCCTCGCCCGGACCGTCTCGGTCGTCCTGAACAAGACCGGCTCCCGCTAGCGCTGCGCAAGAAAGTAGGTGCCCCATGATCGTGACCATCCACCAGCCCGAGCACCTGCCCTGGCTCGGGTACTTCCACAAGATGGCCCTGGCCGATCGCTACGTGGTCCTGGATGCCACCCAGTACCGGCACCAGTACTTCCAGAATCGCAACCGCATCATCGGCAACTCCGAGCCCCTGTGGCTCACCGTCCCCATCCAGAAGCTCCGGACCCGCTACGGGCTCATCACCGAGCAGCTCATCGACCACTCCCACGCCTGGATCGACACCTACTGGAAGTCCATCGAGTACCAGTACCACCGCCATCCGTACTTCGACACCTACGGCCCGGAGCTCCGGGCCATCCTGAAGGCGGCCCCGGAGCACCTGGCCTCCCTCAACTACGCCCTCATCGACTTCTTCCGGCGCGCGCTCGCCATCGACACGCCGCTCGTGCTCGCCTCGAGCCTCGGGGTGCAGGGCCAAAAGACCGAGCTGATCCACGACCTCTGCCTCAAGACCGGGGCGACCGTTTACCTCTCGGGGCCGTCGGGCCGTGACTACCTGGACGAGACGCCTTTCCGACACTCGGGGATCGAGGTCTGGTACCACGACTTCCAGCACCCCCTCTACCCGCAGCGCAAGAAGAAAGCGTTCTTCTCGCACCTGTCGGCCCTGGACATGCTCATGAACTGCGGGCCGGACAGCCGCTACCTCCTGGGGCTGGACGACCTGGAGAGCGAGCGGGCGCGCTACCGGCAAGCCGGCGCCCGGCTCGCCCCGAGCCCGGTCGATTGCTAACTTCTTTGGATAGAACGCCCAACCTCCAACCGGGCAAGCTGGCCTAAGATGATTGTGCTCCAAAGGAATCCGTCTCCTTTGGAGCACGCCAGCTACCTTGGCCCGTCGACCACCCTCCTCCGCCTTCGCCGGGGAGGCCTGGCACCGGCCCGAAGACCTTCCGCCAAACCGACTTCCCCCTCCCTCGCCCAAGCACGGCTTGTTCGAGTTGCTGCCGCTTGCGCGCGGGGCTTGCCCCCTAGAAACGGAGGTTGCCATGAACTCCCTCGACACGCTCACGCACACGCTGCCCGCCGCCTACGACAACACCTCGATCGCTTGCCGGCTGCTCGACCTCCTGCCGCTGTGCCTCGAGGCCGACGAGTGCTTCGAGCTGATGCTCTTGAGCAAGCTCTTCTTCACCCGAACGGGTGTCACCCGCGAGCAGTTCATGCAGGCCACCGAGCAGCGCCAGCGCACGGGGCTGAGCATCGAGCACCTCCTGGTGCGCAACGGCCACTGCGAGATGAAGGACGCCCTGGCGGTCGTCGCCGAGCGCCGCCGGATCTTGCGCCTCATCCAGCAGGAGGCCGCCCCCTGGGATTTCGCGCCCCAGCCGTAGCCAGCGACGATCCCCTCGCCGTCGCGGCCAGCATCCGGACGGCCAATCGCTCCAGGAGCGGAAGGAGGGCCCATGATTCCGACGGCGAACTGGTACTGCGTCAAGTGTTCACGCTTTGTCGACAACCGCTCGGCCATCTGCGACGTCTGCGGGCGGACCCGCGGCAGCGCCCGTTCCCGATCGGCTCAGGAAGAGCCCAGCCTCTACTGGATCCGCGTGACGCCGGGCAGTAAGTCCGAGCGCGCGAAGGCCCCCGACCGCCGGTCGATGCCGCCCCGCTGACCCCTCGTCGCTCCGGGGGCCGAACGGCCTCCGTGCAGGCCTTGCAGCCGATCCACGACAGGAGGTAGCCATCCGATGACCAAGCGCATCCTGTTCCTGTTGGCCTTGTGCTCTCTTGCCGGGTGCCAATCGACCCTGGCGCCCACCGCACCATCAGCCGTCCAGTCGGACCCTTACCAAACCCAGCACCAGCCATCCATCGGCCACCTCAAGCAGGCCCTCGATCGACACAAAGGAAAGTGGTACGACAAGCACGGCTTCGTGCTGGTGCCCGCCCTCGAGATCGCCCGCTTTCAACTGAGCGTCCGGCCCGATGCCCCTCCGGAGGCCTGGGACGCCGCGACCCTGACGCTGATTAGCCCAGATCCCCTGGTGCCGCCCGTTTCTAGGACGCTCTACCAGGGGTCCGATCTCCTGGCGCTCGATGGCTCCTTCCAGGCGGCTGACTCGAGCCTCCCGGAGCTCATGCCGGGCGACTACACCGTCACCCTCAGCCTCTGGCGGGACGGCCCCGCCGGGACCCTGGTCGGCGAGGACCAACAGGACGTGACGCTGGTAAACGGCTCCAACACCCTCGAGCTCAAGCCCTCCACCCTTGCGACCCTCGGCCTCAAGGACTTCGCGCCCACCTCGGCCGCGCCCGGTGCGACCGTGAGCCTCGTCGGGCAGGGCTTCAGCGTCCTGCCGGCTCAGAACCTCGTCACCATCGGCGGATCGGCCGTCCCGGTCGTGAGCGCGTCGAGCACGCAGCTGGACGTCGTCGCGCCGAACCTCCCGCCCGGCAGCTACGCCGTCTGGGTCCAGGTCGGAGGCGGCATGGTCGGAAGGCTCGGCTTCACGATAACGGCCCCCTGACGCCCCGAACGACGTCGCCCCCGCCGGCATCGGCGGGGGCGACGTCGTTTGGGGACTAGCGGACGCGCTGGGCCTTGAGGTCGCCCGCGTTGGCGGCGTCCTGGTAGGCGACCATGGCCGTCCGACCGGCGGGGTCCACCCCTACGGCCGCAGGTCCCTGGTCGCCAGCACCGGAGGCGATCGCGAAGTTGGCGCCCCACCGGGTGCCGTCGCTGCCCACGTACTGCCCGTAGACGTCCGGCGCACCGTTGCGGCCGTCGGTCCAGGTCACGAGGAACTTCTGGCGGTAGGGCTGGTAGGCGAGCCGGGGAGCGCCCTTCGTGCCCGGGCCGTCGCCCACCGTGAAGGTCGCACCGAGGGCACCCGCGGTGCTCACGCGCCGGGCGACGACCTGCTGGGGGCTCGCCTGGCTCACCCAGGCCACGAGGAACTCCCCGGTGCCGGTATCCACGGCGATCCGGGGCTCGGCCTGGGGAACGGTCTCGCTGGGCGTGAGGTCGAAGGGTCCAACGACCAATGCGGCCGCCGACGAGGAGATGAGGCCCTTGAGGCGCCGGACGCCCGAGCTGTCGTCCTCCCAGACCAGGAGCATGCGACCGGAGGCCGGATCGGTCGCGATGACGGGATTCTCCTGGTTGCCCGACCCGCCGCCCGCCAGCGCCGCGCTGCCCACGGGCAGGCCGTTCGCGGCGAAGCGCAGGCCGTAGACGTCGCTTGTGCCCGTGCGGTTCTCCGCCCAGACCACCGCGTACTGGCCGCTCGCGGGGTTGAAGGTGAGCCGCGGCTTGGACTGGGGGAAGGCCCCGGTTGCCAGCCCGAAGGTCGTCCCGCTCAAGGTGCCGTCGGCGTTGACGATCTGGCCCCGGACGTCGCCCGAGTTCACCGCGTCCTCGTAAACGACGGCGTACTGGCCGAGGGTCGAGTTGTAGGCCACCTCGGGGTAGCGCTGGTGTCCTGCTCCGTCGGCGATCGTGATCTCCGAGCCGACGAGGCTCCCGGTCACGCCCACCCGCCGGGCGTAGAGGCCGTGGTCGGAGGCACCCAGGCGATCGTCCTGCCACGCGACGAGGTACTCGCCGGACCCAAGGGCGATCGCGGGGGTCAGCTGGCTGGAGGCGAGGCTCACCCAGGAGAGGGCCGAGCCCATGAGGCCCAGCAGGGAGAAGCCCGTTCGGCCCGCGAGGGACGAACCCACCTGCAGCTGCCAGCTGGCGATCGACGCGGGGACGTCGGGCACGGTGGTCGTCAAGGAGCCGCTCGCGGCCGCGCTCACGGTCGCCGAGACGCCGCCCAGGGAGAGCAGATCCTGGCCGGGAAGGACGCTGATGCCCTGGCCCGACAAGGTGACGGTGTCGCCCACGAAGCCGTAGGCGGGCGAGAAGCCGGCAAGTCCGAGGGCGGGGTACACCTCGATGGGCACGGTCACGGCATTGGGACCGGCCGCCAGATCGAGGGTCAACGCCTTCTCGCCGACGAGCATGCCCGCGCTCCACAGGCTCACGGTGAGCGTGTAGCCCGGCGCCGGGCGCAACAGCCCGAAGGCCCCGGTGGCCGTGTAGCCGCCGGAGCCGTTGGGCGTGAGCTGGACGCCTTTGGTGAGGCTCTGAACCCGAGGGGATGACAGCGCGGTCGGATGCGTCAGGTGCAGCGTGGCGGTGTCCCAGCTCGCGGGAAGCGCCTGGACGCTGCGCTCGGCGGCACTGATGGCGACCGAGAGGCTCAAGGTGCCCGCGACGTCTCGCGTCAGGCTAAGCTCCCTATCGGGCAGGCGCTCGATCGCAGGGAGCTGCAGGACCGCGGGAGGCTGGCAACCTGCCAGCCCCACCACCGTCAGCCCCAAGAGCCAATGCGGCCTGGCCATGCGGACCTCCTAGTCGACCGTCAGGTTGATGGACGCCGGCTGGACCACGGCCAGGGGCTGGGTCCGGATCCGGATCAGGTTGTGGCTGTAGGTGTTGTCGTAGTAGCGGTAGATGAGGCGGTAGTTCTCGGAGAGCGCGGTCTCGTCGGCAAACGCGAAGGGGAAGTCGCCCGAGATGGTGTTCCAGTTGAACGTGCCCGCGAACGTGCCCGAGCCGGTGCGGGTCGCCGCGCCGCGCGCGGGCCAGGTGGCTCCGTCGCCCGAGTCGGCGAGGCTCGCCCAGGTCACGCCTCGAACGGGCTCGTTGTTGGCGCGCACCCAGTCGGTCAGCAAGGTCTCGCCAGCCAGGAGGTTGGCGCCGGTGGGCGAGACGGTGCTGCGGGCGTAGCTCACCACCACCCGGCTCAAAACGCCGGGATCCAGGTCGCCGACCACCGAAACGGTGGAGCCGCCCGCGGTCACGCTCGCCCCGCCGTTGGCCGAGGAGTCGGCGAGCAGGGGATCCAGTACCAGCGTGTCGCCCGCCACGATGACCGGGGTGCCGGCGGGCCCGCCCAGGGTGCTGTTGTTGTTGGTGGCCGACGAGCGGATGAAGCCCGTCGTGTCGCTCACGGTGGTGTTGAGCTCCGTGCCGCCCGAGGCCCCCGTGCCGTCCGTGGTCTTCATGGTGACGGTGAGCGCGGTGCTCGAGCCGCCGTTGAGCAGGAGGTTGGTCGTGTGGACCGCGACGCTCGTGCCCGTCCCGTTGGCACCCGAGAAGAGGGTGACCTGGAAGACGTAGTTGCCCGGGCGCAGGTTGGTGAAGGCCGCGGCGTTGGTGGACGAGTTGCCGGCGCCGTCCGTGAAGCCGGTCGCCCGGTTGATGGTCGCGACCCGGTCCTGAGTGAGCTTGGCGGTGGCGTCCGACGAGTGAAGGCGCACCACCGCGCTGTCCCACGACGCAGGAAGGGCCTGGGCCCGGTAGCCGGTGGCGCGGGTCCGGTCGATGAGCGCCACCCGGACGAACGCCGGCTCGAGCGCCGCATCGCCGGAGAGCATCGTGAGCTTGAGCGGGGAGGTGCCCGCGGGCCCGGGAAACAGCGGCAAGGAGGCGCTGCATCCGCCCAACATCACAGAGAGGGAAATAGGCACGACGATGCGGGAGGATCTCATGGCGTGATCTCCTTTCAAGTAGCGCGATGGGGGTCGCGTTCGGTTATTCGAGGATGAGCTGGAACTGGCCCTCGTCCGTGGTCAGGGACAGGCGGATGCGGGCCGCGACGGTGGCACCGGCCACGATGGTCACCGGCGAGCTGCCGGCTGCCACCACCTCACCCTCGGCGCTGTAGGCCTTGACCACGACGGTCTTGTCGCCAGCGGGCACGCCGGTGAAGTGGGCTTGGGTCTGCTCCGGGGTAAGAGAGGCCGAGAGGACGGAACCCTTGGGGATCCCCTCGCCGCTGACGCGGATCTCGATCCGGTCGGTGGTGTCGGGGATGGCCTGGACGGCCCGAGCCGGGAAGCGAGCCCGCATGATCAGCTCGCCATCGGTCCAGTCGGGCGTGGCCGGGTAGTAGGTACACCCCGTCACGCCCAAGATATTCAAGCTGATCATGAGTAGCGCGATCCGTTTCATCGGGAACCCTCCCTTGACCGCTATTAAAGATCGATTCGCTTAACAATTCAACATATATTTTTGTGAAGATTCGACGCAAAGCGTTGGTCATTCCTCACAGGGGCGCAGCGCCTAGAAGTGAGCCTGGAGGTAGGGGCCGCCTTCGGTGAACCAAGAGAACGTTTCGGGTGATTGCTGCGTTCCCACAAGGGCCCGGACGCCGACGCGCAGACCGGGCGCAAGCTCCTGCTCGAGCGCGGAGTAGGCATAGGCACGGTAGGTGGGCTTCGAGACGATCATGGGGTCCACCCGCTGCACGGTGCCCTGGACCTGGACGTCGGTGGAGGCGAGCTTGACCTGATAGCCGAGGCGCAGGGTCTGGCCGTAGTAGCTGTTTCGCAGGGCCCGGGCATCCAAGCGCTCGGCCGAGAGCGTGCCGTACCACGTGCCGTTGGCGAACCCCCGGCCGTAGGTGCCGAGGCCGCCATACAGGTCGGTGTCGAGGAAGCTCAAGGTCTGGAAGGCGTTGGCCGCGCTCACCATCATGGCCCCGCCCTCGAAGACGTGCAGCCATGGGGTGAGCGGGTGGCTGAGGGCCATGGAGGTCACGAGGCTGCCGTAGTCGAAGCGCGAGTCGGCGAAACGCAGCGTCTGCTGCTCGATGTGGCCGAGCAGGAAGCCCCTCAGCATGGGCTGGTGGCTCTGGTGGGTGCCCTGGTAGCTCAGACGGGCTCCGCCGAGCGACGGGCCGCGCCCGAAATGGGCGACGTTGCTCGTCAGCAGCATCTGGGACATGGCCCGCCAGCGCCAGGCCTTCGGGCTCTCGGTCGCAAGGCCGTACGTGGCCTCTCGAGCGCTCGCCGCATAGGGCGCGGCCTGGTAACGCGCGGCGAAGGGCGGAGCGGCCGGTCGGGCAGTCGGAACCCGCATGCGCACCACCTGGGCCGAGGGTTTCAGCTTGACGCGATAGGTCTTGCCGACCATCCGCCATGAGGAGAACGGCGAGCCCTTGTGACCCTCCAGCTGCAAGGCCAGGCGCACCCATTTCTTGTCGAGCTGGTTGATGACGAGGCCCGCGATGGGTCCGTCGGGCATGTCGCGCAAGGTGAAGTCGCCGACAAAGCGCGCGTTGCGGAAGTCGATGACCCAGGCCCCGAGATCCTTGCGGTAGCAGCTCAGGGGCGTGATGGGCCCCTTGGCCTCCAGGACGAGCTCGCGAGTGGCCGGATCGTAGCGGAGACGGTCAAGCTCGGTCAGCGCCAGCGAAGCGCTGGCGCCGACGGCTTCGACCCCCACGAGCAGGAGGCCGATCACTAGGACTTGCGAGGTGCGCTTCATATCGCCCTCCGCGCTGCGGGTCCGACGCTACTCGACCTCGACTCCCAGCCCCCCGATGATGGGGGCCGGCACCGCGTACTGGAGATCCGTGAAGACCTCGGCCGGCAGGAACGGGGGCTGCGCGAGCTCGCGCATCAAGGCCTCCTGGCTCTGCTCGGCAGGAGACAGCGAGGCAGTGGCCACCCGGGCCTTCGGGGCCTCGAGCGGCTCGGCTCGGAGCGACGGGGCGTACGCCAGGAGCACCGCCCCCAGTCCCACGGCAGCCCAGCGTGCCAGCAATCCGTCCTTCGTCTCTCTGTCCACCCTCCACCCCCTCGGCTGAAATTTGTTAAAAGTTACGAAGATATGTAAAGCACTGTAACAAGGATCGGCCCGCATGACAAGTAAGGGATCGGGAGGAAAGCTTTAACGAAGCTTGAAAGTGACTTAAGAATCATCCACCTTAACAGCCCGATAACACCCGTGTTCCCCTCTGGAAGGAGAGAGCCATGTCCAGCCCGATCTCGACCAGCTCGCGCCAGGTTCCCGTCGCGCCCCAGCGCCCCGCGGCTCCGGCCCAGCCCCGAGCAGAGATTTGCCGCGTGCAGGGCGACAGCCTGCAGCTCGGACGCCAGCTGCCGCCGTCCCTGATCGAGGCGGACCTGCGCATGACCATGACGGGCGGCACGGCCCTTGCAGCCGACGGCACCGTCACCATCCAGAAGGCCTTCGTCGATCGCCTGGTTCGCCACGCCCTGAACGGCAGCCAGGACATCAAGGACGCCCGGATCGCCTTCGATGCCCAAGAGGGCGCCTTCTCGGTCCAGGCCAAGGTCGTCGTCAAGGGGATCCAGGTCCCCGTCGCGCTCAAGATCGCTCCGTTGATCGACCAGAACCAGGTCAGCTTCCAGTTCCGCGAGGTCGCCATCCCCACCCGCTTCGGCTCCGTCGAGCTCGACATCATCAAGCGCAAGGCGACCGAGGCGATCGCCAAGGAGCTTCGCTACAACGGCTTCGCGAATACGACCGACGCCAAGCGCGGTGTCGTCCGCATGGACGTCAACAGCCTGCTCAGCCGTCTGGGGGCGCTGCCCTCGTTCGCGCGCATCGACTTCGACAAGACCCGCCTCTCGCTGGACGTGCAGGCCAACGGCAACATGGTCGTCGGCATGACGTCTCCCCAGCAGGCCCCCGTGTTGCCCAACACCTCGGCGTCGGACATCTCGGTCTTCGCTGACCAGCAGGCACTGCAGCAGGCCCTGCGCCAGGCTCTGGCTCCCGACTACGAGCTCCAGAACCTCACGCTCGACCAGGGCCGGCTGAAGCTCGACGGCAAGGCCGAGTTCAAGCAGGGCAGCGACGCCATCAACGGCATCAAGGCGCTGGCGCTCATCCTCGCGGTCGCCGCCCGGGACCCCGTGGCCACGCAGATGAACACCAACCCCGAGCGCTTGATGGTGGGGCTCAGCCTCGACATCAAGCAAGAGGGCACCCAGTTCGTCATCACCCCGAGCATCGGCAAGGCCCTGAGCTCGCTCGAGGAGTCCATCAAGAAGGCCGGCCTGAATCCGGTCTCGGACGGCAAGAGCATCCGGTTCGACCTCAACGCGGTCTGGAAGGACAACTGCGGGACGATCGACGACCTGACCGTGAAGCGCGACGGCGCCGGCGCCCGCATGCGCCTGGACATCGATTCGTTCTTCGATTCGCCTTGGCTCAAGCGGGACAGCAACGCCTAAACTCCGGCAGCGCCTACCGGCTCGAAACCAGCTCGCTCTCGACGTTCCAACCCGGGATGTTCAGGTCGCTCTTGACGATGCCGACCCCCGGGGCCACCCAGTAGTCTCCAACCGCCGTGTAGGCCTGCGCATGGGTGCCGATGGCGCTGACCTTGTACGCCCGGTGCGTTCCGGCGCCGACCGTGACCGTCTCCTGGCCCTTGGCCTCACCGATCCACAGGCCGTCGTCCCACTTGGTACCCGCCGTGAGCGGGAAGCGCAGGAAGTCGAAGCTGTGGCCCTCGACGGTCGCCGCCGCGACGCCCAGGTACTCCACGTCCCGGATCGTGACCTTGTCCGCGGTCATGGTGACGACCGGGTAGCGGTAGCGGGTGGTGAAGGAGTCGATGGCCCGCATGGACAGGACCGTGGCCGTGCCCTCGCGACGCACGGACTCGATCTCCATGGTCTCGGTGCCCTCGTAGTCCACGTAGGGATCGTCCGCCGGGTGCGCGACCACCTTGTACTGCCATGTGTGGCCGGGCGTCGCCGGGAACATGGGGGCCTCGGAGGCGGCCTTCGCCTTCGGGGCGACCGTCACCGTGCGCATGCCCGCAGGCACGCCGCACCCCGCCAGCACCGCCATTGCCAACCCCGCCGAAAGCCACTGCTTCATGGTCGCGCTCCTCTCTAACATTAAGGCCAGTTTAACAGTTAACCTAAAGACCGGCAAGGCGTTCGTGAGGCATGCGCGAGGGCTGGCCCAAGAAGTTCTCGGCCCGGGGCTTGGCACCCCGGACACGGGCATGGCCCATGGACATGGAAGGAGGAAGGCCCATGCATCTGATCAGCCCGGCGTTCGATCACGGAGCACCTATTCCCCCCGAGCACACCTGCGACGGCTCGAACGTCTCGCCCGAGCTGCGCTGGGACGACGTGCCGGAGGGGACGCAGAGCCTCGCGCTCATCGCGGACGACCCGGACGCCCCCCGCGGCACGTGGGTGCACTGGGTCCTCTACGATCTGCCCGCCGACGCCCAGGGCCTCCCCGCTCGGATCCCCGCTGGCAAGACCATTGCCGGCGGCGGCACGCATGGCCGCAACGACTTCCCGGAGCTCGGGTACGGCGGACCCTGCCCGCCTGGCGGCATCCATCGCTACTTCTTCAGGCTCTACGCGCTGGATCGCACGCTGGAGCTGGAGGCGGGCGCCACCAAGGATCGCCTCCTAGCGGCCATGCAGGGTCACGTGCTCGCCACCGCCGAGCTCATGGGGACCTACCGGCGGCGCTGATCACCCCCGAATACTAACCTATCCTTAACACTATCTTAAGAAGGATTCCCTTCCGCGGGCGGGATATCCCCCTTGTCCCTGATCGTGGAAGGAGCTGCCGGCATGTCGCTGCGACCCCGTTTCCTCTGGATCTCGCTGGTGGCCCTCAGCCTCGTGGGCTGCGGCGCGCCCCTCTCCGGGCCGACGGCGGGCACCTCGGCCGAGATGGCGGCCGACGCCAAGCTGCCGCCCGCCGGCAAGTTCAAGCTCGGGACCTACAACATCGAGAACCTCTTCGACGGCTCCAACACCGTCCTCGACCCCAAGACCAACCCCGCCAAGAGCGACGAGGACAAGAAGCTGCTCGCCAAGAGCATGCGCTCCCTCAACGCCGACGTCCTGGGCCTGGTGGAGGTCGAGTCGCTGGCCACCCTGCGCCATTTCCGCGACGGCTACCTCGCCGACATGGGCTACCAGTACATCGCCCTGGTCGAAGGCAACGACATGCGCGGCATCGACGTGGCCATCATGAGCCGCTACCCGATCACGCACATCAAGAGCCACCGCACCACCACCTTCGGCGTGCCGGGCAAGCCGGCGCCCGAGCGACTGAGCCGCGACCTCTTGCAGGCGACCATCAAGCCGGGCAAGGGCTATTCGTTCACCTTCTTCATGACCCACCTCAAGGCCCGCCCCGGCGATGCCCCCTCGGATGCCAAGCGCCACGCCGAGGCTCAGTTCATCCGCCGCGTGCTGCGGGACTTCGAGGAAGAGCATCCCAACGCCAACTACGCCATGGCCGGCGACTTCAACGATCGACCCAACTCGGAGACCATCCGCTACTTCACGGAGGGACGCGATCGCGACCCCAAGCTCTTCGACGCCCTGTCGGAGCTTGGCCCCAACGCTTACTCCTACCACCCGATCAAGTACCGCGGCCGGATCGACTACATCTTCCTCTCGGAAGGCATCCGCAAGGAATACGTCCCGGGGTCCGCGGCCATCCAGAACACGCCGGAGGCCGTGGAGGCCTCGGACCACCTGCCCGGCAGCGTCATCATCGACGCGACCCGTGACCTCTAATCCCATCCGCCCGGGGCCTGCCAGGACGAACCTGGCAGGCCTCTTCCTTTAGACCCTGAGGCGCGCCTGTTCCCAGGTGAAGAAGCGCTTGAGGAGGGTCCTCAGCACGACCATGACGGCCAGTCGCGCGAGGTGGTCCCAGCTGGGGACCGCCATCGCCGTGAGCAGGGTGCCCGCCAGCTTGAAGGAGAGGCCCATCACGGCGCCCTCGGCGACCAAGAGTCGGGCCGTCTGGATGCCTTGCGGTCGCGCGACGCTCCAGAGGGCCGCCATGCAGTAGCCTACGACCCAGAGGGCCCCGATGAATTCCAGGAGGGCGGCTCCGTTTGCCACGGTGAGCTCAGGCACTTGGAGCGCGCCCCTCGGCGTGCTCGATCTCGCGCTGCAGGAAGAAGTTGAGGGCCGTTCGGATCACGATGATGGCCGCCAGTTGGCCGATCTCGTTCCAGGTCGGGGCCACGGCCGTCCGGAGGATGTCCGCGGCGAGCTCGAACTCCAGGGCCAGGGCGAGCCAGCGCCCCAGATCCAGCCGGATGCCGTTGATGTCGGCGGCGGACCAGGGTCGCTGGAGGTAGGTGCGAACGGCGCGTACGGTGGTCATGAGGGCGGCCAGGCCGATGATGAGCGCGGCGCTCAGCTCGACCCCGGCCGCCAGGTAGAGGCTCCACTGCTTGAAGTACGCGAGCACTGGCCCCCCTTTGGCAAGAGGGAAGGGCGATCGCCCTTCCCTCACGAGTGCCTAGCGCTGCTGGCGCTCTTCGACCTTGGACTCGGGCGCCATGGTGATCTTGAGCTTGGGCGCCGACCGCTGCGGTTTGCTCTGCTCGAGGCGCTCGCCCAGGCGCTGGAGCATCTGCTCGCCCAGGACCTGGCGGGCCTTGGGGAACATCTCCTGCTCCTCTTCCTCCACGTGATCCGCGATGATCTGCTTGAGCTCCTTGATCTTGGCGACGAGCTGGTCGTCGCCGAGATCATCGGTCAGCGAGCCCAGGAGGTCCTTCATCTCCTGGTGCTCCTCGAGGGCATGCTTGATCATTCCCTCGTCCTTGCTGGCCTCACGGAAGGCCGGATAGAAGATCTCCTCCTCCTCCTGCGCATGCAGCTGCAGCTCCTGGTTGATCTCCTGCACGATCTTGAGCCGGGCGACCCGTGAATCCAGCTCCTCGAAGCGCGCGATCAGTTGCTCCACCTTGCGGTGGTCCTCCATCAGATGCTTGACGGCGTCCATCGTGCCTCCTTCTCGCTAAAAGGCTCACCCTTCGTGCTAACCGTAACACGAGGGGTGAGCGAGGTTGAACAATCAGGCGACGCTTGGACAGCGGGCTAGAGCGGGCTCTTCTGGCCCGGAGTCAGCTCGCGCACCTTGATGTCGGTCCCCTTGAGGGCTTGGGTGAGCTCGGCAGGAGTGCCCTTCAGGAGCGGGAACGTGCCGTAGTGCATCGGAACCACCTGACTCACGCCGAGGTAGCGCGCCGCGACGGCTGCCTGAGCGGGATCGAGCGTGAAGTGGCCGCCGATGGGCAGCATGGCGACCTGCGGCTTGAAGACATCCCGCACGGCCTCGAAGTCGCGGGTCAGGCCCGTGTCACCGGCATGCATGAGGGTGGGCTCCCCGTTGGCCTGCAGGATGAAGCCCACGGGCGTGCCGGCGTAGTGCGGGGGCTGCTCTCCGCCGCCGATGCTGCTCGAGTGGACGGCGGGCACCAGGGAGATGCGGATGCCCTTCACTTCGAAGGTGCCTCCGATGTTGCCGCCGATGCCGGGCGTGCCGCCCTTGGGCTGGAGCTGGCCGACCAGCTCGGCGCAACCGACCACCGGGGCCTTGAAGCGGGTGCTCAGGTCCGCGGCCGAGGACGAGTGGTCGAAGTGGCCGTGGCTGACGAGCACCGCGTCGACTCGATCGGGCCACTGGTAGCCCTTGGGGAACTTGGGGTTCTGCAGCCAGGGGTCGATGAGCACGCGGGTGCCGTCCTTGGCCTCGACGAGAAAGCCCGCGTGGCCGAGCCAGGTGACCTGCCAGGCATGGGCCGGGGCGGCCAGGGCGCAAACGCCGGCGACGGTGAGGGCTGCCAGGGTGCGTCGGAACATGGGTCCTCCCTCCATTGAAAGCAAGAGACGGTTGATTGAACCATGTCCCGCCCGAGACCGCGACGCTCGACGTCGCCTCCCGGCCTCCCGGAGCGTCGGGGCTCGCTCGACCGGCCAGCCGGGGGAATTGGAGCTTCGAGCGTCTCAAACGGCACTTCATGCCGTATCATGGGAGCATGCAACGCTGGTCGTCCATGCTGCTCGCCGTGCTCGTGCTCGCCCTCATGGGGCTGGCCCGCATGCCCGTGCCGTGCGTGGGCGACGGGGCGGGCCAGCATTGCACCGTCAACGCGTGCGCATGCACCGACGCCTGCAGTTGCCGCCTCTCTTGCCAGGCCATGGCCTCCGACCCGCACTTCCTCTGCCGCATGGACCAGGGCGAAAAGGCACCGGCCCACTTTTCCCTGCCCGAGCCGCCGCCGGCCGTGCTCGGCGTGCGGATCGTCTGGCCGGCGCCGGTGGCCGCCGCCCCCGACCTGCCCGCCGCGGCCTCGTCCCGGGAGCCGCCCGTCCTCACCCTGCCCGAACCGCCCCCGCGCGCTCTTTCCTGATCAGACTTCCCTTCGCTAATCAGAAAGAGAGATCGGTCATGAGACATGTCGTCTCGGGCCTGGCTGCTGCTTCGATCGCCTTGGCGATCGGCGGAGGCCCGGCCCTGGCATGCGGCACCTGCGCATGCTCGGTGAACATGAGCGAGGTCGGCGCCCTGGGGGGCGGCTCCAACCTCTACCAGCGCTCGAATCGCTTCCTCCTCCAGCAAGACGTCTCCTATCGGAGCGTCAACGGCACCTTCAACGACCAGGGCACCCTGCGCGACATCCCCATGGGATCGTCGATCCAGGCCATGCAGGCCACCTTCGGCCTCGCCTACTTCGCCACCCCCGAGTTCCTGATCGGCGTGCAGGCGCCCCTGCTCGGCAACATGTACCAGGGCGCCGCACCGGGCTCCTTCGGGACGGTGGGGCTGCTCGAGGCTGACAGCCGGGCTGCCTTCTTCGGGGACGTATCCCTGCAGGCCGCCTACCGCTTCCTGCCGGGCAACGGCCCCTGGCCCGCCCTCGGGATCTGGGCCGGCAGCCTTGCACCCACCGGGCGTGCGGCCGGGATCGACGCCGAGATCACGGGCGCCGGCGTCTGGAACGCCACGGCCGGCGCCACCGCCACGGGTGAGAGCGGCGCGTGGAGCTACGAGGGCAGCCTCGGCTACCAGCGCCCCCTCGGCACGCCCGTGGGCCAGGCGACCAACTACTTCATCGGAGACGCGGTGATCTTCCAGGCCACGGGCGGCTACCAGCTCGACGAGAGCTGGAAGCTCGGCCTCGGCCTCAGCGGCTACCGCGGGCAGAGTCAGCAGCCGACGGGCAGCGCCATTGCCATGAGCAACGTCAAGGTCGTGCCGAGCGTGACCTACTCGTTCTCGCCGGACATGTCCGTGCGCCTGGGCATCGGCTTCACGCCGGGCTACGTGGCGCGCAACGCCCTCAGCGACCTGTCCGCCTACTGCACGTTCTACCAGTACATGAACTAGCCGAAAGGAACATCATGAAATCGATTATTCGCATCGCCCCGGCGCTCGGGGTGGTGCTCGTCCTCGGCTGCCAACCCAAGCTCCCCCACGACGGCACTCCGGCGGACGGGACCTCCGTCCAGGGCGTCAAATCGGTGGCTGCCATGGCGCACGTGCCCACGACCCGCTCGCCGCACGGCATCGCCTACGCCAACGGGCGGGCCTACGTGTGCAACGTGGGCTCCAACGTGCTCACGATGATCGACGGGGCCTCCGGCACCAAGCTCGCGGACCTCACGGTCCAGCAGGGGCCGACCTACGCGGCTGCGAGCCACGACGGCACTCGGGTGTACGTGGCGAACGGCGCCTCGGGCAGCCTGAGCGTGGTCGACGGCGCCCAGGCCGTGACGCACGTCGAGGGCTTGGGCAGCAAGCCCGACAAGGTCCACGACACGGCGGACGGTCGCTATGCCTACGTCACGCTGGTCGGCGAGACCAACCTCGCCCGCGTCGACCTCCAGGCCACCCCGCCCACGGTGTCCAAGATCGCCGTCGGGCCCGCCGAGGGGCACCGCTCCTTGATCGTGCTGGACGACATGGCGATCACCCCGGATTCCGCGGGCAACACCGTCCACCTCGTCGACCACACCACGCAGACGCCGACCCCCGTCACGGTGGGCACCAAGCCCAACGCCATGGCCGTCGGCAGCTACAGTGCGGACGGCGCGACCCGGCGCGTGCTCGTGGTGGGCAACGGCGGGTCCAACACGGCGTCGCTCATCGATCTGGCGACCAAGGCCGTGGTGAAGACGCTGGACGTGGGGATCGCGCCCTCCGACGCGGTCGCCGTGGGCAAGCACGTGTACCTGACGAACTCCGGCTCGAACACGGTCTCGGTCATCGACGTGCAGGAGCAGAAGGTCGCAACCACGGTCCAGGTCGGAAGCAAGCCGGTCCACCCCTTCGTGGCGCCCGCGGGCGGCGGCGGTCCGGCGAGCCAGGTCTGGGTCGGCAACGACGGGGAGTCGTTCGTGTCGATCATCGACACGGCGACCAACGCGGTCTTCGCCAAGGTCGAGTGCCAGGCGGGGCACCACAAGATGACCTTCTCGCCCGACGGAAAGAAGGCGTTCATCACCAACATCGCCTCGAACTCGGTGTCGGTCATCGACCGGACGACCATCAAGTAAGGCAAGAGGGGGCGGCAAATGCCGCCCCCTTCGTCTATCTTCCGGTTGATGGATGGGATAGGGAGTCATCCCGGCGAAAGCCGGGATCCAGGATCTACTCTGGGCTCGTCTACCCTGGACCCCGGCATGCGCCGGGGAGACGGCCAACCGCTTGCGAATGAACCGAACCCTGTGACTAGATCAGCGTCTTGACGATGTCCGTGCGGCTGATGATGCCCACCAGCGCACCCGCCGCGTCCACGACGGGCAGGCGATCGACCTTCTTGTCGACCATGAGGGAGGCCGCCTCGCTGATGTCCGCCTCGGGCCGGATGGTGACGGCCGGGGCCGTCATGATGGCCCCTACCCGGGCGCCCACCGTCTTCCGGATCTCCTCCCGGAAGTGGCCCGGGATCTCCATCGGGATGACGGCGTCGAGGATGGTCACGAAGGCGGGCGGCTTGATGGGCCGATCGCGATACATCAGGTCGCTCTCCGAGACCACGCCCACGACGCGATCGCCCTCCACCACCGGAAACCCGCCCACCGGGTGCTCTTTCCAGAGATCCAACAGCTCCTGGACGCGCGCGTCCTTGGCAATGGCGATCGCCGGACTGGTCATGATCTCACCTACACGCATAGCTCCTCCTAGAACCGACCGAGACGCCCGCCACCGGTGCCTGCCAGGCCGAAAAACAGGTCGATCACCACGACCGCGAGCAGCACCCGCAGGCCCACCGAGCCGAACATGGCAAAGAAGCCTTCCATGCCGTCCTTGAGCGCGCGGTCGAAGCGCTGTCCCTTGTGCCCGCTGAACTGCACGGCCACCGTGCCCACGAGCACGCCGAGCAGCATCCAGAGCGCGCCGCCGAAGAGGAAGAGGCCGATCATGCCCCCGATGAGGCCGCCCCAGACGGTGTTCTGACCGATCCAGCCGAAGCGCAGGTGCAGGCGCTCGCTGATGGTCTCGAGGCTTAGCCCGAGGGCCGCCAAGGCGACGATGAGCCCGAAGACCACCCAGCCCGTCGTCGAGAGCTGCCAGCCCGTCTGGTAGGCCTGCCAGAGGCCGTAGCCCACCGCGGTCAGGCTCACGAGCGCGAAGCCCACGGTCTGACGGCGGACGGCCAGGACCAGGCCCACCATCATCAGGACGAGGGCGAGGGGATAGAGATAGGAAAGCAACGAAGTCGGCACGATATTCCTCCTCATGGACGCGGCCATTGTAAGCGTTCGAGCGATGGTCGGCAACAGCCGTTAGGGATAAGGAGTCGTTCGCACTTCGAGAGCCTCAGTGTGAACGGTTGTTGTGGGTGTGCGAACTAATGACAACCGTTCCCCTTAGTCTGCCACCAAAGCGAAACGGCCGGGCAAATGCCCGGCCGAGGTCGCATGAGGCTAGCTAGACCCGGGTGGCGAGGCGAAAGGAGTTGCGCTCCAGGGCCATCTTCAGGATTCGGTCGAGCATCTCGGGGAGCATGATCCCCGCCGCCCGGGCCGCCTTGGGCAGGAGGCTGTTCTCCGTGAGGCCGGGGATGGTGTTGGTCTCGAGCACGAAGATCTCGCCCGCCTCCGTGATGCGCATGTCCGTGCGCGACATGCCCCAGCAGCCGAGGGCACGGTGCGCCCGGACGGCGAGGTCCTGGATGCGCGCCGTCAGCTCCGGCGAGATGCGCGCGGGCACGATCTCGTCCGAGGCCCCCGCCTTGTACTTGGCCTCGAAGTCGAACCACTCGGTCTTGGGGACGATCTCGACCACGGGCAGGGCCTCGACCCTGGAGCCGCCGAGGACGCCGCAGGTCACCTCGAGGCCGGGCACGAAGCGCTCGACCAGCAGCTCCGGAGACAGCTTGCCGGCCTCCTGCCACGCGGGCACGAACTCCTCGGGCGATCGCACGATGTAGACGCCGAAGCTCGAGCCCTGGTTGTCCGCCTTGAGGACCACGGGCCAGCCGAAGGCCTGGCCCACCTGGTCCCGGGCCGCCTCCGGGGAGACGCCCGGCTCGACGCGCAAGTCGTAGGTGAAGGAGTCCGCCGTCGGGATCCCCGCCTGGCGGTAGACCTCCTTGGTGCGGGCCTTGTTCATCGCCAGCGCGCTCGCGAGCACGCCCGAGCCCGTGTAGGGGATGCCGTACAGCTCGAGCAGGCCCTGGAGCGTGCCGTCCTCGCCGCCCGCCCCGTGGATGGCGATGAAGACGACGTCCGTCGACTGCTTGAGGTCGAGCCACTGGCGGGTGCCGCCCGGCAGGAACTCGTTGAGGTCGTAGACGGCGACCTCGTAGGCCTCCGGGTCGAGGTTGCGGCGGACCATCTCGCAGGACCAGCTCGACACCTCACGCTCGGTGGAGAACCCGCCCCACAGGACGGCAACCCGGGTCTTCTCGGTCATTTACGCTCCTTGCGCGTAGGTCCGGCCGGCCTCCAAGAGGCTGCGGACGTGGTCATGGGTGGGGGCCTCCGAGTAGATGCGGAGCAGGGGCTCGGTGCCGGACGCCCGGAAAAGGAGCCACGCCCCGTTGTCGAAGTTGAACTTCACGCCGTCCAGGGTCTCGATGCCCGTGACGGCGAGGCCCGCGAAGGTCGCGGGGGGATTGGCCTTGAGGGTCGCGAGCACCCGATCCTTGGCGGCGTTGTCCGTCAGGTGCAGGTCGATGCGATCGTACTTGTGGGGGCCGTACTTGGCCTCGAGCCGACCGATCAGCTCGCCGAGGGTCGCCTGGCGCTTGGCCATGATCTCGAGCAGCAGGAGCGCGCACAGGATGCCGTCCCGCTCGGGGATGTGGTTCTTGATGCCGATGCCGCCCGACTCCTCGCCGCCCAGGAGGATGTCCTCGGCGACCATCAGGTCGCAGATGTATTTGAAGCCGATGGGCGTCTCGTGCAGCGGAAGGCCGTACTCCGCGGCCATCTTCCCGACCATGCGTGAGGTCGAGAAGGTGCGGATGACGCCGCCCTTCCAGCCCTTGTCCTCGACCAGGTGCTGGAGGATGAGGCTCAGGATCTGGTGCGAGTTGACGAACTCGCCCGTGGCGTCCACCGCCCCCACCCGGTCCGCGTCGCCGTCGCAGGCGAGGCCCACCGTCAGGGGACGGGCTTTGGCGGTCTCGCGGGTCTGGGCGGCGAGCTCCTGAAGGTTGGGCGCGATGGGCTCGGGGTTGGTCCCGTTGAAGCCGGGGTTCGCCTCGCCGTGCAGCTCGGTGATCTCCAGGCCCGCCTCGGCCAGCAAGGTGCGCAGGTAGCCCGAGCCCGCGCCGTACATGGGGTCATGCAGGACCGAGAGGCCGGCCTTGGCGATCGCCCCCGTGTCGACCATGCGCTTGAGCTGGGCGAAGTAGCCCGCGCGCGGGTCGAAGGTCTCGATGGGCTCGCCGCCGTACGCCTTGGGCGCGCGCACGGTCTTGAGGGCCGCCTCGACGCGGGCCGTGAGCTCGGGCGAGGCCGAGCCGCCGTAGTGGGCCTTGATCTTGAAGCCGTTGTACTCGGGCGGGTTGTGGCTCGCCGTGAGCATGATGGCGCCGATGGCACCCTGCTCCTTGACGCTCCAGCTGATGGCCGGGCTCGAGCAGTGGCGCTCGGAGAGGATGACGCGGAAGCCGTTGGCGGCCATGACCTCGGCCGCGGCCCGGGCGAACTGGTTGGACAAGAAGCGGGTGTCGAAGCCCACCATCACCGGGCGCGTCGCGAGCTCGCCCGCGAACTCCTGGCTCCAGACTTCGGCGAGCGCCTGGGCCACCAGGCGCACGTTGTCGAAGGTGAACTCCTGGGCGATGACGGCGCGCCAGCCGTCGGTCCCGAACTTGATGGCGGGGGTCGCTTCTTGCGTCAGCATGCAGGCTCCTAGTTGGCGATGCGGGTGCCCTTGCCGACCACCGAGTCGTCGGCGAGGACCATGTTGTGGCCGAGGGAGGCGTGGGCGCCGATGGTGCAGTTGCGGCCGACGATGCAGCGCTCGAGGGTCGCCTCCTCGCCGATGGTGCTGCCGGCGCCGACGAGCGATCGCTCGAGCACCGCCCGATCGTCCAGCACCACGCCGCTGCCGAGCACGGAGTACTCGTGCAGCTTGGCCTTCTTGCGGACCTTGGAGCCGTGGCCGATGTAGACCGGGCCGCGCACGTCGGCGCTGTCGTCCAGGTCCACGTCCTCGCCCACCCACAGGCCCGGCTTGAGCTCGGTGCCTGGCATGTTGACCTTGACGCGCTTCTGGAGCACGTCCGTGTGGGCCTGCATGTACTTCAAGGGGCTGCCGATGTCGAGCCAGTAGGAGTCGGTCACATGCCCCGAGAGGCGCTCGTCGAGCTGCAAGAGCAGCGGGAAGAGGCCGCGCTCGAAGCTGTAGGCCTCGTTCTTGGGGACGTAGCGGAAGACGTCCGGGTCGAGGACGTAGATGCCGGCGTTGACCGTGTCCACGTTGAGGGCCCGGGCCTCGTCCATGGTGGGCTTCTCGAGGAAGCGCGTGATCCGGGTGTCGTCCATCATCACCAGGCCGTAGGCCGTGGGGTCCTCGACCCGGATGAGCGTGAGGGTCGCCCGCGCCTTGGAGTCCCGGTGGGTCTTGAGCACCGCCGAGAGGTCCACGTCCGTGAGGATGTCCCCGTTGAAGACGAGCATGGGCTCGTCGTCGAAGAACTCCTCGGCGTTCTTGACGGCCCCGGCCGTGCCGAGCGCCTTGTCCTCGAGGCTGTAGTACAGCTTGACGCCTAACTTGGAGCCGTCGCCGAGCACGTCCTTGATGGTGTCGGACAGGTAGTGCAGGTTGATGACGATGTCCTTGATGCCGTGGTCCCGCAGCAGCTCGATCTGGTACTGCAGGAACGGCTTGCCGAACAGGGGCACCATGGGCTTCGGCGTGTTGTACGTCAGGGGGCGAAGGCGGGTGCCGGAGCCCCCGGCGATGATGACAGCACGCATCTAGCGAATCTCCTGCGGGACGGCGAGCGCCATCCGGTCCTTGAGGCCGAAGATGGCCTCGACCGGCGTGGGGTCGACGTCGTTCATGAGGGCGAGGTAGACGCTCACCCAGTCACCGAGGTAGCTGAGGGACATCTGCCGGCTGAGGGCGTCCGCGCCGTCCGCCACCAGGTCGATCACGTCGTCGAGGCTCGGGCGCATGATGTCCCGGGCGAAGGTGAGCTGACGGGTCAGGAGGGGCGGATCCTGCGGGTCGCGCAGGATCACCATGACGTGGCCCGGGTGCGGGCGGTGCGCCAGGTTGACGATCTCGTTGTGCGTGAGCTCCGGGAAGATGCCGAACAGGCACGTGACCTTGCTGTTCTCGTTGAGCTGGGCCTTCCAGCGCATGGCGACCGCCTCGGTCGAGGGATGCACGCCGAAGACCACGGGCGTCTTGCCCGAGAGCCTGGAGGCGAGCTGCTTGGCCGGGTTCTGGGCCGCTTCGACCGCCAGCAGGTAAGTCTCGCGCTCGCGCTTGAGCTGGGCGATCGCCGCGGTGGGATCCACCGCGCACCCGGGCAGCTGGCTCAGCAGGCCCAAGAGGGCGAAGTAGAGCTCGCCCAGGGCCGCGCGGGGCATCCAGCCCGGCTCGACGGAGACGGTGGGCAGGTTGTGCGCCTCGGCGAGGGCCTTGAACTGGCCGCCCGAGGTGACGAGCACGCAGGGGACCTCTCGCGCGATCGCGTCCTGCAGGCACCCGAGCGTCTCGGCGGTGTTGCCGGAGTAGGAGAGGAGGATGACCAGGTCCTCGCGGCCGGCCGATGCGGGCAGCCCGCAGTGGCGCGAGACCAAAAGCGGCACCTCGGAGCGGCCGAAGAACAGGTTGCGGGCCAGATCCCCGCTGATGGCCGAGCCGCCCATGCCGCAGATCAGGACCTGCCGGGGCCGCGTGGTCGGCAACCGGGTCGCCTGGCCGCGCTCGAAGGCCCCCTGGGCCATGTCGGGCAGGCGGTGCAGGAAACCGAGCATGCCGCCGGGGTCAGCGGCCGTCAGGCGCGAGGCGTCGTCGAGCAAAGAAGCCACGGGAGATCCTCCACTTTCAATGGCGATCGACTCCTGGGTCGGAACTCCCCGTCAGGGGGCCCGGAGCCGAATCGTTCGAGAGCGCTGAAAGGCTTGCGCGCCCTCGATCATAGCACACGGGCGGCGCTACTTCCAAACCGCCCGGAACACGCGTGCCCAGTTTCCGCCGAGGATCTTCTCGATGCGCTCGGCCGAGTAGCCGCGACTCAGCATCCCCTCTGTGAGGTTCGGCAGGCATCCGACGTGGCTCAGACGGGTGGGCGGGGTCGTGATGCCGTCGAAGTCCGAGCCGAGCCCCACGTGGTCGTCGCCCACGAGCCCCACGATGTAATCGATGTGGGCGAGCACGTGCTCGAGATCCGCCGGCTCCTTGGAGAGGAAGCCCGGCACGAAGGTGACGCCGACCAGACCGCCGCGATCGGCGATCGCCTTGATCTGATCGTCGCGCAGGTTGCGCCCGTGGGCGTGCAGGGCGTGGGCGTTGGCATGGGTCGCGACCACCGGGCCCTCCGAGCACTCGAGCGCGTCCCAGAAGCCGGGCTCGGCGATGTGCGCGAGGTCGAGGACCACTCCCAGCTCCTGCATGCGCGCGACCAGCTCGCGGCCGAGCTCCGTCAGGCCCGACGGCCGCGGCCCCACCCGCAGGCCGTCGGCGAAGGCGTTGCGGCCGTTCCATGTGAGCCCGATCATGCGCACGCCGAGGCGATAGAAGACCTCCAGGAGGCTCACGTCGTCCACCAGCGGATCGGCCCCCTCGAAGGAGAAGACGAAGCCGGGGCGCGTGGGGTCGAGGTCGGCCACCGAGGTGATCTGGCGCAGGTCCGGGCAGTCGCGCTGCATGTCGAGGAAGGCCGCGATGAGCTTGAGGGCCCGGTGCAGGGCGCGCTCGCCCTGGTACTCGGGCGGGGTCCACAGGGAGAAGACCTGCGCGTTGATCCGTGCCTCCTTGAGGCGGGGCAGATCGATGTGGTAGTCGGGCGCCGACTCCGTGAGCGGCAGGCCCTCGTTGAGGACCCGGTCCAGGGTGTCGGCATGGCCGTCGATGACCAGACAGCGCTCATGGAGGGCGCGAGCCTCGGCGGCGAGGCCGGTCTGCGGCTGGGACGGGGCGGGGGTGGCGGCCTGTGGAACCAAGATCACGTTACCTCGTGTGGGGGGAAGGGCCGTGGCATTGTACCACGCTCGCCCGGCCCAAACTCCCGCTCGATCCTGATGGGGCGGACCTTCCGGGGCACCGGCGTCATCCCCCTGCCATCGCCCTGCGCACGGCCCGAGGCGATGCCTCGCCGGGTCCCCCCGCTCGCCGAACAATCCTCCCAGGCCCTTACAACCGTACCAGGGAGCGTTGTGTCCAAACTTTTCGGGTGTTAACGTCTTTACAAACCTTTACATCCTTGGGGGGATGTTCGCAGGGATCGGCAAGGAGGAAACGCGATGCTTGGGAAGAATCTGCTCGCCCTGGGGCTGGCCGGGACCCTGACCGTGGGCCTGGCTGAGACCGCCAACGCCCAGATGCGGACCTCGACCAGCACGGTCGCGGTGCCCGTGGTGTCGGTGGCTCAGCAGGCAGGCCCCACCCGGATCTACTCGGTTCCCCGTGCGGACGTGCTCGGAGCGGGTACCAACCTCATGAGCCTCAATCTGGGTATCGGGGGGATCGGCATCGCGCCGGCCCCGGTGGGCGTCGGCATCTCCTCGGTGGCCGGCAACAACCTGAACCTGCGGGCCGACATGGGGATGTCGCCGGGCTTCGAGCTCGGCACGGGGATCGGCGTCATTGCGACCGCTCCCTGGCGCGGCCGCCTCGATCTGAGCGGTAAGTGGGCCTGGATGCAGGAAGGGGCCGCCATCGCGAGCATCGCGGGCCTGGCGGGCGGCGTCCTCGAGATCGACGCCAACGGCAACCCCAGCCTCGGCCTGCAGGTCGGTATCCCGATCTCGAAGATGTTCCCGTTCGGCGCGGGCCAGATGCTCGGCCTGAACCTGGTGCCGACCTGGAACCTCGGCCTCCTCAACACCGCGGCCGCGGTGGGGGCGACCGGACCCTTCAACTTCTTCGGCCTGGGCATGGGCGCGGACCTGTTGCTCATCCCCAACCTGCACCTGTTGGCCGACACCAACCTCGGCTTCCCCGTGGTGGGCATTAACACCCAGTCCGCGCTGGGCGTCCGCTACGACTTCAGCCGCGACCTGACGGGCGACCTTTACGTGGGCTTCGCCTCGGGCCAGAACCTGGGCCTCGGCGGGGGCGTCTCCTCGCTGGGCGTGGGGAGCAGCTGGCGCTTCTAGTCACCGATCGATCCAACGACTTCGCCGCCGGGCTCGTCCCGGCGGCGAATTTTCTTGGCGTTACCGAGCATTGACGCCGCTTGTCCGCCGTGATAAACCCATTACAGCGCAATGCGGCTCGTGGGGCCGGATCCCTCAAGTTTCGCCCCCGCGATGCCGATGCTGAAACTGATTTAACTCGGCCTCACGGCCCAAAAACTGAATAGTAAGCTTATCGCGCCTTGCGGCGCCGGAAAGCTTAAGTTGTAGTCGGTGGCCTCACGGCCAAAAAATTGAATAGTAAGCTTATCAAGAGACGGCGGAGGGACTGGCCCGATGATGCCCGGCAACCGGCGCGATGCGTGCGGTGCCAATTCCTGCGAGGGGTAACCCTCGGGAGATGAGCGAGTCGAGCGATCGCCTCTTGCCCTCTTGATTCATCGGCAAGCGGGCTTTTTTTATGGCCCAGCAGGAAGGAGCTCCCATGACCCAGCGCCGTCGTCTGTTTACGTCGGAGTCCGTGACGGAAGGGCACCCCGACAAGATCTGCGACCAGATCTCCGACGCCATCCTCGATGCGATCCTGGCCCAGGATCCCATGGGCCGCGTGGCCTGTGAAACGACCGTCACGACCGGCCTGGTGCTGGTGGCCGGCGAGATCACGACCACGGCCAACCTGGACATCCCGGACCTGGTCCGCAAGACCGTCCGCTCCATCGGCTACGACCGCGCCAAGTACGGCTTCGACGCCGACACCGCGGGCGTGCTCGTGGCGCTCGGCAAGCAGTCGCCCGACATCGCGGCGGCCGTCGACCGCGCCTGGGAGCTGCGCGGCGGCCTCTCGGACGCCGAGGTGGACGCCAAGATCGACGCCATCGGCGCCGGCGACCAGGGCCTCATGTTCGGCTACGCCTGCAACGAGACCCCCGAGCTCATGCCCCTGCCCATCGCCCTGGCGCACCGCCTGGCCCGCCAGCTCACCGAGGTCCGCAAGAACGGCACCCTCAGCTACCTGCGCCCCGACGGCAAGACCCAGGTCACCGTCGAGTACGACGGCCTCACGCCGGTCCGGGTCGACACCATCCTCATCTCGACCCAGCATGCTCCCGAGGTCACCCAGGAGCAGATCGAGCGCGACCTCATCCAGTACGTGATCAAGCCGGTGGTCGAGGAGCAGCTCCTCAAGGACACCCGCTTCCTCATCAACCCGTCCGGCCGCTTCGTCGTGGGCGGCCCCATGGGGGATGCGGGCCTCACGGGCCGCAAGATCATCGTCGACACCTACGGCGGCTACGCCCGCCACGGCGGCGGCGCCTTCTCGGGCAAGGATCCCACGAAGGTCGACCGCTCGGCCGCCTACGCCGCGCGCTACGTCGCCAAGAACGTGGTAGCCGCGGGTCTCGCCGACCGCTGTGAGGTCCAGGTTTCCTACGCCATCGGCGTGGCGCGTCCCACCTCGGTGATGGTCGACTGCCAGGGCACCAACCGGATCCCCGAGGAGCGCATCGAGGAGCTCATCAAGGAGCACTTCGACCTGCGTCCCGCGGGCATCATCCGCGCCCTGGACCTGCGCCGGCCCATCTACCGCCAGACGGCCGCCTACGGTCACTTCGGCCGCCTCGACCTCGACCTGCCGTGGGAGCGCACGGACAAGGCCGAGACCCTCAAGAGGGCGCTCAACGGGGCGGCTGCCCTCGCGTAGACCGCCCCACCTCCGAGACCGCCGGGACCGCATGGTCCCGGCGGTCTTCCTTGATCAGTGGGGCACGCGTCCCTATAATTGCGGCATGTCAAAGCATCGTTCGCGCCCCGGCGTCTTTGCCGTCCGCTCTTGGGCCTGCGGCCTCGCGCTCCTCGTCACCCTGCTGGTCACCCCCGCATGGGGCGCCGAGGCCGTCGTGCGGCTCGAGTACTCCCCCATCGCGCCCGTGGGCGACGTTCGCGCCCTGCAGAGCCTCGCCTCCGACGAGTGGCTCGGCAGCCTCTACGTGGCCTTCCCCGAGGACCTGCGTCCCAAGATCCAGCTCGTCTCCCTGGAGAACCTCGAGCACGGCGTCGCCTTCCGGATCGACGTGGCCGGCAGCGAGGCGGACCGCGCGCGGGCCGTGGCGATCGCCCGCGACCGGATCGCGGCCCTGGTCCAGGACGCCTCCCTCAGCTACGCCTACAACCTGACGACTCCGGGCGAGCCCGCCCCCCAGGCCCCGACGCCCGTGGATCCCACGCCGTTTTGGGTGGCGGGGGTGGTGGCCGTCTCGGCCCTGGCGCTCACGATCCTGCTCGTCGTCCAGCGGCGCCTCTTCCTCTCCTTGCCCCAGTTCCACGGCCTGCCCGTGCTCGGCATCCTGCCCGCGGGCATCGGCATGGGCGGCCGCTTCCTGGAGCTGCAGAGCCCTCCTAGCCAAGCGCTCGGCGTGTTCTTCCGGCGCCTGCTCGCCAAGCTGTCGCCCGGAGCGCGCGAGGCGGCCGTCTTCTCCCTGAGCAACCTCGAGGCGAGCGCGGCGGTCACGGCGTGCCTCGCGATCGCCCTGTTGCGCGAGCGGGGACGGGTGCTGGTGGTGGATCTGGCGGGCGAGGACAGCAGCCTGCCCGCCATCCTCGAGGAGACGGACGACGCCGGCGAGTTCCCCATCGAGGGCACGCTGCGCGCGACCTCCATCTCGGACCTGGACCTGCTCACGGGCCTCAAGCCCCTGGGCTCACGCCGCCCGCCCCTGCCGCAGGAGCTGCTCGCGCGCTACCGGTGGGTCCTCTACCACGTGCCGCTTGCCGAGCCGCTCGAGCGGACGCGGCACCTCCTGGTCCTGAGCACGGGCGAGGGCCGCAAGGAGGCCATGCGCGGCCGCTTCCTCGCCTGGTGGCGCCAGGCTAGCCTGCTCGGCACCGTGCTCGTGGGCGTCGAGGTCCCGCCGCGCATGCGCGACAGCTTCATGGCCCGCTTCTACTTCGAGAAGCTGCAGGCCCAAGAGGTCTCCGCGTGATCGGGGCCGCGCTCGCGCTCGCGGCCCTCAACCCCGTCCTCCTGGTGCATGGGATCGACGACACGGCGAGCGTGTTCGACGCCATGCGGCCGCGCCTGGAGGCGGCGGGCTTCCAGGTGGAGGCCTTCGACATGGTCCCGAGCAACGGGGATGCGAGCCTCGCGGTGCTCGCGCTCCAGATCCGGGATCGGGTGGAGGCCATGCGCCGGCGCACGGGCGCCGAGCGGGTGGACGTGGTGGCCTTCAGCCTCGGGGGGATCGCCTCGCGCTACTACCTGCAACGCCTCGGCGGGGCCGCGCGCGTGCAGCGCTTCGTCACCATCTCGAGCCCGCACCACGGCACGCTGACGGGCTACATCCGGAACAACCCGGGGGCCACCGAGCTGCGCATCGGCAGCGCGTTCCTCGCGGACCTCGACCGGGACTGGGAGGCGACCGCCAAGCAGGTCCAGGTGACGAGCATCTGGACGCCCTTCGATCTGATGATCGTGCCCTCCATGAGCTCGCGCCTCAAAGGGGCGACGGAGGTCTTGCTGCCGGTGGCCCTGCATCCGTGGATGCTCAAGGACGCGGGCTGCGCCCAGGCCGTCGCGGCGGCCCTGCGGCAGGATCAGTCCTCTTCCGAGTCCTCGAAGTCGTCGTCCAGGTAGACCTCGGCGAAGGACTCGCCGAACAGGCGGTCCAGGGCGCCGCGCCGGACGCCCGCGGGCTCCGCGCCCCCGAGCACGGGGCTCTCCAGGGGGTCCGAGAGCGGAATGAGGCGCAGGGTGAGGCCGTCGGAGACCAGATCGACCCAGGCGCCGCCGGCCTCGTCGGTGCCGAGCTGCATGTAGTCGAAGGCGTTGACGTTGAGGTAGAGGCGCTTGTTGAGGATGACGGTGGCCGAGCGATCGCTCGCCGCCACGTGCACGATGAGCCCCTCGCCCTGGCGGCGCAGCTGATCGTCGCGCCACTCCTGGTAGCGGACTTGACCCAGATCGCGCAGGATGCGCACCATGTCCTTGTGCTGGACGAGGACGCCCTCGTCCACGATGCACTGGAGCTGGTTGGGGTCGCGGCTGTCCACTCCTCTCCTCCCTTCCTGGGTTCCAAAGGGTGGCGACGCGGGCACATGGAGGGGCTGTGGGTGCGATCGCCGCGTCTCGCCTGGGCTCGACGCCATCGGGTTCCCGGATTATAGCACCGTGACGCCCAGCGGGCTTAAAGAATCGTAAAGAGAGCAACCGTCCCTGTTTCATCCCCGGAGGTCCCATGTACCGCTTGCTGCTGATCCTACCGCTCGCCCTCGGAGCCTGTCAGAAGGCCACTCCGCAGGCCAGCACCACCCGCCCCCACGAGGCCGAGCGCATCCGCACCCTCACGCACGACGAGGACCTCGCGGCCCCCAAGGGGGAGGCCGACTGGTCCAAGCTCGTGCCCGCGGCCTCCCAAAGCCCCGCCGCCCGCTAATCTAGGCCCCTCGACAGGCACCGGACCGAGGCTGTCCCTGCTTGTCCTCTTCTGGTACACTAGAGCAAGGAATAGCAGGTGAAAAACGGCTTCTTGACGGCTTTCACCCCCTGTCTCGCTGCACTCGCTCCGTTCGGAGCGCACACCATAAGGAAGAGTTCCATGGCCAAGACGATGACGGCCAACCAGGGCGTGGCGCCCCCCGCGATCCCTGAGACCATGCAGGCGGTCGTCAAGACCCGCCCGGAGCGGGGCGCGACGCTCGTCACGACGGCCGTTCCCACCATCCGCCCCGACGAGGTGCTGGTCCGGGTCCAGGCGACGACGGTCTGCGGCACCGACCTCCACCTCTTCACCTGGGATCCCTGGTCGGCGGGCCGCGTGAAGCCGCCCCTCATCATCGGGCACGAGCTCGCGGGCGAGGTCGTGGCGGTGGGCGCGGACGTCACGACCGCCCGGATCGGCGACTACGTCTCGGCCGAGACCCACGTGGTCTGCGGCCACTGCTACCAGTGCCGCACGGGCCAGGCCCACGTCTGCGCCAACACCCGGATCCTGGGCGTGGACATCCCGGGCTGCTTCGCCGAGTACGTGGCGGTGCCGGCGGCCAACCTCTGGAAGAACGACGCAAGCCTCCCCCTGGAGTGGGCGCCGGTCCAGGAGCCCCTCGGCAACGCCGTGCACACGGTGCTCGCCGGAGACGTGGCCGGCCGGACGGTCGTCATCAACGGCTGCGGCCCCATCGGCATCCTCGCCTGCGGCGTGGCCAAGGCGGCGGGCGCGGGGGCCGTCATCGCCATCGACCTCAACGCCTACCGCCTCGATCTGGCCCGCCAGCTGGGCGCGACCGTGACCATCAAGGCCGACGAGGAGGACGCCGTGGCACGGGTCCTCCAGGAAGTGCCGGGCGGCGTGGACGTCGTCTGCGAGATGTCCGGGCACCCGCAGGCCATGCGCGACGCCTTCAAGATGGTGCGCGCGGGCGGCCGCTACTCGATCCTGGGCATCCCCGGCAAGCCGGTGGAGCTGGACGTGGCCAACGACATCGTCATGCGCGGCGTGACGGTGCAGGGCATCACGGGCCGGCGCATGATGGACACCTGGTACCAGGTGGCCAACTTGCTGAACTCGCGCCAGCTGGATCTGGCGCCCATGATCACCCACCGCATGCCGCTCGCCGACTTCGAGGCGGCTATGGAGCTGATGCTCTCGGGCAACTGCGGCAAGATCGTCCTGACCCCCTAAGATTTGCCAAGGCGAGCCTCCGGGCTCGCCTTTCGTCATGACACGCAAGGAGTCCACCATGTCGTACGATCCCTTCGGCTACCTCGCCGCCGAGCTCGATGACCTCAAGGCCAGGGGCCTCTACCGCATGCCCCGGGTCCTCGAGGGCAAGCAGGAGCACGATGCCAACTTCGACGGCCGCGAGGTCGTCAACCTCAGCTCCAACAACTACCTGGGCCTCACGACCCATCCCAAGCTCGTCGCCGCCGAGCATGCGGCCATCGACCGGTTCGGCGCGGGCTCGGGCTCGGTCCGCACCATCGCGGGCACCATGCGCGACCACGTCATCCTCGAGGAGCGGATCGCCGCCTTCAAGCACACCGAGGCCGCCCTCATCTACCAGTCGGGCTTCACGGCCAACGCCGGCACGGTCTCGGCGGTGCTCGGCAAGGAAGACGTCATCGTCTCGGACGAGCTGAACCACGCGAGCATCATCGACGGCTGCCGCCTGAGCCGCGCCAAGATCGCCGTCTTCAAGCACGCCGACGTGGCCGACATGCGCCGGGTGCTCGAAGAGGTGAACGGCAAGTACCGCCGCACGCTCGTCATCACCGACGGCGTGTTCTCCATGGACGGCGACATCGCGCCCCTGCCGGACATCGTGGAGGTGGCCGAGCAGTACCAGGCCATCATCATGGTGGACGACGCCCATGCCTCGGGCGTGGTCGGCAAGGAGGGCCGCGGCACGGTGGATCACTTCGGCCTGCACGGCCGGGTGCACATCCAGGTGGGCACGCTCTCCAAGGCCATCGGCTGCCTGGGCGGCTACGTGGCGGGCTCGCGCACGCTCATCGACTACCTGATCCACAAGGCGCGCCCCTTCCTGTTCTCGACCTCGCACCCGCCCGCAGTCACGGCCGCGGCCCTGGCCGCCTTCGAGCTCCTGCAGACGGACGAGGGGCACCAGCTCATCGACCAGCTCTGGGACAACACCCGCTACTTCAAGGCCGGCCTCACGCGGCTGGGCTTCAACACGGGCAACTCGGAGACGCCCATCACCCCGGTCATCGTGGGCGACGGCGCGCTTGCCATGCAGCTCTCGGATCGGCTCTTCCAGGAGGGCGTCTTCGCCCAGGGCATCGGCTTCCCGACCGTGCCCAACGACAAGAGCCGGGTGCGCACCATCGTGACGGCCACCCACACCCGCGCGGACCTGGACCAGGCGCTCGCCGCCTTCGAGAAGGTCGGCGTGGAGCTGGGGCTGATCCAGCCCGTCGGCGCCCGCTAGTCGCCGCTCGTGCGAGGCCCGGGAGGAATTCCTCCCGGGCCTCGCGTCGTTTTTAAACGAAAGCTCCGGGAAAGTTAACGGAAAGATTACCGATTTTCCCGCCGATGGGCCGACATTCCCGTAGGAGTGTGTGCCCATGATTCAGCAGCAAGCCAACGCCTATACCTACTATCCGCCGTATCCGGCGGGGCCCACGGTGCCCATGGCGCCGGCGGCTCCGGTCCCGATGGGACCCATCGCCGCCGTTCCGGTTCCGGCGCCGACCTACGGACAGATGCTGGATCAGATGCACTTTTTGTCGTCGCAGGCGCCGGCCGCCCCCGTGGCGCCGACGCCCATCCCGGCGCCCACCCTGATGGGGCGCTTCAGCAAGCTCGTGGACAAGCTGCGCAAGCCCAAGAGCAAGCCCACGGCCCCGCCGGCCCCGACTCCGCCCAAGGCCGAAGAGCCCAAGGCCGAAGAGCCGAAGCCGCCCAAGCCGAAACCCCAGCCGCCGAAGCCGCAGCCGCCGAAGCCCAAGGCGCCGCCCGCGGACACGGCGCGCTACTTCCACGCGCAGTACCGCAGCGCCTCCAACACCAACGAGGACGCCGCCCGGAATGGGAACTGCGGTCCCACGAGCCTGACGATGATCGCCGAGGCCTTCAAGAAGATCAAGGTGACGCCATCGTCCGCCAACTCGGCCATCGAGGAGACGCGCCGCCGCATGGGGGCTGGGACCTCGCAGTCCAGCGAGTACGAAGGCACGAGCTATGAGCAGCTGCTCCGCGGCGCCAAGAGTTACGGGCTCGACGCCAAGGTCTACTACGGCAAGATCGACGTCCTCAAGAAGGAGCTCGCCAAGGGCCGGCTCGTCATCGCGCACCTGCGGCCGAGCTACCTCTTCCCGGGCACGACCTCGGGCCACTACGCGGTGGTGACGAAGGTCGCGGGCGGCAAGGTCTACATGAACGACCCGGCGAATCCGAAGGGCCAGACGGTCCTCTCGGAGTCCACCTTCCTGCGCGCCCAGCGGGAGCGCGGGGCCTACGGGCTGGTGTCGGTCGGCCCCTAGCCCCCAACTCCCTTGCACGGGCCGAAGCTCATGCGATGCTGCGGGCAAACGCCATGGCGGGCGATCGCCTCCAGATGCTCCTCGGTCGGGTACCCCTTGTGGCGGTCGAAGCCGTAAACCGGATACTTGGCATGCATCCGGAACATGAGGGCGTCGCGGTGGACCTTGGCGATCACCGAGGCCGCCGCGATGGTTATGGAACGGCCGTCACCCTTCACCAGCGCATCCTGCTTGGCCCGGAGCCCGGGAATCTTGAGGTGTCCGTCCACGAGCAGGCGATCGGGCGGCACGTCCTTGCGGACCTTGCGGACCGCCCGGGCCATGGCGGCGTGCGTGGCCCCCAGGATGTTGCGGCGATCGATCTCGGCGACGCTGCCCTCCACGATGGCCCAGGCGAGGGCGACCTCGCGCACGACGGCCGCGAAGTGCTCGCGCTTCGCCGCGGAGAGCTTCTTGGAGTCCGTCAGGCCGTTGAGCCGCGCGCGAATGGCCGCGTACTCCGGGTGGTCCGGACCCGGCAGGATCACGCAGGCGACGACCACCGGGCCCGCCAGGGGGCCGCGCCCGACCTCGTCGACGCCCGCGAGGTGGCGCTCACCCGCTTGCCAGTAACCTTCTTCGATGTCCCACATGCGCGTTCCCTCGATTGGTCGCAAGGCCCATTGTAGCCGAAGTTTGCGGCCCTCGCAGCACCCGTCCTGTCCTTGGCTCGCTTGGAGCGGCGTGTTACACTTCGCAAAAAAGGACTGCGCGCGATGATTACCACCCCCTCGGATCCCCAGCTCCTCATCGAGGAGTTCGCCAAAAACCAGAAGTTCCCGCTCGACTCCTTCCAGATCGAGGCGATGGAGATCCTGGCGGGCGGGAAGTCGGTCCTGGTCTCGGCGCCCACCGGCTCCGGCAAGACGATCGTCGCCGAGTTCGCGGTGTTCCTCGCCCTGAAGTCGAACACGCGCTGCATCTACACCACGCCCCTCAAGGCCCTCTCCAACCAGAAGTACCGCGACCTCAAGGCCGCCCTGCCGGGCAAGGTCGGGCTCATGACGGGTGATGTGGTGCTCGAGCCCGACGCGCCCATCCTCATCATGACCACCGAGATCCTGCGGAACATCCTCCACGCGGATCCCTCGCGGGTGGCGGACGTCTCGCACGTGATCCTCGACGAGGCCCACTACATCGGCTCCGAGGGACGCGGTACGGTCTGGGAAGAGACGATCGTCTTCCTCAACAAGCACACCTCCGTGACGGCCCTGTCGGCCACCATCCCCAACGCCGAAGAGCTCGCCACCTGGGTCAGCTCCGTCCACAAGGACATGGAGGTCGTCTACCACGCCGAGCGCCCGGTGCCCCTCAAGGCCTTCGTCGCGGCGCCCACCATCAAGCCCCTGTTCAACGATCGCGGCCGGCTCAACGTCAAGCGGTTCGGCGACGACGAGGGCTGGGTCGAGCAGCCGGACCCCGTCACGGTGGTGCGCGAGCTGAAGCAGAAGGAGATGCTGCCCGCCATCTACTTCGTCTTCAGCCGCATGGGCTGCGAGGAGCAGGCCAAGGACGTCATCAACGCGGATCTCGAGCTGACGACGCCCGAGGAGCGCGCCGAGATCGAGGCGATGGTCAAGGAGGCCGTCCAGCAGACCCCCGGCATGCTGGGCTCCCATGCGACCAAGCGCTGGCTGGACCTCTTGCCCTACGGCGCGGCCCCTCACCATGCGGGCCTCCTGCCGCCGCTCAAGTTCCTCATCGAGCGCCTCTTCCAGAAGGCCCTCATCAAGGTCGTCTTCGCCACCGAGACCCTCGCCGCGGGCATCAACATGCCGGCGCGCACGGTCGTGCTCTCGAGCGTCATCAAGCGCACGGACGAGGGCAACCGCATGCTCACGGTGGGCGAGTTCCAGCAGATGATGGGCCGCGCCGGCCGCCGCGGCATGGACGTGGTCGGCTACGGCGTGGTGGTCGTGAGCCACCGCTACTCGCCCATGGAGGTCGCGCACCTGGTCTCGGGCGGCGTCGAGCCCCTCAAGAGCCGCTTCACCCTCAACTTCAACATGGTCGCGAACCTCACGCACCGCTACGACGAGGACTCCGCCCGCCGGATCGTCGAGCAGAGCTTCGCGCAGTTCCAGAGCTCCGGGGCGGTCGCCTCCCTGTTCGATCGGAGGCGCCGGGCGCAGGAGCGCCTTTCGGTCCTCGACAGCCGCTGTCCCCTCGACGAGGCCAAGCAGCGCGAGGCACTCCTCGACGAGCTGAAGCTCATGCGCGGCAACCGCGAGAGCCTGCGCAAGCGGCTCTCCAACCTCGAGACCTCGCGCCAGTACGTGTCGCGCCAGTCGGCGGTCTCGCAGCTCGCCCAGGCCGCCAAGGGCAGCTGGGTGCTGGTGCACCCGCCGGGTACCCCCGGCCCTCAGCTCGGCATCCTCTTGGACGTCCAGACGGTCAAGAGCGGGGACGTCCACTACTCGGTCCTCCTGGAGACGCCGGCCATCACCCGGCTGGGGGGCCGGCACCTGGTCATGGTGCTGCCGGCCGAGCCCGTGCACGGCCTGCCCGAGCAGGTGGTCGAGAAGGCGGGCCGGATCAGCTACCTGCAGCAGCACACGCCGGGCGACTACCGCCCCACCTGGCACGAGTGGATCGATGCGAGCGGGCTCGATCTCGAGGCCATGGTCAAGCCCATCACCGAGCCGCCGGAGATCGTGAAGGCGCGCGCCAAGCTGCGCGAGGTGGAGAGCCAGCTCAAGATCTTCCCGTGCAGCGGCTGCAAGCAGCGCAAGGGCTGCCAGGACGCGGTCAAGGACGGGCGCGTCCTCGAGCAGGAGGTGGCCCGGTACTCGAAGGAGATCGACATCATCCACTCCAACCACTGGAGGGGGTTCCAGAAGCTGGTGCGCTTCCTGAACGAGACGGGCTTCATGCGGGGCCGCGAGCTGTTGGCCCGCGGTCAGGCCCTCGCCAACGTGCGAACCAGCAACGAGCTCGTCTGCGCGGAGGCGATCGCGGGCGACTACCTCCAGGACCTGACGCCGGTCGAGATGGCAGCGGTGGTGAGCGCGCTGGTCGCCGAGCCGGTGCGCGGGCGGCAGAGCTGGCGATCGCTCAAGTTCAGCCCGACCTTGCACCACGTCTTCGAGACGCTCGCCAAGGCGGCCAAGAACCTCGCGCGGGTGCAGCTAAAGTACGAGCTCGAGCAGCCGATCTACCTGGTGACGGACTACGTGGGCCTGACGCAGGCCTGGGCCGAGGGCCTCGAGTGGGCTCCCATCATCGAGGCGTCGGGCATCGACGAGGGCCAGCTGGTGCGGCACCTGCGCCAGGTGATCGATCTCCTGCAGCAGCTGCGGGACATCCCCGGGGTGGGCGAGACCTTCCGGGCCCGGGCCCGCGAGGCCGTCGGCCTGTTGGACCGCGATATCGTCAGGGAAGTCTTCTAGCGAACGCCGTCGGGCGGCTCAGGCGAGCCGCCCGTCTTCATGGCAAGTGCATGTCGTGGCGGTGAAAGGCCGTCACCCCGGCGAAGGCCGGGGTCCAGGGCATGCGCCCGTAGAGCCGACCCTGGATCCCGGCTTTCGCCGGGATCCAGGGTCGGCTCGCTGTCGTGGAGCTCTCCATCAAAGATGAAACGTTGGGTCGATACCAGCGAGGTGAAAGAGACCTAGTGGTACGTCCCCCACCGGGCGAACGATCGTAGGGCGAAGAGGACGATCCCCGTCCACAGGATCGAGACGCCGTGCTGGTTCAACAGCGCAGGGGCCTCGCGCACGATCTGATCCATAAAAGCGCCGGCTTGCTCGAACATGACTCCTCCTCCGCAGGGCACTCCACTCACCGTATCTTGCCGCGCGCCGGTTGAATCCCGATCACGCCGACCTTTCGGAAAGGTTGCATGTGAGAGCCTGCCTCGACTTTTACAAACCTTACGCCAGTCTTAAATCAGCCTTAAACGGATCGGCGCAAGATCCTCCGCCCATCAGTCCAAATACTGTTAAGAGCAAAGGGTTTTGGGATTCACTTGGAGGTGGAAAATGACGTTTCGCAAGCAGGCCATCCTGTTGGTCGTCGGCGCCCTGTTCCTCACGATGGGGACCGGCTGCGGCCGCACCCCGACCGGCGTGGACGACGGTACGGGTAGCGACACCCCGTACGAAGATCCCAGCGGCAGCACCGGCGGCAACCTCAACAACGGCGGCAACAGCTGGAACAACAACGGCAACGGCTCGATCTTCAATCCGGGCAGCGGCCAGACCCAGACGCCGGTCCAGATCAATGCCACGGTGACCAACAAGAAGATGAAGGGCATTCTCTTCTGGAAGAAGATCGATACCGTCACCGTCCAGCTGCAGAACCCTTCGAACCAGAGTGTTTCCGGCAAGCTCACCGTGACCTTCTCCAAGAAGGGCCAGCAGGTCGAGACCCAGGATCAGACCTTCTCGCTCTCGGGCGGTCAGACCACGACGGTCGAGGTCAAGCCCGCGCAGTCGTCGGATGACGCCGTCGCATCGGCGACCAGCGACTCCGCCCTGGGCGGCGGCACCACAGGCGGCGGTTTCGGCGGCAGCACCGGCTTCGGCGGCTCGACCGGCTTCGGCGGCGGCAGCTCTTTCTAAAGCGTCCCTCCCCACCCCAACCCCATTCCCCTGCTCGCGACAGGCCCCAGGCATTGCCTGGGGCCTGTCGTATTTTCCCGAGGGGCCGATTCCCTTGTTACCAAGCCGTTTCCGGTGGTAGGATGGTGACATGGGCCAGGCCATCATCGATCCCCTACGCAACTTCCTCACCGTGCTCGGCGGCATGGGGCGCTTTCTCGGCGACATCCTGGTCGCCATGCTCAAGCCGCCCTATTTCTTCACCGAGACCCGGCGGGCGCTGTTCAACGTCTCCTTCCAGTGCCTGGTGCCCGTGCTCGCCATCATGACGGCCGTGGGCATGATCGGCGCCCTGCAAGGCCTCGCGGTCATCCGCATCTTCGGCGCGGACCACGTGCTCTCGAGCTTGCTCGCCGAGTCCATCCTGCGCGAGATGGCCCCCACCCTCTCGGCCATCATGATCGCGGCCCAGGCGGGCACGGCGATCGCGGGCGAAATCGGCACCATGCGCGTCAAGGAAGAGATCGACGCCCTGGGCGTCATGGCCGTGCGCCCCCTCAAGTACGTCGTCATCCCGCGCCTTTTCGCCCTCATCGTGGCCTGCCCCATCATCAGCCTGTTCGGCTCCTTGGCCGGCATGGTCGGGGGCTTTGCGGTGGCCGTCGGCCTCAAGGGCGTCACCAAGGGCGTCTTTCTCGCCAACCTCCTGGACTTCGTCCAGATGCACGTCATCTTCGGCGGCCTGCTCAAGAGCTGCGTCTTCGGCGCCCTGATCGGCCTCATCGCCTGCTACTACGGCTACAACGTGACCGGCGGCGCCCAGGGCGTCGGCAAGGCCGCCAACAAGACCGTCGTGCACGCCATCGTGGCGATCGCCATCTGCAACTACTTCATCACCACCTGGCTCCTCAAGGTGCTCGGCTGATGGTGCGCCTCGTCGCCAAAGGAGCGGACGTCCTCGCCGAGTTCGGCGCCGTCGTGCGCTTCTGGGGTCAGATCCTGCGCTGGATCTTCCACAAGCGCCCGAGCTTCGCCCTGATCCTCGAGCAGATGGTCAAGATCGGCCTCGAGAGCTTCCCGGTCATCATGGCCATCTGCGCCTTCGTGGGCTCGAACATCGTGCTGGTCGGCTACTTCGTGTTCCAGCGCTTCGGCGGCCAGGACATGGTGGGCGCCTACTCGGGCCTCATGTGCCTGCGCGAGTTCTCGCCCATCATCGTGGGCGCCATGATGGCGGCCAAGCCCGGCACGGACATGACGGCCACCATCGCCACCATGCGCATCAAAGAGCAGATCGACGCCCTCGAGGTCATGGCCGTCAACCCCTTCTGGTACCTGATGGTGCCCCGGTTCATCGCCTTCGTGCTGGTGGCGCCCTGCCTGATCGTCTTCTCGTCCATGGCGGCCATCGCCGCGGGCTACCTGGTGGCCGTCTACCAGCTGGGCGTCAACTCCGGCACCTTCATCGCGGACGTGACCCGCTACCTGACGGTGCAGGACCTGCAGGCCGCCATGCTCAAGGGCTGCATCTTCGCCATCCTGACCTGCATCATCGCCTGCTACTACGGCTTCAACAGCGCGCCGGGCCCGCAGGGCGTCAGCCGGGCCATCAACCGGACGGTCGTCGTGATCGCCACCATGATCGTCATCGTGAACTACTTTTTGTCCGAAGCGCTCTTTGGGTAGATAGGGCTTATGAACACCGAGTCGACACACGTCATCACGGGCTCCGGGCCGCTGCCGAACGACACCATCGTCGAGTTCCGCAACGTCCACAAGGCCTTTGGCAAGCAGAAGGTCCTCGATGACGTCAGCTTGCGCATCGAGCGCGGCAAGACCACGGTCATCATCGGCCCCTCGGGCACGGGCAAGTCCGTCTTCATCAAGCTCCTGGTCGGCCTCTTGCGGCCGGATCAGGGGGCCATCACCGTGGACGGCCTGGACATCACGCGGATGAAGGAGCGCGAGCTCTACGAGACCCGCAAGAAGTTCGGCATGCTCTTCCAGGACGGCGCCCTGTTCGACTCGATGAACGTCGCGGACAACGTGGCCTTCCCCCTGCGCCAGCACACCAAGAAGTCCGAGCGCGAGATCCGCGAGATCGTCGCCGCCAAGCTCGCGCAGGTGGGTCTGCCCAACGTGGAGCACAAGTTCCCGTCGGAGCTCTCGGGCGGCATGCGCAAGCGCGTCGGAATCGCCCGGGCGATCGCCCTGGAGCCTGAGATCGTGCTCTTCGACGAGCCCAACTCGGGCCTGGACCCCGTCATGTCGGACGCCATCGACAAGCTGATCCTGCGCATGCAGCACGAGCTGGGCCTGACCTTCATCGTGATCAGCCACGACATCCCCGGCACCTTCCAGATCGCCGATCGCATCGCCATGCTCTACAAGAGCAAGCTGATCGCCTACGGTTCCCGCGAGAAGCTGCAAACCTCGGACAACCCCATCCTGCGCCAGTTCTTCGACCGCAGCGCGGACGGGCCCATCCAGGTCGTCTAACCAGAGGAGTCCCGAGCCCCCGGCTCACAGGAGAGTTATGGAACGGAAGCTATTCAACGACGTCGCCCTCGGGGCCTTCATCGTGTCCGCCCTGGGCTTGTTGGCCTACATGTCGATCGCGGTGGGCGGCCTCAAGGTGGGCAACGCCATCGTGGTCTCCGCGAAGTTCGACAACGCGGCGGGCCTGGTCAAGGACGGGGCCGTCATGATCGCGGGCGTGAACGTCGGCTCGGTCGACTCCCTGCAGGTGGCGCACGACAAGGCGCTGGTCAAGCTGCGGCTCAAGACCGACGCCCACGTGCGCAGCGACGTCAAGGCGGCCATCCGCATGAAGAGCCTCTTGGGCGAGAAGTACATCGAGCTCCTGCCGCAGTCCGAATCGGCCCCCATGCTCCAGAGCGGCGACACCATCGCCGAGACCACCGTCCCGGTCGAGGTCGACGAGGTCATGAAGCAGATCGGCCCCGTGCTCAAGGACGTGGACCCCAAGGAGGTCTCGGCCATCGTGCACGCCCTCGCCAAGAGCCTGGACGGCCGCGGCGAGACGATCGGCGCCACCCTCGACAACGCCAACGAGACGATGGTCACGCTCAACCGCTTCCTCACCAAGAACGAGGACAGCCTCAGCCGCATGGTCGCGAGCCTCGACTCCGCCTCGAGCAAGGCCCCGGGCCTCGTCGACCGGCTCGATCGCCTCACCGCGAGCCTGGAGCCCGCCGCCAAGTCCCTCGAGACCCGCGGCCCCAGCCTGATCGCCCGCCTGGATCGGGTCTCGGAGCAGCTGGAGCCCGCGACCGCAGCACTCGCCAAGAAGGGCCCCGGCCTCATCGACAAGACGGACCGGACGCTCGCGGCCCTCGAGCCCTCGCTCACGCGCCTGCCCAAGACGCTCGACGCGGCGAGCCCCACCCTCCAGAAGCTGCCCAAGACCCTCGACACGCTGGATCGCCTGGTCACGCGGCTCGAGAGCACGCTCGACAAGGTGGAGCCGCTGGTCGACCAGACCAAGGGCCAGCAGCTCTTCGACAAGGACGGTTCCATCAAGGTCAAGGCGCGGCTCTTCTAGTCGCTTCGATCGATCGGTACGCGATCGCCACCCCCTCACGGCGAGGGGGTGGCGATTTGCCTAGGACACAAGTTTATGGCCGGAAACGGGCATAACTAGACTATCCCTTGCCCTTCAGGAGGCGCCATGTTCTCGATCGATCGCATCCTCAATTCGTTCAAGCCATTCTCCAAGCCGGCGGAGAAGCCGCCCACGGAGAAGCCGCAGACGGGGCCCGCCGCGGCGCGGCCCGTGAGCGAGAAGGACGCCTTGAAGCTCTCCAGCAAGCTTCCCGCAGCGGACGCGATCGCGCCGGCCAGCCTCTCGAGCGAGGAGCAGTCGCTCCAGCAGGCGCGCCTCCTGCCCGAGAACTACGCGGAGCTCAAGGCCGTGATGCTCGCCAAGGGCGTCGATGCTGCCAAGCAGCTCTACCGCAAGGGCAAGAACGGTCCCTTCTCACCGGACTTCGGCAACCCCATCGAGATGCTGAAGGCCGCCAAGCGCATCCAGGCCAGTCCGGAGCTCAGCCGCTTGGTCAAGGATGTCCGCAAGGGCGACATCGTGGTCGAGACGTACAACAAGCCCGACGATCCCATCACCCGGTTCACCAAGGGCCCCTTCGTCCATGCCAGCATTTGCATCTCGGACGAGGCGCCCCCCCAGTTCATCGAGGCGGTGGGCATTACCGGCAGCTCCGGCGATCCGACCACCAACCGGGTCCGCTACACGACGCTGTCGGCCCACGACACGATGACCTACCGCATCGTGCGCCCCACCGAGGGCATGGACGAGCCCGCCAAGAGCCATGCCATCAACCGGGCCATCCGCTACTCGGAGGAGCAGCTGGGCAAGAGCTACGACTACGCCTTCACGGACCGGAACCGGGGTAGCGGCGTGACGGATGCCTACTACTGCAGCGAGCTCACCTACCTGGCCTACGCGAGCCCCGACGGGGCCAACCTCAACATGCCCGTCGGCAAGTCCACCGAGCGCGACGAGATCATCGTGGCGCTCAACGCGGTGGTGGACGCCCTCCAGCCGACCAACAAGGCCGAGCTCATGGACGAGGCCATGAAGCTCGTGAAGCGCAACCCCAAGCCCACCACCTCCGACATGGTGGCCTTCATCGTCGACGAGGTCATGACCAAGTGCGAGGCGACCGAGGACCTGACCCGCTCCGACGCGGATCGGGACCGCCTCAAGAAGACCGTCGAGTCCCTCATGGAGGGCAAGGCCTTCGGGAACCTGCACTTTGCCCTGGGAGAGTACCACCAGCAGGAGGCCAGCGGTCAGTTCGATACGCCGGTCATCGGCTGGGGCCGCCAGCAGAAGGCGCGCGCCGCCATCGCCCTCGGCTTCGCCAAGGACGCCGGCCACCTGCTCGGCACGAGCGGCCTGGACTTCTCGGAGACCGCCAAGACCACCTGGAACGTGCTCGCGGCCGTGTTGCCCCATTCCGAGGTCCTGGCATCCTTCCTGTTCGGCCCCAACGACGGTCGCACCCAGGCGGTGGGCAAGGTCCTGGACAGCATGGAGTGGGTCCAAAAGCATGCCCCTGATCTGCCCGTGGTCGGGGACTTCGGCCTCCATAACCTGCCGGAGCGCGCCAAGCCCAGCATCAAGACGGACTTCGTGAGCCCCACGGACCTCGCATGGAGCGGGCTCAGCGGGGAGAACTACAACGTGCTCCCGGGCCATCCGGTCGATCAGAAGGCCTTCGAGCGGACCTACGAGGAGGACCCCGTCCTGGCGAACTAGGGTTACGGAACGTAACAAAGGGCCCCTCGGCCGCATCGTGCCTTATAATGGCCTTAACGCAAGCATCAGAGGAGAGACCCGTGCAGCAGCCCCAGGCCCACCCACTCCCCACGACCGAGCCGCTCGTCTCGGCCGTCGTCGCGCCGACGGCGCATCGGGTGCCGGCCGCAGCGCTCCACTTCGGCGCCCTCCTCCTGGCCCGGCGCGTCATCACGGGCGACCAGCTCGACCATGCCCTCGAGTTGCAGGCGGCGAGCCCTTACCTGCGCATCGGCGAGATCCTCCTGGGCCTCGGCTACATCTCCTTCGCTCAGCTCAAGAGCACCTTGGAGGACCAGTACCATGACGTGCGGCTCGGAGAGCTGCTGCTGCAGCTCGGCATCGTGACGCCGCCCCAGATCGAGGCAGCCCTGGAGCTGCAAGAGCGCAGCGGCCTCCGGCTCGGCCCCGCCCTCATCGAGCTCGAGGCCTGCAGCGAGGCCCATATCTACCGGGTACTCGCGAGCCAGGACCCCCACTAAACCTTGAACCCCCGCGTCCGAGGACGCGGGGGTTTTCACGGGGGCTAGCGCGAGGTGACGTGGAAGATCTCGTCCAGGATCGCGTCCGCCAGCACGCGGTAGTGGCTCTGCACCTCCGGGTAGTGCGACGTCGAGCTGGACGGATAGAGCAGCAGGATGACCTTCTTCTCCTCGTTGAGGTCGAAGCTCCAGGTGAGCATCTGCCGGCGCATGTCGTGCGAATAGGTCAGGATCCCGCAGTAGGTCTCCCCATCGTGGCGCTCGATGACCACGCGATCGATTTCCATCCGGCCTCCTACAGAGAGTTGACGCAGCGTTTGAGCACTTAACAAACCGCAACATCGCGTTCCGGCTATCTTAGCACCCACCCTACCCCCCTCAAAGCTGCAAGCGACGGACATTCGTCCGGGACGCGACGCCCCCGCCCCGCACGGCGCGGTCGTTTGGCCCACGACGGCCGCCCCCCTCGGGCTTTACATTAAGAAAACATTAAATACGCAAGTTTCGGCCCGGCCCTCCGCATAAAGCTTAAGGGATGGTTAACCAATGGTTATGGTTCAACCGAATCCCCGCTCCGGCCGCCCCTTTGACCGAGCTCCCCGCTGCCCAGAATTGGAGGACGCATCCGATGAATCGCCCCACCCGTCTCGCCATCGCCCTCGGTCTCCTCTCGACCCTGAGCCTCGTCGGCTGCGGCGTGCCCAACACGCAGACCGCGCTCCGCGGCACCTCCGCTGCCGCCCTCAGCCAGGTCTACAGCGTCGGCGGCCAGCCCCAGCTCATCGTCAAGCGCCGGATGGGCATCCAGGCGGTGTCGAGCGTCAAGAACCTCCGGCGGGTGCGCGCCACGGCGATCGCCGGGGTCGAGGTGGACGCCGTCACCGACGGCAACCTGCAGGCGGCCATGGCGGCCCTCCAGGCGGATCCGACCGTCGAGTACGTCGAGCCCAACTACCGCATGACCCTCCCCGAGGGCGCGGACATGCGCTCGAACCTGCCCGGCGCCGACGCCAACGTCAACTTCCCCGGCGCCTACGGCCCCAAGGTCACGCAGGGCATCCAGGCTCACGCCAAGACCACCGGCCAGGGCCAGGTCATCGCCATCGTCGACACGGGCGTGGACCTCAAGCACCCCGACCTCGCCAAGCGCCTGGTCGCCGGCACCAACACGGTGGACGCCCGCGGCTCGGCCCATGACGACCAGGGCCACGGCACCAACGTCGCGGGCATCGCGGCGGCCGACAACAACCCCCAGGCCGGCATCGTGGGCATGGCCCCCGGCGCCAAGATCATGCCCATCAAGGTGCTGGGCGCCGACGGCAGCGGCTCGGACGCCTCGGTGGCCGAGGGCATCCGCTGGGCGACGGACCACGGCGCGACCGTCATCAACCTGAGCCTGGGCGGTCCTTCGGCGAGCCAGACGGGGGCTGACGCCGTCAAGTACGCCCTCTCCAAGGGCGTGGTCGTGGTGGCGGCCATGGGCAACAACGGCACGGGCCAGAAGAGCTACCCCGCCGCCTACCCCGGCGTGCTCTCGGTGGGCGCCACCGACGTCAACGACCAGGTGACGAGCTTCTCGCAGTACGGCAACTGGATCTCGGTGACGGCGCCCGGCTACAGCATCCTGTCGACCTTCCCGACCCACCGCGTCGCGAGCAACGACGAGTACGAGGCGAACAAGGCGGCCTACGAGCGGAACGGCATGAAGCTGACCCAGTCGTACGCCTACGTGACGGGCACCTCGCAGGCCACCCCGCACGTGGCGGGCCTCGCGGCCCTCGTCCGCGCCGCCAACCCCGGCCTCACGCCGGCCCAGGTGAAGAGCAAGATCGAGGCCGGCGCCGTCAAGACCAAGGGCATGACCGCCGCGTTCGACACGCACTACGGCCACGGCCGCATCGACGCCCTCAAGGCGCTCTAGGTCGAAGCATCAAAAGGGGGGGTGGCCGATTGGCCACCCCCCTTTTGACTTAGCGACCGCTCCAGACGAGGAGCAGGGCCGGCACGTAGCAGGCGAGAGCGATCGCCCACAGGATCACGCTCGGCGGCAGTTGCCGCCGCTCAACCTCCGCGTGCAGGCCAAGGGCGCACGCGAGGAGCTGCTCACGCAGGGTGACGGGATCGCGGCCCATGAGGAGGGTCCCCACGACCCGATCCAGCTCGGGAACGCCGCACCGGCGCGACAGGGCGATCAGGGCCTCGCGCGGAGCGTGGCCGAGCCTCGTCTCTTGCAGGTAGACCATGAGCTCGGCCTTGAGGAGCCGGTGCTCCTGCGGATGCTCGCGCACGACGGCGCCGACCGCCGATTCGAAGGACATCCCCACGGCCATGCGGCACACGATCCGGTCCAGGAGCGGAGCGACCGAGCGGGAGAGGGTCCGACGGCGCCGATCCTGCGGGCTCCAGCGCCAGGTCCCAGCCCGGCGTAGCTGCGCGAGGCCGTCGACCCACGCCAGACGCAGGCCCTCGAAGCGCGGCCCGACGAGGTCCGGCCCATCGTCCAGGAGGCTCAGGCGCCGTGCGACGAGCTGACGCCGGCGCATGGCGCGCATGGACGTCCCCCACGTGCCGACGGCCGCGACCGAGAGCGCGGTCCAGAGGAGTACGCTCATGCAAGCCCTCCTTTCACGCTGCCGACCCAGGCGATGAGCAGGGTCCCCACGCCGAAGCAGCTCCAGCCCGCCATCATGACGAGCGATCCCGAGGTGCCGGCGTAGACCATGGCCGCCCCCACCGGGACGAACAGCCCCCAAGAGACGAGCCGGGTGCGCCGGGCATGGGCCCGCGCGAGCCGGATCCGCGACTCCAGGAGCGCCTGCAGGGGACGCAGCGACTCGGCGAGGCGGCGGCCGCGCTCATGGGGCACGGCCAGGCAGGAGACGAGCATCTCCACCTCGGGCGACGGGTTGCGCCGGGCGAGCAGCCCGAAGGCCCGCTCTTCGGTCTGACCCTGGCGCAGGCCGTGGCGCACGCGGGCCAGCTCCCGGGCAGCCGCCCGGGGGGCGTGCTGCGAGACGAACTCGAGGGCCTGGTCGAGCGAGTTGCTCTCCTGCAAGCGATCCGCGAGCAGGCGCACGGCGTCGGGCAGCTGGAAGGCCACCCGGCGCCCGCGCCACCGGCGGAAGACCAGCCGAGCGATGCCTGCTGCCATCACGAGGCCGAAGACCCCCAGGAGGCTGTTCAGCAGGCCCCAGAGACGAGCGCCGAGGGCCACGGCGAGCACGACCGTGAGCGCCACGGCCCCGAGCTGCGCGCCCCTGCGCAAGAGCTGGCGCTGCTGCTGCTGACGGGCTCGCGCGCGCCGCCGGTCCAGGATCTGCTGGGCCTTGTCGGACGGGACGGGCCCGGCGCCGACGGCGTCGAGCGCGCCCAGCCGCGCCTTGACGAGCGAGGCGCCGGACGACGGCAAGAAGTGGAGGACGAGCAGCGCCGAGATCGTCGCTGCCATGAACACCGCCACGTAGACCATATCAGGCCCCGTAGCCAGCGGCGGGCCCCTTGCGCAGCCAGGAAACGAGCTGGCCGAAGGGATTGCCGGCCTTCAAGGGCACGATGGCCGTGGTGCTCGCCTCCCCGAAGGTCAGGACCAGGCGCTCGACCTCCCGAGCGAGCGCGCCGCGCGGGTCCGCCTGCAGGATGGGGATCCCCTGGTTGATGGCATGCCTGGCGGCCGAGGGCTCGTGCGGCAGGACCCAGTCGAGCGATCGCTTGAGGATCTTGGCGGCCTCCTGGCGGCTAACGTCACTCTTCTCGCCCCAGGTCACGAGCTCGAAGCCCCGCGTGTCCACGCCCGCCTCCTGGAGGTCGGCGAAGTCCCGCTGCAAGGCCCGGATCTGCGTGACGTCCAGGCCCATGGGCACGAAGGTCCGGTCGGCATGGGCGAGGATGGTGCGGTTCGTCTCGGGCATGGCGGGGTGCGTGTCCGCCACTACCCAGCAGTCGCGCTGCTTGAGCCACAAGAGCAGGCTCTTGAGCTTGTCGGTCTTGATGTGGCGATCGCCCCGGGTCCAGCCCAGGAGCTTGATGCCCGTCGGGTGCGAGGCGAGGGCCCCGTCGAGGCGGCTGCCCGAGAGCACCGAGGCGATGCCTTGCTGGGGTTGCACGTTCAGCATGAGGTCCAGATCCCCCAGGTGGAACGCCCCGTCCAGGAGGATGGTCTCGCGCCCGGTGGCGCGGTAGAGGCCGATGGCGAGGTTGGTCGCGAGCGTCGAGCGCCCGATGCCACCCTTGGGCGAGTAGACGGCGACGAGCCGCCCCAGGCGCTGATCGCCATTGAGCTCGGGGCCGGGCTCCGGCTTCGCGAGGCGCTCGATGGCCGCCTTGAGGGCCTTGGCGTCCTCGGCGGGCACGCACTCGGACACTCCGGCCTGGATGAAGGAGAGGCGCCGCGGGTCGTCGAGCTCGAGGCCGACCACCATCAGCTTGGCCCAGGGGACGGTCGCCCCCAGGCGGCGCACGGTGTCGAGCGCGTCGCCCGACAGGCCGAGCACCACGAGATCCGGCTGGCTGAGGCTCGCGAAGTGCAGCCCGTCCTCGCCGTCGGTGACCTCCCCGATGACCTGGCAGGCGGCGTGCGCGCGCAGGAGCGAGCGGTAGCGATCGCGCGTGGCGTCGTCAGCCAGCAGCAGGGTACGCAATGGATGGCTCATGGGGCCTCCTTACGGCGTGGCGACCGGAGTCGTCTTGGCGGGCAGGGCGGAGATCTTGGCCGGCGCCTTGAACGCCGGCTTGGCAGCCGGAGCCTTGGCGACCGGCGCCTTGGCGGCAGGCTTGGGAGCCGGGACGAACTGGACCTGCAGCTCGTCGCCGTGCACCGTCAACACGACCTCACCCGGCTCCTGGTGCTTCAAGACGATCCGCTTGGGTGCCGTCTTCACGGCCACCTCCGCCTGAGGCGCGCTCGCCTGCTTCGGGGCGGGGACCGCGGCGGGGCGGGACGTCGGCTGGGCCGGGGCGGCGACGGCCGGTAGCGTCCGACCGTTGGCATGCTGCGTGAGGTACATGCCGCCCGTGACCATGCCCCCGAACGCCAGGGCTGCGGCGAGGCGCAGCGGACTCACTCCCATGGTTCCTCCTCCGGAATCGTCTTGCATGGCGGATGCCCGCCTAGTTCATTACCTACCGAGGCCACGTTGAGGGACGGCTAACGCTTTGTTGCACGGAAATGAAGCAAGGCCGAATACTGGCTTAATACGTGCTTAATAGCCGCGCGAAGCGGGCGTCACAGCCCCCGCCTAGGCTGAAGCGTTGGTGACATCGCCACGGTAGGAGGAGACTGTCCATGAACAGCTGGAGGCACGCTGCCCTTGCCGGCCTCTTGGCCGCCACGCTCACGGCCTGCGGCCCGGCACCCGGTGGGGTGGACGGCTCGCCGGGCGCCGACGGCGTGCCGCACGACGTAACAGCCGAGTACTCGCCCGGCGAGGTCTCCGTCTCGCCCACCATCGAGCAGGCCCGGCCCAACGTCGTGGCCGAGACGCTCGCAGGCTCCGGCTCGCCCGGCAGCTCGGACGGCACGGGACCAGCAGCGAGCATGCTCTCGCCCGAGGGCCTCGCGGTCGCAGCCGACGGCACGGTCTACGTGGCCGAGCCCTATTCCTACCGGATCCGGCGCATCGCGCCCGACGGCCAGGTCACGACGCTTGCGGGCGGCGGCGCCGAGCCCGGGCGTCTGGACGGACAGGGCTCGCAGGCCCGGTTCATGGGGCCCAAGGACGTGGCGATCGCCCCCCAGGGCGACCTGTACGTCGTGGACTTCGACTCCGTGCGCCGCGTGAGCCCCGCGGGGACGGTGACGACCCTCGCCCTCAAGAACGCCGACGGCAGCGAGTACCAGCCCATCGAGCTCTTCGGGATCGCCGCCGACGCCCAGGGCAACCTCTACCTCTCGTCGACCTACTGGATCGACCGCGTGAGTCCGTCCGGCACCGTCTCGCGGTACGCGGGCAACGACGTCAAGGGCTACGCGGACGGCGCTGTCGGGCGCAGTTACTTCAACCTGCCGCGCAAGCTCGCCTTCGATCGCGCGGGCAACCTGTTCGTGGCGGACTACGGCAACCTGCGCATCCGGCGCATCGCACCCGATCGCTCGGTGACGACGGTGGCGGGCAACGGCATCCTCGGCTACACGGACGGTCCGGCCGCCAACTCGCGGCTCAACTTCCCGAGCGGCCTTGCCGTGGACGCGGCAGGCAACGTGCTGGTGGCCGACACCTTCAACCACTCCATCCGCCAGATCGGCACGGACGGCGTGGTCCGGACCCTGGCCGGCAACAACGCGGCGGGCTACTCCGACGGCACCGGCACCATCCAGTTCGATCGCCCGATGGACGTCGCCGTCCGGCCCGACGGCTCGATCCTGGTGGCGGACAGCGAGAACGACCGCGTCCGCATCCTGAGGTAATCATGCGCCGTCTCTTGCCCCTGGCGCTCTTCGGTCTCGTCGCCTGCTCCGCCCCACCCCCGTCCGTCCCCTCCACGATCGGCCCCCCGGCTCCGGTCCGGACCGCGACGCCCCGTCCTTTCCCGAGCTCGACGCCCGACGTCATCGGCGAGCGCGATCTGCTCCTGCAGACGGCCGTCGGCAGCGGCACGGCGGGCTTCGCCGGGGACGGCGGCCCTCCGCAGGAGGCCCGACTGAACACGCCGACGGGGCTCGCTATCAACCGCGGAGACCTCCTGATCGCCGACCAGGCCAACCACCGCATCCGGCGCCTCACCTACGACGGGGAGCTCGAGACCTACGTGGGCACCGGCACGCCCGGCTTCAACGGCGACGGCGCCGCGCTCACCCAGCTCCAGCTCAACTCCCCCTACAAGATCCTCTCGGACGACGCCACGGGGCTCATCTTTATCGCCGATCGGGGCAACGGGCTCATCCGCTGCATCGACCCGAGCGATCGCCTGATCACCGTCGCCGGCGGCGGGCAAACGACCCTCACGAACGGCGGGGCGGCCGTCAGCGGCCTGGATGCCAAGCTCGACGGGGTGGCCGGCATGGCCATCGACTCGTCGGGCCACCTCTACATCACCGAGTCCTCGGGCAACCGCATCCTGCGCCTCAACGTCGATCACGAGTGGCAGATCTCGGTCTACGCGGGCACGGGCACGGCGGGCTTCGGCGGCGACGGAGGAAACGCCCTCCAGGCGCGCTTCAACCAGCCCGTGGATCTGGCCATCGACGCCCAGGACAACCTCTACGTCGCCGACATGGGCAACCACCGGATCCGCAAGATCTCCCCGGAGGGGGTGGTGTCGACCCTCGCCGGCAACGGCCTGCCCGGGTTCTTCGGCGACGGCCGGCCCGCCGAGGAGGCGAGCCTCAACCTGCCCTCGGCCGTGGCCTCGGACAACCAGGGCAACATCTTCCTGGCCGACAGCGGCAACCAGCGGATCCGGGGGGTGCGCCCCGACGGGGCCATCGTCACCCTCGCCGGCACGGGAACTGCGGGCTACTCGGGCGACGGCGGCCTGCCGGGGCTGGGCACGTTCAACGCGCCGTGGGCGATCGCCTACTCTCCCACGGGCGGCCTCTACGTGGCCGACCGAGACAACCACGCCATCCGGCACTTCAACGTGCCCTAAGCCGAACGGCCCCCGGTTTCCCGGGGGCCGTTCGCTTGGTGGGTCGCGTTGGACCCTATTTGCTCACCTTCACGAAGGTCGCCTTGATCAGGCCCAGCGCGACGTTGAGCTCCGATCCGTCGTCGCTGAACTGCATCGAGACCGTTTTCCCGCCTTTGCTGGCGCTCAGGTTCTTGGCGAACTGGGACGTGAACGAGTGCGAGAAGTCCGCGCCCTTGATGATCGAGAGGAACACGTCGACCTTGACGTTGTCGCTCTTGCCCGCGCGCTCGAAGGTGATGCGGCTCTCGCTGCCGCCCTTGAGCTCCCAGGCGCCCCCGATCTTGTCGATGAGGGCGACCGGAGCCGCGGTCGGCGCCGGAGTGGGCGTGGTCAGCCGGTTGGCAGCCGCCGCAGCGGCGGCCGGCGGCAGGGCATTCTTGATGGAGCCGCCGGAGGTCTGGGCCTTCTTCGCCTCGGACGCGACCGCGGAGTTCGCGCCCATGGCCGACCGCAGCTTCGAACCCGACAGCGCCACCTGCGTGTTGCCCGCACCCTTGTTCGACAGGAAGGTTCCGACCTTGGTCTTGGCCACCTGCGAGCTGAGATCGGACAGTGCCGCCTGGGGCGAGTGAAGTCGGCCCAAGATCACCCGACGGTCGTCGGTCCCGAGCGAGTCACGCCGGCTGAAGGCGTCCTTGCCCGAGGAGGCGACGTCCTTGTTGTAGGGCGATCCGACCACCCAGTCCGTGTACTCCGGCGTGGGATCGAGCTCGCTGAAGGTCTCCTTGGTAAGGGGATCCGTCCACTCGACCAGGTAGTAGTTCACGTCCCGGGTCCGGGTCGCGTAACGGTTGTAGACGGTCCACGGCTTGTAGCCCGCCACGTCCTCGAAGAGGGAGTAGCGCGTCAGCTTGTAGGTGACCAGGAAATCGTCCTCGTAGTAGGACTTCTTGGAGTTGGGGACGTCTCCCTGGAGCACCTCGAACTTCTTGCGGGTCGTGATCTCGTCCCCGCCGTAGACGCGATCGGTCTTGCCCATCGAGATCTCGCCCTTTTCCTCGCGCGACGTGGACACCTTGCGGCTCAGATCCCCGTCCTGGAGGAAGTAGGTGCGGTTCTTGACGTCCACCAACTGCCAGGAGCCCGAGCCGGGCTTCTCGGGGTTGGGAACGAAGGTCCTGACCTTGCGCTCCTTGACCACCAGCCAGTCGGCACCCAGGTTGGGGGCCTGGGCGAGGGCCGGCTGCACGAGGATCGAGAGCGCCACCAGCGAGCAGGACGCCGTGCCGACGATCTGACGAATGTTCATGTTGGCCTCCTACTTCTTCTGCCCGGGCGCCTGTGCCGGGTCGAGCGCAAACCACACGTCCTCGCTGAGGATGGGCTTGCCGTCGCGGATGGCCTGGCTGCGCATGAGGTACTCGCCGTCGTCGTTGAGGACGTACTTGTGCTTCAAGGAAACCTCGGTGATGCCGACAGAGGCGAGCGAGAAGATCTCGGGCGCCTGGACGCGGCCGTCGTGGTTGCCGTCCTTCCAGAGCTTCAGGCCCTCGAGCTGTTCGCCCTTCAGGATCCCGCTGCCCATCTTGGGCATCAGGCCGGAGGTGTCGGCGAGCAACGCCGGCGTGTCCCACTTGGCGGCAAGCTTGGCATAGCCGTTGGCGTAGCCGCCCGCGTTGCCGAAGAGCAGGCTGCCGTCGATGTAGCCGTTGCCCTTGGCCGCGGCCGAGACCTTGCCCTGCCGGTCGTCGACCAGGAAGGCGTCGCCGGTGTCGTTGAGCCACTCGGTGCGCAGCTGCTTGCCTTCCGCCATCAGGTCGAACAGGAGCGAGCCGGCGGGCACGTACTTGTTCTTGGGGTTGCGGAGCATGGCCGTGCTGAGGCCCGTGACGCCGATCTTGCCGTCGCCGTTGAGGTCGAAGGCGATGGGCGACGCCGTCCAGACGGCCTCCCGGTACAGGGCCTTGGCGAGACCGGTCGCCTCGGCGGTGGTCAGCCCGCCGACCGACAGCTTGAAGAGGTCCGAGTAGCCGCTCCAGACCTGGTAGCCCGTTTTCGAGGAGAACTTCTGCATGTACGGGTTGCTGGCGTCGTAGACGTTGTAGGTCTTGGAGCCCGCGTACTGGCTGAAGTTGCCCGTCAGGGGCGACGCCAGGGTGAACGCGGGCAGGATGCCCGACTCCATCGCCTCGGCGATCTTCAAGAAGCGATAGGCCTGCGAGAGGATCGACTTGGTGTTGTGATAGAAGTTGTTGTTGTTCGGCGCGGCCTGCTCGGAGATGACCGCGCTGCGGCGACCTTCCCAGTCGCTCGAGTCGTTGAACTGGGCCTTGAGGACCACGCCCCAGCGAGTCTCCATCTCAGGCAGCTTGAAGGCCCGGGTGTGGTAGTCGTAGGTCGGGGTGTCCGGCGCGTTGTCGGAGGGGAAGATGCCCGTCGTCTGCACGTTGGTCAGGTAGGGCTTGAGCTCGTTGAGCTTGGTCTTGAGCTGATCCATGGTGAGCTGGCCATCGGCGATCTTCTTGGCGAGGTCATCCAGGCCCGTCTGCGAGGGGACCAGGTTGCTGCCGAAGACGTCGGAGAAGACGTTGCGGACGGCCGCCGCATCGTAGGCGACCCAGCGGAAGGTCCGCTCCTGGACGTTGATCCAGTAGCCGTTCTTGCCGTTGCTCTGGCCGCGGGTGACCGATTGCGACTTCTCGACTCGATCGGAAGCCTGGGCGGTGGCAGCGAGGGGAAGTACCAGCGTCGTCACGGCGAGCACCCCCGCCGCGAGCCGGGTCCATTGTGGCTGTTTCATGGCTTACTCCTTTGAGGCTCGGCGGCTAGCGGCGCGCGGGGGGCTCGGCAGCGAACCAGACGTCTTCGGACAGCTGACGCTTGCCATGCTGGACGTAGTAGCTCACGATGAGCGTCTCACCGTCCGCGTTCTGCCGGAACTCGGGGCGCAGGCCGATCTCGGTGATCCCGAGCGACGGCAGCGACTTGAGCTCGCCCGCCTGGACGACGGCGTCCCGGTTGCCGTCCACCCATACCTTGAGGTCCTTGAGGTCCTTACCGACGAGCTTTTCACGCTGGGCGATCGCCGGGAGGCCCTTGAGCTTCACGGCCGCGGTCGAGATGCCGCCCGTCAGGAGCGCCAGCTTCTGGAAGCCGTGGTCGTAGCCCACCACGTTGCCGAAGAGCTTGGTACCGTCGATCCGACCGCCGGCCATGGCCGCCTTGGTGACGGCATTGCCCTTGTCGTAGACGAGGAAGCCGTCGCCGTCGCCGTTGAGCCATTCGTAGCGTTCGGCCTTGCCGCTCGCGCGCAGGTCGAACAGGACCGACCCCTCGCGGACAAAGGAGTTCTTCGCGTTGCGGACCGCCGCCGAGCTCTTGCCCGTCACGCCGATCTTCCCGTCATGGTTGAGATCCAGCACGATGGGCGAGTAGGTGTCGATGCCCAACTCGAAGACTTCCTTCAGCTTCGCGAGGACGGCCGCCTTGGTGAGCGCGATGTTGTACGGCCGTTCGATGTAGAAGGCCATGAAGTCGCCGCTGAAGGTGCCCTGCGGCGGGATGGCCCCCGCCTCGAGCAGCTGGTAGATGCGCGCCAGGCGTCCGGCCTCGATGAGCGAGGAAGTCGTGTTGGGCGCACCGCTCTGACCGCTGACGGTGAACACCCCTTCGAGCTGCTTGGTCAGGGTGTTGTAGGTCGAGAGCCAGGTCTTCTTGTTGCCGTTGTCGCCGACCCAGCTCGGGTTGTTGAGGACCTGGTCGACCGCGTCCCGATAAAGGGTCTTGCCGCGGAAGTTGTAGTCCCCCTTGACGACGTTGGTGCCGCTGAGGCTGTTCCAGCTCAGCAGATCGCGCAGCTCGCGATCGAGGGCATTCGAGTACCGGTAGGTGTATTCCGTGTACTCGATCCAGGTCCCCTCGCGCCCGTCCTGGGTCCCGGGGGTCTTGGTGACGGGGCCGTTCATGACCCGCTCATCACCTGCCTTTTGTGCCAGAGCCGCCGATTGAAGGGTGAAAGTACCAGCAAGAATACCAAGTGTTAGGAATACCAGCCCACGTTTGCTTCTCATAAGCGTGTGCATCCTCCCTCCTGTCAGAAAACTGTTCCTTGGTTGCTAGAAGAGTTATACCCGCGACTCGGCTCCGACTCGGGAAAATGGGCGAAAATTTTCGGGATTTTCCTCTCCGATCGAGCGATCGGCGATCAGTTGCCGCCCTGGACCGCGGAGGCCGAGACCTTGAGCTTCAGCTCGGCCAGGAGGCGCAGGCGCAGCTCGTCCGTGCTGCGCAGGCTGACGGCCTGGCCGTTGGTTCCCGGCGACGTGAGGCGGAGGCCCACGTACTTCGCGTCCTTGAAGAAGGCCATCTCGGTGGCCGTGAGCTCGATCTGGGACGTCTGGGTCGACGTCCCGTCACCCAGGGCAAGGGACTTGGTCACGGGCGCCGGATCCGAGAAGGGGTCGTCGGTCTGGGTGAAGAGCAGGTTGAGGACCAACGGCAGGTGCAGGCCGTTGTCGATCAAGGCGGTAATGACGAAGCGGCTCACCAGCCCCTGGGCGAGGCGCTCCTTGGTGGAGGCGTCCAGGTTGAGGGGCGAGGCCGGCTTGAGGTCGTAGGGCTTGACGGCCTGGTCCAGTCCCATGGCAGGGAAGATGACGCTCAGGGGGACCGAGACCGCCACCTGGCCCGACAGCTCGTCGTACCGCGTCAACGTCACGAGCGACGTGCCCGAGTTGATGGTCACGTTGCCGCCGAACTGCAGCTCCTTGGCTCCGGCGTTGAGGATCGAGATCAGGTTGGAGTTCGTCTCGTTGATGTCGATGATCGACGTCCGGACGTCGCCGATCGCCGCGGCGGGCTCCATCACGGCGTTGCCCGTGTAGGTCAGCGGCATGGTCGAATCGTCGGCGAGCACGGCGCGGGCATCGAGGGCGAGCACTCCCGGCAGCTGGCTCTTGTTGTTGATCTTCAGCTGGATGCTCACCCGCGCGAAGCCGATGCCCAGGTCCTTGAATTCCTTGGGAAGGCTGATGGGGGTCGAAGAGCTGCTGATGGGCACCGTCCGGTTGAGGGTGGCGGACAGGCTCTCGAAGGCGAGGGCCTGCACCGTCGCGCTGCCGGAGAGGGATTGCCCCGCCTGGTAGACGGCCATGCCGCCCGCCAGGACGAGGTTGGCCGGGATCTCGGGGGACACGGCCTCGGTATCGTAGGACTGGCCCGATATGGTGACGCCGACGTGTGTCCCGACGATGGTGGCACCCGCCAGATCCAGGTCGACCTCCTTGACGGCGGGAGTCAGGCCGCCCGCCGGGATGACGATCGACCGGATGTAGGGATCGCCGTCCGCCTCCTTGATCCCGCTGAGCGTGACGGTCATGGCGGCGTTGACGCCGAAGCCGTTCTCCAGGTGCAGGCGGATGGACCCGCTCGCGATCTGGATGTTGGAGATCGAGCCGATGCCGAGATCGGATGGCATGGGGAGGTCGAGGCCATCGGACACGGTCGGGAAGGCCTTGGCCGGCAGCGAAATGGCCTTGATCTTGATGTCCAGGTCGAGATCGATGGAGATCTGCTGGGAGCCGTCCAGGGACTTGACGTTGAACCCCACGGGCAGCTGTCCCTTGGTCTTGAACGAGATGGTCAAGGAGCCCGCGATGACGACGTCCGGATCGAGGTCGATGGCGACGGTGCCCGACGTGAGCGGGATCGCGGGGTGCGCGTCGAGCCACGTCTGGTTGAGGACCGTTCCACCGCTCTTGACGACGAGGTTCTCGATCTCCATGCCCAGGGAGGCCTGATCGGCCGTACCGGCCCCCGCGACCTGGTTGACGATGTCCAGCGTGATCTGAGAGCCCGCGTCCAACTTGGCCTTGCGCAGGTCCGAGAGGCTCGTCGTCTTGCTCTGGGTCTGAGAGGGGAAGGGAACGCTCGCCGGCATGAGGATGGGAGTGATGGGGCTGTCGATTGCGTCCTGCACCGTCCCGAAGGGAGGGACCGACAGGCTCGTGATCCCCAGGTCGTCTAGCGACAACCTGGGACCCGAGAGCGACTGCGCCAGAGGCGGATCCGGCAGCGTCTGGGCCGGAAAGGTGATGGGATCCTGGGCATCGACCTTGAGGTTGTCGCCCACCTTGATGGTCGGGATCTCCTGGGCATCGGGCTCGAGCGCATAGGTCTGGTCGGCTCCGACGACAATCGGGACCGAGCCGCCCGACTCGAGGAGCTTCGAGACGGGCAGGGAAGCCTCGCCGAGTCCCGCCTTGAGATCCACCGGCCACGACGGCAGGGCGTTCACCGGGTTGCCCGAGGCCAGTCGGCTGGCCGTCTGGAACAGCTCGAAGCCGCAGCCCGTCAGGAGGAGGCTCGCGGCCACCAGCAGGGTGAAGAGTCGGATGAGGGGTCGCCGCACGATGTCCTCGCTCGGTTTCGAAACGATTGCCAGTTCCTGACATCTCGATTATTCCCGGCGCCGGGCCGCTTCATCCGTGCCCACGGATACAAAAAGCCCCCCGGGCGCCGGCCCGGGGGGCGATGGATCGTGTCGTGCCTACTGCTTGACGAACGTGCTGCTGACCGTGCTCCTCAGGAACTTGGTCGTGATCACGATCTTCTTGCGGTCCGCGCTGACCTGACCCGTCGACGTGATGCCGAGCTTGTTGGTCACGGACCAGCTGGGAGAGTACTTGACGGTCCAGTCGTGGTCGAAGGAGCCGAACTGGGACTTGAGCACCATGTGCACCTTGATGTTGTCCGAGCTTCCGGCCCGCTGAATGGTGAAGTAGCTCTCGCTCCCGCCCGCCAGACGCCAGGTGCCGACCACGGCGTCGATCGGGTCCGCGGCCGCCGTGTTCGCAGCCGCCGCCGTGTTCGCAGCCGCCGCCGTGTTCGCAGCCGCCGCCGTGTTCGCAGCCGCCGCCGTGTTCGCAGCCGCCGCCTGAGCGGCCGAGTTGCCTCCGACGCTGTTGCCTCCGATGGCGGGGGCCGGCGTGGGCTCTTTATCCTTGTCCTTGCCCACATTCGGATCCGTGATGGATCCGCCGGCCTTGTCGTCGGCCTTCTTGGCGGTCGAAGCGACCGCGTTGTCAGCCTTGAAGGCCACGCGCTTCTGGGAGCCCGACAGGGCGGTCTTGCTGTTGCCCGAGCCGGTATCCGAGAGGAACGTCGAGTTCTTGGTCCCCTGCGCCTTGTCCGACTCGGCGACCTTGCCCGCGAGCAGGTCGACCACGTACTGCTGGTAGGTGGTCTGAGTCGTGTCGTCGACGCCGGTCGAGACGAGCTTGTCCAGGGCGGGGACGATGTCGCCCCGCACCCAGGCAGTCGCCTTCTCCTCGCGCTTGGTGTAGGAGTGGGTGTCCACCACCTCCTGCCCCAAGGCCGTCTTGACGAGCTTGTTGACGCGGTAGGTGTTGTCGTAGGTGTCCACCGTCCGCGTCTCGTAGCCGAAGCGATCGACGATCCGGTACGGCGTGTGGACGTTTCGGTAGATCGGCACGTCGTAGCGGCGGATGGTCGCGGTCTGCGACGTAAGGCGCCACTTCTTAGTGTCGGTCTCGCGGACCTCGGGGTCGTAGCTGGGCTCGCCCGAGAGCTTCTGACGGCCGCCCGAGTAGGTCTGCTGCTCGCTGCGGCTGCTCACGAACGTGCTCGAGATCAGCTGGTCGCTGCTCGACTCGGGACCGTCCGGGATGAAGTCCTTGACGTTGTCCGTGCTGACCAGCAGCCATTCCCCGCTCGCAGGGTTCTGACTGCTGATCGTGGCAGCGGTGGCGGCATCGGCCGCGTCCGCCCCCGCGGGGGGCGTGCTGCCGGGCAGGAAGTAGCGCACCGTGTCGCTGCCAATCAGCGTCCAACCGGCCGGTGCGTCTCCTTGCGCCGCATAGGCGTTGGTCCCCATACTGGCGACCAAGGCAGCGACGAGTAGCGCTGCGGTTCTCAACCGTTTCATGGGATCCTCCTTCGTCCGCGTTGCTACTTGGCCTGGGTTTCGGGGTTCTCGGCGAACCACACGTCCTCGGTCATGTGGCGCTTCCCGTTCTGGACGAAGTAGGACTGGATCACGTACTCGCCATGCTGGTTCTTGAGAATGCTCGGCTTGGATCCGAGCTCGGTGATGCCGAGGGATGCCAGGGTGTAGAGCTCCTTGGGCTGGACCGTCGCGTCACGGTTGCTGTCGACCCAGACCTTGAGCGAGTCGAGCGTCTTGCCCTTGAGCGCCGCGTTCTTGTTGTAGAGCTTCGACCACGTGACGTTGTCGTTCATCTTCAGGACCGACGCCAGGTTGATCTGGGTAGCCTTGTAGGCGAGCTTGTGGTAGCCGTTGGCATAGCCGATGGCGTCACCGAAGAGCGCGTGGGCGCTGATCATGCCGTCGCCAGCCGCGGCCTTGGAGACCCGGCCGTTGGTGTCGTCCACCAGGAAGCCGTCGCCGTCGGCATTGAGCCACTCGATGTTGCGCTTCTTGCCCTCGGCCGTGATGTCGAACCACACGGCGCCGTTGGCGACGAACTTGTTCTCCTTGAGGCGCTTCTGGGCGGTCGAGGTGCCGGTCACGCCGATCTTGCCGTCGTGGTTGAGGTCCAGGGCGACGGGCGAGTGGGTGGTCCAGCTCGAGGCGACCATCCAGCGTGAGATCTCACGCAGGCGAGCCGCCGTCGGCTGGGACTCGATGACGTGCACCGGACCGTTGACGGTGTCGACCCAGGTGTCGATCTTGAGACCCACCGGGTTGATGCCCTTGTCGACGAGGTCCGCAAGCATGGTGTACCGGCCGGCCTGAGCCAGCGAGTCCACGATGCCCACGCCCGCCAGCTTCTTGAAGGCCGTTGGGTTGTTCAGCAGGAGGTTCTGGACCGAGCCGTTGGCGTACTGGGAATAGGTCGCCGCGTCGTACTCGGCGCTGTTGATGTAGTTGACGCCGTGCGAGTAGGACAGCGAGTGGGCGCCGTCGGACATGGTGTAGATGTACTCACCGCCGTTGTAGCTGGTGGCCATGTTGCCGCCGATGTTGTTCTGGAAGGCCTTGACGATGCCGCCGTTGAGCGCGGTGGGACCGATCAGGTCGACCAGCTGCTGGGTGTTGTCCGCCGCCATGAGCTTGCCGGCGAGTGCGACGTCGGCCGCGGAGGCCTTGGTGGCCGTCAGCGAGCCGGACGTGAGGTCGGCCTTGATGCGAGCCAGCGTGGTGTTGAAGTTGAAGTCGTGGTAGGCCGCGCCGTCGTAGTTGGCGCTGGTGGCCCGGGGGATGCCGTAGCGGCTGTAGACCGCAGCCAGCTCCGACTCGTTGAGCGCGCGGTTGAGGCCCAGGATCTGGGCGAAGGCCTCCTGGATGGTGGCATCGTAGCGACCGATCGGGTTGGCGATGAACATCTGGTTGCGCACGAAGCGCTTGCGGGCGAACTCCACCCAGTAACCCGGCTTGCCGTTGTTGGTGCCGCGGGTGTAGGTCTTATCCGACTCGATGACCATCTCTTCGGCCTGGGCGGGGGTGAGGATACCAGCGGTGGAAGCGATTACCAGCGACAGGGCGAGGAAGGCGATTTTCCTGTTTAGCATAGCGACTCCTCTCAAAGCCATAAGCGTGTTGGCAGTAGTTATTCCTCTTATACGCCGCGATCCGGCTCACCTTCGTTAAATCGATGAAAGGCGTGTTATTTTTTGATTTGCTCCCCGCGAATTTCTTGATCCCGGCCCTGCGGCCGCGGAGGCCGAAAACGATCAGCCCCGCGGCCCTGTGGCCGCGGGGCTGGGGTTGGCGCCGGATCGATCCCGCCTAGCGGGCGATCCAGTTGTTGATCGAGACGGAGGCCTTCCCCTTGGCGATCGAGCCGTTGAGCAGCCACTGGCCGTTGGCATAGGACAGCTTCAGAGTGCACTCGTTGTCGCCGCTGCTATCCACGTACGACGCCTTGTCCGTCGAGAGCTTACCCTCATACCAACCCGACGACGTGATCTTCTTGGGCACGTTCACCGTGATGGTGAGTTTCTTGCCGTTGTTCACCGAGAAGTCCAGGTACTCGGCGGCATTGGCAGGGTTGTAGAACTTGCGGTCCCAATCCGTGGCCTTGACGTTGACCTTGGCCGCAGCGAGGGTCGCTGCGACGGCCTTCTTGGATTCCTCGGCAGCCTTCTTGGCAGCCTCCTCGGCAGCCTTGGCAGCTTCCTCGGCGGCCTTCTTGGCGGCCGCGTCCGCAGCCTTGGCAGCCTCTTCGGCAGCCCTCGCCGCGACCTTGGCGGCCTCGTCAGCAGCCTTCTTGGCGGCGTCCTCGGCCTTCTTGGCTGCCTCGGCCTTCCGGGTGGCTTCCTCCTTGCCCACGGTCGGATCCTTGATGGAACCCTTGTCCTCGGCCTTCTTGGCGACCGAGGCGACCGCCTGGTCGGCCTTGAAGGTCACGCGCTTCTGGGAGCCCGACAGGGCGGTCTTGCTGTTGCCCGAGCCGCTGTCAGACATGAAGGTCGAGGCCTTGGTGCTCTGGGCCTTGTCCGACTCGGCGACCTTGCCGGCGAGCAGGTCGACCACGTACTGCTGGTAGGTGGTCTGCGTCGTGTCGTCGACGCCGGTCGAGACGAGCTTGTCCAGAGAGGGGACGATGTCGCCCCGCACCCAGGCCGTCGGCTTGTCCTCGCGCTTGGAGTAGGTGTGGGTGTCCACCACCTCCTGGCCCAGGGCCGTCTTGACGGTCTTGCTGGCCCGGTAGGTGTTGTCGTAGGTGTCCACCCGGCGCGTCTCGTAGCCGAAGCGATCGACGATCCGGTACGGCGTGTGGACGTTCCGGTAGAGGGGCACGTCGTAGCGACGGACGGTCGCGGTCTGCGAGGTCAGGCGCCACTTCTTGGTGTCCGTCTCGCGGACCTCGGGGTCGTAGCTGGGCTCGCCCGAGAGCTTCTGACGGCCGCCCGAGTAGGTCTGCTGCTCGTTGCGGCTGCTCACGAACGTGCTCGCGACCAGCTGGTCGCTGCCCGACTCGGGACCGTCCGGGATGAAGTCCTTGACGTTCTCCGTGCCCGCCAGGAGCCATTCGTTGCTCGCCGGGTCCTGGCTCGTGATGCTCGGGGCCCGCGCGGCATCCGCCAGGTCGGCACCCGCCGGGGGCGTGCTGCCGGGCACGAAGTAGCGAACGGTGTCGCTGCCCACCAGGGTCCACCCGGCCCCCGGGTTGGCGGGATCCGCGACGAAGTACTTGCGGGGGTTGGTCTCCACCAGCTCCCAGTTGGCGCCGGGGCTCTGGGCCAGGGCCGGCGACACGAGGATCGAGACGCTCAGTAGCGATGCGGCGAGGCCGCAAAGAAGCTTGCTTTTCATGTTGGCCTCCTACATCTTCTCTGCCGGGTCGATGGCGAACCACACGTCCTCAGCCAGCTTGCGCTTGCCGTTCTCGACGTAGGTGGACTGGATGAGCACCTCGCCCACCGCGTTGTTCACCTTCTTCGGGAAGACCTCGACCTCGGTGATGCCGAGGCTCTCGAGCGTGCGCAGCTCGCCGGGCTGGACCTTGGCATCCCGGTTGCCGTCCACCCAGGCCTTGAGGCCGGTGAGGGCCTGACCCCGGAGGGCCGTCATGTACTTGAAGTCCTTGCTGTCGGCCGACGCGAGGCGGTTGTACTCCGTCAGGATCAAGGCGAGCTTGATGTAGCCGTTGTCGAAGCCGCCGGCGGTCCCGAACAGCTGCTTGCCGCTGATGACGCCGTCCGAGTTGGCGGCCTTGGTGACCTCGCCCTTGCGATCGTCCACCAGGAGGGCGTCATTCTCGCCGTTCATCCATTCGACGCGGATGGGCTTGTCGATGCCCAAGAGGTCGAACTTGACCGAGCCGGCGGTCGTGAAGCCGTGGTCGGCGTGGCGCACTTGGGCCGTGGAGCGGCCGGTGACGCCGATGCGGCTGTTGCCCGACAGGTCGAGGGCGATGGGCGAGCCCGTCTCGGCGGCGGACTTGTAGATGAGGCGCGCGGCCTCCTTGAGCTCGGCGGCAGTGGCCGTCCGGACGTCGATCTCGAGGCCGTAGCCCCAGTACTCGGCGTACCAGCGGTAGACGTCCGCCTCGGTGGTCCCCAGGCTGTAGATGTGGCTCCAGCTACCGTTGTGGTGGTTCTCGCCGTAGGCGTTGGTGGCGTTGAGCGGGTGGTAGTAAGGCGTCGTGTTGTCGAAGCCGTTGCCCGCGTAGTGGGTGAAGATGCCCTTGATGTCGAACTTGCCGCTCGGCAGGACGCCGCTCTCGACGAGCTCGGCCAGCCGCAGGAGGCGGGTGCTCTGGCCGATGATGGACATGCCGTCGCCGCCGCCGAACCAGTAGGAGCTGCCGGCCATGCTGGCCTTGGTCGCGTTGGCCGCCAGGCCGTCGATCCAGCCGCCCGAGTTGCCGAACGCCGCCCGCAGCTTGGCCAGGTTGAAGTCGCGCGAGTGCCACTCGGCGACCGGGTTGGTGTTGTAGGCGATGAGGCCCTTGGCCTCGGTGAGCTGAGCCTTGAGCTGAGCGATCGTCAGCGTTCCGTTGTCCAGTTTGGCGCGAATACCAGCGAGATCGTTGGCCGTGAAGTCGACGCCCAGGATTTCCTTGTAGGCGTCGAGGGCCTTTTGCACCGGCGGTGCGTAGCGATAGACGTACTCCGTGTACTCGACCCAGGTGCCGGGGACGCCGCCGTTGGTGCCGGGGGTCCGCTTCTCCTGACCGAGCACGCTCTTGCGTTCTCCGAGCTGCTGGGCCATCGAGGCGACGGGCGCCAGGACCACAGCGGCGGTAATGCCCAGCGTCACGGCCCGGGCCAGCCAGTTCATCTTGTTCATGACCACTCCTTCTTCAAGCAGGTTGGCTGCTGCTCATCCGGGTAGCGGTGCCGGGGCGGCGCGCTCGCCGCCCAGACACCAACCGTTGCCGCTACTTGGCCTGGGTCTCGGGGTTCTCGGCGAACCACACGTCCTCGGTCATGAAGCGCTTCCCGTTCTGCACGAAGTAGGACTGGATCACGTACTCGCCATGCTGGTTCTTGCGGATGGTCGGCTTGGAGCCGATCTCCGTGACGCCCAGCGACGCCAAGGTGTGCAGCTCCTTGGGCTGGACCGTCGCGTCGCGGTTGCTGTCGACCCAGACCTTGAGCGTGTCGAGGGTCTTGCCCTTGAGCGACGCGTTCTTGTGGTAGAGCTTCGACCACGTCACGTCGTCGTTCATCTTCAGGACCGACGCCAGGTTGATCTGGGTGGCCTTGTAGGCGAGCTTGTGGTAGCCGTTGGCGTAACCGATGGCGTCACCGAAGAGCGCGTGGGCGTTGATCATGCCGTCGCCCCCCGCGGCCTTGGAGACCCGGCCGTTGGTGTCGTCCACCAGGAAGCCGTCGCCGTCGGCGTTGAGCCACTCGATGTTGCGCTTCTTGCCCTCGGCCGTGATGTCGAACCACACGGCGCCGTTGGCGACGAACTTGTTCTCCTTGAGGCGCTTCTGGGCGGTCGAGGAGCCGGTCACGCCGATCTTGCCGTCGTGGTTGAGGTCCAGGGCAATGGGCGAGTGGGTGGTCCAGCTCGAGGCGACGAGCCAGCGGGCCAGGTCACGCAGGCGAGCGGCCGACGGCTGGGACTCGACGACGTGCACCGGACCGTTGGTGGTGTCGACCCAGGTGTCGATCTTGAGGCCCGAGGGGTTGACGCCCTTGTCGATGAGCTCCGCCATCTGGATGAAGCGGCCGGCCTGGGCGTAGGAGTCGATGTTGCCCATGCCCGTCAACTTCTTGAAGGCGGCGGGGTCGTTGAGCAGCACGCTCTGGATGCCGCTGTTCTTGTAGCGGTCATAGGCGGCCTGATCGAACTGCGCCGGGTTGGTGTAGGTGACGCCGTGCGCATAGGAAATCGAGTGGGCGCCGTCCGACATGGTGTAGGTGTACTCGCCGCCGCCGTTAAAGGCAAAGGCCTTGCGGATGTAGGCATCGAGGCTGCTGGCCCCGAGGACGTCCACCAGGGCGCTCGAGTCCTTGGCGTTGGCCAACGAGGCCATCAGGGAGACGTCGGACGCCGCGACGTTGCTCGGCGCCTTCAGCTTGCCCGAGGCGATGTCCGCCCGGATCTGCTTGAGGGCGGCGTCGAAGTTGAAGTCGTGGTAGGCCCCGCCGTCGTAGTTGTTGTTGGTCGAGGTGGGGATGCCGTACTTGGTGTAGACCTGCTGCATCTCGGCCGTGGTCATGGCCCGGTTGAGACCCACCAGCTCCGCGAAGGCCTCCTGGATGGTCGCGTCGTAGCGGCCGATGGGGCTCGCGATGTGGTTGGCGTTCTTCACGTAGCGGTTGCGCTTGAACTCGACCCAGAACCCGGGCACGCCGTTGCTGGTGCCGGGGGTGTAGACCTTGTTGGTCTCGACGACGAGTTCTTCGGCCAGGGCGGGCGAGAGCGTACCAGCGAGGGTGGCGAGTACCAGCGAGAGTGCCAGCGAGTACCGTTTCTTTAGCATAACTGCTCCTCTCATAAAGCTGACTACCGGTAGTTAGTCGTTATGGGAGTTATACGCCGTGATCCGCCTCACCTTCGTTAACTGGATGAAAGGCATGTTATTTTTTCGTTAGTCGCCCGGTATTTTTTCGTTCGAAACGGCCAATGACTCGCGGGCATCGTCTTGACGAGCGGCTTTCGGCGCCGCACCATGGAGGGCGATCGCGCAAGGAGACGTCATGACGAGCTGGACCCGCCCCGATGGGCGCCCGACCCCGGAAGCCACCTACATGCAACTGGCCTTCATGTGGGCCAAACACTCGACCTGCGTACGCATGCAGGTGGGCAGCGTCATCACGACCTCCGATCTCCGCCGCACCGTGGGGCACGGGTACAACGGGGGGGGCGTGGGCATGGGCGACAACGCCTGCGCCCATGAGGGCAAGGTCGCCGGCCAGTGCGAGCACCTGCATGCCGAGGAGAACGCCCTGCTCTTCTGCAACTACGAGGGCCCCAAGGTCCTGTTCGTGACCATCGAGCCATGCCTCCTGTGCGCCAAGCGCATCGTCAACAAGGGCAACATCCAGAAGGTCTACTTCGGCAAGGCCTCATACCGGGACAAGCGGGGACTCGAGTACCTCCAGCGGGCCGGCATCGAGACCATCCACTTCGAGCCGCCCGCCGACCACCCCCTCCCCTAGGCGCCCTTCGCCCCTCCGAATGCCCGCTCGTCGCTTGATGGTGGCGTTATGATCCTGCCAGGCCACCCACCATGGGGCGGTCGGATCTCGGCCCGGACGTGCGGGCGGTTAGGAGGTCCCCATGAAGGTTGCAGCGACGGTTCTGGCGATTGGGGCGCTGGTGGGCACAACGGCCCTGCCGGCGCTTGCGCACGACCACACCGACGGCATGGGCGGCGGCGGCGGGCCCGGCATGGGCATGATGGGCGGCCACAAGCACAAGGGCTTTGCCCTGCGCGCCTTCAACAACATGGCGAACGGCAGCACCTACACCATGATGGGCATGGAGGCCGTACGCATGAGCCCCATGGGCTGGTACGGCGGCATGGCCTGGTACAAGGGCATCAACCTCGGCGTGACGGCCGGCGCGGACATGGCGAGCCACGGCGGGCTCCTCATGGGCAAGGAGTTCGGCGAGGGGCCGCTCACCTTCGATGTCGGCGTCATGCTCGGCATGGGCTACGACCTCGTGGCGAGCCCCACGCTGACCTTCTCGGGCTTCGACCTCTACTTCGTGGGCGAGCCGCGGATCGGCATCGGCTGGGTCATGAGCCCGCACTCCGAGCTCAAACTCTCGGCGGGCTACCTCGCCAGCAGTAACATGGGGGCGGCGGCGGGCCCCACCGTCACCCTGACCTTCTCCGCCATCCGGCTCGGCATGAGGCATGGCATGCGCCATGGCCCGGGCATGGGCGAGTGTCCCGACTGCCGTCAGTAGGGCCGAGGGCTCACCCGGCTCGCGGGCCGGGTGCTCTACGGCTTCGAGAAGGTGTCGATGATCCGGATGATGGCCGGCCCCAGCGTGACGATGAACATGGCCGGGAAGATGAAGAACACCAGGGGGAAGAGCATCTTGATGGGGGCTTGCATCGCGGCCTCCTGAGCCCTCTGCCGACGCTTGTTGCGCAGGTGGAGGCTCTGGGTGCGCAGCACCTGCGCGACCCCGACGCCCAGCTGGTCCGCCTGGATGAGGGCCGCCGAGACGCCCTCCAGGTCCGGCACGCCGCAGCGCCGCGAGAGGTCGTTGAGAGCCTCGGGGCGAGTGCGGCCCATGCGCACGTCGCTCATGTACCGGCCGAGCTCCTCGCGCAGCTCCGCGCCGTGCTGCGAGGCGCGGGCCACGATCCGGAGCACTGATCCGTCGAAGCTGAGCCCCGCCTCGACGCTCGAGGTGACGAGATCCAGGGTGTCGGGCAGCGCCCGCACCAGAGCGTCCTTGCGCTGGCGGATCCTGCCGGCGATCCACTGCTCGGGGCCCATGATGCCGATCATGGCCGTCACCGCACCCCCGATCATGCCGGCCCCCGGGTTCAGGCGCCCCACGCCCCAGAAGACGATGGCCGCCACTGCAAGCATGAGGGCCTTGAAGGCCAGGAGGGTCTGCACGCCGTAGGGGCTGTAGATGCCTGCCTGCTGTAGGCGCTCGATCATGCGCGCCTTCTGGCTGCCCGGCGTCAGGCGCCCCCCCAGGGCGGCCAGGGCAGTGATGCCCGGCAGCACGGCCCGCTGGATGAAGGGCTGCTCCAGGAGCTTGGCCCGCGAAGGGGCCACGGTGCCGTCGTCGGCGATCGCCTCCAGCCGCCGGTGCGTGGCGCGCTCGGCGGGGCTCGCGAGCGACAGGCCGACCAGCGCGGCGGCGGTGACGGCCGCGAAGGAGGCGACAGCAGTCCAGGTGGGGTCGAGCATGGGGCCTCCTAGTACTTGATGTTCACGAGCTTGCGGATGAAGAAGATGCCCAGGAGCTGGGCGCACACGCCCGCGCCGATGAGCATGTGGCCGCGCGGATCGGTGAAGAGCCCCGAGATGTAGCCCGGGCTGATGATGAAGAACAAGACGCCGATGCCTCCGGGCAGGGCCGAGAGCACGATGCCCGACAGCCGGCCCTGGGCCGTGAGGGCCTGGACCTCGCCCGCCACCCGGACGCGATCGCGGATGGTGTCGTGGATGTTCATGAGGATCTCGCTCAGGTTGCCGCCCGTCTCGCGCTGGATGATCATGGCGGCCACCACCAGCTCGATGTCGAGGGTGCCGATCCGGTCCGAGAGGTTGGAGAGCGCGGTCTCCACGGGCAGGCCCCAGTTGATCTCGCCCACGGTGGTGGCGAACTCCTGGGCGATCGCCCCCGACATCTGCTTTGAGACGATCTGCAGCGCCTGCAGAAACGAGTTGCCGGCCCGCAGGCCGTTGATGACGAGCATCAGGGCGTCGGGCAGCTGCTCGGTCAATTGCTTGAGGACCTTCGCCCGTCGCTGCTTGAGCTGCAGGAAGGGCACCGCGCCGCCCACGGCGAAGGTCGCGAGGCCAATCAGCGGGTTGGCGAACAGGAGGCCGCCGATGGCGCCTGCTGCGAGCGCAAGCAACCCGGCCGCCGTGAGGAACTCCCCGGGCGTCCAGGCCCAGCCCACCTGGTAGAGCTGCCGATCCAGGCTGCGCGTGATGGACAATTCCTTGATCAGGGGCTCGATGACCTTCGAGAGGATGCGCAGGATCCCCTTGCCGGGCGCCGACACCACGGCCTTGCCCTCCAGGTCCGCGATCCTTCCGCCGACGGCCGCATTCTCGGGCGCGAGCGCACCCGAGAAGACGAAGGCCGCCGCCGTGATCCCCGTGAAGATGGCGATGAAGAGCAGCATGCTAGAACCCCGCAGCCTGGAACAGCTCGACCGGAAGCGCGATGCCCTTGGTCTTGAGGGCCTCGGCGCACTTGGGGCGGATGCCCGTGGGCCGGTGCGCGCCGATGATCTTGCCGTTCTCGTCCACGCCCTCACGGACGAAGCGATAGATCTCCTGCATCTGGAGGATATCGCCCTCCATGCCCACCACCTCCGAGATGCCCGTCACCCGGCGGCTGCCGTCGCTCGCGCGCTCGATCTGGACGATGAGGTCCAGCGCCGAGGCGGTCTGCTCGCGGATGGCCCGCAAGGGCAGGTCCATCCCCGCCATGAGCACCATGGTCTCGAGCCGGGACAGGGCGTCGCGGGCCGTGTTGGCGTGGATGGTGGCGAGGCTGCCCTCGTGGCCGGTGTTCATGGCCTGCAGCATCGCCAGCGCCTCGCCGCCGCGCACCTCGCCCAGGATGATCCGGTCGGGGCGCATGCGCAGGCTGTTCTTCAGGAGCTCGGACTGGTCCACCCGGCCCGCGCCCTCCACGTTCGCCGGGCGCGTCTCCAGGCGGATGACGTGGTCCTGCTGGAGCTGCAGCTCGGCCGCGTCCTCGATGGTGATGAGGCGCTCGCGATCCGGGATGAAGCTCGACAGCACGTTGAGCAAGGTGGTCTTGCCGGAGCCCGTGCCGCCCGAGATGAGGATGTTGAGACGTGCCTCGACGCAGCCCTTCAGGAAGCCCGCCATGGCCTCGCTCATGGAGCCGATGCCGATGAGGCTCTCGACCTTGAGGGGATCCTTGCGGAACTTACGGATCGTGAGGCAGGGCCCGTCGATGGCGAGCGGCGGGATGATGGCGTTGACGCGGCTGCCGTCCGGCAGGCGCGCGTCGCACATGGGCGAGCTCTCGTCGATCCGGCGGCCGATCTTGGAGACGATGCGGTCGATCACCCGCAAGAGGTGGGCGTCGTCCGAGAAGGCCACGTCCACCTTGGTGATCCTGCCCGCGCGCTCCACGAAGACCTTGCGGGTCGAGTTGACCATGATCTCGGAGATGGCGTCGTCTGCGAGCAAGGGCTCCAGGGGCCCGAGGCCCAGCATATCGTTGTAGATCTCCTCGACCATGCGATCGCGCTCCGCGCGCGCCATGAGCCGGAAGGCCGCATGGGCGTCGGGAGCGGCGAGCACCGTGTCGAGGCCCTCGCGGATGGCGTCCTTGATCTGGTCGGGGCTCGCCGTCTCGTCAAGGGACTGCGTGCGCATGTTCTCGACCATGAGGCGGTGGACTCGGCCCTTGAGCTCGGCGGACGGATCCACCGGCCGCACCGTGAGCTCCACGGTCTTCGCGGGTGCGCTCGGCTTGGGCTGGGCGGGTGCGGGTGCCGGCTCGGGTGCCGCCTGGCCGCCGTTAAGTCGGTTGCGTAGGAACATCGATCATCCTCCGAAGACGGGTCCAGAGCTCATTCAGGCGCTTGGTGGGAGAGGTCGTCTTGACCAGGGCCGTCTGGGACCTCTCCACGTAGCGCTGGGCGAAGGCCTTCATGCTCTTGGCGAACGGGGCGTTGGGGGCCAGGAGCACCATGGGGCTGCCGGCGTTGACGGCCGCGAGCGACTCCTCGGGCACATACGGGAGCTGGACCGCGAGGCTGCGGTGGAGCACGCGGGCCATCGCCTCGCCGTCCACCTCGCTCTTCTGGGCCCAGCCCACGAGCTCGACCTTGGTGATGTCGATGCCCAGGTCCAGCCACAGCTTGAGGCTCTGCTGGACATGGCGCAGGCTCGCGAGATCCGGGAAGAGGGGCACGAGGATCTTGTCGGCAAGCTCCATGGCCTGCAGGATGGGCTCGGAGAGCACCGGGGCGGTGTCCACCACGGTGTAGGCATGCCGGCCCTTGAGATCCTTGAGCACCGCTCCTGTCACCGCGCGGTCGATGAGCTCCCCGTCCTCGGGCGAAGGGGTGGAGGCGAGCACCTTGAGCCCGGTCGCATGCGTGCAGCAGGCCTGATCGATGGCCTCGGGATCCGGCTTGCCGCCGAGTTTCGCGATGTCCGAGAGGTAGGCCTGCGGCTTGACGTTCAGGAGCAGGTCCACCTCGCCGAACTGCGGAGCCAGGTCGATGAGGGCGGCGGTGCCCTCCTTGGCGAGCGTCACCGCGAGGTTGACGGCAAGGGTCGACTTGCCGGCGCCGCCCTTGGGCGAGTGCACGACGAACACCTTGCCACTCTTGGCCCGTGCGGGCTCGCTCGTGGAGCGAGCGCCCTTGAGTCGAGTCACGAAGACGCGCGCCCGCTCGACCGCCCCGGGCAGATCCTGGGGAGAGGCGAGCACCTCGCGGATGCCGGCCTGCATGGCCTTGCCGAGCGCCTCGGCTTCGAGGTTCGCGCCGACCAGCAGGACGATCGACATGGGGTTCGCGGCCTGGATGCCGTCCACCGTGCGGATGACGATCTCCAGGTCGCCCATGTGGGCGAGCACCACGAGCTCGGGGCGCAACGAGACGGCCATGCCGACCCCGTCCGAGGGGCTCGGCGCTTCGCCGACGATAGAGGCGGGCACGCCCTGCCCCAGCGTAGCCTTGAGGGCTTCACGCTGGGGATCCGTGCCGATGAGTAGGGTTCGCAGGGCCATGGGGTCTCCAGCCTACCGCAGGCTCGCGGGATCGACGGGGGGCGGAACGGGGTCCTGTTCGTCGGACAGGCGGACGGCGTACTGGAGGGCCGTGCCCTTCACTTCCGTGTCCTTCACCTTGTCGATGAAACGGCCGTAGACCTCGGACCGGCTCGTCGTGTAGGTGACGTAGAAGCGGGCGAAGCCCGTGATGGTGACGTTGGCGCGACCATTGACGTTGAAGAAGCTGTCGCCCAAGAGCGGCACGAGCATCACGCGCGGGGTGCGCGCGCCCTTGGCGGCGTCCTGGTAGCTCGTGTGGTCGTTGCCCAGGAGCTGGTTGACGGCCGTCACGGTCGGGCCTTGCATGTTGCCGGGCTCGGTGGGCAGCATGTCACCCACGCGCACGGTGCGCTTGGCGCCGTTCAGGATGGAGGTGCGGTAGATGGTGGCGCCGGTGCCGTCGATGCCGAGGGCCTGGAAGTTGCCGTGGATCGAGCCGCCCGGACCTTGCTTGAGGATGTACTCGGCGCCCGGCTTGAAGTCCTCTTCGGGGACGCCGAAGGGACGCACGCCGTACGTGAGATCGACGCAGTGCAGGTCGGCCTGGGCCTTGGCGCCCACGTTCAGGGACTGGGCCTTGTCGGCATCGCCCGAGCCCTGGACCGTCTCCAGCACGCGCGCCACCAGGGACTGGTTGGGCACGTCCATGGCGACCTTCATGCGGCTGCCCTGCAGGATGGTGATGTTCTTGTCCGTGAGCTCGTAGCCGTTCTTGGCGGCCATTTCCTTGGCCTGGGCGACGGCGTAGGTCTGCCCGTTGAGCAGGCCCTTGGCTCCGGCGAGGGCCGCGGCGTCAGCCGCGACCTGCATACGGGTCCGGTGGTACATCAGTCCGCCCGTGTCCGCGACCAGGCCCGCGAACACCACCAGTCCGGTGGCGAAGAGGGCCGTGGTCACGAGCGTGGCGCCGCGTTCGAGATCTCTCCGTTTGGCCATGGGCCACCTCCTACTTTGAGGCAACAAGTCGAGGGGTCACGAGAATCGTCAACTCGGTTTCGTTTCGCTGGAACTTGGTGGACTTGAACAGCTCCCCGAGGATGGGGATCTGGCCCAGAAGGGGCACGGATTCGACGGACTTGGTCTCGTTGCTCTGGATCAGGCCGCCGATGGCGAGGCCCTGACCCTGGTTGAGCACGAGCTGGGTCTCGGCGCGCCGGGTGGAGACGGCGGGCACGATGAAGTTGGCGATGCGGACGGCGTTGCTGTAGTCGAGCTGGCTCACCTCGGGGGCGACCTTCATGGAGATGCGGCCGTCCTCGAGCACGGTCGGCTCGATGAGGAGCTTGATGCCGTAGGGCTTCCAGTCGAACGTGACCTGGTTCTGCTGCTGGGCGATGGGCAGCGGGATCTCGCCGCCCGCGAGGAACTCGGCCTTGCCGCCGCTCACCGCGACCAGGTTCGGCTTGGCGAGCACGCGGGCCTGGCCGTTCTGGACCATCAGGTTGAGGCGGGCCGCGATGCGCTCGTACATGCCGAAGGCCGTGCCGCCGCCGCTGACCAGGGCCGATCCCGGCTGGTTGTTGCGCGGGTTGCGGGGATCGGACTGGATGGTCGACAGGTGGTCGGCCTCGAAGAAGTCCTCGCCGTTGGCGGTCCGGAGCATCTGGCCCCACTTGATGCCGAGCTCCGAGGCACCGCCCTTGTTCATCTCGATGACCTCGACGTCCACCTGGACCTGCTGCACGGCGTCGGCCGCGAGCAGGTTGATGACGCGGGTCGCAAAGCCGCCCGCGAGCTTCTCGGCCATCTGGGACTGGCTCGTGCGGTCGACCTTGCCGTAGAGGAGGACGGAGTCGTTGACGACCTCGACCTGCAGATCCTTGGCGCCGGTGGCACGCTGGATGGTGGCCTTGAGCAGGCCCGCGTCGACCCGGACGACCACGTCGTAGGTGATGCGCTTCTGCTTGGTCCAGACGATCAGGTTGGTCGTGCCGGGCTTCTTGCCGTTGATGAGCACGTCCTTCTTCGAGAGGACGGCGACGTCGGCGATGGTGGGGTCCGTGATGGACACCTTGGTCACGTCCGAGCCGACCGTGACGACCTGCGACTTGCCGACGGAAACCGGCAGTTGCTCGTCCGATAGGGCCCATGCGGGCAGGCTCGTCGAGAGCAGGACGGTGGCGGCGACCAGGAGGTGAAGGCACTTCATCGCGGGACAACTCACTTCTGTTGATCCGCACCCCTAGAGGGCGCGCGGGGGGACTTAGCGCAAAAGCCGCAGGCGCTAGCGGGTGACCATCTCGGTCGAGGTGCCGCGGATGATCATGATCTCCGGCTTGTTGTCCACCGTGCGGACGGGGACCATCACCTTGACGACACGGGTCTTCTCGACGATGCGGGGCTTGGCGGCAGCCTTGGGGGCGACCGGGACGGGCTTCTTGATGCCCATGACCGACTGGGGCGTGGCCCCTGCGGTCTTGGCATCGCCCGTCTCGGCCTGGTCCCGCATGGCGAGGCGGATCTTGCCGCGGTCGGCAGCAAGGATCAGCTTCTCGGCGTCGGCGGGCGAGACGGCGAGGGTGGCCGAGGAGACGACCTTGGCCTCGGAATCGTCCTTGCGCTGGGCCTCCTGGGCGCAGGCCAGGACCTTGACCTTCTGCAGCAAGAACTTGGTGACGGTCTCGCTGTCGATGTCCATGGTGCTGACGACGTCCACCATCATGCCGGGCTGGACGAAGCCGGCCACGCCCACCACCTCGTCGACGGCGACCGTGATGGCGCGCATGCCGGGTGGCACTGGCAGGACGGCCTGAGCCTCCTCACCCTGGGCGAAGAGCTGTTTCTCGAGGACGGGCTCGCCGGGGGCGATCTCGATCTTGGTCATGCGACCGACGGCGAGCTCGGGGTTGGAGAGCGCGCCCTCGGGAGTGTAGCGGGTGGGGCGGTTCTCCACGCTGACTTGCTCGGCGAGGATCTTGGTGTTGAGGGGGATGGCCGCCTTGGCGACGAGCACCGGCCCGCGGGGCTCTCCGGCATCCGCGCGCTGGTTGGCGCCGTTGACGTAGGCGAACATGGCCCCGCTGGCGAGCAGGCCGAGGCCGGCCGCGACGAGGAACCGTTGGACTTTCTTCATTACTGCTGCTCCACGCGCATGACCGCGGACGACTTGAGATAGAGGGGGTTGGGGACGCCCGGAAGGGCGAACACGGTCTGGAAGGGATACGAGAGGCGTACCGTGACCTCGGCCTCCGTGCCGGTCGTCCGCTCGATGGTGACCTGAGCGGTGGGCTCGGTCAGGGCGGCGCCCGAGAGGTACTTGGTGACGGCTTCCTTGATCTTGGTGTCGGACCGCCCGAGGGCGCCTAGGCGGGCGCCCTCGCGGCTGGCGTTCGTGATGACGAGCTGGGCGTTGAAGATGCGGCCGAAACCGAAGATGCCGAGCACCATCGCCAGGATCACGGGCAGGACCAGAGCGGTCTCGACTAGCGCCTGCCCTTTTTGGTTACGGCTCCGCATCGCCCAACTCCTACTTGCCGCTGCTGCTCAGGGTGTTGGCGATCGCGGACAGCATCTGGTTGACGTTGGTGCCCATCATGGTGAGGGCGCCGACGGTCACGACGGCGATCAGGCCGAGGATGAGGCCGTACTCGGTGAGAGCCTGGCCTTCCTCTTCCTTGATAACGCGCATCATAAGGTTCATGTGGGTCTCCTTTTCTAGCTGGGTTAGCGATCGCCGCTCGAGCGGCTTACTTGGCGGTGCTGCTCAGGGTGTTGGCGATGGCCGAGAGCATCTTGTTGACGTTGGTGCCCATCATCGTGAGGGCGCCGACGGTCACGACGGCGATCAGGCCGAGGATGAGACCGTACTCCGTGAGGGCCTGGCCTTCCTCTTCCTTGATAACGCGCATCATCAGGTTCATAGGGAATCTCCTTCTCTCTGAATGGGGGGTCGCTGTTCGGGCGACTACTTGGCGGTGCTGCTCAGGGTGTTGGCGATGGCGGACAGCATCTTGTTGACGTTGGTGCCCATCATCGTGAGGGCGCCGACGGTCACGACGGCGATCAGGCCGAGGATCAGACCGTACTCGGTGAGGGCCTGACCCTCTTCTTCCTTAACAAGGCGCATCATCAGGTTCATCGGGGTTCTCCTTCCCGCTAACTCAGCGGCGGTGGGCATCGGGGCTCGCTTGACCCCCTTCAACGATGTGATGATACGATTTCCGCCCTTACGCGCCCTTGAAACGTCGATTAAGTGCGCATTAATTAACCCTCGCCTGACGAAGGCAGCGCCGAAACGCCTGTGACCCGCATCACAACTTGCTTTTCAGGATCGCCCCCCGGCCGAGCAAAATCGGGACCTTGGCGGGGTCGCGCGAAATGTTATGTTTCCGTGACCGAACGCTCCGTCGCATGTTTCGTGGAACGTGGGGGCTAGCCTCAGATCAGCGCAACGCCCCCCTAGCAGGGGGGGATGGGGGGCTAGATCCGCCTGCGCTCCGGCCATCAAAACACCGACGACCGGCTCATCAGAGCCGGTCGTCGAGGGTGGATAAGGGTATCGAAGCTTACGCGAGCGCCGAAAGCCGCGCGTACGCGCTCACGAGCTGGTCATTGAAGCTGCCCACGGGCGTCTCCTTCTCGGCCTTGCCGAGCGTCTTGCGCAGCAGCGAGGACACCTGGCGCGACGAGTAGCCCAGAAGTTGGAACTGGGTCGCGACCTTGCCCGCGAGGGCGGGGATGGTGTCGGGGTCGTGGCCCTCGAGGATGCGGATCAGGTCGCCCTGCTGCTCCGTCAGGTCCCGGACGATGTGGATGAGCACGTCGCTCGAAGGGGTCCCGGTGGCGCTGGACTGCAGGATCTGGTCGTAGAACTTGATCTTGGGCGCGAGGGTGGCCATCGCCTCTTCCAGCTTCGGGTAGTGGATGACCTCGCGGGGGGCGCGGATGTCCTTCTTCACGTCGTCGATGTGGAAGCAGCCGATGTCCATGGTCCCGATGAAGTGCCACTCGTAGCCGTACAGCTCGTGCTGCTTGAGGAAGGCCTTCACGTCCATGTCGCTCAGCCACAGGAGCCGCTCGATGCGGCCGCGCAGCTGCTTCACGTTGCTGGTGTAGGCGGCGGGATGGGTGTGGAACGCGCCGATTTCCGGCACCTGGAGCGTGTTGGGCTTGCAGCGGTAGCGGACGCCGACGACCTTGCGGGACTTGGAGTGGAACACCCCGGTCGTGAGGTTCTGATACTCCTGCATGATGCCGTTGTGGCCGCCGAAGACGCCACCGCGCTCGTCGAACACGAAGATGCGGCGCTTATGAGCCAAGAGCCGGTTATCCTTCACGGTCAACGTGTTGAGCATGTTGATGCCGAAGTCGTGAACGAATTGTTCATGTACGGCGGGCTCGATCAGCACCCTTGCATCCCCCTCTAATCGTGTCAGGACAAGGCTTCTATACCAAATCACGGCCCGTCTAATCGCAACTTTTGTAAAGGTTTGGTCGGCCATTTTTTTGTGATCGATACCCTAGCTTGGAGACGGCGTGCTATTGTAAACATGGATCAAAGAAGACATCGATCAGCCAACACCAACTGCATGTTGGCAATATGCCACCCTGCCGATCAAGGAGCCCGTGATCAATGGCCAGAATCAGTCGCGTCGCAGCCCCCGCCAAAGCCGCCCCCTTCCTGAAGTGGGCCGGCGGTAAGGGGCGCCTGCTCGGCCAGTATCAGGCCCTCTTTCCGAAGCGTTTCAACCGCTACTACGAGCCGTTCGTCGGGGCGGGCGCCGTGTTCTTCCACCTGGCTCCGACCCATGCGGTGCTTTCCGACACGAACCCGGACCTGGTGGCGTGCTACCAGGTCCTCAAGAACGACGTGGACGCCCTGGTCGAGCTCTTGCGGATGTACCGGCACGACAAGGACTTCTACTATCACGTGCGCGAGCTGGACGCGGCGACGCTCAGCCCCGTGCAGCGCGCGGCGCGCATGATCTTCCTCAACAAGACGTGCTTCAACGGGTTGTGGCGGGTGAACCGGCGCGGACAGTTCAACGTGCCGTTCGGCGACTACAAGAACCCGAAGATCCTCGACGAGGAGAACCTGCGGGCGGTGTCGGCGGCGTTGCGGCACGTGGAGGTGGAGCACAAGACGTTCGAGCACGTGCTCGAGGTGGCTCGCAAGGGGGACTTCATCTACATGGATCCTCCGTACCATCCCGTGAGCGCGACCTCGAGCTTCACGAGCTACAGCGCGGACGACTTCAAGCCCGAGGATCAGCGTCGTCTGGCGGACACCTTCCGCGAGCTGTCGAACCGGGGCTGCAAGGTCATGCTCTCCAACTCGGACGTGCCCTTCATTCGCGAGTTGTACGCGGACTTCCGGATCGAGCAGGTCTGGGCGGCGCGGGCCATCAACCGGGACGCGTCGAAGCGCGGGGCCGTCAGCGAGGTCGTGGTCCTCAACTACTAGGCGCGAAAAGGCCTGGTAGGGTTGGGCTTGGGCAGGGTATGATGGCCTCCAGGAGGCCGTCGCCATGCGCAAGCTCATCTACTGGACCACGCTCTTGATGTTGACGCTGAGCGCAGCGGGTTGCCGCGGCGACCTCGGCAACCTCTTCGACATCTACTAGAGCGCCCCCAGCTCACGCCCCCCACCGGGGGGCGTTTTATTTTGGCCCCGTTGAACGCCCGCAACCCGCTAGAAGAGCACTTCCCCCCCTCTAGAGGGGGGGCTAGGGGGGGGTCCTCCTTATAAAAGCCCCCCTTGCGAAGCAGGGGGGGATGGGGGGGTGGTAACTCGGTATCCATCAGTCACGGCAGAATCCCCCACCGTGCTAAAATGACCCCATGGACGTATTTTCCCAAGAGCCCATCCTCTCGCTGCGCGGCGTCACCCATCGCCACAGCGGCCGCGACATCCTCAAGGACGTGAGCCTGACAGTCCACCGGGGCAACCGGATGGGCGTCCTCGGCGTCAACGGCGCCGGCAAATCCACCCTGCTGCGCATCCTCGCGGGCGTCGAGCCCCCGGACGAGGGCGAGGTCGCCAAGGAGCGCGACCTGCGCATCGGCTATCTGCCGCAAGAGCTGGAGCTCGACCCCGACAAGACGGTCCGCGAGAGCGTCGAGGACGGCCTCGCCGAGACCCGCGCGCTCCTGAGCCGCTACCAGGAGCTGGCCGATCGCCTCGCCTCCGATCCCGCCGCCATGGCCGAGCACGAGCGCCTGCAGGCCGAGATCGACCACCGCGACGCCTGGAACCTCGACCAAGAGGTGACCCGGATCATGCAGCACCTGCGCGTGCCCGACGCCGACCGCCTGGTCCGTGGCCTGTCCGGCGGCGAACTGCGGCGCGTCACGCTGTGCCGGACGCTCGTGTCCCACCCGGACCTGCTCATCCTGGACGAGCCCACCAACCACCTGGACTCCGAGAGCATCGAGTGGCTCGAGAACTACCTCGCCGACTACCACGGATCCGTCGTCTTCATCACGCACGATCGCTACTTCCTCGACCGGGTCGCCGACCGCATGATCGAGGTCGAGTTCGGCCGCCTGTCCGAGTACGTCGGCAACTACTCCGACTACCTGCAGCTTAAGGCCGAGCGCATCGCCTCCGAGGCCCGCTCCGAGGAGATCCGCCAGGCCACGATCCGCCGCGAGCTGGTGTGGGTCCGCAAGCAGCCCAAGGCCCGCTCGACCAAGCAGCAGGCGCGCGTCGACCGCTACAATGACCTCGTGGACCAGGGTCCCCCGGCCGAGCGCGGCGAGGTCGAGCTCGTCATCCCGCCGGGCCCCCGGCTCGGCACCAAGGTCCTCAACCTCAAGGGCGTCACCAAGCGCTTCGGCGATCGCACCCTCATCAACGGGCTCGACCTGGAGCTGCAGGCGGGCGATCGCATCGGCGTCATCGGCCCCAACGGCATGGGCAAGACCACCCTCATGCGCCTCATCCTGGGCCAGGACGCCCCGGACGCGGGCGAGATCGAGGTCGGCCTCAACACCCGCTTCCTCTACGCGGACCAGGGCCGCAACCTCTTGGATCCCGAGAAGACGGTGGTCGAGGAGGTCGCGGGCGACTCCCAGTGGGTGCAGATCGGCGACCAGCAGATCACGGTGCGCGGGTACCTCAAGCGCTTCCTCTTCACCGACGAGCAGGCCAACACGCCCATCAAGCGCCTATCGGGCGGTGAGCAGAATCGCGTCCAGCTCGCCAAGCTGCTGCGCGCGGGCGGCAACTTCCTCATCTTCGACGAGCCGACCAACGACCTGGACCTGCCCACCCTGCGCGTCCTCGAAGAGGCGCTGGTGGACTTCCCGGGCTGCGCGCTCATCGTCAGCCACGATCGCTACTTCCTCAACCGGGTGGCGACGGGCATCCTCTCCTTCGAGGGGAACGGCCGCGTCGTCTACCAGGTGGGTTCCTACGACTACTACATGGAGCGGCGTGCCGTGCCGGTGGTGGCCGAGCGGTCCGCGAAGGCCGACCCCGCCCCCGTCGAGAAGCCCGCGAAGAGCGGCGTCCGCAAGCTCTCCTACAAGGAGGGCAAGGAGCTCGAGACCATCGAGGAGCGGATCATGGAGGCCGAAGAAGCGGTCGCGCGCCTCGAGGCCGCCATGCAGGACCCGGCCCTCTACTCGGAGCGCGGCTCCGAGGTCCAGGGGCTGCTCGATCAGCTGGAAGAGGCCAAGCGCCAGGCCGCGACCCTCTACGAGCGCTGGCAGGAGCTGGAAGCCATCCGGGACGGCGTCCTCGCCTAGACGTATCGCTCCACGGCGTACGCCCCGCCCGCACGGAGGGCTCCGCCCTCGCCCACGCGGTTTCCGAACTCGTCCAGGATGAAGGCGAGGCCGTTGGCGATCGCCACCTGGTCCTCGGGCCCGAGCCGCCCGATGAGGTCCCGGACGGTCGCCCCCGGAAAGAACCGGAGCGGCTCCCCGTCCAGCGTGACCTCGAAGGCGTCCATCAGCCCAGGTGCGCGTTCGCGGGCAGGCGGCCTGTGGCGAGCAGGAGCAGGATCAGGACGCCCAGTACCCAACGGTACCAGATGAAGATCCACATGGACCGCTGCTTCAGGAAGGCCATGAGGAAGCGGATCGTGAGGTAGCCGACCACCGTCGAGACCACGATGCCCACCAGGAACGGCACCGTGTTGGGGCTGCGGCCCATGTGGTCGAAGAACGCCCCCATCAGGCCCATGTCCTGGACCCGGGCGGCGTTGTGCAGGGCGAAGTCCTCGAAGTAGTCCTTGCCCTTGAAGAGGCAGCTCGCGAAGATGATGGGCGTGCCCAGGAGGAACGAGAACCGCGCCGCGGCCTCACGCGAGAAGCCGAGGAGCATGGCCGACGTCATGGTCGCGCCGGAGCGCGAGGTGCCCGGGATGAGGGCGCAGGCCTGACCCACGCCGATCATGACGGCATCGAACCAGGTGAGCTGCTTGAGGTCGCGGGTGTGCTTCGCGATCTTCTCGGCCAGCGCGAGCACGAGGCCCACGCCGATGAGCATGGCGGCGATGACGTAGGGCGATCGCAGCGTCGTCTCGATCTGCTTCTCGAAGAGGAGGCCCGCGACGCCCGCCGGGACCGAGCCCACGATGACGAGCCACGCTAGGCGCTGCATGGGATCGCCCTTGAGGTCCGGCTTGCGGAGGCTCTGGAACCACGCCACGATCATCTCGCGGATGTCCTTCCAGAAGTACCAGACCACCGCCAGGAACGTCCCGCCCTGCAGCGCCACGTCGTAGGTGAGTCCGGGATCCTTCCAGGTCATGAACCACGGCACGAGGATGAGGTGCGCCGTGCTGCTGATGGGCAGGAATTCGGTGATCCCTTGAACCACTCCTAAAACGGTGGCTTGAAACAGGTTCAAGTCGAGCGTTCCTTTCTACAGGGCAGACAAACGCTCCGGATCATACCACAAAGGCAGGCCTGGAAAGGCCGTATCCACGCGAAAAGGCGCCCGTCCAGAATGCACTGGACGGGCGCCCGGAAGGTGGCGATTACTGCTGGGGAACGGACTGGGTCTGAGGCACGCCCAGGTTGATGACGGACCCGAGGCCGGTGCCGGCCTGCGCGAGGGCGCCCAGCTGGTCGAAGGAAGGAACCGAGTAGGTGCGGCCCTGGTTGGCGGCGATCTCGATGGCCTTGGCGGCGAGGGCGGCGTAGACGATGCCGCGCTGGATCTGGGCTCCGATGTCGCTGCCGGCGTAGCGAGAGAGCTCACCGGGGCTCTTGACGCCGGACTGGACGATCAGGTGCGCCCAGTCGGGCTGCATGCCGTTGATTCGCATCATATCGGCCATCTGGCCGTACTTGACGAGGGATTCCTGCGGGATGCCGGTCAGGAAGGAAGCGATGGCACGGCGGAAGCCGCCGCCCGCGGCGAAGCGCATCATCCCGGGGCTCGCGAGGCCCCAGCGGTTGAGGCGACCGAGGTCCTGCTCGTTGCCGATGAGCCGGCTCATCAGGTAGAGGTTGGCGTCCGATTGAGCCGCCTGGACGGGCGCCTGCTGGGGCGCCGCGGTGACGCCGCCGCCCGCTTGAACGGCCTTGGCCGGGGCGGTACTGGCGATGCGCATGGCGTTGGGCGAGAAGCTCTGAATGGACATGGTCGTCCCCCCTATTGATGAGTGACTGGTCTTAACACCTCACAGACGTTATCGCGGAGGGGTGGAGGATCTTTCTTAGGGCGCGGTTAAGCTGCGGCTAACAATTGCCTAATGGGTGACGGATCCGGGTGGGAAGGTGGTAGGAGGGGCGGGAAGGGCGTAGGGACGCCGCGAATTGACAACTGGCAAGGGAAGTTGATATTCTGAAACTCCTTTCGGGGCGTAGCGCAGCTTGGTAGCGCATCTGCTTTGGGAGCAGAGGGTCCTGGGTTCGAATCCCAGCGCTCCGACCATTTACCTAACCCGTGCGGGTGTAACTCAGTGGTAGAGTTCCTGCCTTCCAAGCAGGCTGTCGTGGGTTCGAATCCCATCGCCCGCTCCAAACAAGAGGCCCTGGCGTGATGCCAGGGCCTCCTTCTTTTCTCCGAGTTGGCGGACGGAATGTGAAACGAATGAAACAGATGAAACAAGGCTTGTTTCATGGACAATCAGGCAGGGAATATCCAGAATATGAGACCAGGACCCGTACTGCTTTCAGTTCTTGCCGTAGCCATCCTAAGTGGGTGTGGTGTTGTCAGGAATATTGCGGCATCGGCTCCCACGCCTCAAAGCCTTTCCTTTCGAACAGTAGCCCCAACTCCCGGATCTGGCAGCGATGTGCTCGACGGGATTCGCGCGTCTGGGCTAGTAGCACGTAGTCAGTCTGAACTGGTTAGAGAGCTTGTAAATCGTAGATACGAGACAGAGCAAGTATCCGATAATCAAGCCTATGAGGCCTTTCTCAGCAAGTCGATTCCCACGTTAGATTTCTCAACAGAACAGGGCATTCTCGCTACTTTTGGCGCACAAGGTAACACGTGTTACCGCGGCGAAATTGTTTCTGTTGAAGAGCGTCAAGATCGAATCGTTGTACACACTGTTCTTTGGGCACCCCGCTACGGGCAAAGCTGCGGAGCGGCGATTGTCTATCCCTACCACTACGTTGCGATCCCGAAGTCGGCAAAACCAGTCGAATTTCGCGAACCCGTTAGAAAAGAAGTTCCCGGAGCCTGGTGGCAGATCTTCTGATAAAGGTTGATTAAACGATGTTCCGCCTAAAGTTCGCCGGGGCGATTGCTGCTGGCGTGCTCGTAACAAGTTGCAGCTTCCCTGCCTCTGGAGTGGTTGTTGGCACGATCACGCACCTTTCTGTCAAAGGGTATTTCGGGACCAATGTGCCAGTAACCATTCGGGCAAGGGCAACCTTTCCTGGGGCTATCGACCATGCGTCTCTAACGACAGACGTTTCAGCTCGATCAGGTAACACGATCCGGGTCATGGCCACAGCCAGTCGAGCCCAACATTTTCTTGGGCTTGGGGTTTTCCCCGTTGATACATCCAGCCCAAACAATACCGAGATAGAGACGACAGTTAGCGTAAGTAGCCCTGGCGTATACGTAATTGAGGGATTGCAAGATGGAGCGGTCACGGCTTCCACTTCCTTCAGCATTTGACTTGCCAGCAGTGCGGAAATGGCCTCGCTTTGCTGCGACACACAGCGGGTGTGCCACCGATGGTGGCAGCAAGCAACTCCGTGGTAGAGTTCCTGCCTTCCAAGCAGGCTGTCGTGGGTTCGAATCCCATCGCCCGCTCCAAACACGAGGCCCTGGCTTGATGCCAGGGCCTCGAACTATCTCCAGTTCAGTTCTATCGCGCGAAGGCTCCGTACTTCGATTAATGAACAGAAAGCCTTATGGCGGGTAAGAAGAAAATAATCCCTATAGTCAACTGGAGTTAGAGCTCGTATGGAAATCCGTGATGTCACCATTCCTGGCTTGTCAGGCGCTTTGGTAGACATGGACATAAACAGCACCGGCCGGCTCGCATATATATGTAAATCTTTAAACGGCTACTCAGTATTTGTAGATGGCGAGAAGGTAGATATTGGGCAAGGCGTTCCCTATGATATTCGCCTTCTCTCAAATGATGAATTCGTCTTGTTTTGCCACCACGGCGAATATATCGATAAATATTATCGACTTGAAAGGTATCAAAAATCCGCTCATTTAGGCTGGCATAGCAATTGGTCCTGGAGTATTGACCCCCAGTACGAGAATATCACCTGTACGGATCGATGGATTGCCATCGGCTTTTCCGATATGAATAGAAAAGGCGTCTTGGCAATTCCTGACCATGGGCACTCCCTGGTTTACTATAATGACATATTCTGGGAAGAAGCAGTCCGCGGCGTCGAGATATACGCAATGTGTAAAGGGCCGCGGAATTCAATCTATTTTCATCCCTACACCGATTTTCAACTTGTGCAATGGAATCTTGATACGATGACCCAGGTCGTATGGGTAACACCTGAGGCGGTTCACGGATCAAATGCAGTTTCCGTAACGGATGGTACGGCCTACTTTTACTCGCCCTATGATGAAGAACAGTATGAGGGAGATGAATTCAACTGGAAAAACGTTAGAATAACTGAGATAAGGGAGCATTCGTTCTATTCCTGGGAGATTGGAAGCTCGGTAGTAAAAAAAGTTGGCGAGTACAAGCTGAACGGGTCCACAATTAGAGGCCTTCCGGGGGGACGATTCCTTGTTATTCATCGAGACTCGTACTCAATCATCGCGTTTTAAGAATTGGGTATGCCACCTCTGGTGGCAGCTAGCAACTCAGTGGTAGAGTTCCTGCCTTCCAAGCAGGCTGTCGTGGGTTCGAATCCCATCGCCCGCTCCAAATGCAAGCCCCCGAGCCAGTCTCGGGGGCTTCTTCGTTCTCCGGGCCAGTGGACGGAACGCGATACAAATAAAACAAATGAAACTACTTTTGCTTCATCTGCTGTCAGGGGTACGGTTGAGGCGCCGAGGACAAGTACGGCCTCGTTTGTGACTTACTCTAGATTGGCCGTATGGCCTTATCCAAGGTAAACTTTCTTGGTCCCTCCGATGGCCTTTGACGTGACGCCGCGCCTTGATGACAAGGGAATTACTTTGAAAACAGTTCGAGACCCGGCCGACGGGATCCACAGCAGAATACAGAACGGCACGATATATTCCTGGAATGTAAAGGACCTCTGGGCGTTGGCGGCAAGGCTCCCCGTCTTTCAAATTGACCCACAAGCCGTCATAGATCTGGACAAAGATGGATGGTTCGTTGGCAAAGAGCCAGTACTTCGGCTGGTGCTAGAGCACGTTCGGCGAATCCAAGACGCCGATCTCTCCTATCCGGTTATTTTGGATGCTGATGGGTCGATAATGGATGGAGCCCATCGTGTGGCCAAGGCAATCCTTGAAGGACGTCAGACGATTGACGCCGTTCAGTTTCGATATCTTCCTCCTCCATCTCGAACTGCGCTGGTAGCTGGCCAGGACAATTGACTTTAGCTTTCGGCTCATCAGTGGCGGAATTCCTGACATAGTAGAAGCATGGTCTGGATGTCAGCACGTGTGCCGCGACGGTGCCTGCGAGCACCTCAGTAGAGTAATTCCAGCCTTCCAAGCAGGCTGCGGTGGGTTCGAATCCCTTCGCCCGTTCCAAACACGAGGCCCTGGCGTTTGCCAGGGCCTCCCTCTATTCGCCAAAATGCGGACGGAAAATGAAACGAATGTAACAGATGATACGGGGCATGTTTCATGGCTCATGTGATCTATTCTGTTATCAGGCTGCGCGATATTTACATCAGTCATATCAAACAATCGCTGAGGGCTCATAAACGCTATGCAAGCAAAACACCTCTTACTCCCGGTGGTCTGCATTTCGCTACTCTCCGGCTGCGGAATGGTTCGTAATATTGCGGGGGCAAGCCCGCTCGCTCCATCTATCTCTTTCCGGGTTGTATCACCTGCCAGTAGCCACACAGGCCGTTTCAACATTCGTGCGCAGAACCACGTCTTTAGAACCCAGCAAGAAGTCGATAGCTTCCTCGCTACTGTGCCTGTAACCGCATTCGACGGCAATGGAAACCAGGTTAGTGAAACTCTCCCCGCTATCGATTTTTCAAAAGAAGTCGGAATTCTTGTGCTCTTTGGTGCCCAATCCGACGGAGGCTACAGCGGCGATATCTCCGCGATTGAAGAGAAGCAAGACCGATTGATCGTCCATCCGCTCCTCTGGACTCATAGTAATGAGCCTGGCGTAGGCTACACGATGGCCATCGTTTACCCCTACAAATATGTAGCAATCCCAATTAGTTCCAAGCCCATCGAGTTTGCTTCCACCGTTGATCGCCCACGCCCCAGTCCCTGGTGGTCGATCTTCTATTAGGCTGGCGGGTGTGGCACCTATGGTAGCAGTAAGCAACCCAGTGGTAGCGTTCCTGCCTGCCAAGCAGGCTGTCGTGGGCCGGAATCCCATCGCCCGCTCCATTTCAAAGCCTCAGCTTGATGCCCAGGCCTCGTGTTTGGAGCGAACAACAACCATCGTATAGACGTGTTGACACGAACATAAAATCATCGTAATGTCTACTGTCTCCCAATCACGACTATGCAGACAGGGACGTAACGATGCATAAGAAAATGACTGTCCTCGGCCTTTGCTTGACCACCGGCCTCCTGCTGAGCGGTTGCATTTCGACGCAAAAAATGCAGTTCGACCGTGCATTTGACCCTACCGCCGGAGACAGCCGGAATGTGGAGGTCCTCGACAGTGCCAACGTCAAGCGCTCCTATAAGGTTATCGGCATCGTTGAGGCGGATGCAGTTGCCGACTACGGATTGAACAACGTACTGTCGGCCTTGAAACTAGAGGCCAAAAAGATGGGCGGACAGGCCGTCATTGATGTGCAGCGTGTCCCAATGTACTCCAAAACGTTTTGGGATGGCTTGTTCCCGAGTGGCCAGCGCTGGAGCGGCAAGGTCATTACCTGGGAATAGTTCACCGATTCCATCGTCCAAGCCTGCCTACATAGCAGGCTGTCGTGCGATCTCGCACCAAGCAAGAGGCCCTGGCTTGATGCCGGGGCCTCTTGCTTGGAGCGGGCGATGAGGGAAACAAACTGAGCAGGCTCCCCCTGCACGCTTGAGTAAGCTTTCCACGAAATTAGGGTAACCTGTCTAGTACGTGCTCGCAGCGGGTGGGTGGACAGCCAGAGACGCGCCCGAGCTCGAGACGTAGAGGAGGGCCACGATGACGAAGTCCAGGATCTGCCTGTGGTATGACCGTGACGCGGAGGAAGCTGCACGCTTCTACGCCCAAACCTTTCCCGATAGCACGGTCGGCGCGGTGCAGCGAGCGCCCTCGGACTTCCCGAGCGGCAAGGCAGGCGACGTGCTGACGGTCGAGTTCACGGTCTGTGGGCTGCCTTGCCTGGGCCTCAATGGCGGGGACGCGTTCCCGCAAACCGAAGCGTTCTCCTTTCAAATCGAGACGGAGGACCAGGCGGAGACCGACCGCTATTGGAACGCGATCGTCGGAAACGGCGGTGAGGAGAGCGCGTGTGGCTGGTGCAAGGACAAATGGGGCGTGTCCTGGCAGATCACGCCGCGTATCCTGACGGAGGCGATGGCCCAAGGGGGCGACGTCGCGAAGCGCGCGTTTGAGGCGATGATGGAGATGCAAAAGATCGACGTCGCCAAAATCGAGGCGGCGGTGCGCGGCGAGACCGAGTCGAAATAAATCACCCGACTCCCGTATCGAAGCCTCGGCCTTGCGCCGGGGCTTCGGTGTTTCTCCGACCAAATGTGACCCGTTAAGGCCGTGACTCAAGAAGGCGCGAAGCGATCGGCTCGCTCAAAGGCAAATCGCTCACCGGAAAGTGCTTGTGGAAAGCATCCCATGACTGTTGGTAGAAGCACCGTTGAACGAAGAACGCTTGCCTGGCAGCATATCGAAAGGCCTCGTTTGATGTGCCATTTGCTTGGCACGGCGCGATAGCAAGAGGGAGCGAAGCGATGAATCACAACCTCGGCAGCATCCTGATGATGGGGCTCATCTTCTGTCCACTGGTGCTCACGGGTTGCTTGACCGCGCCTTCGGCCACGACGCTGTTTCAGCATGACACCTCACGATCGGCCCCGGACGGCTATCAGGTAGCCGCCATCCGCAGCTTCTCCAAGCACAAGGGCGACTACCTTCCGGCGCATAACTTCAAACTAGAGATGGATGCGGTCGTGGTCGGCTCGTTCCAGAACGCCCAGGGAGTCCCACGATCGCCTGTCCTTCAAGAGGCTGATTGGCCGGCAATCGACCTGCGAACCGGTGGGTTCAAAGAGGTCAGCGGACTCGAGGCGGAAGTGGAAGTCATCGAGTACCGGAACGGTGACGATCCCATCACTCACAAACGCGCCGGTAAGGCCAAGTATAAGAACATCACCCTCAAACGGGGTCAATTCAGCGATCCTTCGGTAGCCGACTGGCTTAAAAAGGTCCTCGCTGGAACAACGGACCGTAAAAGTGGCAGCATTATCTACCTCGACCGCGAGGGGAGCGAGATATTACGCTATAACTTCTTCGAGGCATGGCCAGTCCGCTGGAAAATCGCCAATCGGGACAGTCAAGCCATCGTTGAGATTGAGTTTGCGGTGGAACGAATTGAGCCAGCCGGCAAAGCCCTGCCTGGTGATCCGATTCCCGGAATCGATGTTCGTTAGAGCATAACTTAGCGTTCTCAGACGCTCGACCCGATAGAGAAATGGACTTTCCACGGGAATTCCACCCGAAGGCCCGATCGGGCATTTGTGGCAGCCGTCCTCATTTTGAAGTGGTTCGCGATGCGATGAGCGCTCCACAGACCTACAGCACTGGTCGCCCGAGAACAGTGCCACGGGGCTTGAGCGGATTATCTGGCTTGCCAATCTGAATTCCCTGGGTGTTATCCAAAAAAGCAAGCAATAATCCCATGGCCAAGATGGCACTCGCAACTATCAGCAAGCTCTTAAGAGGGTTGCGAACAAAGAAGTCTGCAAATCGTTTCATCACTTTTCCTATTGCACTTCATACGACTCCTGCTACTTGGAGTATTTGAGGCGGCGCGTGCTACGGAGTTAATTCTATTAATCGGGGTCGGGTGTGTACATCCCCAATGGTGGCAGCAAGCAGGTCGAATCCCATCGCCCGCTCTCCCCCTCGAGGCCCCGACGTAACGCCGGGGCCTCGAGCCTTTGCCACTCCAACGAAAAACGGGGGGAAATATTTCTCGCCGATTGACCTAGGACGGTCACGGTCAACCAGCTATCACAAGACCAAAGACCCGCTCCTGTCCCCCGATTGGCCGCCCGGCGCAAACTTGGATCCCGGGCGAGAAAGGGGATACTCCCCATGGCGACCGAACCAATCAAATTGACGCCCGGCAGGCTCACCGCCACGATTCTCTACCTCCTGGCCTACCCCTTCTTGATCTTGGGCCTGGGAGGCGACAGGAAATGGGCCGAGGGCTGGATCTTCAGCACCTGGTTCGTGACGTTCTGCATCGCGACCATCGTCTACCTCTACTTCAACGATCCCGCCCTGCTCGCCGAGCGTTACCGCCGGCCGGGAAAAGACAGTGGCGAACAGACGTGGGACCGGTACTTCATCTATGCCATCGGCATCTTCTTCATGGCTTGGTTCGTCGTGATGCCGCTGGATGCCCGGAGATTCGACTGGTCCCCGGATTTCCCCCTCTGGCTCGTCTTGACCGGAGCCCTGTTGCTGGCAGGAGCGACCTACTTCATGTTTCGCGCCTATTCGGACAACACGTATCTGTCCCCTCTGGTCAGGATCCAGGCCGAACGTCAGCAGCGAGTGGTTTCAACGGGGGTCTACGGCTTCGTGCGGCACCCCATGTACCTGGGAGCCATTTGCCTGATGCTGGGGGCCCCCCTGTTTCTGTCGTCACTCGGCGGCCTCGCGATCGGCGTGCTCATGGTCGCCCTATTGATCGCTCGTATCGTCGGTGAAGAACAGGTGCTCGTCTCCGGACTGGAAGGCTACCAAGAGTACCGGAACAAGGTGAAGTACCGACTGATTCCGCACATTTGGTAACCCGCGATGAACGCCACAGCCCCCGAGCCAGATCTCGGGGGCTGCTGCGAGTGATAGCTCGTGACAGCATCGATCACAAAGGCGTTTTACCAGTAACGCCGCTTGGAATAGCCGTAGCCGTAGCCGTAGCCATAATAGGGATAGCCGTAGCGGTTGTACGGATTATAGCCGTAGCCGTATCCATAACCGTAATAGGGATAGTACGGAGCGAAACAGTCCCCGCAGAACCCTTGTGTCTCACGGGTTGCTTCGGGCGTTTCGGCCGTCGTTTGGGTCACGGCTTGAGCCGGATCCTGCGTCTGCGATTGCTCCGGGGTTTGCACGGGGGGTTGGGTGGGTGCTTCAGAGCATCCGGCAGTAGCCGCAAGGGAAGCCACGAAGAGGGTGACCCACAATTGCTTCAATTGCATAAATACTCCCAGATAAAGCATGTGCGAGGGCTACCCCTTGGTAGCCTCATTCATGGGCCAAACAATAGACGAGGACCTGCGACGGAATAATGTCCATTAGTGGCTGGTTCCTGGTCGCTTTTGATCACCCGCCGACCGATCAGGCAAACAGAGGTTTTGGCGGACCAGCCCGATTGGTGGGGCTTTCGACGATCTCGCACCCGGCCCTCCCAGGACCCGAGTGTGCCCAAAGACACACGCGATGGACGCTTACTCGATTGAAGCGCAACCGGTTGCTATGAGGGCTCGATTGGCGCTCCCTTCCCCGTCGGGGCTCACCGTTGTTTCTTCGCAAGTGGGCGATAGGAGCCAATTTGCCTTGCTGACGACATGGCACCGCGTTGTCGGACGGTCGCTGCTCGTGTTACGGTTGGTAGAGCTATTGCGCGACCAAGCGCATGCCTTCCTACTCCAACCATGAGCCGCAATCGTACGGCTCGCCGCTGTTGACCGTGAACATCTTACAGACCTTGAACCTCTTCAACGCCGCGGGCGTCGGGATCGTGACGGTCCTGTCGCTCTTCTTCGGCTTTCGCTACCCCACGCCGTTCTTCCGCGCGTGGACCGCGGCCTACACCTCGTTCTTCATGGTCGTCCTGCTCGAGACCGTCGCGGTCCATACCCACCGGCCGGAAGCCGTGTCCCTGATCCAGGTGGGTCTGTTCCCGATCTGCGCCTGGTACTTCTATCAGACGGCCAACGTTGTGCGAGGTCGCTTTACTCGGCCTCTGCCCATAGCCGCCCTCTTGATCGCCTGTACCCTGCTGAGCGCCGGCTTGCTGTTCGCCGGTGTATCCTACATCCTGGCCGCCGAGCCCATTTTCCTGCTCGTGGATGCCGCCATCGTGTTCCTGGGGGTCACCTTCCTGAGACTGCAGGGAGGCAACTCGTCGACGCGCTGGCTGGCCTGGTCCCTGATTGGCTTCGGGCTCTGGCCGCAGCTCTTTCCCTACGCCCTGTTCGCAGACAAGCCCCTAGGCGCCGTCGGCTACTTCATCTGCGGCACGCTCAACATCGCTGTCGGCATCGCCATGGTCGTCTACCTGGTGGACGAGAGCTGGCGACGCTTCAAAGTGGAGCAGGAACGGCAACTGCGCCTCCACAACGACTTCGTGTCCATGGTCAGCCATGAGCTGCGCACGCCCCTGACCTCCGTGCTCGGCTACGCCGAGTTCCTGGAGGACGGCGTAGCAGGAAAGCTCAACGGCGATCAGCTGGGGTTCGTCTCCCAGATCCAGCATGCCACCCGGAGCCTGCAACGCCTCGTCGAGGATCTGCTGGATGTCTCGGTGCTCGAGACGGGACGCCTGAAGCTGGACCGGCAGAGCGTGGACATCAAGCACAACATCACGGCCGTCCTGGATAGCCTGCTCCCGCTCGCCAAGAAGACCGGCCTCGAGCTGACGGCCTCCATGCCTCCCGGCCCCATCCACGCTCAAATCGACCCGGTACGCTTCGATCAGGTTCTCAACAACCTGGTCGTCAACGCGATCAAGTTCACGCCGTCAGGGGGCCGGATCAGCGTCACCCTGAGCTCGCTGCCGCACGAGCTGCGGCTCGAGGTCCAGGACACGGGCACCGGGATACCGGCGGACAAGTTGCCGCACGTGTTCGAGCGTTTTTACCAGGCCGAGTCGACCATGACCCGCAAGCGTAACGGCGTGGGCCTGGGACTTGCGATCGCAAAAGCCATCGTCGAGGCGCACGGCGGCCAGATCGACTGCACCAGTCGCCCGGGGAGCGGGAGCACCTTCTGGTTCTCCATCCCAATGCCCTCCATGGTCCGGAAACCGGCGCCGACGGGCAGCGCTTGAGACACTCCCTGACCGGCAGCCGCGTTTGGGCATGGCAAGCAAGGGTATAGGTTATGACAAGCCTCGCCCAGCACCATTTATTCCAGGCGGCTCGCCGTGAGCCCTCGGAGGCCCTGGTCCCCATCGCTTCGAGGTCGTCTCATCCATGCCGTTACTACTGGCGCTCATCGTACTCGCGCTCATCCTCTGGATCATCAAGACGGTCCTGTTCGCGGTCGTCTTCTATGGCAAATTCGCTCTGCTCGTCGCATGCGTCGGCATCTTCGTCGCGGAGGTTCGAAGCCAGCTCAAGGCGCGAGAGGCCGAAGGCTTGGAGGACGCCGACGATGCCTCCTTCATCCTGCCCTACCGCACGGCGGGATGGATGGCAGCGTGCCTCGTGCTGTTCGGCCTCGGCTTTCCGGCCCAGGACTGGGCCGCGCGGGTGACCTTCTCTGAAGCCTATGAGCAGGTGGAGCTGGCGAAGAAGGAAGCCGGAGAAGGCCGCTACGACAAAGCGCTCGAAGCCATGGAGCAGGTGAAGGACAGCGGTCCGGTCGACGAGGTCGCACACGCCCTCCGCGAGGCGTACGTCCCCCCCGTCGTCGACCGTTCCGTCGAGCTCGCCAAGGAGGGCGACTACCTCCAGGCGATCCGGGTCCTCGAGACGACCCCGGAAGAGGGGGCCCATGCCGGTACCCGCGAGAACCTGCTCGCAGCATGGCGCGACCCCGCTCGACGGCAGCAGGCGCGCATCGAACGGCAGGCCGAGCAGGAGTTTCGCACGCGGTTCATCCGGGTCTCGGATCGCTTTGCCAAAAGTCTCAAGGAGATTCAGAGCGCTCCGTTCGATACCCCCTACGCGGCGTACGCCTTTTGTACCGACATGATCGACGAAATGGACGCCGTCCAGGACATGGCGCGCGAGCTGAAGCCCCAGGGCACGGTTCAGAGCCGCTGCAAGGAGGCGCTGATGAACGCCGCCCTGTCGATGGAGACCGCCCTTTTTGCCGGCAAAAAGTTCTCGAAGTCCCGCGATCCGGAGGACCTGCTCGTCATTCGCACGGCCATGGCGAACGCCGATGCCAGTCTTCACCAGTGGGCGCTCTGGATGCGCATGGAAGTCGACACCATGACGCACGAGTAGCCGGCGACGCTCACGCCGGATCCGGGTCAGCGACCGTTTTCGATGTGATTGTAAGAGGCCCCGTCCGAGGTCTGCCCTGGCGGCAGCCTCTCGTTTCGATGGGTCGTCAGGTCTTGTCGAAAGGGCGCCGCTAGGGTACAAGCCTGGTTATGAACACCTTCAAGCTGCTTTTCGTCACCCTGCTGACCCTGCTCTGGGCATGCCCCGCGTTCGCCAGCCTGCCCGTCGACGAGTCCCTCGGCCTGAATCCCAGCCAGATCAAGGCGATCCAGCGGGGTGAAATCATCACCCAGCTCAAGAACACCACCGAGTCGACCCTCAAGGACGTCCTCGCCGTGGCCCTGATCGACGGGCATCCCGACGAGGTCTGGAAGGTCCTGGTCGACTACGACAAGTACGGCAAGATGTTTCCCGGCCTCCTGAAGGGGGAGACCCGGGCCAAGAACGGCGACACCGAGGACCATTACTCGCTCTTCGACTACCCGTGGCCCTTCGAGGACCGCTGGACCGTCAACCGCCTGGTCCATGCGAGCGACCACCGCTCCATCCGCTGGCGCCGTATCGAGGGCACGGTCAAGGAGATCGTGGGCTCCTGGAAGCTCATCCCCTACGAAGACAAGACGCTCGCCATCTACTCGGTCCGCCTGGATCCGGGCATCCCCATGATTCCCAGCTGGGCGATCGACTGGGGCTCGAAACAGGTGGCCCCCAACATCATGAAGGGCGTCCGCCAGCAGGTGAAGGAAAACCAGCGCGCGGGCCGCAAAGCAGACTAGTACACGATTCAGGAGACGCCACGACGCCATGAAAGTCATCGATACCGGGATTCCCGGTCTCATCGTGATCGAGCCCAAGGCCTTCGGAGACGCCCGGGGGTTCTTCCTCGAGACCTACGCCGAGAACCGCTACCACGAAGCCGGCGTGACGGCCCACTTCGTGCAGGCCAACCACTCGCGCTCCCGCCGCGGGGTGCTGCGTGGCCTGCACTACCAGCTGGTCCAGCCCCAGGGCAAGCTCGTCAGCGTGGCCCGCGGCTCCGTCTACGACGTCGCCGTCGACATCCGCGTCGGCTCTCCCACCTTCGGCAAGAGCTACGGCGTCGTCCTCGACGACGAGACGCACCGCCAGATGTACGTCCCGCCCGGCTTCGCCCACGGCTTCGTCGTCCTCTCCGAAGAGTGCGACTTCCTGTACCAGGTGACGAACTACTACCACCCCGCCTCCGAGCAGGGCATCGCGTGGGATGACCCCGCCCTCGGCATCGAGTGGCCCATCAGCGACGTGCTGCTCTCCGACAAGGATCGCAAGCACCCGCGCCTTGCCGACCAGGATCCGGACAAGCTCCCCCGCTACGAAGGCAGCCCCACTCTGAACGGCGTCGGCTAGACCCGGGACAACTCGAACCTCGAGGCGAAAGCCCCGGCCGAGCGGCCGGGGCTTTCGCGATGAATGATCCCCGGTTCGCAGCTTCCAGCCGACCTTTCAGCCGCGCCCGCATGCCAAAAGTGTGACGTATCGCCGATCTTAACGCTCGCTTGACATTCAGGCCGATGGGGTGGTTAACTAACAATTAACCATACGTTAACCTTAGAGGAGCAACCATGCGCATCAACGCTTTCCGTGCCCTGTTCCTGGGCACGCTTGCCATGGCGACCATCGCGGGCTGTGGCCTGCCGCAACCCTCGCTGCTCGGAACCGAGCAGGCCGGCATGGACGCCACGTCCCGCAAGGCCGGCTGGACCGCCTTCCCGGATGCCGGGGTGGCCCGCCGCAACGCGGCCGGCATCGCCGTGGGCTACTTCCTGTTCGTCCTGGGCGGGCAGGACGAGAGCGGAGCCACGCTCGGCAAGACCGAGTGCTTCAAGGCCTTCGACACGTGGACGGACAAGGCGGCCATGCCGACGCCCCGGTCCAACCTCGCGGCGGCCGTCGTGCCGAGCAACCGGGTCCTGGCGCTCGGAGGGCTCGCGGCAGGCGGGGTGACCGCCGCGGCCGAGCTGTACGGCATGGACCAGGGCACCTGGGAGCGCCTGCCGAACATGCCGACGGCCCGTGCGGACGCCGGGGCGGCCTCGCGGGGCGTGTTCGCCTACGTGGCGGGTGGTCAGGGCCAGGCCGGTCTCTCCAAGGCCTTCGAGGTCTTCGACATCCGCGATCGCAGCTGGAAGCAGCTCGCCGACATGCCGACGGCCCGCGCGGGCTGCGTGGCCGCGACCCTCGGGCAACGGGTGGCCGTCGTCGGCGGCCGCACGGCCAACGGCGCGACCGGCGTGCTCGAGCTCTACAACCCCGAGACGGGCACCTGGAGCCAGGGGGCTCCCATGCCCACCGCCCGCTCGAACGCCGCGTTCGCCATCTACGGCCATCACCTCTTCGTCCTGGGCGGCCGCACGAGCAACGGCGTCACGGACGTGGTGGAGTCCTACGACCTGGCCGCGAACCAGTGGACCACCCGGGCGGCCCTTCCCCAGCCCCTGCAGGGCGCGGTCGCCAGCAAGCTCGGAGAGCGTCTGGTGGTCACGGGCGGCACCAGCAACGGCCGTCCGTCCTCCAAGACCTGGGGCATGCCGTTCCCCTTCTAGGGTTCATGGAATCACCGCCCGCGAGACGCCTCGCGGGCGGTTTTCTGTTCTAGAGGGGTCAGAAAAGGTCGGAAGAGTTGGCAGGGCTCGCGCATCAGGGCGCCCTTGCGCATGTTCGGCTGCATGGAAAGCCTCCTCTAGGCACTGTTCCCTGTTCAAGCGGCGATGCTAGAATCCTTTTGCCTGCATGTTGCACAAGGGGGAACGAACTTGGGTAAAGCCGACGACTTCGATCAGGTCTTCAAGTCTCTGAAGCCACTCCTCGAGGCCCATGCGCCGCGCCTCCTGGTCAAGGCGGACACCGACGCCGCGTACTACCTGGACACGCACGCCATCATGCAGAACAAGCAACCTCTGTTCTTCGGCTCCGTGCAGATCAAGAAGACCTACGTCAGCTACTACCTGATGCCGGTCTACATCTTCCCGGACCTGCTCGAGGGCATGTCCCCCGTTTTGAAGAAGCGCATGCAGGGCAAGTCCTGCTTCAACTTCACGGCCGTCGACGAGGCCCAGCTCTCGGAGCTCGCCGCCCTGACCGACGCCGGCATGGCGCGCTACGAGCAGCAAGGCATGCTCGAGGGCACGTACAAGATCTAGGCAGGTTCAGGGCGCGGCATGGTAGCCGATGCCCCTGAGCCTTCCGGCGCGGTACACGAGATCCACCCCGAGGTTGGGACCTTCCTCGGGGTGCCAGTACGTCCGGACCTCGCCATGGGGTTCCCGACGCACCTCGGGCGTCTGACTCCAGTCCACGCCCTGGCCGCTCTCCTTCTCGAGCACCCGTTTGGCTCGTTCCAGCTCCAGGGGTCGCGCTGCCATCAGGCCGATGATCGTGACCTCGGGCGGCTGGCGCTCGTAGGTCAGGCGGCTGCCGTCCTTGAAGCGGAAGGCGATCGCCCCGAAATCCGCTCCGTCGAATGAGTTCCATGTGATCCGGCATGCCGTGGGCGTTCCGAGCAGCGACCGCGCGTAAGCGAAGATGGCCGTCGCCTGGGCTTCCTTGCGAAAGGCCATCGATCGAGCATCCGATCCGCCCAGACAGGGCACGGGTTCTGCCGCCCGTCCCGGCGCGACGGCTCCCACCACGCCGATGGCAACCAGCAGACCGACGACCACGGGGCGAATAGCCCGCCTGGTCTCGCCTGGGTTCCGGGAATTTTTCGTGCCCATGGATCCCCTCGCTCGACATCTCGCCTGCTCGGTCGAATTGTAGCAAACTCGGGCCTCGACGGGGATCGTTGCCCGGCCATAGCCAACGCCAGACCTTGGTCAGAGACGAGAAGCGGGTCTCGATGCTTAGCAATTCTTCATCAAGTTGTGTATAATGCCCTGCGTTCCGCGACCCGCCCACCTTTGGGCCCGTCGCAGCAGGATTTTTACTCACAGCACCTAAGAAGGAGAGACTTCATGACGCTTCGAGCAAGTTCCCTGGCCCTGTTGACGGTCCTGTTCGCCCTGAGCGGGTGTGCCAGCACGAATCCCGCCGGCCCCGGCCAGGTCGCGGCGCTCCGGGGTACCCAGGCGATCGCGGGGCCCACCGAGTTGCTCGTCAAGTTCAAGGTTCATTCCTCGCCGCAGGCCGTGGAGAGCTTCGGAGCCGAGTACGGCCTGCGGCGCAAGGAGACCATCGCCGCCATCGACGTCCACGTCATGACCATCCTGACCGGCGAAGCGGCAGCCGCCCTTGCCGAGCGGGTCGCGACCTCGACCCTGGTCGCCTACGCCGAGCCCAATCACCGGCTCAGCATCAAGTAGTGCACGAACGGACGTCGTCGCTCCGGTCCAGGGCATACCAGACGGCCGGCTGGGGCGGGTCGATGCGGGTCTCGACGAACTCCGCGACGAACCGCAGGCCCGCCTTCTGCATCACGCGCTGCGAGGCCTGGTTGGCCGCGAGCGTCTTGGCGATGACCCGCTCGACGCCGAGCTCGTCGAAGGCCTTGCGAATGATCGCCCGCGAGCCCTCGGTGGCAAGGCCCTGGCCCCAGGCCGAACGCTTCAGGCGGTAGCCGAGCTCGATGCCGGGCACGGGCTCGTGCGGCGGTCGGAAGTGGAACCAGCCCACGAAGTCGCCCGTCGCCTTCTCGACGGCCGCCCAGAAGCCGTAGGCGTCTCCCCGCTCGTAGAAGGAGCGGAAGAGGGGGAGGATGCGATCGCGCACCTCCTCCATGGGCGTGGGCCGTCCGCCGTTGATGTAGCACATGACCTCGGGGTCGCTATCCAGCTCCCAAAGGCGCTCGGCGTCCCGATCGTCCAAGCGGCGCAGGATGAGGCGCTCGCTTTCCGCGTAGATTTCCATCGGCTCCCCCAGACTCGCGCGCTCCGATGCCCCATGGTATCGGAAGGGTGACGGCTCCGTCCACGCGCGTACCGGGGAGAGATCAAAGATGCGTCGTCGGGGAATATACTCCAGTATACCCTCGGGTAACGGGGGAAGGAGGCGCCGATCAGGGGGGACACGCGGCCATGGCCTATAAGCTGATCATCTTCGACTTCGACGGAACGATTGCGGATTCGTTTCCCTGGTTCGTGCGCATGGTCAACCAGGTCGCGGAAAAGTACCGCTTCCGGCGCATCGACGAGGCCGAGGTCGACACGCTGCGGGGCTACGACGCGCGGAGGCTCGTCCGGCACCTGGGCATTCCGTTCTGGAAGATGCCCTTCATCGCGCGCCACATGAAGCGCATGATGGCCCGGGAAATCCACCAGATCGCCCTGTTCGAGGGGATTCCCGACCTGCTGCGGCAGCTCTCCGAGCGCGGGATCCTGCTGGCCATGGTCAGCTCCAACTCGGTCGACAACATCCGCCGCGTCCTGGGCCCCGAGGTCGCCGCGCTCTTCCAGTACTACGAGTGCGGCGGCTCGATCTTCGGCAAGACGGCCAAGTTCGAGAAGGTCCTGCGCCAGAGCGGCGTGCCGGCGAGCGACGCCCTCTGCATCGGCGACGAGATCCGGGACCTCGAGGCCGCCAAGCGCGCGAACATCGCCTTCGGCGCCGTCTCGTGGGGCTATACCACCGTCGAGGCGCTGAGCGCCCAGTCGCCCACGACCATCTTCAAGAGCCTGGACGGCATCGCGGCCGTCGGGGCATGACCCCGTGAAGTCCGGCCCCCTGCCGCCCTGGGCATGAAAATGGCCCCCGATCGCGTCGGGGGCCGGAGGGTGGTGTTGACCGCATCGAGTAATCACTTCGTGGCGGTGTCGCCTTGCGGTGTTTACCGTCCTGTGTCGACTAGCTTTGGGTCTCACCCCTCGCACCATCACTGTACTGCGGACCCCCGCCCGGTGAATCCGTAAGGACTACCGAATCCGCGCCAGCCCATGTCACGAGCGATCGCCGGGCCACTTGCGCTATCCTAGAGTCCGTTCGGCAGAAAGGCGGGAAGGGTGCGCATACTGGTCGTGGGAGCCACCGGAAGGCTCGGGAGCCTGGTGGTCCGAGAGGCGCTGGAGCAAGGTCATGCGGTGACGGCGGCGGCACGCTCGCCGGAGGCCCTCGACCTCGAGCATCCGGCGCTCGGCAAGGCGCCGCTCGACGTCAGAGATGCCGCAGCCATCAGGGCGCTCGTGCCCGAACACGAGGCGGTCGTGAGCACGCTCGGCTACCGACGTCACCACGAAGCGCCCGACGTCTTGCTCGTGGGCATCCGCCACCTGGTCACGGCCATGGAGGCGTCGGGCGTCCGGCGCCTCGTGGCGCTGGCCTCGGCGGGCATCCTGCAACTGGACGACACGCGCCTGCGCTGCGAACGCCCGGGCTATCCCGAGGCCTTTCGAGCCGGTGCCGCCATGCATCGCGAGGCCTGGGAAACGCTCGAACGCTCGACCCTCGACTGGACGCTCGTCTGCCCGCCGGAGCTCGTAGCCGGCCGTCCCGACCAGCCGCTGAGCGCTCGGGCGGACCGGTTGCCGGAGGGTCCCTTGCACGTGAGTATGCCGGCGCTTGCCCGCTGGATGGTCGCGGCCCTGGCGAACCCCGCGTGGCACCGGCGGAGGGTCGGCGTCCTCGATGCACAAGGGGGAGACCCGCTCGATCGCCTGTGAGTCTTCTCACACCCCCTGCCCCCTGCGGAACCCTCGGTTGCCGGACGATGGACTCGGTGTGACGGAGGAGTTACGAACACGAAAGGGGGCCCCCATGATTGGCAAGTTTGGACTCTACCTGCTGTCGACCGGGCGCATCAGCGAGGCGGACCTGGAACGCGCCGCTGCCTACCGTAGCGAGCACCCGTTCCTGAGGATCGGCGAAGTGCTCGTCAGCCAGCGCGCTCTGAGTCTGAGCACCCTGATCGACGGGCTCGAGGAGTATCGCGGCCAGTGCAAGCTCGGCGAGATCCTGCTCATGGATGGCGTCATCACCGGCGCCCAGCTCGAAGAGGCCCTCATGGTCCAGGCCTCGACCGGCCTTTTGCTCGGCAAGATCCTCGTGGACCTGCGTTGCTGCAGCTTCGATGCGGTGATGAAGGCCCTGGCGACCCAGCGCAGGCTCCAGACCGCGGCCTGAGTCGGCAGGAAACTTTCTCGCTCCAGACAAGGCCGCGCTAAAGATCCCGATAAGACTCGGTATGGGACGAGTTACGACCAACCGAAAGCTCGCCGGGGCGATCGCCCTGGGCTGCCTCATGGCCGCCCTCTCCACCGCCTGTGCCTTGCCGGGAACGACCGCGGGCCGCGGGCTCGACGAGAAAAGCCAGTCCTTCCGGGCCCACGACGTGCCTCCGGACGGCTACTACGACCCCGCCAAGGACAAGACCGGCCGTGAGCTGCTCACGACCCTGTCCCAGATCATTTCCCGCAACCGCGACCTGGGCTATGACGCCGCGCGCGACCTGATGTTCGGCTGGATCGACGATCCCCAGGGCATCGACACCATCGAGTGCGTCTACACCGGGCGCCGCCTCACGGGCGTGACCGACCGGACCACGGCGTTTCGCAACGGGACGGGCCTCAACACCGAGCACACCTGGCCCCAGAGCATGGGGGCCAAGGGGGGCAAGCCCAGATCCGACCTGCACCACCTCTTTCCGACCGACACGAAGGCCAACAGCTCCCGGGGCAACGCCCCCTTCGGAGAGGTCATGTCGCCCCTCATCATGCTGCCCGATCTGCCGATGATGCAGGACCGTACCCGGTCGGGCCTCGACGAGCACGGATTGGCCGTGTTCGAGCCGCGCGACGTCCACAAGGGCAATGCGGCACGCGCCATTCTTTACTTCTACACCCGCTACGCCCTCAAGGGCGGTGGCGGCATCAGCCTCGCGAACTTCCAGAAGGAGAAGGCCGTCCTTCTCCGGTGGCACGCGGAGGACCCGGTGGACGACGCCGAACGCCTGCGCAACGACAGCATCTACAAGGCCCAGGGCAACCGCAACCCCTTCGTCGACCACCCGGAATTCGTCAGCCAGATCGGGGCCTTCGACTAAGCCCCGGATCGAAACAAGCCCGCCGAGCCTTGGCTCGGCGGGCTTTCGTTCGGTCGACTACTCGGTGACGACGGCCGTGCCGTTGGCGCTCACCATGATCATGTTGCCGCCGTTTCCGCTGCCGAGGGTCTCGTAGTCGAGATCCACGCCCACGATGGCGTTGGCGCCGAAGCGCTTGGCCTGCTCCATCATCTCGTTGACGGCGATCTCCTTGGCCTTGCGCAGCTCCGACTCGTAGGAGGCCGAGCGCCCGCCCACGATGTCCCGGATGCTCGCGAAGAAGTCCTTGAAGATGTTGGCGCCGAGAATGGCCTCACCGCCCACCAAGCCGACGTACTTGGTGATGCGCTTGCCTTCGATGTTGGAAGTGGTGGTGACGATCATGGGCTCATCCTTTCAGTGGCGGGATCCGGGCGTCCGGTGACGCGTCCGATCGAGACTGGGACGATTATACGGGACCCTCGCGAGCAGGCAAGCCCCAATGGTTAAGAGACGATAAAGAACCCATGCCTTTCAAACGCTTGAACATGCTCGCCGCTTGCTTCCTCCTGGCCGCCTGGACGATCGACGGCTGCGCCTTGCCCGCCTCGCGCGCGAACGCCGAGAGCCGGGTGACAAGCCAAGGTCTCGGCATGTCGCCCATGCCCGCGTGGGTCGAAGGCGCCGTCGTCTACGGCGTGGTACCGCCCCTCTTCGGTGAGGATCCCTTGCAGGACGTCATCGGGCGGCTCGATTACCTCAAGGAGCAGGGCGTGGATGCCCTCTGGCTCTCGCCGCTCAATGCAACCGACGATCCGAGCGCCATCAGCTACGCCGTCACGGACTACCTGGCCATCCGGCCCGACTTCGGGACCCAGGAGGACTTCCGGCGCCTGGTCAGCGAGGCCCATGCCCGCGGCATGCGGGTGCTCATGGACTTCGTTCCCAACCACACGTCCACCGGGCACCCGCACTACCAGGACACGGTCGCCAACGGTCGCAACTCCAAGCACTGGAACGACTATGTCCGGGACAAGAGCGGCGTGGCCCAGCACTACTTCGACTGGACCAACCTCAAGAACCTCAACTACGACGAGCCGGCCGTCCAGGCCATGATGATCGACGCCTTCTCCTTCTGGGTCCGGGAGATGGGGGTCGACGGCTTCCGGGTCGACGCGGCCTGGGGCGTCAAGGATCGCACGCCGTCCTTCTGGCCCAGGCTGCGTCAGGCCATCGGGCCGAACGTCTTCCTGCTCGCCGAGGCGAGCGCCCGCGACCCCTATTACGTCCGCAACGGCTTCGATGCGGCCTACGACTGGACGACCGAGCTCGGCAAGTGGTCCTGGGAGACGGTCTGGGCCAAGCCGGGCCAGGCAGGCGATCGCCTCAGGACCGCCTTGGGGGGCCGCGAAACCCCTCCCGAGCGGATCGCGCGCTTTCTCAACAACAACGACACGGGGGCCCGCTTCATCACCCGCTTCGGCGTCGCGCAGCAACGGGTGGCGGCGGTGCTGCTCCACACCCTGCCGGGCATTCCCGTCGTATACTCCGGCGAGGAGGTGGGGGCCGAGTTCGAGCCCTACGAGGATCCTCCGCCCCTGTCGTGGCAGGACCCGCACCGCCTGCGTCCTCTGTACCGGAAGCTCGCGGAGCTCAGGGGCTCGCACCCGGCCCTGCGCTCGGGGAGCTGGGTCGAGGTGCCCGTGCGGCAAAATCCCGGCGCCTATGCCTTCGTACGGGATGCCGGCCGGGGGGCATGGACGCTCGTGATCCTCAATTTCGGCGGGCCGAGCCGGATCGAGCTGGAGCTGCCCTCCGCTTACCGGTCGGCGAAAGGGAGCTTGACCGACCTGCTGACGGGACGAAGCGTCCCCGTGGTCCCGGGTCCCACCACGCGCCTCGAGCTGCCAAAGCAGCAGGCGCTCATCCTGGCGCCCTGAGTCACGGAAGAGCGAAAGCCCGCCGGGTGTGCGACCGGCGGGCTTCAGTTCAGAGAGGTGAGGTGGTGCGCTCTTGATGCTCTTATCTTGCCATTCGCTCGAGCGATCGGCTGTCGGCGCGATCGCTCCCTCCACGTGATCCTGCTTTCGCTTGCTTGATCGCTACTTCTTCTTCTTCTTGACGATGACCTTCTGCACCTTGTAGTGGCCGCGTGCCTGCCCGGGGTGGGCCTTCACGTAGGTGCCGTCGGCCAGGTAGTAGCCCTTGACCCGGTAGCCGTGGTGATGGTCGGAGTGATAAGCGTAGCGCGGCGCACAGCCCGCCACCATGACCAGGGCCACGAGGGCGGCCAGCAGGATGCTCATGCGTTTCATTCTGAATCCTTCCCTTCGTGTGAGCATGACGACGGTGGCATCATAGGGTGCCAAGACCAACTCCTCGTGGCGACAGCATTTCAGGAAGATTACCTCGCCACAAGCGGCATAATCAGGCCATCACAGCGATGAGACTAGGGATTGAACGGGACGGCGACGGTCTGCGAGGCGATCGCCTGCTCGAAGCGCACGAAGGCCTCGGGCTTCGTTCCGACCACCGTCACCGAGTGCGATGCGTTGTCGATGGACACGGCGAGCGTCACGTAGCCCACGTCCGTGATGCCGGGATCGATCCGGGCCGGCAGATCCAGGAAGCTCTGGCCGCCGAAGGGACGCTCGAAGGCCTTGGCGAGCAGGCCGCTGAGCGCCTCCTGGCTGATGGACCCCGAGGCCACCACCACCGACGGGCTGCCGGTGCCCGACCCGAACTCCCGAGTCGCGGTCCAGCTCCCGTTTCCGAAGATCGCGAGGGTGTCCATCTTGAACTGCTCCACCGGCACGAAACCGTCGACCCACTTTTCGGAGATGACGGGCTGCGTCTGGGCGGGGCTCCAGCGCGGCGCGGCATTCTGTCCCGTGAAGAAGCCGGGGGTGGAACAGCCCGCGAGGGCGACGACGGTAGCGAGACAGGCAACGAGTTTCATGGGGACCTCCTCTCGGGGGATGACGACCCCAGTGGACCACGAACCGGTAACATGGACGGTAACGCGACGCGGAAAGCCCGCCGGGTGTGCGACCGGCGGGCTTCAGGTCAGAGAGGTGAGGTGGTGCGCTCTTGATGCTGTCAGGATGCCACATGATCTCCCGGCCGGCTGTCGGGGCGATCGCACCCGCCGTGTGAGGCAGCTATCGCTCGCTTACCTGCTCTTGGGTGTGCGAAGGAGGCAACATGAAGGGCGTCTTCTGGGCCAAGCTGACCGATCCCCGGCAGCTCCTGGATCGGGTCGATCCGCGCTTCGAGCGGATCTTCGCCGACCACGTGACGCTTCAACCCAAGGTCGAGCTCACGGCGGCCATGCAGCGTCTGCTCGGCCGCAAGACGCGGGCGCACGTACGCGCCGACGCCTGGAACGACCACGTCCAGGCCCTGGAAGTCGTGCTGGAGCCCGAGATCGCCGCGCTGTGCGTGAACGAGCACCCGCACATCACGGTGTCCTCGGACGGCACGCCGCCGAAGCGCGCCAACGACATGCTCGCAGGGGAGCACGACTCGCGCCCCTGCGACTTCTGGGTCGATCTCGAGCTTCAGTTCAAGGCGTTCCGGTGAAGCGGCACTCGCCAGCCCAGGGCCTGGTGGGTGAGCATGCCCCAGCTGCCGGGGCAGAACGCCGAGCGTCAGCTTGGCAATATTTCAACTTCGACATCTTGTCGATTTCGCCACCTGAAAGCGTTGACAACAAATCCGCAGTGCGATATCTTGAACCAACGCAGCCGTAACCCACCAGTACATCCGCTCCCCCAGCTGAACAGCTGGGGATCTGACTTTCAAGACGCCCATCGTGGGCATCCCATGGGGTGAGTTCCCAAGGGTGACGCCGGGTAGATCTCTCTTGCCTCTCACAAGACGGGATTCCTAGCGACCCTTGGTTGAACTCCCCCTATTCTTTTCTCCTCACCGCTCCCCGATGAGGCGCAGGCGGCGGCAATATTCCTCGTAGCTGATGCGCCCCTCCGCGTAGGATTGATCGAGCTTCAAGCGAATGGACTTGAGCTTCATGGGCTCGGCCGGCTTCCCTGGCGCCGAACGCGGCGGGGGCACGAGCGGCCGGGTCATCATGTCCCGGACCTTGATGTCCCATCCGTCCGGTTGCCGCACCGCCACGAGCTTGACCTCCGTGCCGACGTCCAGCTGGACGTAGCCCACCCAGGTATCCGAGAACTTGCGGTACAGCACCTCCGTCACGACGCCGCCCGAGGACAGGTAGCGCCGGACGAAGCGTTGCATGAGTCCGGAGATTTCTTGGGAGTTCACCACGGGCACCTCCTTCGTATGCACCGAGAGCCGCCGCATGGGGCCGCCGGCCAAGACCGGCGAGCGCCAGGGGGTCTCTCCTGGAGGTGAGTTTCGGACACCCGCAGGACTTCTGAATGGCATGTGAGGACACTCACATGCCGGGGCCCGCCTCGTGAGGAGACGCCGAGCCGTGGGTACGTTGCATGTAACACTTGCTCGCTGGAGGTCCCATGCTCCGAGGCCCTGATCTGACTGGACTCCCCGTGGTGCCGACCACCCCGGCTCCCACCCGGAGCGTGGCCGACGCCCCCACGGTCGAGCGCGCCCCGGCCACCGACGACTTCCGGGGGACGCCCGAGGTGATCGTCGTCCGACCAGGCGACACCCTCGGCAGCATCGCCGCCCGCCACCACGTCTCGCTCGCCGAGCTCAAGGAGCTCAATCCCGCGCTCTTCACCGAGGGCCGTGACGCCCGCAACCGCAAGCGCGCCGCCAACGGCCACTGGATCTATCCGGGCGATCAGGTCCGCCTGCGACCCACCACGGGCCAGGCCGGCACGGAGAGCTCGACGGAAACCCTCGCGGCCCAGGTGCGGGCCGCCCGCCTGGCGGCGAGCCAGCCTGAGGCAACGCCCGAAGCCGCCCCCGCGTCCGAGCCGACGTTTACGGCCACGCCCCAGGCAACGGCTCCGTCTGATCCTCAGGAAGCGTCTCCGGCAACGCCCCAGGAAACGACCCAGGAAACGACCCAGGAAACAACCCAGCAACCCACGGCAACGTCGACCGAGGCGGCGACGCCCACGGTAGAGCCGGTCGCCGAGACCTCCGCCGCGCCCGCGCCGAGTCCGGCACCGGCCGCCGACGCCACCCCGACTCCGCCAGAGCCGGCTGCCGTCACTCCGCCCCCTGCCAAGCCCGTCGAGGTAGCGGCACCCCAGCCGGCGCCCCCGGAGCCCGTCAAGCAGGAGAAGGCGCCCGAGCCGCCCGCCAAGTCCGCGAACGTGTACGCCATCGAGCGCTACACCCCGCGCCCCCGGCCCACGTCGCCGCCGCCCATGCCGACGACCATGGCCGCGGGCCAGACGCTGAACAAGAAGGAGCAGCTCATCATCGGGGGCTTGCTCGCGGGGCTGAGCCTGATCAAGCTGCCCAACTCCATCGAGAACTCGATCGGCAACTCCGCGGTGGACGAGGTCCTGTCCAAGACCCCGCTCTACACCCGGAACCCGGAGATCGTTCGCTACGTGGCCTCGGTGGGCGCCAAGCTCGTCAACCAGTCCCAGCGCACGGACCTCGACTGGCGCTTCTACGTGGTCGACTCGCCGCAGATGAACGCCTTCGCACTGCCGGGCGGCCACGTGTTCATCACGACGGCGGCCCTGCGCAACCTCAAGAGCGAGACGGAGCTCGCGGGCGTGCTCGGGCACGAGATCGCGCACGTGGAGCAGCGCCACAGCGTCAAGCAGCTCCAGAAGACGCTCCTGGCCCAGGGAGTCGCGATCGCAGCCCTCGGCCGCGAATCGGCGGGCGTCCAGGTTGCAGGTCAGCTCGCCATCGGCATCGCCATGAACGGCTACAGCCGCAGCCAGGAGGACGAGTCCGACGAGCGCGGCTCGGAGCTCGCCTACAAGGCCGGCTACGACCCCAAGGGCCTATTGGGCTTCTTCGAGACCCTGCAGCACGCCCATCCGGACTCCCCCGAGTGGATGGCCTGGGCCTCGGATCACCCGCGCACGGGCGATCGCATCAAGAACGTCCAGGAGCACCTCGCCAAGAAGGGCCTCACCGATCCCCGTCCCGCGGGCCCGGATCCCTACCGCCAGGTCATGAGCCGCATGTAGTTGGCGGTTTTGAACCGGAATTGGTATTGCTTCCTCACCACAACAATTCCGTTCGTCTTGAGCCAGGTCGAAAGCCTGTCCTGAGCCTGTCGAAGGGGCGAACGGTTCCTTATCGAAAAGGCCGCCGGACTCCCGGCGGCCTTTCAAATTACATCAGCGTCTCGCCCGGCGCGAGGTCGTACTGCGTGTACCCCGCCGTGTGCGTGAGCATGGCCCGGAGCTCGTCCGGCTTGCCCGGCAGCCCGGGGAAGGTGCCGTGGTGCATGGGCACCACCTGCTTGACCCCCAGGAACTCGATGGCGAGCGCCGTCTCCTTGGGCGACATGGTATAGAGGCCGCCCACCGGCAATAACGCCAGGTCCGGCTGATAAAGCTGGCCGATGAGCCGCATGTCCCCGAAGACGTTGGTGTCGCCCGCGTGATAAATCTTGAAGCCGTTCGAGAACTCGATCACCAGGCCGCAGGCTTCGCCGCCGTAGACGATCTGGTCGCCGTCCAGGATGCCGCACGAGTGGTCCGCATGCACCATGGTCACGCGCACGCCCGCGATCTCCTGGGTGCCGCCCTTGTTCATCGGGCGCGTGTTCGTCAGACCCTTCTTCTCGAGCCAGTGCGCCGTCTCGAAGATGGCGAGCGTCTCGGGCTGGTGCGCGAGCCCCAACTCCACCGCATCCCCGATGTGGTCGAAGTGGCCGTGGGAGATGAGCATGGCATCCAGCCGGTCGACCCGGCGCAGCGGCTCGGGACAGGCCGGGTTGTTCATCACCCAGGGGTCGATGACGAGGATCTTGCCTTCGGGAGTCTTGACCTTGAAGGTCGAATGCCCGAGCCATGTGAGCTCGATGCCGTTGTCGAGTGCCATGCCCCTTCCTTTCTCGTGGTTGGTCGACGTCTGGAAGCGCCACGTGTCATGATGCGTGTCAACCCGCCGAGAATCAAGGAGCCCCCATGAACGCCATCCTGCACAAGACCATCCACCTGGACACCACGCCCCAAGAGGCCTATCTCTGGTTCGCCGACAGCGAGCGAGCTGCGGCCTGGCTGGCGGCCGAGGCGGACATCGAGCCGCGCGTCGGCGGCAAGTTCGAGGTCTTCTGGGATCCCTCCAACCGCGCGCACAACGGCACCCGGGGCTGCAAGGTCACGGCTGCCGTGCCCGGGCAGTTGCTCGCCTTCGAATGGAAAGGGCCCCGGGAGTTCGAGTCGTTCATGAACGCGGCCGATCCGCTCACCCACGTGGTCGTGGCCTTCACGCCGAGCCTCCGGGGCGAGGGCACCGACGTCCACCTGGTGCACACGGGCTGGCGCAGCGGCGCCGAGTGGGAAGAGGCCCGGCAGTGGTTCGACCGCGCCTGGTCCTTGGCCTTCCAGGAGCTCGTGAGCCTGAACGCCTAGGCCCGGAACACCCACCAGCGGACGGTCGACGTCTTGACGAAGGGCGATCGCCATTCCCCCTGATCGATCGCCTCCCATCCGAGCCGCCGGAAGGTCGGCTCGGCCCACGGCTCCTCGCTGCGAAACGAGCTCACCAGCAGGAGCCCGCCCGGCTTGACCAACTTGCGGGCATGGGCCAGGAGGCCGTCGATGTCGAAGAACCGCCCGGGCAGCCCCCAGTCCAGCACCTCGCGCTTCCGCCAGAACGGAAAGAGGACGAGTGCCAGGTCGTAGCTTCCCTCGTGCTCCCGGGCGTCCCCCGTGACGTAGCGGCACTCGGGGCAGTCGCGCATGTAGGCCTGGGCGTAGTCGTAGCGGGTGTGGCCGTCGTCGTAGCGATAGTAGGGGTCGATCTCGATTCCCGTGAGGGAGAGCGATCGCTCCTCGCTCGTTCCGACCCGCCGCAGAAAGCGGCGCATTCCGGGCAGATAGTGCCAGTCCTTGGCGCCCACGTCGAGCACCGCGAGATCTGCGGGCCAATCGGCCGCATGGGCGGAGAGAGCTGTCTCGAGCAAGCCCACCACGTGCAAGTTCTCCTGCATGTTGACGCGCTCGTCCGGCCAGTCGAAGGCATAGGCGTCCATGAGTCGGCGGGCCTGGGCCTCGGCCTCCGTGCCCTCAGGATAGAGGGCCGTGAGGTCCTCGGCAGGAATCACCAGGCTCGGCTTGGGGGAGAAGCGGTGGCGGCGAAAGCCGAAGGCCCAGCGGTTGGCGAGGTCCCAGGCGCCGAACACCAGTCTCCAGGCAAGGTCCATGGGGGAAGTGGCCATAGGGGGCATCCAGGAAAAAGCTCCGCGGGCCGGGCCCGCGGAGCTCAGAGGCGTTTTACTGACCGAAGGTCTTCTTGAGCAGGGGCTCGATCTCGCCCTGCTCGGCCATCGGGTCGAGGATGTCGGTGTCGCCGAAAAACTCGCCGCCGATGAACACCTTGGGCAGGGTCGGCCAGTTGGTGCGGCTCGAGAGATATTCGCGCTTAGCCGGGTTGGGCAGCACGTCGATCACCTCGTAATCGTAGCCGTAGCGATCGAAGAACATCATGGTCTCACGGGTGAAACCGCAGCGGGGCTGCTGCTTGGTGCCCTTGCCGTAGATGAGGATCTTGTGGGCGGCGATCTCCTGATCGACCTCCTGCTGGAGCTGCTCGGGGCTCGTGCCGGCCGGTGCGCTCGGCGTGGTATCCGCCATTCTGAACTCGTTCATTCCTTATCCCTCTCTCTAGGCCTCGCTCTTGGTGGCCGTCTTGATCTCCAGCGCGTGGATACGACCGTCCTTCATGGGCTCGTTCAGAGCCTGGTAGACCAGGCGCTGGCGATCCAGCAAATTCTTGCCCTGAAAGGCGTCGGAGACGACGCGGACGGCAAAGTGGTCGCGGGTCCCCGTCCGGTCCATGACCAGGACCTCGGCGTCGGGCATGGTCTGGTGGATGTAGGAGGTCAGCTCTTCGTTGGTGATCATGGCGGCAATCCTCGATGATAATCGGACAAATAAGGTCTTATTTGTAGGCTTCAACTCTAACCCAGAGGTTGAGGGGTGTCAAAGGGGCGGGCGGGCGCGTCGTGGGCGGGAAGCGACCGCGAGGCCCGTCATAACCTGATTTTTACGCGAAGCAACGGGGGGACTTTACTCCCTGAGAGGACTACGCTATCATTAACACTCAGTCGCCGCCCAGCGCGGCGCTGGCGCTCGTAGCTCAGTGGATAGAGCAGCCGCCTTCTAAGCGGCTGGTCGCTGGTTCGATTCCAGCCGGGCGCGCCAGCTTCAACTTATGGCGGGTGTAGCCAAGTGGTTAAGGCACCGGATTGTGGTTCCGGCATTCGAGGGTTCGATTCCCTTCATCCGCCCCT
>JAKFBU010000040.1:0-12106 GCA_036676985.1 Candidatus Sericytochromatia bacterium
GGTCCCACCCGTTCCCATCCCGAACACGGTCGTGAAACGCGTCAGCAGCAACGATATTGCCCGGGCAGCTGGGTGAGAAAATAGCCCGCCGCCAGAATCTTTAAGCCCTCGAGGCGCCTCCCCATCCTGTGCTTTAGCCGCAGGCGCTGGGTCGAGGCGCCTCGGGCCGTTCTGGGGTCCGTGCCGCCAATTGAGCCTTGATGGCCGTGCTACGATCGAGACTGGGGATGGAACCGAAAGGAGGACCCTCCGTGCACACCGCTCCGTCGGAGCTCTCCATCCGGCAAGAGTCCGTGCTCCTGCGGCCGCACACCTGGGCGAACCTCGAACGCTTCATGGTCTGGTACGCGGACCCCGAGCTGGCCCGCCTCACCCGGCACGACCAGACGCCCCTCACGCCCGGTCAGATTCGGCTCTACTTCGAGAGCGCGGTCCTGCCGAGCTCCGAAGCCGGGCACAGCTTCGGCATCCACACCGTGGACTCGGGCGAACTGATCGGCACCATCGCCCTCACGGACTTCACCGAAGACGGGCGCTTCGCCACCCTGCGGATCCTCATCGGGGAGTCCGCCTACTGGGGGCGCGGCTACGGCACTTCCGCCGTGCGCCTGATCGCGCAGTACGGCTTCGACGTCCTGGGCCTGCACGAGATCGTGCTCGGCGTCTTCGACTTCAACGAGCGCGCCGTCCGCTCCTACGAGAAGGTCGGCTTCCGCAAGGCCTCGACGGTGCGCCTCTCCATGCCCCTCGGACTCCCGCCCGCCAACGAGCTCCTCATGGTCCTCGACGCCCCCGCCTTCCAGAAAGCGATCGCCACCCGTTGACCTTCGACCCCGCCCGTTACCACGCCCACCTCACGACCCGCTGGCTCGGCCGGCCCCTCGAGCATGCCCCCGAGATCGACTCCACCAGCAGCCACCTGAAGCGCCTGGCCCGCAGCGGCGCAGAGCCGCTCGAGCCCGGCCGCACCGTGCTCGCGGACGCGCAGACCGCGGGCTACGGTCAGCAGGGGCGCAGCTGGGTCTCGGGCGAGACGCGCGGTCTCTACGTCTCGACCTGGCTCCCCGCCCGGGTGATCGCCACCCCCTTCACCCTAGTCGCGGGCGTCGCCCTCGCCGGGGCCCTGCGCGAGCTCACGGGCAGCCCGGCCATCGGGCTCAAGTGGGTGAACGACCTGGTCGCCCATGGGCGCAAACTCGGCGGCCTGCTCGCGGAGGTCGTCGGCTCCCCGACGCTGCCCGAGCGCCCGCATGGCCTGATTCTCGGCATCGGCCTCAATCTCATGCCCCCGGGGCTCGAGGAGGCCATCGCCCTATCCGAGCTCGGCCCCGTGCCCTCGCGCGAAGAGCTACTCGCCACCTTGTGGAACCACCTGGAGCGCGAGATCGAGCGCCAGGAGACGGAGGGGACGGCCCCCTTGCTCGAGGGCTGGCGCTCCTACGCCGTCACGCTGGGCACCTCCGTGCGCGTCCAACGCCACGCCGAGGTCGTCGAGGGCCTCGCCGAGGACATCTCGGAGACGGGTGCCCTGCTCGTCCGGCAGGCCGACGGGAGCGTGCGCGCCATCGAGAGCGGGACGGTCCGACGCGCGGACGGACGCTACTGCTAGCTGTGACGGAGCGCATAGTGAGGCGGCTCGCGCCCCCTTACACTGAGATCGTCGGGTAGGCGATCGTGCCTCGACCCGCAAGCCAGGCACGAGGTGCGCAATCGGTGTTTGCGATCCATACCATCGAGATCGAGCGCTGCGATAGCAAGGCGTTTTGCGGCACGCTGGAGTACCGGGCGCCGCGCCGCGTGGGCACGCTCCTCTGGACCGTCGAGTGGCGCGAGACCCCCGAGGTGCTCGTCGAGTTCTTCCCGGGCGGCGCCTTCGAGGACGTCGACCTGGTACGCGACCACCAGGACCTCTTGATCAACGGCCTGCTCGACACCCTCACCGAGCGGCTCGGGCGCGAGACCCTCTTCACCTAGAAGTCCTCCTCCGGCTCGGACCACTCGACCTCGGAGGCCCCGCGCTCGACCAGCCGGGCGGCGAGGGCCGCCACGACCTCTTCGCTGGCGCCGAGGAACGTCACGGACAGCCGGACCCGCTGACCGTCGCTCGTCCGGATCCACTCCCCCCGCCTGACCTTCCCCCCGCTCTCTTTGAGCAGCTCCGTGATCTCGTCGCTCTCCTCCGGGGCATGCGAGACCCTCATGCGGAAGCTCTGGCGCTTGCGCCTGCTCGGCAGGAAGAACTCGAGGTGCTCGAAGAACAGGAGCACCACGAGCACGATGGCCGTCACCAGCGCCGCAAAGCCGTACCACCCCACGCCGACGGCCATGGCCACGCTCATGGTGACCCAGAGGGTCGCCGCCGTGGTGACGCCGCGCACGAAGTGGCCGCGTTGTAAAATCGCGCCCGCGCCAATGAAGCCGACGCCCGACACGATCTGGGCGGCGATGCGGCTCGGGTCGCCGCCCGCGAAGGCATGCATCGAGAGGTGGGTCAGCAAGGTCGTGCCCACCCCCACCAGGACGTGGGTCCGGAACCCCGCGGACTTGTTGCGCCACTCGCGCTCCATGCCGATGATCCCGGTGAGCACGGTGCTGACGAGGAGCTCGAGCGCCAGGACACCAATCTCCATGCGGCCCTCCTGGGCTCCATCTTGCCGGGTCCCGCCCGCCCCTGGCAGCCACCCGGCGGCCGAAAGTCTCCGGCACTTTGGCCAACCCTGGCCATATCGGCCAGAATTCTTTGTGCAAAGCTCACATCAAGGAAGCTCAAGAGTTGGGTATAAGGTCGGTAACGACATCGATGTTATGTCGGGAATCGCAGCCGGGACCACCTGTAGCTGCTAGCGAATTGGAGAAGCCATGCGACTACGCCTTCGTGCAGTCCACGCTTCCAGCACCCCTCGCCCCAAACGTCGTATCGACGGGTGGGCGAGGGGTGTCTCGCTAGTTACGGCCCCGGCGTAGTTCGAAGCCACAGAGCGGAGAGGAGCGAGCCAATGAGGTTGCACTTCCTGGGAGCTGCCCAGACGGTCACCGGTTCAGCCTACCTGTTGGAGACGCGCAAGCAACGATTCTTGATCGACGCGGGGCTCTCCCAGGGATCAGCCCGCTCGCATGACCTCAACGCGCGGGCCCTGCCCTTCAACCCGCGGCACCTGGACGGCATCATCCTCACCCACGCCCACGCCGACCACAGCGGGCTGATTCCCCGGCTGGTGGCCGAGGGCTTCCGCGGCCCCATCTACGCCACCCCTCCCACCATCGACCTGTGCCGGATCATCCTGCCGGACGCGGGCACCATCCAGGAAGAGGACGCCAAGGCCGAGAACAAGTGGCGCCGCAAGTACGGCAAGAATCTGCTGACGCCGCTCTACACCAAACAGCAGGCGGAGCTTGCCCTCAAGTACTTCGAGCGTCAGCCCTACTTCAAGACCACGTCCATCGGGCGCAACGTGCGCCTGACCTTCCACGACGCGGGCCACATCCTGGGCTCCAGCATCGTCGAGCTGGAGGTCGAGGGCACGCGGCTCGTCTTCTCGGGGGACCTCGGCAACAAGAACAACCAGCTGCTGCGGGATCCCTCGATCATCCATCAGGCGGACTACCTCATCACGGAGTCGACCTACGGCAACCGCTGCCACGGCTCCATCGCCAAGCGCATCGCCAAGCTGACCGAGGTCATCAACACGGCCAAGGGCCCCATCATCATCCCGGCGTTCGCCGTCGAGCGTACCCAGGAGCTGCTCTTCGACCTCTACAACCTGATCGAGCGCGGCCTCATCCCGGCCCTGCCCATCTACGTGGACAGCCCGATGGCCGTGTCGGCCACGGCCGTCTTCGAGAAGCACCCCAACGTCCTGCCCCCGCGGATCCAGGCCATGTTCCGGCGCCGGTCGCCGCTCGACATGCCCAACCTCCAGATGATCCGGGACCCCGAGGTCTCGGCCAGGCTCAACAAGATGAACGAGCCCTGCATCATCATCTCGGCGAGCGGCATGTGCGAGGGCGGTCGCATCCGGCACCACCTCTACCACCACCTGCCGGATCCCGACTCGACGGTGCTCTTCGTGGGCTACCAGGCCGAGCGGACGCTGGGCCGCAAGATCCGGGACGGGGCCACGGCCGTGACGCTCTTCAACGAGACGGTGCCGGTGCGCGCCCGGGTGACGGCCATCGACGCCTACTCGGCCCACGCGGATTCGGACGGGCTCATGGACTGGATCGGGGCCATCCAGGAGGCGCCGGCGCTGACCTTCATCACGCACGGGGAGCTGTCGGCCAGCGAGGCCCTGGCGGAGCGCCTGGCCGAGGAGCTCGGACTGATCTCGGTCATCCCGGCGCCCGGCGAGGTGTACGAACTCCTGCCGGCGTCTTCCAGCGCCTCGACCCTGCGTCCGAGGGCTGAAAGCGCCTAGACATGACATAATTACCCCCCGCTGTGCTACTATGGGGCCGGGAGGTGTGCATGCCCCAGCTGATGCTGCCCCGGCTCCGGCTTCAGACCCGCATGGCCCTGGTCTTTCTGGCCATGGCGAGCGTTCTGCTGGTCGGTACGATCGGGGCCTACTACTTCACGGCCACCCACACGTTCCGCGAGGAGCTCCGCGAGCGTCTCATGGGGACGGCGAGCACCACGGCGACGCTCATCGACGGGGCCGAGCACGGCGCCCTCAAGAGCGAGCAGGATCCAGCCTACTTGCGGATCCAGGCGCTCCTGAAGCGCATCAAGGCCGCCAACCCGGAGGTCCGATACCTCTACACCATGCGGCTGGACGACTCGGGCACCTGGAGGTTCGTGGTCGACGCGACGCCCTCCGGAGACCCGGATCACAGCGCCATCAACGAGGCCTACACGCCGGACGACGAGGAGGCCCTCGTCTCCATGCGGCAGGGGCTCGAGGGTAACGCCGCCGACCAGACGTTCCACAGCGACAAGTACGGCACCTGGCTCTCGGGCTATGCGCCCATCAAGGACATCAACGGCCGGGTGTACGGCATGGTCGGCGTGGACATGAGCGCCAAGCGCATCCTGCGCGAGGAGGGGCGGCTCATCCAGATGGCCCTCTTCATCCTGGTGGCGGGCTTCTTCTTCGCGCTCCTGACGAGCCTCTGGCTCGCACGCCTCCTGACCCGTCCGGTGAACCAGCTCGTCGCTGGTACCCAGCGGGTCGCCGACGGCGACCTCACGGTGCGCGTGCCGCAGGAGCGCAGCGACGAGCTGGGCGATCTCGCCCGGTCGTTCAACGAGATGATCGGGGCGATCGCCACCCACCGCGAGGAGCTCAAGGAAACCGAGCGCATGAGCCAGGAGCTCGCGACGGCCCGCAAGATCCAGCAGGCCATGCTGCCGGCGGCGGCCCCCTTCGACAAGTCGCTCAACATCGACTTCTACCTCGAGACCTCCACCGAGGTGGGTGGAGACTACTTCGATTTCCTGCCCCTCGGCGAGAGCAAGCTCGCGTTCGTCATCGGCGACGTCACGGGCCACGGCGTGCCCGCGGCCCTCTTGATGGCCGTCATCAAGAGCTGCCTCCACACGCAGGTTTTGACCAACCACAAGGTCGCCGACGTCATGACCATCGCCAACAGCATCCTGCATCAGAGCAGCTTCGAGCGCCGGTTCATGACGTTCTTCTACTCGATCCTGGACACGGAGACCGGGCGGCTGACGTACGCGAACGCCGGCCACCTCTACCCGTACCTCTACCGGCAGGCCACCGGCGAGTTGTACACCCTGGAGATGGCTTCCTACCCGCTCGGCGTGCGGCCCATGCTCGTGGTCAACGAGAAGGAAGTCATGCTCGAGCACGGGGACGTGCTGTTCTTCTACTCGGACGGCATCATCGAGGCCAAGAACCCGGAGGGCGAGGAGTTCGGCTTCGAGCGGCTCGAGCAGCTCATCCGCGCCCACGGCCACCGCACGGCGGAGAGCGTCAAGGCGAAGCTCCTGGAGGAGTGGAAGGCCTTCGTCTACGCCGGCGCCACGCCGGAGCAGCTGACGGGCCCCTTGGCGCTGCGGGCGGACGACGACGTGACCATCGTGGTCGTGAAGTACGCCCCGAACGGCAAGGGTACGCAGCCCTTCCCGATCTCGAGCGAGGCGCTGTCGTAGCTTAGGAGTTCTAAGGAGACCCCCCGGCCCCCCCTCTAGAGGGGGGTTGGATCATGGGAGGTTGGAAAGCAGGGTTGCTGCGTTGGATCTTGGCTGTGGCTATTCCGCCGGATCTTGGCTATAACCGCCCCTCCCAAGAGCTTCCCCCCCTCTTTGAGGGGGGGTTAGGGGGGGTCCTCCTTGTTATGAACGGAAGCTAACCCTTCCGGGCGGCGATCTTCAGCGACTTCTCGCAGTTGAAGCAGGGAAAGCTCGTCACGTCCTGCAGGATCTGGTTGACCTCGCCGCACTGGGGGCACTTGATCGAGCGGGTCTTGGCGCCGATCCCCGTGTAGACCCGGAACGCGCCGTAGCCCACGAGCACCAGTGCCATCAGGGTCATGGTGAGCCCCATCTGGCGCATGAGCTCCACGTCGAGGCCGAAGCCGATCCCGAGCGTGAGCAGGCCCAGCACGAGCATCACGATACCGCCCGAGATACGGCCGATGCCGGGGCTCACGAGGTCGAAGCGGGTCTTGGGTTCGTTGGGGCTGGCCACGGGGTCTCCTCGCCGTCAGGGAATGGGCATGACACCCTACGTATTCCCTCGGCCGATCCGTTTTAATCTAGGCGTGGCGCGTATGTAGAAGGTGTCGTCCTGTGACGGCGCTCCTTGACGGGGCGCTCCCCTTCTGGGATAACAGGCGATGGTTCGCCGCCCAGCGGCGATCCATGGAACCCTTCGCGGGTTCGCCTCGTCTCACCCTTGACTCAACACTCGGTACCCGCGACGTGAAAGGAGCCCCATGTTCCGGTTGATTTCGCTGCTCCAGGCTGGCGGCTGGACGATCATCCCCATCCTCTTGGCCTCGATCGCCACCCTCGCCCTCATCTTCGAGTGCGCCTGGACCCTCAGCAAGTCCCGCAAGCGCTTCGAAGCGTTCATGATCAACCCCAAGGCTCCGAACCTGATGCCGGGCGATCGCGCCGACGCCGTCTCGACGCTCGTCAGCTACCGCCTCGCGCACCCGCAGGCCAAGGCCGAGGAGATCCGCGCCTACGCGGAGCTGGCCTTCGGCCCCCTGGACCGCAAGGTCGGCTGGCTCAACACCATCGCCGCCATCGCGCCCCTCCTGGGCCTCATCGGCACGGTCTCGGGCATGATCCACAACTTCTCGGTGGTCGCCTCGACCCGTCCGACCAACCCGCTGGCGCAGCTCTCGGCCGGTATCTCGGAGGCGCTCATCGCTACCGCGGGCGGCCTCCTGGTGGCCATCGTCGCGGCCCTCGCCTTCCACACGCTCACCAACCGCATCGACGCCCTGATGGGCACGGTCCTCGGCGCGCTCACCGCGCAGCCGGCTCCGGAGCGCCCCTCCAAGGGCATGCCGGGGGAGGTCACCTTTGGTTCGTAGATCCCGCCGCGGGCGCCAGAACATCCGGTTCGAGCTCATCCCGATGATCGACGTGTTCATGATCATCACGCTCTTCCTGACGGTCATGGCGTTCCTGCCCCAGATCTCGGACTCGCTCAAGGCGGAGCTGCCCACGAGCCAGACCGCGGAGAAGACGCCGCCGTCCCTGGTGGTCCAGCTCTCGGGCGACGGCCGCATCCACTTCCAGGAGCAGGTCGTCGAGCCCGTGACCCTGCAGGCGAAGCTGAAGGCGGCGATCGCCGAGAAGCCCGACACGGCCGTCATCATCGCGGCCGACAAGAACATCCCCTACGAGAAGGTCGTGAACCTGATCGATCAGCTCAAGGTCAGCGGCGTGAAGCGTCTCGCCCTGGCCACGGCGCCCCAGCCGTAGTAGCTTGACCCCGTCGGGGGTCTGGGGTAGCCTCTAACGTAGCCACCCGAGGGTGCCAATGGCGGCGAGCGATCGTCGTAGGCCCCTTCGGGGGCTCTTTTTTTTGGAAGGAGACGGTCATGTCCTGGGTCTATCTGGTGCTGGCGGGGTTGAGCGAGGTGGGGTGGGCCGTCGGGCTGAAGTACACCGAGGGCTTCACGAAGCTCTGGCCGAGCGTCGCGACGGTGGCGATGATGATCGTGAGCTTCGTGCTCCTGGGGCAGGCCCTGAAGACCCTGCCCATCGGGAGCGCCTACGCCATCTGGACGGGGATCGGCGCAGTGGGGACGGCCATCGTCGGCATGCTCGTCTTCGGCGAGCCGCGCGACGCCATGCGGCTCACGTGCCTGGGGCTCATCGTGACGGGGATCGTCGGCCTGAAGCTCGTCACGCCCCACTAAAGGAACCGTTCGCCCCTTCGACAGGCTCGGGACAGGCTTTCGACCTGGCTCAAGACGAACGGGATTGTTGTGGGTCTCATGCGGAAGCCGATTCAGCGCTTTCTGTATTCAATCTGGCAACATAGGCCTTCCAGCCAAAGCGCCCCCCGGAGCTCCGGGGGGCGCTTCAGTTGGAAAGCGCGGGCTAGTTGGAGATGCCCGAGAGCTTCACGTCGCGGAAGGCCGCGAAGTTGCCGTTCGAGAGCAGCGCGAAGCTGTGCTGCACGTCGCGGATGAAGTTGGTATCCGTCAACTGCGCCTGGTACTCGCCGTTGATCCAGAGGCGCATGGTGCCCCGCTTGGTGTCGATCTCGGTCTTGAAGGTGATGGGCTCGTTGACCGCGAGCGAGGCGGTGGCCGTCATGTCGAACTTGCGGTAGGTCTCGGCCGCCCACTCGTCACCGGGCGTCAGGCCGTCCACGAACCAGACCTCGTACTGGTCCTTGACCCGCTCGACGATGATGTAGTGGGTGCTGTCGAGGTAGTAGGGGATGAAGCCGATCACGCCCGCGGGGGCCCCGGCGATCACCGACTCGGTGGCCGTGACCGGGCGGTAGGCGAAGGCCGTGAGCTCGACCGAGTACCGGCTGGGAGCTTGCCCGTCCTCGAGGCCGAAGCCGTTGCCGTTGTACCGCTGGAACATGAGGGTGGCGGTCTGGACCTCCTGGGTCTGACGGTAGGTGTTGTTCACCGTCAGCCAGCGACCTGCCGCAAATCGGCCGGAGAAGCGCTCCTCGGTCGTGGTCGGATCCTCGAAGGGCGCCGGCGCGCTGCCGCTGAAGTCGAGGGTCGTGTTGGTCGGAACGTACTCGACCGAGGGCGCCGGAGAGGGGTTCCGGAGTTGCTTGCCCGGATCCGCCCCAGGAGCCGTCGTGCAGCCGACCACTCCGATCACCAGGGCGGCCAAGACCACGCCCAAACCACGACGAATCCGGATGTTTCCTGCCATGCTTTTCCTCCTGTTGGCCCGCGTTTAGTCCGGGGTGGACCTTTTCGGGGCCATCGTAGGAAAAACCTGTGCTCGCCGGTACGTTCAAGGCGACCAACAATCACCTGATAAAGCAGCCAAGCGTGATTGCGGACGACGAGCCGTCAAGCAAGCACATGACGCCTCAACGACAGCGCCTCAGGAACCCTTGCTTCGTTTCAGAAGGCGGCTCGGAGGGTGCCGACTCGGGTGCCGGCGTGATTCGTGAGGATCGGCTCGACCTGCTCGGCGAGCCCGGCGAGGTCCGTTTCCGATAGCAGGGAATGTCGGGAGAGCAGGGCGAGGACCACCGGCGGGATCACCCGGCGGTTGCCGTCCGCGATCTTCACGGCCCAGGCCATGCCCGTCGTGCGATCGCATCCCACGTGGACGGCCTCGGCGCCGGCCTTGGTCACCAGGTGACCGCCGCAGGCCTCCATGAGGATCGTGTCGAAGCGCCCCTCACCGGCCACCAGATCCGGGTGGTGGGCCATGGCCGTCTCCAGGCGCTCGAGGCGGGGATCCGCGACGAGGCGCGCCATGGCGACCGCGAGCGATCGCAGCGGCAGCCGCCACGCCGGCACGCCGCAGCCGTCGATGCCCGCCACCAGGCGCTCGGGTTCGAGCCCCGTCAGCTCCGCCAGGTGGGAGCGGATCTCCTGCTGGAGGGGATGCTCGAACCGGTAGTAGGAGGCGAGATCCCAGCCGCGGACCCGGCACACGGCGAGCATGCCCGCATGCTTGCCGGAGCAGTTGTTGTGCAGGGGCGTGGCCGGCTCGTGGGCGCAGCGCATCCGCTCGGCGGTGGGCTCGTGCAGGGGCAGGTGCGCCCCGCAGTGCAGGTAGGCCGGATCGACCCCGGCCTTGTCCAGGATGGAGCGCGCCGCGGCCACGTGGCGCTCGGTGCCGCTGTGGGAGCTGCAGGCGATCGCAAGCTCCGACTCGGTCAGCCCGAGCCGATCGGCAGCGCCCGAGAGCAGCAGCGGCATGGCCTGGAAAGGCTTGAGGCTCGAGCGGGCGAAGACGTCCACCTCCCCGCCCACGGCCTCGACCACGTGCCCGTGGGCATCCACGATCACGGCCCAGCCGAGGTGCCGACTCTCGACCCAGTCGCCGCGGGTCGCTTCCGCCAGAAGCACGGACGTCACTGGAGGGCCCCCGAGGCCTGCACCAGACCCCAGCCGAACATGAGGTTGGGACGCGCCGTCACGGCGTTGCCGAGGGAATCGCGCAGGGTGGAGGCGTCCGTCGTGCTCCGCAGCTTGCTCAGCACCTGCTGGGGCGTGAGCTTCTCGTCCTTGGAGAGCATGAGGGCCACGACGCCCGCGACCATGGGGGCGGCCATGGACGTCCCGCTCGCATAGGCGTAGGGGCCGTCGGTCGCCACGGCTCCGGGGCTCTGGAAGCGGCGGGGGATGGTCGAGAGGATGTCGGAGCCGGGGGCGGCGACCGTCACGAAGGGGTTGAACGTCGAGAAGTCGGAGCGGAAGTAGGGCGCGGCGTACCGGCCGTTGGCGTCGACGGACGCCTTGAGGGAGGCGACGGAGACCACGCCCTCGATGGCGCCGGGGTAGCTGACGGGGTTCCCGCTCAGGGCCTCGTTGCCGGCAGCCGCGACGACGACCACGCCCTTGGAGATGGCGCGCTTGATGGCGTCCTCCTCGGCGCGGCTGTACTGGTTGGAGCCGAGGCTGAGGTTGAGGACCCTGGCACCCTTGGAGACGGCCCAGTCGATGCCGCGGATCAGGTTGGCCGTGGAGCCGCCCTCGACGCCGAGCACCCGGACGGGCATGACGCGGCAGCCGGGAGCGACGCCCGCGACGCCCATGGAGTTGTTGGCGGTCGCGGCGATGATGCCTGCGACGTGCGTGCCGTGGCCGTAGTCGTCGTCGGGGTTGGTGGCGGCCGAGGCGTCCACGAAGTTGCGGGCGTTGGCGACGTCGAGGTTGGCCTTGAGGTCGTCGTGGCCCATGTCGGCGCCGGTGTCGAGGACGGCGACCGTCACCTTGGCATTGCCCATGTGGACGTTCCAGGCGTCGGGGATCTTCATGGCCTCGAAGCCCCACTGCTGGCCGGGCAGGCCCTTGCGGCCCATGTATTCGGCCGCGTAGAGGGGATCGGTGGGATCCGTCTGGACGCGGCGCGCCGAGACGGGCCGGAAGCCGCCGACCATCTGGGTGGCGACGCTGCGGTTGACCTCGGCGAAGTCGACATGGCCCTGGCCGCGGTAGCGGTCCATGACCGCCCGCTCTTGGCCGGGGGGGACGGAGACGAGCCAGAGGCCGTCGGCGCCGATCTTCTCCAGGGTGGTGGCGCCGACGGCGCGGTTGATGGCGTCGACGGTCTGGTCCGAGGTGGGCTTGAACTGGACGAGGAGCTGGCCGGAGACGTAGGAGCCCGTGGGCTCTGCGACCTTGAGGGGGCCAGCGAGCTGGCAGCCGGCGAGTAAACCGACCAACATCAGGAGGGCCAGCTTTTTACCCCCCCTTCCCCCCCTGCTTCGCAAGGGGGGCATAAAGAGTCCGGCTGCGCCGGTGATTTGAAGCGGGAAAGTGCCACCCTTGAGGCCCCCCTTGCTTGCAGGGGGGGGAGGGGGGGTCAAGTGAGAGACCGACAGACCCACGAACTGCCTCATCTCGAGAACCTCATCCCCTGCGTCACCGACTCGAACTTGCTCTGCCGGTTCGGCTTCACCGACGGCAGGTCGGCGCGAAGATCGACCGCGCTCTTGATGGCCGACACCTCGGTCGCCACCGCGCG
>JAKFBU010000041.1:0-212166 GCA_036676985.1 Candidatus Sericytochromatia bacterium
GCCTAGGCCCAGCGGACCAGGCCGACCTCGTGCTCGTCCAGGAGGTCAGGGTGCGCCGGACGCACGCGGACCCCGTAGGAGTAGCTGCCGCCCGTCTTGGGACAGAGGCGCCCCTGGTAGGCGTAGACGCCCTCGCCGATCTTGTCGGCGCGCTTCATCTGGACGACCTCGAAGCTCTTGACCTGGCCGTTGACCTCGCGCGCCTGGCAGATCTCGACCACGAAGTGGGCGGGATCCAGGCCGCCCAGGCGGACCCGGGCCTCCAGGGCGAGCTCGTCGCCCACCGTCAGGCGCTGCTCACGCGGACCGCGCGCCTCGAGGTTGATGTGGTGCCAGTTGAGGCGGACCATGCCCTTCCACTCGGAAAGGCGACGCGCCAGGGCGTACCCCTCGGAGGCGAGCTTGAGGCCGTGCTCCATGGCGGGCACGTACAGCTCGCGCGAGTAGTCCTGTACCATGCGACGGGTGCTGTAGGTCGGAGCCAAGGTCCGGATGGCCTCCTTGGAGCGCTTGATCCAGCCGTGCGGCACGCCGTTGGCATCCTGGTCGTAGTAGAGCGGGATGATCTCGTCCTCGAGGGTCTGGTAGAGGGAGATGCTGTCCGCATCGTCCTGCTCGTCGAGGTTCTTGTACTCGCGCTCCTCGCCGATGCTCCAGCCGTTGACGCCGTTGTAGCCCTCGACCCACCAGCCGTCCAGGACGCTGAAGTTGAGGACGCCGTTGAGGGCGGCCTTCTGGCCCGAGGTGCCCGAGGCCTCCAGGGGACGCCGCGGGTTGTTGAGCCACACGTCCACGCCGTGGACCAGGTAGCGGGCGAGGTTCATGTCGTAGTCCTCGACCATGACCACGCGGGCCTCGAGACCCGGCTGCTGCGCGAGCTCGTAGATGGCCTGGATGAACTTCTTGCCGGGCTCGTCCGCGGGGTGGGCCTTGCCGGCGAAGATGATCTGCACCGGGCGATCGGCCTTGTGGAGGATGGCCTTGAGGCGCTCCAGGTCGCGGAAGATGAGCGTGGCGCGCTTGTAGGTCGCGAACCGGCGGGCGAAGCCGATGGTGAGCGCGTTGGGGTCGAGAATCTGCTCGACCTCCTTGATGCGCGCCGGGCTCTCGCCGTGGCGCAGGCGCATGGCCCGGACGCGATCGCGCACATGCTCGATCATCTTGGCCTTGAGCTCACGCCGCACCGCCCAGTACTGGTCGTCGGGGATCTTGCCCACGTCGTCCCAGCTCTCGAGGGCCGTGAGGTGGTCGCGCCAGTTGCCCGCGTAGGCGTCCAGCAGCTGGGCCATCTCAGGGGCGAGCCAGGTGTCGGTGTGGATGCCGTTGGTGATGTGGGCGATGGGCACCTCGTTGACGGGCACGCCGGGCCACAGGTTCTTCCAGATGTCGCGGCTGACCTCGCCGTGCAGCTTGGAGACGCCGTTGGCGCGGCGCGCCATGCGCAGGGCCAGGACCGTCATGCTGAAGAGCGCGGGACCGCCCATCTGATCCTGGCGGGCGAGGAGCAGGAACTCGTCGCGGTTCAGGCGCAGGTCGCCCCAGAAGTGGCGGAAGTACTTCTCCATCATCTCGAAGGAGAAGGCGTCGTTGCCGGCAGGCACCGGGGTGTGGGTCGTGAAGACCGAGTTGGCGGCCACGGCCTCGAGGGCCTCGTAGAAGGTGAGGCCCGAGCCCTGGACCAGCTCGCGGGCGCGCTCGAGGCCCAAGAAGGCCGAGTGCCCCTCGTTCATGTGCCACATGGCCGGGTTGATGCCCATGGCGCGCAGCGCGCGGACGCCGCCGATGCCCAGGATGATCTCCTGGCTGATGCGCATGTCGTGGTCGCCGCCGTAGAGCTGCGCCGAGAAGCGGCGATCCTCCGCCGAGTTGCGGTCGATGTCGGTGTCGAGCAGGAAGAGCGAGATGCGGCCCACGGCCACGCGCCACACCTTGGCGTACACGCGGCGGCCGGGCAGGTCGACGCCGATGATGACCTCTTCGCCGTCGGCGGTCTTGGCGGGCATCAGGGGCAGCTCGTTGAAGTTGAGCTTCTCGTAGAGGGCCTCCTGGCGGCCCTCGGGGCTCAGGCGCTGGCGGAAGTAGCCCTGGTTGTAGAGGAGGCCGACGCCGACGAAGGGCACGCCCAGGTCGCTCGCCGACTTGCAGTGGTCGCCCGCGAGGATGCCGAGGCCGCCCGAGTAGATGGGCAGGGCCTCATGCAGGCCGAACTCGGCCGAGAAGTAGGCGACCATGTGGTCCTTGTGGCCCGGGAAGGTCTTGGTGAACCAGGTCTGGGGGTCCTGCACGTAGCGATCGAAGGCCTGAATGACCGCATCGTAGCGCCCCAGGAATCCCTGCTCGCCGGCCGCCTCGTTGAGGCGCTCCTGGCTGATCTCGCACAGGAGCTTGACCGGGTTGTGGTAGACCTGCTCCCAGAGCTTGGCGTCGAGGGACTTGAACAGCTCCTGCGCCTCGGGGTTCCAGCTCCACCACACGTTATGGGCCACCTCGTCGAGCCGCCCGATGCGCTCGGGGACCGACGGGAAGACCGACACTCGTCCTAACAGATTCAAGGAGACGCTCCTTCAAACAAGCGGGGGTGAACATCAGAAAGGCGCGGCATGACTTGCGTCAGTCCCGCGCCATTGCGAACCGTATGATACCACGTTCCGCCGGAAATGCCAGGCAAGGCCTGAACCGGCGCCAGATCAGAAGTTGGGACGGTAGCGCGTGAACTCCTGCTTGGTGCTGCGCACGTCCGGCACGTAGGCGATCGTCACACCCCGGTCGCCAATGGTGGCGCCGGCCGCGAGCTGCTCCCGGTACAGCGGCATGTAGTAGTACATGGGGTCGCTGGGAGTGGTGTCGATCTGCATGATCTTGGCATCCATGACCAGGTGGTTGTTGATCAGGATGTTGCCGCCCCACATGAGCAGGAAATTCTTGGCGTTGGGCTCGGGCAGCTCCGGGTTGGGGCGCCGCACCTTGTCGTCGAGCATCATGATCACGCGGCCCGGCTCGATCTTGGCCCCGACGGCGTAGCAGTTGATGGCGGGCGGCGGCAGCAGCTTGTTCGGGTAGATGACGATGTTGTTGCCGTCGATCTTGACGCCGGCGGCCTTGGAGTTGATGAGGCTCGCCATCTCGAGGCCGATCACGTCCATGATCCCCTTGACCGGGATGCCCGCGCTCTTGACGTTCTCGGGCTTCAGGACCAGGTGGCCCTCGCCGTCGGGCTGCAGGGTGCCTTCCATCGAGAAGGGGATGGGAAGGCCCTTGCGCAGGGTTCCCGACAGGGCGACACGGCCCTCCTTGTTGGTGACCTTGAGGTCACTCAGGGGGCTGCCCTCGTAGTTGAAGACGTACTTGTTGAAGATCCCCGTCATGGAGGCGTCGTCGATGACCAGGTTGCCGGTGTGGATGTTGACGACGAAGTCGTTGAGGTTGGCGGGGACAAACGCCTGGTTGGGGCGCTTGACGACGATGTCGGCGTTGAGGTCGGGCATGCCGACCTGCACGTCGTCGTCGACGCGGTACATGACGTTCTTGGTGTAGAACTGGGTGATGCCGCCACGGGCGGGCGCATCGTCGTCGGGCACGTCCAGGCCCTTGTTGCCGCCGGTGGCCGTCGGGGACTGCCCGCACGCGGAAAGGAGCATGGCGGCTACAGCGAGCCCGCCGATCCGTTGCCACATGCGTTCGAGCATACGTCCTCCCCTGCCCCTTCAGATGGTGTTAACTCACCTATCCGATCGATCGGGGCACTACTGACGTAGCTTAGGTAAATTTTAGGTTAAAGTCAAGGTAAGGTTATGTAACAATTTAGGCCGCAGCCCGCTCCGGGAGCCGCTCGATGAAGGTCATGACCACCTCGACGAGCTCCTGGTGGGACCTCGTCGCGTTGATCGCGGCCCGCAGGTCGGCCGAGCCCACCATGCCCCGGGTGTACCAGGTGATGTGCTTGCGGCTCTCGGAGACGCCCTGGCGCTCGCCCTTCTCGGCGATCAGGATCTCGGCGTGCTCGAGGGCCACCCGGAGGCGCTCCTCGGGCCCGGGCTCGGGCAGGACCTCGCCGGTGCGGGCGTAGTGGGCCATGCGGGGGATGACCCAGGGGTTGCCCTGGGCCGCGCGGCCGATCATGACCCCCGCCACGCCGTAGTCGCGCATGAGCTGCAGGGCCTGGACCGGATCGGAGACGTCCCCGTTGCCGATGACGGGAATGGAGACGGCCTGGGCCACCTCGGCGATCTTCTCCCAGTTGGCCCGGCCGGAGTACATCTGGCTGCGAGTGCGGCCGTGCACCGTGATGGCCGCGACCCCGGCCTGCTCGGCGAGCTTGGCCACCTCGAGGTAGTTCTGGTGGTCGTCCGAGTAGCCGAGCCGCATCTTGATGGTGACGGGCGTGTCGGGCAGGGCGGCCACCATGGCCTTGAGGATCCGCTCGAGCAGATCCGTCTCCTTGAGCAGGGCGCTGCCGTCACAGCCGCTGGTGATCTTGGGGACGGGGCACCCCAGGTTGAGGTCCACCACCGCCGCTCCGAAGCCCACGAGCATGCGGGCGGCCTCGGCCATCACGTCGGGCTCGTGCCCGAAGAGCTGCAGGCCCAGGGGCTTGAGGTCGGGGGGCACCGTGAGGTCCGGCGCGTCCTGGCGGCGGTGCATGTTGACGAGCCCCACCGCGCTGAACATCTCATGGAAGGCGAGGCTCTCCGCGTCGTAGCGCCGCATGAGGCGAATGAACGGAAAGTCGCAGACCCCGCACATGGGCGCGAGGATCACCGGGCTGTCGAGCTCGAGGGAGCCGATTTTCAAGCTGGGTGCAGGCATGGCCCCATTTTAGCACGCACGATGGCGGCTGGCCTAAGGTCCGGGCGCACGGTAGGATGGTCCGAGAAGAAGGAGGCGGTATGAAGATCTACACCAAGACCGGAGACAAGGGACAGACCTCGCTGCTGTTCGGCAAGCGAGTGGCCAAGGACGATCGGCGCGTCGACGCCTACGGGACGGTGGACGAGGCCAACTCGACCATCGGCCTCGGCGTGAGCTTCCTGCCGGAGAACCTGGCCCTCGAGGACGTCCGCGCCTACCTGACGGAGATCCAGCAGGTGCTCTTCAACATCGGCGCCGAGCTCGCCACCCCGCCCGGCAAGCGTCCCGGCTGGGAGGCGACCGACGAGCACGTCAGCTACCTCGAGACGGCCATCGATGCTCTCGAAGCGCGCATGCCCCCGCTCACGAGCTTCCTGTTGCCGGGCGGCTCCCACTCCGGGGCGGCCTTGCACCTGGCCCGCACGGTCGTGCGCCGGGCCGAGCGGCTCGCCGTTGGGGTCGCGCGTGACGAGGAGCTGAATCCGGTGGTCGTCACCTACCTCAACCGCCTCTCGGATTTCCTGTTCGTGGCCGCACGCTTCGTCAACCGGGTGCTCGATCAGCCCGAACCGGCGGGCCCGGCGCCCAAGGCGCTCCAGGCCAATGCCGCGAAGGAGATCAAGGATTAAGAGGCTGTAATCGCAGTCACCGCCCTCCCCGGCCGGTCTGAGTAAAGTGAGGTCCTGCGGTCCCGGGGACCGCCGCCTGAAAGGATCTCCATGAAACGCGTCTACACGGACGCCCGCGAGCAGCTCTCGCGCCTGGCAGCCTCTGACTTCGATCCCACCCTCTGGCAAACCGTCTGCGTCAAGGCTCACCTGTTGAGCCTCGGCGAGGCCATCGAGGATCTCCAGAGTCTCGAGCAGCTCCAGGCGGGCCGGATCCAGGTCCTGCCGCACCAGATCGACGCGGTCATGACGGCCATCAACCGCATGCACTGCCGCGCCATCCTGGCCGACGAGGTCGGCCTCGGCAAGACCATCGAGGCGGGGCTGATCCTCAAGGAGTACCTGGTCCGGGGCCTGGTCAAGAACGTGCTCGTGCTGACGCCGGCCCCCCTCACCACCCAGTGGCGGGGCGAGATGGACTCCAAGTTCGGCGAGGCCTTCGTGGTGGCCGACCGGGACGATGACGAGCACTTCAAGGGCTGGCATGCCCACGATCGGCTGATCGTCTCTTTGGACACGGCCAAGCAGCCCCACAACGCCGCGGAGATCACCAAGCGCCGCTGGGACATGCTCGTGGTCGACGAGGCGCACCGGCTCAAGAACAGCCAGACGGCGGCCTACCAGTTCGTCAAGAGCCTGGAGGCCCGCTTCAAGCTGTTCCTCACCGCCACCCCGGTCCAGAACAGCCTCTTCGAGCTCTACAACCTGGTCGATCTGCTCAGCGAGGGGATGCTCGGCACTCCCGAGAGCTTCCGCAACCTCTACGTGGAGGACGCCAAGGGCCGCGTGCTCAAGAACCCGGAGGCCCTCGCGAACGTCCTGTCGCGGGTCATGGTGCGGCACCGGCGGGCCCAGGTCGGGATCCGCTTCGTCGATCGCAAGGTCGAGACCGTGCGTCTCACGGGCTCGACCGAGGAGATGGCCCTGCACGACGCGGTGGTCGACTACGTCGCCAAGGGGCTCGGCCAGGCCAAGGGCCAGAAGACGCTCGCCTTCATCCGCCTCTCGCGCATGCTCTCGAGCAGCCCCCAGGCGCTCGCCAAGACCGTCGAGGCCATGGCCCGCCAGACCACCGTCGAGGACGCCGAGGAGCTCATGCGCATCGCCGGGCTCGCACGCCGGGTGGAGGACTCGTCCAAGCTCGAGGCCCTGCGCAAGGTCCTCACCGAGTCCGGGGACAAGGCCATCGTCTTCACGGGCTTCTACGAGACGCAGGACTACCTCGCCGAGCGGCTGGAGAAGGACGGGCTCAAGGTCCTGTGCTTCAACGGCAAGATGAGCCAGAAGGAGAAGGACCGGGTCATCGCCCGCTTCAAGATGGACGGCGACGTGCTCCTGTGCACGGACGCGGGCTCCGAGGGCGTCAACCTGCAATTCTGCCACGTGCTCGTCAACTACGACCTGCCCTGGAACCCCATGCGCGTCGAGCAGCGGATCGGCCGCGTGCACCGCATCGGCCAGTCCCGGGACGTGGTCATCGTCAACCTCTCGATCTCGGGAACCATCGAGGACTACGTGCTGCAGATCCTCGAGCAGAAGATCGAGCTCTTCACCCAGGCGGTCGGGGACACGGACCTCATCCTCTCGAACCTCAAGGGCTTCGAGAGCTTCGAGAAGGCGATCATCACCCTCATCGCCCAGTCCAAGGAGCGCCAGGAGCTGGCCGCCGGCTTCCAGACCCTCGGGCAGAATCTGGCCATGGCCAAGACCGCCGCGGACCAGGTGCGGGAGTTCGACTCCCAGACGCTCGCTCTGCTGGACCTCTCGGCGATCAAGGACCAGGCGAGCGCCTCCTAGCGGCTTGCGAAAATTCCGCTTGCAAGTTTAGAAAACTTCATTACAATACGTAAAGCAACCGAGCAATCGGAGCTGCCCCGCGCCCTTTCCCGGCTCCCCTTCCCATGCCCAAGGAGACCGCCATGCGCATGCTCAGCTTTACTGTTGCCCTCATGCTCGCGTTCGGCATGACCGCCTGCAAGCAGACCCAGACCAAGAAGAGCGCCGACACCTCGGTGGCAAGCTCCAGCGCGACTGTCGCCAACGGCGGAGCGGCCCAGCCGCCCGATCTGCGCACCGAGGAGCAGAAGAAGGCCGAGGCCCGCATCAAGGCCGAAAAGCAGCTCATGATCAACGACCTCAACTCGGTGCTCGAGGACATGGAAAAGCAGGGCATCAGCGTCAAGAAGACGCCCCAGAAAAAGCCCTGGCGCCTCATCGTGCCGGCCCTCCAGAAGGTCACGGATCCCACGGCCCGCAAGACCCAGGCCACCGAGATCGCCACGGACTTCAAGGCCCGCATCGAGAAGATCATGCAGAAGCAGGTCGACGTCGACATCTACGCAGACGACAAGGAGACGCAGAAACTCAACTAGCCCGTCGATCCGCCTCCGGCCCCCGGCATGACCGGGGGCCGGAGCGCATGTCATAGTCCGAACGCTCTCATAGTGCGCATCCGTCACAGATTGCGCGGCCGAGCATGGGCTAGGATCGGCCCATCGCTCGCAGGCAAAGGACGTGATGATGCAGGAACCCTCGATCCGGAGCTTCACGCTCGACTACTACCGCAGCCTCGGCGCCGAGCTGACGCCGCTCGACCCGGGCGCTCGCAGCTGGGAGATCCGACTGCCTCAGAAGGATCCCGCCGGCAAGGCCCTCAACATCACCTTCGAACCCACGGCCGACGACAGCCAGGTGCGCCCCATGGGCCGCACGACGCCGCAGTGGCGCGCCATCCTGGAGGCCTGCACGCAGGCCCGCCCGGTGGCCTACCGGCACATCGTCACCGACCCCATCGCGCATGCCGCCGAGCTGTTCGGCACCCTCCTACCGGGCTTCGGCGTCACGGCGGCCAAGCTGGTCTCCGTGCGGCCGCGCACGGCCGTGGGCTTCAGCCACCGCGTGACCTTCGACGCCCCGGCCATGGCCGCCCGGCACGAGGAGCTGCATCACGACCTGCTGGACGCCCTGACGGGCGAGCGTCTCGACGCGCTCTCGGAGCGCTTCTACACCCTGCCCGCCATCCCCATCGATCCGCCGCGCGACCCGCGCCACCTGGCCGTCGAGACGCTGCATGCCCAGGCCATCTCGCACGTGGATGCGCGCACCGAGGAGCGGGGCAACGCCCTGGAGGCGGAGCTGGCCCCGCGGCTCGCGGAGGCCGAGGAGCGCATCGCGCATTACTATGCAGGCCAGATCGCCCAGCTCCTCAAGGACGAGGAGGCCGAGCTCGACGCCAAGCTGGAGCACCTGGTGCGCCGCACCCAGGAGACCAAGCTGCCCGGCGCCATCGTCAAGCTCCAGGCCGAGGCCGAGAAGGTCACCGTCGAGCTCGAGCAGATCCGCATCCGCCGCGAGCTCGAGGGCGAGCACATCCGCGAGGCCGAGCGATCGCGCCTCGAGGCCGAGCGCGCCCGCCATGAGATCACCCTCGAGACGGCGCTCGTCAGCGTGGCGTACGTGACCTACGACGTGGTCACCTACGCCCTCGAGCTGCCCCAGGGCACCCTCGAGGTCAGCTACGTGCCCGTCACCCAGCAGCTCATGCTGCCCAACTGCCCGCGGTGCGGGCTCGCGATCGCCCATGGCGAGGGCGCCCCCCAGCCGGGCGGCCACGACGGCCGCGTCGTCTGCCACCGCTGCGCGCCCGAGGCCGAGGCCGCAGAGGCCCAGGCCCCCAAGCGCCTCGCCGAGCCCTGCACCCGCTGCGGGGTCATGTCGCCGCACGAGGCCATCCAGCGCTGCCACCTGACGCAGACGGCCTTCTGCGTGGTCTGTGCCGTCACCTGCCACGACTGCGGCGAGGTGACGTCCCGCGAGCTCTTGCGGCCCAACCCCAACGGCCGCGGCATGGTCTGTCCCGACCACGCCATCCGCTGCCAGAGCTGCCACCTGTCGGTCCTGCCGCGCGAGACCTTCACCTGTCCCGCCTGCAAGGAGCGCCACTGCCACGCGCACGCGAACCCTTGCTCGGACTGCGGCATGCCCACCTGTATCCGCTGCGCCCGCGAGCACGGAGACCACTGTGCGGCCTGCTCCGCGCTGAAGCGGATCCGCTCCGACCACGACCTGGTGCGGGTGGTACACGAGCTCCTGCCCGCGCTCAAGCGCTTCGGGCTGAGCTGGCGCATGGCCGAGGTCGGGGAGTTCGCCCTCCTCGAGTGGCGCGCCCCGCTCGGGCGCCGCGGCCGGCTGGTGCTTTCGACCCAGGACTACTACCTCGTCTCGCAGCGCGAGCGCGGCCTGATGGATCGCAGCTGGCGCTAGCCTCTCCCAGCCAAGCTCACCGCGTCATCAGGTCGACGATCGCCGCGCGGGCCTGCGCCGTCAGGGCCGCGACGGCCTCCTCCTCGTCCGCCATGGCGGCCGGCACCTCCAGCGGCGCTCCGAAGCGCACCAGGGCGCTCCGGTAGAGCACGCCGTAGACCGCATGGTCCTCGAAGCGCGGGTTACAAGGATCCAGGGCGCTGAACAGCCGCCCCGGCAGCCTCAGGCGGCGCTCATCGAGCGAGCCCACGACGGCCACCGGGAGGATGGGGATGCCGCGCTCGCGCTCCTGCCACCAGAGGCGGGCGAAGGCCGAGTGAAAGCTGCCGATCGACCGAGGCGGGGTCGTCACGAGGAAGTTGTCCATCCCCTCGGGAAAGATCCCCACCAGCTGGCCCGTCTCGAGGGCCGCCCCGGCGCACGTGACGAGGGCGCCGGTACGGTGGCGGCTCGCCGGCAAGAAGAGCACCCCGGCCGGGCGCAAGAGGGGCCCCATGGCCCGACCGAGCCACGAATCGGCCACCCAGTGGACGTGCCGGTCGACGCCGAGGCCGATGAGCAGCGGGTCGACCAGGCTGCGATGGTTGGCCACCAGGATCGCGGGTCCTTCCGCCGGCACGTGCTCGCCGCCCTCGAACTGGATCCAGGTCAGCATGCGCCGCAAGACGGGCGCGACCATCGTCCGCACCGCCTCGTAGGCCCTCTCCTGCGCTTCCTCGCCCGGGGCGAGCCAGTGTCTTGGCATACGCGCCCTCCCCGCCGGGGTGATTCTAATTGCGGAAAACTGCGGTATCAAGCGCCGTTCGGGTGTCCTAGAGTGAAAATGCGGTAGCATGGCACCAAGGAGGCAGCAATGCGCAACCTGCCGCGGTGGTCTTCCCGCACGTGGTTCAACTTCTTCCGACGGGCCTGGCACAACCTGAGCTTCGCCCGCAAACTCCTCTTCGGCGGTGCCGCCGCGGTCTTCTTGGTCGCGGGCGTCCTCACCGTCGTCACCTACGTCAGTGCCGAGGATAGCCTCCGCACCCAGACGCACCGCCAGGTCCACAATGAATTGAAAGTCCTGGAGCGCCTGTACGCCATCCGCACCGGGTCGGACTTCGCCCACGACAAGGTGCGCCTCTACCCGGTGGAGGCCCAGCGCTCCAGCGACGAGATGGTGAGCCTCATGGGCGGCTTCTCGGCCGTCTTCGCGGGCCGGCACCCCATCGCCGTCGCGGGGCTCGAAGGCGCCTACGATCGACAGGCCCTGCGCCTGCCCTCGAAGTTGTTGGGACCGTCGAGCCCCGAGGGGTTCACGACGGCCACCTTCCGCGACACGACCTACGTCGTCGCCATCCACCGGCTCCAGGACGCCAACGGCCAGTTCCTGGGCGCCTTCGTGCGCGGCATCCCGCAGAAGCAGATCTCGGACATGCTCCAGAAGCATGCCTGGGGCATCTTCTCGGTGGCGGGCACGGCCATGCTCCTGGCCCTCATCGCGCTCGCGTGGCTCACGCACGAGATCTCGGCCCCCCTGCGCCGGCTGGCACGCGCCAGCCGCACGCTGGCAGCGGGCGAGATCCTCGAGCCCCTGCCGGACTCGCGCGGCTCGGACGAGGTCGGACGGCTCGCCACCGACTTCAAGGCGATCGCCGATCGTCTCAGCATGCAGAAGATGGCCCTCGAGGAGAAGGATCGCCTGCGCGGCCAGCTGCTGGACAAGCTCATCAGCGCGCAGGAGGACGAGCGGCGGCGCATCTCGCGCGAGCTGCACGACCAGACGGGCCAGTCGCTCACGACCTTGCTGGTCGGCCTCAAGGTGCTCGAGAAGGCCCCCACCATGGACGCCATGCAGGCCCGCGCGGCGGACCTCATGGCGCTCGTGCACCAGACGCTGGACGAGGTCCATCGCCTCTCGGTGGAGCTTCGGCCCGCCATGCTCGACGACCTGGGGCTGGTGGCCGCCGTGCGCGCCATGGCCACGGACTTCGAGGAGGCCCACGGCGTCAAGACCGCCGTCTCGATCCAGGGCCTCGAGCAGCGCCTGGCGCCCGTCATCGAGGCCTCGGTCTACCGGGTGATCCAGGAGGCGCTCACCAACATCGCGAAATACGCCTCCGCCGAGCACGTCTCCCTGCGGCTCGCCCTGGCGGGCGATCGCCTGGAGGCGCGGGTGGAGGATGACGGCCGCGGCTTCGACCTGGCGGCCGTCGTCACCGCCAAGGGGCGCCAGAGCCTCGGCCTGCTTGGCATGCAAGAACGAGTCGGACTGCTGGGTGGCGACTTCGTCATCGACTCGGCACCGGGCCATGGGACCCACATCCGCTTCACGATTCCCCTTCACATAGGAGACCACGTCCATGCCTGAACCGATTCGCGTGCTGATCTCGGACGATCACGCCATCCTGCGCAGCGGCCTCAAGATGCTGCTCAACGCCGAGACCGACATCGAGGTCGTCGGCGAGGCCACCACGGGCGAGGAGGCCATCCGCCTGTCCGGGCAGCTGCACCCCGACCTGGTACTCATGGACATCTCCATGCCCGGCATGGGCGGCATCGACGCCACGGCCGAGATCAAGAAGCACCAGCCCGACGTCAAGGTCCTCATGCTGACCATGCACGAGAACGAGGCCTACCTCTTCAGGACCATCAAGGCCGGCGGTTCGGGCTACGTCCTCAAGAAGGCCGCCGACACCGAGCTCATCGACGCCATCCATCAGGTCATCCAGGGCGGTGCGTTCCTGCGCCCGTCGGTCACCAAGGCGCTCGTCAAGGACTACCTCGAGCGCGTCGAGACGGGCGAGGCCCGGGACTCCTACGGCACCCTCACCGAGCGCGAGCGCGAGATCCTCAAGCTCATCGCCGAAGGTCACACCAACCCCGAGATCGCGCGCCTCTTGGTCATCTCGGTGCGTACCGTCGAGACGCACCGGGCCCACATCATGGACAAGCTGGGCATCCACCAGCGCTCGGAGCTGGTGAAGTACGCCCTGCGCAAGGGGTTGCTGGACTAGGCGTCGCTGTCGTCGAAGAGGTTGCCCGTCAGGGCCTTCTTCTTGCTCGCGGTGATGGAGGGCTTCTCGTCGTTGGGCGCTCCGGCCAGGTCGCAGACCGCGTCGCGCACCACCCGCACGATCTGGCGGATGCCCTCCGCCTCGCGCTCGGGCGGCAGGTGGTAGAAGGCGTCGAAGCTCATGGGCATGCCGATCTTGATCCGGGCCTCCCGGTAGATGGTGCCCTTGACCTCGCCCTCCACCCAGGCCTTGTTGCCGGGGTCGATGGCCCGCATCAGCCGGGACGGGACGCGCACGAGCACCTGCTCCTCCTCGCCGGTGATGGCGATGGGGACCACGGGCAGGTTGGGCACCGCCATCTGGACCAGGAGCCTCGCGAACGACGTGTGGAACGGCGAGACCGTGCCCGGCGCCGAGCCGTTGACGAAGTTGTCCACGCCCTCGGGGAAGACGCCTACCAGCCGCCCGCGTTGCAGGAGGCGGCGCGCTTTGGTGATCAGCTCCTCGCTGCGGCCGCCCTTGGAGACGGGCAGGATGATGTTGCCCGTGCCGGCGATGATCCGCTCCGAGATGGGAAAGCGGCTCAGGAAGCCCGCCACCACGTAGTGGATGCGGCGCGGCACGAAGGCGCCCAGGAGGAAGGGATCGGTCATGGTCCGGTGGTTGGGGACCAAGAGCGCCGGCCCGTCCATGGGGATGTTCTCCAGCCCCTCGACGCGGGTGTTGACCAGCTGCTCGGTGACGATGGGCGCCAGCACCAGCTTGAGCGCTTCGTACCAGAGGTCCTGACTGAGGCTGCTGAGGTTCTGAGGCGCCCGTAGCATCGCGTGCCTATCCCTTCTGCTCGAGGATCTCCTGCGAGACGTCCACCTTCACCGGACGGTTCATCGCATGGTGCGCGATCATCCGCTCCGCGTTCCGGTAGCAGATCCACTCGGCCTCCTCCGGCGTGACGGCGTCCATGACATTCTTAAGCGCGACGTCCTGAGATAGCAAGGGGAAGTCCGAACCCAACAGCACCCGGTGCATGCCGATCCGCTCGATGGCCTCGCGAATGATCTCGGGCGGTTGCCAGGAGGTCTCCACGTGGACATGGGCGTACCGCTCGGCCATGCGCAGCACCTTCTCGTGCTGGTCCCATCCGATGTGGCCGAGCACGATCGGGATCTGGTCGAACGTCCGGATGAAGGGCTCCAGCTCGTCCACGTCGTCGTGATGGGCGTGCATGGGGAAGGGGAAGGTGCCCGCGTGGATGAAGATGGGCAGCGCGTGCTCCTGCGCGAACGCCCCCAGCTCGAAGAGCTCGGTCGAGGCCGGGTGCGGGCCCGCCACCGGCGGGTGGATCTTGAGCCCCACCACCTGGCCGGTCTCCACGTAGAACTTGAGGCGGTCCAGGAAGTTGGGCTCGAACGGGTCCACCGCGCAGTAGACGGCGATGCGATCGCGGTGCGGCGCGATCGCCTTGAGCACCTCCATGGTCCCGATGAAGGGCTCGATGACGCACACGACGGCCTTCTCGATCCCGTTCTGGTCCATGCTCTCGAGGAACTTGTCGACCCGGTACTTGTTGAGCAGGCGCATCAGCTCGTGGAAGCCGAAGAACGTGAACTCGTGATACACCGGGTGGAACTTGGGGTTCCGGCCATGCCGGGCGAAGAGGTTCACGCCCTTGTACAGCCATGGCTCCATCAGATCCGCGAGCTTGTGCAGGACGGGGTACTGCGGGATGTCGTGCATCTCGATTTCCCCGTCGCCCTTGAGGTGGGCATGGTAATCGATGATCGGACCCTGGTAGACGGACATGCGCGAGGCTCCTCTAGATATCGGCTACCTAGATCCTACCCGTTCCAGCGAGGGGTATAAAGGAACAATCGTCCAATGTGCTCACCGCCCCGGTCGGCGAGCCGATGCCGGCAGCCCCGGAAAGACGAAGGGCCGCGCCTGTCGGCGCGGCCCTCTGCGTTCTATCCCACCCGCAGGGTCTGCTGGTACTGTGAGCCGGGGAACCGGTTCCCGTTCTTCTCCAGGAAGTCGGGCAGGCCGCCCAGGTACTCGGTGGTGTGGCCCTGATCGATGAGGATGACCTTGGTGGCCACGTCGCGCAGGAAGTGGCGATCGTGCGAGACGAACACGAGCGTCCCCTCGAACTGCTGCAGGGCCTCGAGCAGCACCTCGCGGGTGCGGATGTCCAGGTGGTTGGTGGGCTCGTCCAGGATGAGGAAGTTGCAGGGGTTCGCGATGATCCGCGCGAGCACCAGGCGGGTCTTCTCACCGCCCGAGAGCACCGAGATCTGCTTTTCCACGTCGTCCCCGCTGAAGAGCAGGGAGCCCAGGATGTTCTGGATGGAGGCGCGGCTCGTGGTGGGCGCCACCTCCTGCACCGCCTCGTAGACCGTCATGTCGGGCTTGAGGATCTCCGTCTGGTGCTGGGCGAAGTAGCCCACCGAGAGGCTCGCCCCGAGCTTGCACTCGCCCTGGTCCGGGGAGAGCTGCTGGGCGAGAATCTTGAGCAGGGTCGACTTGCCGGCGCCGTTGACGCCGAGGAACGCCACCCGGTCCAGGCGCTTGATCTGGAGGTCGATGTTCTCGAGCACCGTCTTCTCGCCGTAGGCCTTGCCGACGCCCGAGATGGTCGCCACGATGTCGCCGCTGCGCGGGCAGGCGGGCCACTGGAAGTCCACCGCGCGCAGCTCCTTGGGCACCTCGATGCGGTCCATCTTCTCGATCATCTTGACCCGGCTCTGCACCTGGGCCGCGTGCGAGGCGCGCGCCTTGAAGCGCGCGATGAACTCCTCTTCCTTCTCGAGGGCCTTCTCCTGGCGCTTGGCGGCGGCCTCCAGGTTCGCGAGGCGGGTGGCCGACTCGTTGACGTAGAAGTCGTAGTTGCCCGAGTAGACCGTGATCCCGCCGTGCTCGACGGCCACGATCTTGCTGACCAGGCGGTTCATGAAGTCGCGATCGTGCGAGGTCATGAAGATGGCGCCGGGGTAGCGATCGAGGAACTCCTCGAGCCAGATGATCGTCTCGACGTCCAGGTGGTTGGTCGGCTCGTCCATCAGCAACGCGTCGGGCTTGCGCAGCAGGACCCGCGCGAGCTCGATGCGCATGCGCCAGCCGCCGGAGAACTCGCCGACCTTGCGCTCCTGGTCCGCGGCCGAAAAGCCGAGGCCGCTCAGGATCTCCTGGGCGCGCTGCTCGAGATCGTAGCCGCCCAGCGTCTCGAAGACGCTCTGCGCCTCGCCGAGCTCCTCGAGGACGGCGTCCATGTCCGCGAGCTCGGGGTCGGACAGCCGGTTCGAGAGCTCCTCGATGCGCTGGCCCAGGGTGTGGACCTCCCACGCGCCGGCCATGGCGCACTCGAGCACCGTCAGGTGGACCTCGGCCGCGGGGTTCTGCGAGAAGTAGCCCACGGTGAAGCGCTCGGGGATGGTGATCGACCCTTCGTCCGCGGATTCCTCGCCCACGATCATGCGGAAGAGCGTGCTCTTGCCCGCGCCGTTGTGGCCGACCAGGCCGACGCGCTCGCCGGGATTGATCTGGAAGTTGGCGTCCTTGAACAAGAAGCGCTTGCTCTGGAACTTGGAAACCTGTTGGAAGGCGATCATGTGACCCCTGTTCTCCGTCAAAAAAAGTAAGCCCCAGGGATTTTACCATGGATGGCTCCACGCGCCGCTTTGCTGCTATGATTAAGGATGATTACGTACCCCTGTCAACCGGGTCACCGCCCGGTTCAGGAGGTCCCCCCCTCTCACACACTAGGAGACAACGTGGTCGCGAACGAACAGTCCGTCGTCATACCGGCGGCAGAGCCGAAAGGGCTCCTCGGCCAGATCCGCAGCTTCGGCCGCGCCTTCTGGGCCGTCAACGTCATGGAGCTCATCGAGCGCTGGGCCTACTACGGCGTGCGCACCGTGCTCTCGATCTACATCGTGGACGCCGTCGCCCGGGGCGGTCTGGAGTTCACGCACATCCAGAAGGGCACCATCTACGCCTGGTGGGCGGTGATCCAGAGCCTGCTGCCGCTCTTCACGGGCGGCTTCGCCGACCGCTACGGCTACAAGTCGACCGTCGCCTTCTCGATCGGCATCAAGATCCTGGGCTACCTCCTGATGGCCACGCAGCACTCGTTCGTCGGCTTCTTCATCGGCTGTATGATGCTCGCGACCGGAACGGCCGTCTTCAAGCCGGGCGTCCAGGGCATCCTCGCCAACACGACCATGCCCAAGAACGCCGCGGTCGGCTGGGGCATCTTCTACGCGATGGTGAACATCGGCGGCTTCATCGGCCCGATCGCCGCCGGCCACCTGCGCGTGCTCGACTGGTCCTACGTCTTCTACGTCAACGCCGCCCTGGTCGCCGTCAACTTCCTGGTGCTCCTCATGTTCAAGGAGCCCGAACGTCCGCCGCTCAAGACCCAGTCGGAGGTCGAGGGAGCCGGCGCGGTCTCGATGGCGCCCTTGGCGACGTTCATGGTCCAGTCCAAGCCCTTCAACCTCACGGTCGGCATCGCCGCCGTCTGGGCCGCCATCCAGGCCTTCTCGGGCGGCACCCCCACGGCCACCCTGGTCTTCATGGCCGTCATGGTCGCGCTGCGCGCCCTGTACCGGATCGGCTACAACGCGCTGCCCCGCCCCGTGAAGGACAACATCGACATCGTCACGGTCTCGGTCACCAACGTGTTCGAGCCCAAGCTCGCGACCTTCCTGGTCATTTTCTCGGGCTTCTGGCTCATGTTCATGCAGCTCTTCGACCTGCTGCCGAACTTCATCGACGACTGGGTCGACACGAACGCCCTGCTGCTCTGGATGGGCCAGACCTTCCACAACCCGACCTGGGTCGCCGAGGCCCAGAAGGGCGTGCACATCCTGCCCGAGCACATGGTCAACATCGACGCCGGCGCCATCGTCTTCCTGATGGTGCCCATCGCGGCCCTCTTCAGCCGGATGAAGGCCATGCACTCGATGATCGTGGGCATCCTGATCTCGATCGGGGGCATCGTGCTCGCCGGTGCCACCATGAACGGCCTCTACTGCGCCTTGGGCATCTTCATCTTCGCCCTGGGCGAGATGATGGCGAGCCCCAAGAAGCAGGAGTACCTCGCCAACATCGCGCCGCCCGACAAGAAGGGCCTCTACATGGGCTACGCCAACGTGCCGCTCGCCATCGGCTGGGGCATCGGCAGCTCGATCGGCGGCTACATGTACCAGAACTTCGCCGACAAGGTGACCCTCGCCAAGGCCTACATGGCCAGCCAGCTGCACATGAGCCCCGAGGCGATCGCCGCGATCCCCAAGGAAAAGGTCATGGAGACCCTGGCGACGCAGCTGAACAAGACGCCGCTGGAAGTGACGCAGCTGCTCTTCGCCTTGCATCACCCCGAGCGGATCTGGTACATCTTCGGTGCCATCGGCCTCGCCTCGATGATCGGCCTGATCGTCTACGACGTGGTCCTGACCCGCGCCGCCAAGGCGAAGGGTGAACCCGCCAACGCATAGGAACCCATGAAACGTCCGCTGTTACCCATCGTGCTCGCCCTGTCGCTCGTGGCTCATGCCCCGAGCGCCTGGGCGGGCAACGGCACCGAAATCTACGACACCCGCGGCAAGCTGATCACGGTGGTGCGCGGCAAGCAGCGGCGGATCCACATGCCCCTGCACGCCATCCCCGAGGTGACGCGCGAGGCCGTGATCGCCATCGAGGACTCGCGGTTCTACGACCACGGGGGCATCGACATCCGCTCTTTGGGCCGCGCCCTCTGGACGGACATCAAGGCCGGGGCCAAGGTGCAGGGCGGCAGCACCATCACCCAGCAGCTGGTCAAGAACAAGTACCTCAACTCGGACAAGACCCTGCAGCGCAAGCTCGACGAGGCGGTCCTCGCCATGGAGCTCGAGCGCAAGTACTCCAAGGACCAGATCCTGGAGATGTACCTCAACGAGGTCTACTGGGGCCACGGCGCCTATGGCATCGAGGCGGCCGCCCAGACCTACTTCGGCCACTCCGCACGCACCCTCAACCTCCAGGAGTCGGCGCTCTTGGCCGCCCTCCTCAAGGCGCCGGAGGCCTACAGCCCCTACCGCAACCGGGAGAAGGCCCTCGCGCGCCAGCGGGTGGTGCTCAGCCGCATGGCCGAGCTCGGCTACGTCTCGAAGGCGGAGGCCGACCGCGCCAAGCGCGCCCGGCTCAACCTGCCCGGCCAGCCCGGCCGGTGGAACAAGGCCGCCTACTTCACGTCCTACCTCGTCAACCAGCTCAAGAACCGCTACGGCGAGGACGCGGTGCTGCACGGGGACCTCAAGGTCCAGACCACCATCGACCTCGCCACCCAGGAGCTCGCCGAGAAGCTCGTCTCGGACCTGGTGCAGCGCTACGGCAAGCGCTTCCGCTTCGACCAGGCGTCCTTGGTCGCCATCAACCCGCAGACCGGCGGCATCGTCGCCATGGTCGGCGGCGAGGACTTTCGCAAGAGCGAGTACAACCGGGCGGTCCTGGCGCAGCGCCAGCCGGGCTCGACCTTCAAGCCCTTCGTCTACCTGACGGCCTTCGCCCAGGGCCTCTCGCCCGAGCTCAAGATGTCGGACGCGCCCGTCACCTACTCGGTCTTCGGCAAGCCGTACACCCCGCGCAACTACCGGGGCGAGAAGGACGGGACCATCACCCTGCGCCGGGCGCTCGAGCTCTCCAACAACGTCATCACCGTCAAGCTGCTCAACCAGGTGGGCCCCGCGGCCGTCATCGAGACAGCACGCCGGGCGGGCATCACCAGCCCCCTCCAGCCGACCCTGTCGCTGGGCCTCGGCTCGTACGAGGTGACGCCCCTGGAGCTCGCGTCGGCCTACGGCGTCTTTGCCGCCAACGGCGTCCGCAACGAGCCGGTGGCCTACTGGAACCTGCGCGACGGCCACGGCCGGATGCTGGAGCAGTGGCGGCCGAATCCCCAGCGGGTGATCGACGAGGCCCCCGTGCGGGTGCTCAACGATGTCCTGCGCGGGGTCGTCACCCGCGGCACGGGCACGGCCGCCAACCCGAGCCGGCCCGCCGCCGGCAAGACGGGCACCACCACCGACTCGCGCGACGCGTGGTTCGTGGGCTACACCCCGCAGCTGGTGGTCGCCGTGTGGGTGGGCAACGACGACAACTCCAAGATGGCCTCCTCGGCCGCGGGCGGCGTGGTGGCGGCCCCGACCTGGAAGAAGTTCGTCCAGACGGCCCTCAAGAAAGTGCCCGTGACGAACTTCGCCCCGCCCATGCAGGCCAAGCCCGCGACGGCCTCGGCCCCGGTGCCGAGCACCCCGTCCGTCCAGCCCGGCGCCACCGACTCCGAGGTGCCCCCCGCCACGGAGGCCACGGACGACGTCCCGGGGCTCGGCCTCCGCGAGGACGATCCGCTGCGCTGATCCTGGGAGCACCGGCTTCCACCCTGCAGGAGGCGACCTACCCGGACCCTATGAACCGAGGGGCGGCCCGCTGGGCCGCCCCTCGTCCTGTCTCCTATTGCGGGAAGTTGAACACCGGATCCGTGAAGGGATCCGCATCCTTGGGGTTCGTCGGGAAGGGCGAGTACAGGCTATCATCAGCCGGCAAGATCCCCTTGAGGGTGGGGCTTGCGCTGCTGGTGGCCATGTCCTTGGCGTCGGTCCCCACGTAGAAGTCATGGGGGTAGGCCGCGGGGTTCGCGATCATCTGGTCGAGGTCGTTCGGGATGAACTTCAGCTGGTGGCCGGTAGCCGCGGTCTGCATGGCCGCGATCGCCGCGGCGCTGTGATCCGCCAGGAAGTTCGCCGTGATCGCCCAGTTGCCCGTGTCTTCCGGCTTGGTCAGGTTCTGGATGGCGGCGGCGACCTGCATGGTGAAGCTCGGCGAGGCGGCCGGAGCATCCTGGTGGCGCGCGAACTCCCAGTGGGCCCGCGTCTTTTGCTTGGCGCCGTTCAGCACCGTGGTGTCGCTCGTGCCGTCGGCCGAGGCGCGCCCGGCATCCAGGTCGTAGGTGGTCGCGAGGACCATGCGCCCGGCGCCCGGATCGGCCTTCAACGGCCGAAGGACCGCCCGGCCCTTGGTGCGGCTCGTGTAGGCGATGCCCGCGATCTGGGTGCTGCCCGTGGCCGTGGCGCCCTGGCCGATCGAGATGACGGCGTGGTCGGGAAACACTTGCAACAGGACGGTGAGCTTGTCGTCCCCCTCGCCGAAGGTGAACGGCCGATCGGGCTTCAGGCCGATCTTGTTCACCGCCTCGAGGACGCCGTTGATGATCCGGGTGGAGGTGGTGTAGACCTGCATGTTGCCCGCGATCTGCTGGGCCATGGAGATCGGCGGCCCGCCCTGCGTCCGGTAGGGAGCCACGGTCGTCAGGGGCGCGACGGTGGTGAGCGTCGCCGGCATCTGCAGGCTGACGGAAGAGGGGATGCCGTAAGGGTTGGGCTTTTCCGGCCCCGCCGGATTACCCGTGCAGCCGACCACTCCGATGATCAGGAGCCCGACGAGCCCCGGCACTGATCTGTTCACGTTTCCTCCCGAACCCCTGTCAATCGTCCCGAACGACCGTTCCACGGCCTTCTTACCCTGAGCGACCGCCCATTATGCGACCACCTGGCAGGATTCCCCGTGACCGGTTAAGATGGTGCCGCCTCGACCGCGTCAAAAGGGGGAAGACCTTGCCCAAGCTCGACATCGGCGCCCCTGCCCCGGACTTCCGTCTGCCCTCCCACCTCGGAGGAGAGGTCTCGCTGTCTCAGTTCCGCGATCGCCAGCACGTCGTCCTCGCGTTCTACCCCAAGGACGACACGCCTGGCTGAACGAACGAGATCACGTCCTTCGGGAAGGACGAACCGGAATTCCTCCAGCGCGACACCCAGATCCTGGGCGTGAGCCGGGATGACCTCGAGGCGCACCGCCGCTTCGCCGAGAAGACGGGCGCCAAGTTCCCGCTCTTGTCGGACGAGAAGGGCGAGGTCGCCAAGCGCTACGGCGGCCAGCTGCCCATCCTGCCCATCACGACCCGCAAGCTGTTCCTCATCGACAAGCGGGGCATCCTCCGGGCCATCGTGGACGGCATGCCCGACAACGCCACGCTCCTCGCGGAGATCGATCGCCTCAACGCCGAAGGCTAGAACCAGGAGGCCCCCATGATCCGTCGACCGTACCGCGCCGCCGCCATCCAGACGAGGAGCACGCCGGACCCCGCCGAGTCCCTCGCCCGCGCCGAGGCCCTCGTGACGCGGGCCGTCGAGCAGGGAGCGGAGCTCATCGGGCTCCCCGAGAACCTGCCCCAGATCTGCGAGACCCAGGAGCAGGCAGCCTCCCAGGTGCCCGAGACCTACCCCATGGCCCTGAGCTGGCTCCAGGAACAGGCCCGCAAGCACCGGGTGGTGATCTACGGCGGACTGGTGGCGCCGGGGGCGGGCGATCGCGTCCAGAACCTGCTCGTGGTCGCCGGTCGCGACGGCGAGATCCTCGCCACCTATCAGAAGCGCCACCTGTTCGACGTCGCCATCGGCGAAAAGCACACCTTCCGGGAGTCCGCCGCGGTGGAGCCTGGAACCGAGCCAGTGGTGGCGGATCTCGGCGACCTGGGAGTGCTCGGGCTCTCCATCTGCTACGACGTGCGCTTCCCGGAGCATTACCGGGCCCTGGTGGACATGGGCGCGGACATCCTGGCCGTGCCGGCCGCCTTCCTCACGGTGACGGGGCGCGACCACTGGCATATCTTGTTGCGGGCCCGGGCCATCGAGAACACATGCTACCTGATGGCCCCCGCCCAGGGCGGTCGCCACAACGCCCGCCGCGAGTCCTACGGCCATGCGCTCGTGATCGATCCGTGGGGCCACGTGCTCGCCGACACGGGCGAGGAGTCGGGGGTGGCGATCGCCACGATCGACCCCGAGCGCCTGCGCGAGGTCCGCGCGCAGCTGCCGTGCTTGCACCACCGCCGACCCAACGGCGTCTTGGCCTAAACAGCAAGGCATTGTAAACCTTTCTTAAACGAGCGGACGTTCTCTCCCTCACGGGGTATGGAATTTGGGTGGTGGATCCCCGCCCGACCCAGCAACGATCCGACTTCTAGAGGGAGGCACCTTGCAACGGCGCTTAGGTTATCGAGGAACGGGCACCCTTCGCCTCAACTTGCCCGATCCGGTCGACGTCCGGCTCGTCATCGAGGCCAAGGGCGTGGGCCGAGACGAACGACTGTACCTCGCCTCCAACCTCAACGGCTGGAACCCCCGCAACGATCGCTTCGCCCTGAGGCGGATCGGCGAGGACAAGTTCGAGCTGCGCCAGTTCCTGGCGCCCGGCACCCTCTTCGAGTTCAAGGTCACCCGCGGCGGCTGGAACCGGGTGGAGGTCGCGGCGGACGGCACGGACCTGCCCAACCACGAGTACCGGATCCACGAGTCCCAGACCATCGAGATCGCGGTCCCGGACTGGCAGGACCACCACCCGCGCGCACCCAAGCCCCACACGACGGTGGGTGACGTGCGCTCCCTGGGTGAGTTCACGATCCCGGGCCTCAACCGCACCCGCGAGGTCCTCATCTACCTGCCGCCCGGCTACGAGCACGACACGCACCTGACCTACCCCGTCATGTACATGTGGGACGGCCAGAACCTCTTCGACCAGTCCACGGCCTTCGCGGGCGAATGGCAGGTCGACGAGATCCTCGAGCGCGAGATCCCCAGAGGGAAGCTGCCGCCCATGATCGTGGTCGCGATCTACAACGGGGGCGAGTACCGGCTGCGCGAACAGGCTCCCTGGCCCTACGTCCACCATGACGAACCGGCCGAGGGCGCGGAGTTCGTCGCCTGGGTGGCCCACGACCTCAAGAAGCGTATCGATCGCGGCTTCCGGACCAAACCCGCGCCCGAGCACACGGGGGTGGGCGGCTCGTCCATGGGCGGGCTCACGTCGCTATACGCCGGTTTCCGGTATCCCGAGGTCTTCGGCCGGGTGATGGCCATGTCGCCGGCCATCTGGTTCGGCGAACGGCAGATCTTCAACTTCATCCGCAAGCAAGGCAAGGCCGCCGGCTCCAAGGTCTACCTGGACTGCGGCCACTACGAGGGCGCGCGCCGCTCGCAGCACGCGTTCCTGCGCCAGAGCCAGCAGATGGCCTATTTGCTGCGCGAGATCGGCTACACCGAGGGCACCGACCTGCTGTGGGTCGAGGACCGGCGTGGCCAGCACAGCGAGGCCGACTGGGCGCGGCGCCTTCCGGACGCCTTCAAATTCCTGTTCGGGACGTGATACGCTGAGCGGTTGCGGATAGCTCAGGATACGGGATCGCGCCCCGTTGGATGATCATGCTCACGATCGGAAAGCTTCAACTCCATAGCCGCGCCATGCTGGCCCCCATGGCCGGGGTGTGCGACAGCCCGTTCAAGCGGGTGGTCCGCCGCTTCGACCCGCACAGCCTGCTCTCCACCGAGATCGTCAACAGCGACGCCCTCTTGTCGGGCGATCGCGAGATGCGCGACCGGATCCGGCTGCACCCCGAAGAGTCGCCCGCGGCGCTCCAGATCGCGGGCCATGACCCGGGGGCCCTCGCCCGCGCCGCCGAGGTCGCCCAGGAGGCCGGGGCGGACCTCATCGACATCAACTGCGGCTGCCCCAGCCCGCAGCTGGTCAAGAGCGGGAACGGCGCCGCCCTCCTCAAGGATCCCGCCAAGTTGGCCCCCCTCTACGAGGCCGTCCGCCGAGTCACGCGGGTGCCCATGACCGTCAAGATGCGGCTCGGCTGGGACACGGACCGCCTGACGGTGTTCGAGGCGGCCCGCATCGCCCAGGAGTGCGGCGCGGACGCCGTCTGGATCCATGGCCGCACGGCGGTGCAGCAGTACCGCGGCGAGGCCGACTGGGACCTGATCGGCCAGGTCAAGGAGGCCCTCGCCATCCCCGTCATCGGGAACGGCGACATCTTCTCGCCCGAGGATGCCAAGGAGCGCATGGAGCGCTCGGGCGTGGACGCCGTGGCCGTCGGGCGCGGCGCCATGGGCAACCCCTGGATCTTCGGTCGCATCGACCACTACCTGAAAACGGGCGAGCTCCTGCCCGAGCCCACGCTCCTCGAGCGCATCGAGACGCTGCGCCTGCAGTGCCGTTACCTGGTCGAGGACATCGGCGAGCACCGGGGCGTCCTCGAGAGCCGCAAGCACGTGGGCTGGTACACCAAAGGGCTCCCGGAGACGGCCACCCTGCGCCAGGCGGTTAACGCCGCTCCCTCCCTCGCGGCCCTCGAGGAGGCCCTCGACCGGTATCTCGCCGCCCAACCAGACGTAACGCTCTTGCCCAGGGCGGAGTGGACGGGAAAGTTAATCGATCCGAAGTGGCAACGCTACGCAGCGCCCTAATAGAATGAAGGACGGCTGGGAATAGTATCCACGCACCCATGATCTGAAAGGGGAGATCGTGCGCGCCCTGCTTTCGCGCCAACTGATGGCCCTTGCGGCCGGCCTGACCCTGACCACCACCTGGCTCTGGGGGGGCGCGGCGCAAGCCGAGGATACCTTCGGCTCCTTGACCGACGAGGACCAAGCGCGCATCGATCGCGGCGAGATCGTCGTGCGCGTCGAGCGCACCAGCAACCCGCTCAAGAGCTTCATGGCCGTCGGCCTGGTCGAGGCGTCCGCCGCCAAGGTCTTCAAGGCCTACACCGACTTCGAGCGCTATCCGGAGATCTTCAACGTCAAGGACTCCAAGGTCACGCGCAAGGACGACTTCACCTACAACGTCCGGGCCATCCTGATGGTGCCCTGGCCCATCGGGGAGCGCTGGGTCACCAACGAGACGCGGCTCACGTCGAGCACCTACTCCTTCGTCTACAAGCGCGCCGAGGGCTCCATCCTCGAGTACACGGGCAGCCTCAAGGTCGTGCCCAAGGGCCCGAACCTGAGCCAGGTCTACTACGTGGCCAAGGTGGACCCGGGCATCCCCCTGATGCCCACGTGGCTCCTCAATCGCTTCCAGGAGGGCATGCTCCCGAGCTCCATCCAGGCCGTCCGCGACTACCTCAAGCGCAACCAGGACCGGTATTGATGCCCTATTGCCCCATCCTGGCCACGCTCGCCTACCTCATGGCCCCGGACGGCCGCTCGGCCCTCCTGATCCACCGCAACACCCGCCCCGACGACCTGCATTACGGCAAGTACAACGGTCTCGGCGGCAAGCTCGATCCGGGCGAGTCCGTGCTCGCGGGGCTCAAGCGCGAGCTCTTCGAGGAGGCCGGGGTCGAGGTCACGGGTGCGACCATGCGCGGGACCATCAGCTGGCCCGGTTTCGGCAAGCGTGGCGAGGACTGGTTCGGTTTCATCTTCCGGGTGGACGGCTGGACGGGCACGCCTCTCGATCGCAACCCCGAGGGCACCCTCGAATGGGTCTCCGTGGAGCGCCTACTTTCGGGCGAGCTCAACTTGTGGGAGGGCGATCGCCACTTCCTGCCCCTGGTCTTCGACGCGGACCCGCGCGCGTTTCACGGCGTGATGCCCTACCGGGACGGCCGGCCCCTGAGCTGGGACGTCGAGCGGGCCTAAAAAAAGCGCAGGGGCCGTCTTTCGACGGCCCCTGCAGCATTGAAGCGAAAGCTTACTTCGAAACGGCGTCCTTGACGGCCTTGCCGGCGGTCCAGACCGGAGCCTTCTTGGCTTCGATGTTGATGACCTCGCCGGTCTGGGGGTTGCGGCCCTGACGGGCGGCGCGCTCGCGCACCTCGAAGGTGCCGAAGCCGATCAGGGTGACCTTGTCGCCCTTCGAGAGGGCGGTCGTGATGGCCTTGAGGGCGGAGTTGAGCGCCTGCTCGGCGGCGGCCTTGTTCAGGTTCGCATCCTTGGCGATGGCGTTGACGAGTTCTTCTTTGTTCATGAGGCTCTCCATTGATGATGACAGGGTTCGCAAGTTTGTTCTAACACCGGCCCTTGCCGAGCAATGTGACCGATGCACAAGTCCCCAGGTTAGCGGGCCTGGAAGTTCCCCACCGCCGACACGAACTCCGGCCGGTCGATGTAGGGGTTCCGGTTGCCCTGGACCATGAAGACCGCATCGTTGCGCGCCCGCTCCGCTTCGTCGACGGGATCCTGCGCGTGCCACTTCATCAGCACCGGCAGTTCCACGTTGAAGTTCTCGAGCGACGCACCCGACTGGTTGATAGCATAGCAGGTATAGAAGTAGAGGAGGGCCCGGGCCACGTTTCCTTTTTCGCGGTTCCGCGGCTCGAACACCGTCTGCCCCTGGCTGTTGGTGCCGAGACGGCTCACCTCACCCGACCCTGCGAAGTCCTCGCCGGACCACTGGATGCTCGCGACCTCGCCGAACGGGAAGCTGCTGCGGCGGCTGTTGATGCCGGCCTCGGAGGGGAAGAGGTGGTGCAGGTCGGCCTTGGCGGCGCCGACGGCCCCCTTGCTCTGGGGCCAGGTGTGCTCCGCGTTCAAGTTGCCGCGGTCCATGGCCGTGCCGCGGTTGAAGACCCCTTCCGCCCGCTTGCCGTCGTAGACGCCGACCACCACGTCGTCCTGGTCCAGGTCGTCCACCTCGGCGAACATCACGTCGCGGGCCCGGTCGTAGCCGAGATCCGTGTGGCGGGCGACGATGCCCGAGAGGGTCCGCAAAAGGGCCGCGCCCTTCTGGCCCTCGGCCTTGGCATAGTAGCCGGCGGGCGCCTCATGGGCGCTCACGCGGGTCAGCCGGGACTTCGGCTGGACGGATAGGCCGCTCGGGGCTACACACCCCGCCAACAGGCCCGAAAGGACGACCACGCAGAGGACGGTTTGCTTCAACACGCTCATGCTCCTCATCATCGAGGGGGTGCCACTGTCTTAACCTAACCATAACACAACCTTTCGGGGCATGTTAACTTGTTAGCGACCCGTTCGCGCCGTTTGACCCCCGCCTGGGGGTTTGAAAACTTTTTTTCGTACTACTCATCGTTACGAAGTCATTAACCTGACATAGGCTGCGACGGGCCGCAAAGCGTGATAGAGTGCGCCTTTCGACCCATCGATCCGATCGACGGAACCCTCCGGCCTCCCGGCTCGTCCAAGAGGTGGCAGGGTTCACGAGGAGAAGCGCATGACCCGATTGATTCCCCTGATGCTCGCGCTGGCCGTCCCGGTGCTGGCGGCCGGTTGCGACGCGGCGAACTTCCTGGCCGAGCGACAGGCCATCACGCGCGCCTCGTTCGAGTTCGGCCGCGCCGAGCTGAAGGGCGCCGACGTCCCGTTCGTCAGCCCGGATGCCGGAGCGGACCTGGACATCGTCCTCAAGGTCACCAACCCCAACCCCATCACCGCGCGCCTGGATCGCCTGGACTACCAGGTCTTCCTCGAGGGCGGCCAGGTCGGGACGGGCAGCATGACCCAGGACTTCGCGGTCGCGGCCGGCGCCAGCAAGGAGCTGGTCCTGCCGGTGCACATCCCCTACCAGGGGCTGCCGGAGGCCGGTCTCAAGGCCATCCAAGCCCGCCGGGCGGCCATGCGCGTGGCCGGGACGAGCCACCTGTCGACCCCGCTCGGGGCGCTCTCCTATCCCGTCGAGGTCAGCCACACGACCACGTTCTAGGGGCGTCGCGGGCCGCGGAGAGCCTTTCCACGCCCCGGCGTCATATTTCTTCCAAAAAAGTAACCATGAGTCCCGGCGGGCCGCAAAAGTAGGCGATTAAGGGATCCGCAGGCCGTCAGCGGATCGCCGCCCCCAGGGATCGCCGGCCGGCTTGACATAGCGCCCTAGCCATCGGGTATGTTGCCGTAGGATACTCAGGCATCTGTTCGGTCTCCGGTTTGGCGAAAAGGGTGCCCATGACGGAAAAGGCTCCTGGATCTTGTACGCGCTGCGAGCTGCCCCCCAAGCGGGTGGTGGGCGCAGGCGGGCTGTACTTGTGGTTCCCCCTGGCACACCTTTTCGAGAAGGCCCAGGGGCATCTTCGGCAAGTCGGCAGCGAACACCGGGTCCTGGTGGCGGAGCAGTGCATGCTGCTGTGCACGCTCGACGGGGAGCTCTCGGCGGCCATGGAAGGCCTCGGCGGCCTCTTGACCCTCGAGGAGCAGAAGGACACCCAGGTGCTCTTCATGCGCGACCAGGCGACGCCCACCCTGGCGGACTACGGGCGCGTCACCTCCCTGTTCCAGTTCATCACGGTGGTCCGCTCGGGCTGGCTCATCGACATGCTCGAGGCCCAGCGCCTCACCAGCCACTTCCAGCCCATCGTCCACACGGCGGACACCTCCCGCATCTATGCGCATGAGGCCCTGATGCGGGGCCTCGAGCCGGACGGCAGCATGGTCTTCCCGCTCAAGATCCTGAACCTCGCCCGCGACGCCGGCATGTTGAGCCAGCTGGACCTGCTCGCGCGGCTCACGGCCATTCGCCAGGCCCACCAGCACGGCATCCCGCAGCGAGTGTTCATCAACTTCAACCCGGCGGCGGTCTACGATCCGGCCCACTGCCTGCGCTCCACCATCCAGGCCATCGACGAGGCGGGCATCCCGCACGAGCACATCGTCTTCGAGATCGTGGAGTCCGACCACACCCAGGACCTCAACCACCTCAAGGCCATCCTGGCCTTCCTGCGCCAGGAAGGGTTCAACGTGGCCCTCGACGACCTGGGGGCGGGCTACTCGTCGCTCAACTTGCTGCACCAGCTGCGGCCGGACTTCGTCAAGCTCGACATGGAGCTCGTCCGCAACGTCCACCAGGACCCCTACAAGGGGCTCATCACCCGGAAGATCCTCGAGATCGCCCAGCACCTGGACATCAAGACGGTCGCCGAGGGCGTCGAGTACGCCGAGGAGCTCGCGTGGCTGCGCGAGCACGGCGCGGACTTCGTGCAGGGCTACTTGATCGCCAAGCCCACCACCCCGCCCGTCCTCCAGACGCCCGCCATCGGCATGCGGGCCCAGGACCTGGTTTAGCAGGCTCCAAGCCCCGTCCTGGCAGGACTCCAGGCGCTTGACCAATCGCCGTGGGCTGAGGATACTGGTTCTTCTTGCCCCCTGCGCGATTCTGGAGCCACGATGCCTAACCACCCGAACGGCCTACCCACCGTGCGTTACCACCTCGGGATGGAGCGCCCGCACACCCACCTGTTCCAGGTGGAGGTCCACGTCCCGGCATGGCCCGGCGAACACCTGGACCTGGCGTTGCCCGCGTGGACGCCCGGCGCCTACAAGATCGTCGACAACGCGCGCAACGTGCGGGGCCTCAAGGCCTACGCCGCGGACGGCTCGAGCCTCGTGGTGGACCGGGTCGACCTGCACACGTGGCGCGTGCATTCCGGCGGGGCCGCCTTCTCGGTGCGCTACCAGGTCTTCGCCGACAAGATGACCATCCACCAGGCCCAGCTCAACGCCTCGCACGCCTTCGTCAACGGCTGCATGGTGTTCCTGTACGTGGTGGGCGGCCAGAGCTGGCCCGCCGAGCTCCAGGTCCAGGCCCCCGACGGCTGGAAGATCGGCACGGCCCTCGAGTCCCTGGGCGGCTCGCGCTTCCAGGCTCCGACCTACGACGACCTCATCGACTGCCCCCTGGAGCTCGGCACCTTCCAGGAGGCGACCTTCGAGGCCGCCGGCGGCGAGTACCGCATCGTCTGGAACGGCAACGAGCCCATGGATCGCGATCGCCTCATCGACGGCCTGCGCCGCATCGCCGAGACCGAGGTCGCCTTCTGGGGCGAGGCCCCCTACTCCAAGTACACCTTCATCTACAACGTCACGAACGACGGGTACCTCAACGGGCTCGAGCACAAGACGTCCACGGCCATCCAGGGCCCCATCAACCTCGACAAGAACACCAAGGGCTTCTTCTCGCTGACGGCCCACGAGCTCTTCCATGTCTGGAACGTCAAGCGGCTGCGGCCGGTGGGCCTCGGGCCCTTCGACTACTCCAAGCCCGCTCATACCACGGCCCTCTGGGTCGTCGAGGGCCTGACGGAGTACTTCACCGAGCTCATGGTGCTGCGGGCGGGCCTCCAGACCCCCGAGGAGTACATGAAGGCCGTCGCGGACAACCTGGTCTACCTCGAGCAGTCGCCGGGCCGCAAGTTCACCACCCTGGAGGAGGCGAGCTTCGTCACGTGGCAGTTCGGCGACGACCGCTGGAACGGCTACGTCAACTACTACCTCAAGGGCTTCCTGCTGGGCGTCGCCCTCGACCTCGAGATCCGGGAGCAGACGGGTAACCGCAAGTCGCTCGACGACGTCATGCGCCTGTTGTGGGACCGCTACGGCGCGCCCGACCTGCCCTACGTCCCCGAAGAGGTGGAGCAGGTCGTCGAGGAGGTCATCGGGACCTCCATGGAGGCGTTCTTCGAGCACCACCTGCGCACCACCGACGACACCGACTGGACGGCGGTCTTCGCCAAGGCCGGCCTCGACCTCGCGATCGCCAAGCAGACGGTCTCCTTGCAGGCGCGCGTCGCGGCCAAGGAGGGCGGGCTTGTCATCGAGGACGTGCGCTACGACGGCGCCGCCCAGCTGGCGGGCCTCCAGGCGGGCGACCAGATCGTGGCCCTGGACGGCCTGCGGGCGACCGAGTCGCTCCTCGGCCGGCTCGACCTCAAGTACCGGGCGGGCGATCGCGTCCAGGTGCAGTACGTGCGCAACAACGAGCTGCGGGAGACCACGCTCGAGCTGGGCAGCGACCGGACCTATACCCTCACGGTCGTCGAGAGCCCGACGCCCTTGCAGGCCAGCATCCTGACGAGCTGGCTTCGGCACCCCGCCGTCGCCGAACCCGCCTTCGCCTAGGGATGTTCCTTCCGGCCGGCCAAGTGGACCTTCGGGTCACTTGGCCGGCTTTTTCACGATTGGGACCGGATGCGGGCCGCGCCGTCGCGAGGTCTGCACGAGCGTTGTGCGATCCTGGCCCCTGACTTAGGGTAGTGCACACGGTCCCGGGTCACCCCCCACGAGGTGTAAGGAGGAGTGCATGGATAGCAAGCTGGTCAAGCAGTTGAGTTACGTGGCGTTCGGACTGGGCGTCGCCTCGGTGCTCGGCTCGGCCGCCACCTACCTGCTCGGACAGCGGAACAACACCGAGGGCCGCCGCAACACGGGTGTGTTCGTCGGCCTCTGGGCGCCTACGCTGTTCGCCATCTCGGAGATGCTCGACCGCATCTCCGAGCAGGACAACAAGTACATGGGCATTCCCATCGAGCGGGGCGTCACCACCGGCAACGTCCGGGAGGCGGCGCGCTCCTTGATCAACCGCTAGGATCGCCCCGTGCCGCCCTCCCGAAATCGGGAGGGCGGCTCCTTGCGCCGACTCCTGGTATCATCGAAGGGCGCTTTCGCAGAAAGGACGCGTCATGATCGAACTCCAACCGGACCAGTTGACCCAGGACATCGAGGCCCTGCGGGCGGACTACGAGCGAGCCCTCGCCGAGATCGTCGAGATCCCCACCGTCAGCATGGATCCCTCCAAGCAGCAGGACATCCGCAAGGGCGCCGAGTGGGCCCTGCAGTTCCTCGACTCCCACGGCGTCGAGGCCATGATCTACGAGACCGACGGGCTGCCCGTGGTCGTGGGGACGCTCACGCACCCCGAGGCCAAGCGGACGCTCACCATCTATAACCATCTGGACGTCCAGCCGGCCAACGAGCCCGAGTGGACGACCGATCCCTTCCGCTTCTCCAAGGCGGGCGACACCTACCACGGCCGCGGCACCACCGACGACAAGGGCCCGGCGCTCGCGGCCTTCTACGCGGCCATGCTCGCCAAGCAGCACGACATCCCCCTGAACATCCGCTTTGTCTGGGAGTTCGAGGAGGAGATCGGCAGCCCCCACTTCGAGGCCTTCCTGGCAGCGCATGCCGAGGACCTCAAGACCGACTCGGTCCTGGTCTCGGACACCATCTGGATCAGCCGGGACAAGCCCGCGGCCCCCCTGGGCCTCCGGGGCATGGTCGCCTTCCGCCTCCTGCTCGAGACGGGCACCAAGGACGTGCACTCGGGCCTCACGGGCGGGGCCGCCCGCAACCCCATCGGCGAGCTGTGCCAGCTCATCAGCGAGATCTACGACGCCAAGACCGGCCACGTGAAGATCCCGGCCTTCTACGACCAGGTGCGCCCGGTCTCGGCCGAAGAGGAGCAGAGCTTCGTCGAGTCGGGCTTCGACACCCAGGAGTTCCAGCGCGCGCACGGCCTCACGTGCCTGCGCGTCACGGACCCCCGTGAGGTGACGCGCCGGATCTGGGCGCAGCCGACCTTCGAGGTGCACGGCATGGTGGGCGGCTACACGGGCCCGGGCGTCAAGGCCATCGTGCCGCCCCGCGCCGAGGCCAAGGTCAGCATGCGCCTGGTGCCCGACATGCGGCCCGGCGAGGTGCTCGACATGGTGCGGGCCTTCGTCAAGGAGCGGAACCCGGACGTGACGCTCGAGGCGACGGGCTCCCTGGAGCCCTTCATGTGCCGGCCGGAAGGCACTTACGCCGACGCGATCCGCACGGCCCTGCGCTTCGGCTTCGGGGCGAACCCCGCCTTCATCCGCGAGGGCGGCTCCATCGGGGCCGTCGTGAGCATGCAGCAGCATCTCGGCTGCCCCATCATGTTCATCGGCCTCTCCCTGCCGGAGCACGGCTACCATGCGCCCAACGAGAACTTCGACTGGCACATGGCCTCGGGCGGCATGAAGGCCTTCATGCGCTACTTCGAGCAGATCGCGACCCTTTAGCCCCTGACGCGACGCGGGTGGAGGACCGAACGGTCCGCCACCCGTCTTGTCATGCGACGGTTCAGAGCTGGGGCATGAGGTCGGAGACCTGACCGACCTGGAGGTCGAACGGCTGATCGGCGAGGACTAACACGAAGTGCTCCGTGTCGACCAGACAGACCGCCGCGAAGCAGTGGCCGCAGAACAGGTCCTGGCCGCGGGAACGCGAGTAGGTCAAGCGGCTGCGGCAATGGGGGCAGTGGTAGTCACTCGGCTGACGTGCCATGGGCGATCCTCCCGACGAAGGAAGCGACGATTCGAGCGGCAAGTCTATGCTATCACTCAATTTGCCGCCGTCATGACGTCAGATTGTTCCCTGGTCAACCGCCCGACGGGGTGCGCCGCCCCATCCAGATCTCCGGGCGCAAAAAATCCCCTCTTGACCTTCAAAAACCGGTTCGTTCCGGAACGAACTAGCCGACCAGGGAGTCGTCGAGCTCCAGGACCACCGGGCAATGGTCGGAGCCCTTGACCTCGGGCAGGATGTAGGCGGCCGTCACGTGCGGCACCAGGGCCTCGGAGACCAGGAAGTAGTCGATCCGCCACCCGATGTTCCGCACCCGACCGCCCGGTCGGTTGCTCCACCAGGTGTAGTGGCCGGCCTCGCCGGGGTGGCGATCGCGGAAGACGTCCTTGAGGCCCGCCGCCAGGTACTCGTCGACCTTGACGCGCTCTTCGGGCAAGAAGCCCATCGTCTTCTGGTTGGCCTTGGGGTTGGCGAGGTCGATGGGCTGGTGGGCAGTGTTGAAGTCGCCGCAAGCGATGGTGCCCTCACCCTTGGCATACAGCTCCTTGAGCTGCTTCCACGGCCAAATGTCCTCTGGGAATTACGTCGGCTTTTGCGCGCCCCCCGACCAGGCACTTGTCAGGGCATGTAGCAACCGGGGCAGTGGCACAGGCGCGGGATAGGCCGGTTTGCCATAAGGCCCCCGATTAATGATGTGGCGCCAGGGCATAATTTGGTTGAAAGGTTGCCGCTCGAATGCATCTAACCCACTGGGAAACGCTCGAATTCAGCCCCCCGTTCCTTTACCTGGCTCTCGCCGGCGGGGACATCGGCGAGGCGCTCCAGATGGTGGCATTCGAGCTTCTAAAGCCAGACTATGCCAATTTGGAGAGGTTGCCTGCAAGAGGCAAGGACGGGGGAATCGATCTTCATGAAGACCGCCCCGGTGAGCGCGCGGTCGTCCAATGCAAGGTAATCGGCGAGCCTGGTCTGGAAGCCGTTCTCAAGTCGTGGAAACTGTTTGCTGAGACACTCGAGCGCAACGTGCGCGATCCGAAAGGTCCGCCTGCGGGACAGGGCCAGTACCAGCCCTGGTACCGTACGGATCTGCCGATTCGCGAGTTCGTCTGGTGCGTGAGTTCGCCCTTGAACAACGTCAATCAGCGCGATCAGGCCCAGCAGGCGATTGTGCGATTTTTCGATCAGTTGGCAGCCAAGTACGCCCACCTCTCGCACCTTGCGGGCATGGACGTGAAGGTGCTCGACTGGCATCGCTTGAGAGAACGACTTGAGTCACGCCCACAAGTAGCCCTGCGCTGGTTTCCAGCCCTTCGACAGCATAACCTCAAGCCCCTGGAAAAAGTTAGCGACACGGGCACCTTTCGGTCCTACCTGAATTCGGACAGGCTGGCGTACTATAGCCGGGCCGAGCACCTGAGGATTCACCCAAAGCCAGGGCATGCCGATATTCACACTGAGGAGGATTTGCTCCATCTGCTGGAAGTCGATGCATTCAGCGGTCTGATCTTGGCCGGGGTGGGAGGCGTCGGAAAAAGTCGCATGACCCTTGAGCTGGGGCACCTGGCGGAAGCGCGCGGCTGGCTCGTGTTGAAAGTCGCCAATCGCTCCCTTGAGCTTGGGGACCTCACTGAATATGCTCGACTGTTCTCAAAGCCAGGGATCCGTACGCTCCTCTTGATTGATTACGTCGAACTTCAGGCCAATTTTGCTGGACTAGTTGAGACCATACTAGAACTCAACAATACCTACGACCTGTCAATTCGTTACATCGCGAATTGCCGTACCAACTTCTACTTTCAGCAAGGCCTCGACGAGATCCCCGACCACTTGATGATCGACTTGTCGCCAACCAATCAAGGGCAAGCGTGGTTCCAATCCTACAAGGAGCGCACGGTCCGGCACATTCTTGAAAGCGCCGACCTGGGCGATGACGAAACGCTGACCCAAACGTGTCAAGGTCTGCCAGTATTGGCGACCTTCCTCGCCTATCTAAACAACGCCGGACGCAAAGCCGACCTGGAAGAGTTGCGAAAAGAGGAAAATTTCGCGTCCTGGATCCTTCGACGCCTGCAGCTTACGTTTGGAAAGACGTCCATCGATCGGGAGCTTGCGGCCCTCATTTCCCTGTTCCCGTGGCGCGGACCACTCCCCTCCGCGACGGACCACAAGTCCATTCGCGACCTATTCGAACGCCTTGTGATGGACGGCTGGATCGAGCAGGAGGCCGAGGAGCCAGGCACATGGGCGGTCATCCACGACGTCCTAGCCGATCAAATCCTGATCTCCTACCTACGTCGAATTTCCAAGATACAACAAGCGTTCGTCGAAGATCTGTTCAACTTTGCCATCTCCTTCGGCCAGCTCCACTCCGCGCTAATCGCGCTGCGGCGCATCGCTGGTAGCAGCGAATTGGGGTCGATCGATTGGAAAACCCTCCTGGACGCACAATTCGCCGTCGCTCCACAGGCCTGGAAGCACGTGCGAGACGTGGTGCTATACTGGCCGTCGCTCAGGCTGGACGACATTAGTAGCTTCCTCGAACGGCATCCCGATGTCTGGGAAGGGGCCGACGAGACGACGGAGTTCCAGCTTGGGCTCGGCTGGCATCTGAAGACGGCCGTCAAAAGCGCTCTGCCGGGGCAGCACCATAAGCTAAACACGGCCTTGCTCATCCGCCTGAAAAGCATCGTGCGCCTTGCGTCGAAGATCAACTACGTGTTGACCTGGAGCCTTCGCTACGCGCCGGGCGAGTTCCAAGAGGCGGCCCTGGCCTGGATTGCGGCGCATCCTCTGCGATTTCAAACGCATTATCTGCTGGTAGCCTGCCTCGACACAGGCACCCTGCCGGACCTGCTGGCAGCTCAGGTTCTCGCCTGGAGCAATGCATTTGAACAGGATGCGCACTTTTGCTTCGTGGCATCGGCATGGCTCAGGGCTGGCGGTGACCATGGCGTCATCCGTGACTCGATCGGCAAATGGCTTGAGCAGCACAAGACCAGCCTTGAAGCGGAGTTTGTCTATAAAGCATGGCTCGACGCAACTGGCGAGTGCGACTTCGTCCGAGCATCCCTCGCTCAATGGCTTGAGCAGCACCAGACCAGCCTTGAAGCGGAGTTCGTCTATAAAGCATGGCTTGACTCGAAGGGCGATTGCGAGTTCATCCGAGCGCCCATAGCTCAATGGCTGGAGCAGCATAAGACAAGCGAGGAAGCGCGCTTCGTCTATTATGCCTGGCTCGGCTCAACTGGCGAGTGCGACTTTGTCCGAGCACCCATCGCTAAATGGCTGGAGCAGCACAAGACCAGCCTTGAAGCGGAGTTCGTCTACTATGCCTGGCTCGGCGCAGCAGGCGAGTGTGACTTCGTCCGAGCGCCCATCTCTCAATGGCTGGAGCAGCATAAAACTAGCTTGGAAGCGAGTTTCGTCTATCAAGCCTGGCTAGACTCGAAAGGCGATTGCGACTTCGTCCGAGCGTCCATAGCTCAATGGCTGGAGCAGCATAAGACCAGCGAGGAAGCGCGCTTCGTCTACTATGCCTGGCTCGGCTCAACTGGCGAGTGCGACTTCGTCAGAGCGCCCATCGCTAAATGGCTGGAGCAGCATAAATCCAGCTCAGATGCGAGTTTCGTCTGTAAAGCCTGGCTCGCAGCGGGCGGCGACTTTGAAACGGTTCGGGAAGTTTCGATTGATTGGCTGAGACGAAATAAAGATGACGCCGAGGCGGTGTTCCTCTTGAAATATCTCTCGAAGCAGAAGCGCCTGCCAAACGAGACAATCCAAGATATCCTTCACTGGTGTCGAAAGCACGCCGATAATCCTGACGCCATCTGGCGCCTCAGCTCGCTCAACAGCCAGCTGGCCAAGACGGACACGAAGGTAGCTGCCATCCTTGCGGCCGAATCCGTCATCGATGTCTACTTGAGCGGGCCGGAGGGGATCAGCGACCGAGTCGCTGAGCAGATCACCAACACCCTTGCTTTCGTCACAAAATACGACAAACATGTCGAGCCACAAGTCCGCGAGCGGCTGGAACTTCTCCATCTCCGGTGGTTCCTTCATCCATGCTCGTTCACTCAGCGCCACTCTCATCCTACGAGTCAGCAGCTTGGTTTCCTATTAAAGCTCATTGGCCATCTGAAAGCCGGCAAGCTAGACCTACATCGGGATAGAGCGCGATTCGAGGCATTTTTCCGGTGGATGAACACGTGGTCGGTCGAAAACAAGGAGCGAATCCGGAAGCAACTCGGCTATCTGCGTAAAAAATTCCCCCAAGGCCGCCTCATCTGGAGTCTCGTGCGACTGGGTCCGCTGCCCGCGCCTACGCCGTCACCAGGGCATCATCTAGCTCCAGGACCACCGGGCAATGGTCGGAGCCCTTGACCTCGGGCAGGATGTAGGCGGCCGTCACGTGCGGCACCAGGGCCTCGGAGACCAGGAAGTAGTCGATCCGCCACCCGATGTTCCGCTCCCGGACGCCCGGTCGGTTGCTCCACCAGGTGTAGTGGCCGGCCTCGCCGGGGTGGCGATCGCGGAACACGTCCTTGAGGCCCGCCGCCAGGTACTCGTCGACCTTGACGCGCTCCTCGGGCAAGAAGCCCGTCGTCTTCTGGTTGGCCTTGGGGTTGGCGAGGTCGATGGGCTGGTGGGCGGTGTTGAAGTCGCCGCAGACGATGACGTGCTCGCCCCGGGCATGCAGCTCCTTGATTTGCGCCAGGAGCGCGTCGTAGAAGGAGAGCTTGTAGGGGACCCGGCTCAGGTCGCGCGAGCCGTTGGGGAAGTAGACGTTGAAGAGGGTGAAGCCCTTGAAGCGCAAGACCTGGACGCGGCCCTCGGAGTCGAACTCCGCAAGGCCCATGCCGAGCCGGATCTCCTCGGGCGCGCGCCGGATCCAGGCGCCCACGCCGCTGTAACCCTTCTTCTCGGCCGGATGCCACGAGACCGTGCAGCCCGCCTCGGGCTCGCAGACGGCCGCCGACAGCTGGTGCGGCTCGGCGCGGACCTCCTGGAAGCAGAGGACATCGGGCTGGTAGTCGCGGTACCACTCCACGAGGCCCTGGCGCTCGCAGGCGCGGATCCCGTTGACGTTCCAGGTGACGATTTTCAAGGCGTTTCTCTTTCCAGTGAGGGCGCAAACGCCCTCATTGTACCCCTTGGAGCGCCTAGGGAGCGAGGGGAGCGGCCTCGAAAGCCGCGATGCGCTCCTTCAGCTCCTCGGGCACCGGCTTGGTCGCCTTGGAGGCGTAGTCGTACATCACCTGCACGCTACGCCCCGTGGCCACCTCGCGCCCGCTCGCGCGCTCGGTGACGCGGTAGGCGAACTCGAAGCTCTTGGTGCCGACCTTGGGGATCCACAGGGCGAGGTCCAGCGTCTCGCCGTAGAGCGCCGGCGAGCGGTAGGTGCAGGTGATCTCCGCGATGATGAAGTCGAAGCCCGCGAAGTCCGGGCCCCGCATGGCCTGCCAGTAGGCGGCGCGGGCCTCCTCGAAGTAGGTCAGGTAGACGGCGTTGTTGACGTGCTGGAACATGTCGCAGTCGCGGAAGCGCACGTTCAGGGTGTGCTGGAAGGGCATGGGGTCCTCTGGGTCGGCTAGGCGAGGGTTACGGTCCGGGCAAGGGCCGGGGGGGCGATAAAGCCGCGCAGGAGGTCCGCGACGCGCTCGGGGTCCTCCCACATGGGGAAGTGGCCGCACGGATCGAGGGCCTCGAGGCGGGCGGCCGGGTGGTGCTCCAGGGCCGCGTGGAAGAGCTCCAGCGGGAAGAGGGGGTCCTGGGCGCCCGCCACCATCAGCACGGGGAAGGACGCGGCGGCGAGCCGCTCCCGGTACTCGACACTGCGGCCCGGCGCGAAGTGGATCTGGTTGGCGCGCAGCGTGCTCAAGAAGGCCTGGCGCAGGTAGGGATCCGCCGCGACGGCGCAGCCGTGACGCAGCACCTCCTCGAGGCGCTCGGCGGGGATCCGCCGCACGTCGTGGAAGAGCGGCTCGTAGTAGCGCCGGATGCCCATGGGATGGCGAACACCGAGCCACGGGGTGGCCAGCAGCATGGCCTCGCCGATCATGGGCCGCAAGAAGGGCTGGAAGAGCTCCGGGATCGAGACGTCCACCCACACGGGCGGCACGCCCACGGTCACGAGCCCCGCGACCCGCTCCGGGTGCGTGAGCGCGAAGGAGCTGCCGATGAGCCCGCCCATGGAGTGGGTGACGAGCGTAACCCGCTCGAGGCCGAGGGCCGCGAGGAAGTCCTCCAAGAAGCGGTGGTAGAAGTCGACGGTGTAGGCCGTCAGGGGTCGATCGGACTCGCCCCAGCCGGGGAAGTCGGGCGCGATGGTGCGCGCGTGGGGCGCGAGGGCGACCTGGGTGTCCCACCAGAAGACGTTGCCGGCGAACACCGCCCCGTGCAGCATCACCACCGGGGGGCCCTCTCCGGCCTCGGTGTAGGTGATGCGGACGCCGTTGACCGTCACGTCGCGCTGGAGGAGCCCATGATACGTGGACGAGGCTGTCGAAAGACGCATGATCGCCCCCTTTCAGACCAAGACACTCTATTTATACCTCCGGAGAAGGCCCGGGGTCTCGACACCCTGCACGACGATCGTTCCGGCCACCCTCGTTGCAATGGGGGGAAATGGGTATATAAGGGGCTGAACCACCGGGATCGGCCACGCCGCCCGGTCGGATGGCCGCTTCGGGGCACCGCCCCGCTCAAAGGATCCCCCGTGACGACACTCCACGACTTCGACCTCCTCGTCGTCGGCACCGAAACCGAGGCCTGCCTGTCGGCCGTCGCCGCCCAGCGCGCCGGCGCCCGCACCGCCCTGGTGGTGCCGGCGGACGAGCTACTGGGCGGGCTCTTGACCGAGGACGGGCTCGCCTTCGTCGACCGCGACTCGCGCCACCTGCTGCCGCCCGAGACCTCCCCGCACGACGGGATCTTCGGGCAGTTCCTCGCGCGGGCCCACGTGCCGCTCGTCGCCCTCGATCCCCTGGTGGGCGATCGCACCCTGCGCGCCATGCTGGCCGAGGCCGGCGTGACGGTGCTCCCGCTGGAGTGGCGGAGCCTGGTCGTCGAGGGGGATCGGGCCGTGGCGCTCGTCGGAGCGGACGGCACGACGCTCCGGGCGCGGCACTTCCTGGACGGCACGCCGGACGGCGACCTCGCCGAGGCGGCCGGCATGACCTTTGCGAGCGGCTTTGCCGAGTACGGCCTCTCCCGCTTCCTGGGCGTGAGCCCCCTGCCGCGCGTGCACGGCGTGAGCCCCGAGCGGATCATGGAGACCTGCCGGGCGCTGGCGGCCGATCCCGAGCTCGAGGCCCTGCGGACACAGGTCTTCGGCGATCGCCGCTTCCTCGACCTCGAGCACGGCGTCGACTACGTGCTGGTGGGTCCTCCGCACCTGGGCCTCGCCTTCCAGCGCTGGCGCGAGGCCGAGGGCCTCGTGAGCCCCTATCCCTTCGAGGCGGACGGCTTCAACGTCGCGGTGCTCGGCCCCGAGACCACCTCCTGGAACGGCCTCATCTACTTCAGCACGGACCTCGCGACCCTCCTCAGGCTCTCGCGCGAGGGGGCGGACGACTTCTTCCAGCAGGAGGCCCGGCACTTCGAGCGCTTCCTGCAACAGGGCCTCGGCTGGACCGAGGCGCGCGTGGAGCTGCCCGCGGGCCTCTACGTGCGCCAGACGCGCCATGCCCTCGGCACCCGGCACCGCCTGACGCTGGACGAGATCGGCGCGAGCTACTCCGCCAGCAGCGTCGGGACCTTCTGCTACTACCCGGACTTCCGGGGGTTCCGGGCGGTCTCGGTGCCCAACCCCCTCACGGCGCACGTGATCCTGGAGGCGGGCCTCTATTCGGGGGTGCGCAACCTGGGCATCGCGAGCCGGGCGGGCGGTTACACGCCCTTCGCCCACTCCCTCTGCCGCCTGGTGCAGTACAACGTCACCCTCGGCACCGCGCTCGGCGTCTCCGCCGCCATGGCGGGCTCCGACCTCGGGGCCGTCTCGGTGGCCGAGGTGCGCGCCGAGCTGTCGCGCCAGGGCATCCTCGCAGACGACCCCTTGGGCTTCGAGCGCAACCAGAACGCGCGCACGGCCCTCAAGACCGATCCCATCCTGACATTGGAGACCGTATGACCCCATTCCTTCTCGCCCAGACCACGACCATCGGCGACGCCCTGCAGCGCGGCAGCGCCCACCTCCGCGAGGTGGGCATCGGCTCGGGCAACATCGAGGCCGCCATGCTCCTCAGCATGGTGACGGGGCTCGACCGGCTCGGGCTCATCAACTACATGACCCGCGAGCTCTCGACCCAGGAGCACGACTCGTTCGTGGCGCTCATCAACCGCCGCGGCTCCCGCGAGCCCCTGCAGCACATCACGGGCAACGTCGAGTTCATGGGCCTCGAGTTCGAGGTCTCGCCCGCCGTCCTCATCCCGCGCCCGGACACGGAGATCCTGGTCGAGGCCATCCTCGACGTCGAGGAGGTCGTGGGCCAGCGCGACGGCGTCCTCATCGCGGACGTGGGCGCGGGCTCGGGGGCGATCGCCGTCTCCCTGGCGAGCTACCTCCGCTACGCCCGCGTCATCGCCGTGGAGCTCTCGCCCGAGGCCGCCCGGGTGGCGCGCGCGAACATCGCCAAGCACGAGCTGGGCGATCGCGTGGAGCTCGTGGAGGGCGACGGCCTGGCGCCGCTCGCCCCTTACAAGGGCCAGCTCGCGATGCTCGTCTCCAACCCGCCCTACATCGCCGCTCCCGACGTGGAGGAGCTCGAGCCCGAGGTGCGGGACTTCGAGCCGCGCATGGCCCTCACGCCCGGCGAGGATCCCTACGTCTGGTACCGCCGCTTCGCCCAGGAGGGCCCGGATCTCCTGCAGCCGGGCGGCCTCTTGGCCGTCGAGGTCGGCATCCACCAGTCGACCGAGGTCGTGCGGTTGCTAGAGGAGTCGGGCCGCTGGACGGACATCAGCGTCCACAAGGACCTGGGCGGCATCGAGCGCGCCATCCTCGCCCGCACCATCGCCTAGCCCACCCCGCAGGCCCGGATCAATCGCGATCCGGGCCTGTGATCTCCTTGATCACCTTGCCTGGGACGCCCGCCACCAGGGCGTTCGGCGGCACGTCCTTGGTCACGACGCTGCCCGCGGCGATCACGCTGTTCGCCCCGATGGTGACGCCCGGGCTCAGGATGGCGCGGCCGCCCACCCAGACGTTGTCGCCGATGGTGATGGGCCGCGTGAACTCGACGCCCTGCGCGCGCTCCGTGGGGTCCAGCGGGTGGTTGACGGTGTAGACGTGCACCCCGGGCCCGAAGAGCACCTTGTGCCCGATGATCACCGGGCCGCAATCCAGGAACACGCAGTCGAAGTTGGCGAAGAAGTCGTCGCCGATCGAGATGTTGTAACCGTAGTCGACGCGCAGCGTCGGCTCGATGGTGGGGTTGCGCCCGCAGGCCCCGAAGAGCTCCCGCAAGAGGTCCTGGCGCCGCCCGCCTTCGATCTCGGTAGTGGCGTTGAAGGCCCGGGTCAGCCGCCGGGCCCGCTCCCGGTCGGCGATCAGCTCCGGCACGTAGGGATCGTAGGGGAGGCCCGCCACCATCTTCTCGCGTTCGTTCATGGGATCCGCCTTCCTGTCCTCGCCCCCCATGATAGATCACGCCCCCACCCGGCTCCGCAGCCAGCCAAAAGTTCCGGTTGATTCGGCGACGCCCGTTTGCTATAGTACGTTAAGTTTTCCTTATGGCGAATTTAAGGAGGCGTTTACGTGCAGCGAGCGTTACGGTTCTGGACGGCCTTGGGGACGGGACTCAGCCTGGTGGCGTTGGTCGGCTGCGGCGTGCCGACCACCGGCCTCCGCGCGGGGGGTGAGCTGACGGCCGAGTCGGCGGCGACCCTCAACCCGGTCAAGATGCTCGTGTTACGTGACGCCAAGGCGTCGTTCAAGGCCTACGACGCCAACCGCAACGGCGTCCTCAGCCGCGCCGAGGTGCCCTTCCTGCGGGTAGAGAGCTTCGAGGCCCTCGACCTGAACCGTGACGGCAAGATCTCCTGGCCGGAGTCCGAGCCCAAGGGCTCGCAGCTCAAGATGCTGCTCGAAATGTCGTCCAAGGCCATCCTTCAGCTCTTCAAGAAGCTGGACAAGAACGGCAACCAGAAGCTCGAGGTCGCCGAGCGCGCCCAGGCCGACTACCTGCCGACGAGCGTGACCGAGGCCGAGCTGGACTTCGCGGGCTTCGTCACGGCCCTCGACCGGGGCTCCGAGGCGAGCTTCGAGGCCGAGCAGAGCGTGGTCAAGAGCGATCGCCCGCCCGTCGTGCTCGTGCCGGGCTTTTTCCTGCCGACGGCCATCTGGTTGCCCCTGGGCAAGATGCTCAAGAACCGCGGCTACGTGAACCAGGTGACGGTGCCCCATTGGCCGAGCTTCGGCGACATCCGGGACTACGCGGCGGCCGCGGCGTTCCGCGCCCAGCAGCTCCAGGAGAAGACGGGCGCCAAGCAGATCGAGGTCATCGGCCACAGCATGGGCGGCCTGGTGCTGCGCTACTACATCAAGCGCCTGGGTGGCGACAAGGTTGCCTCGCATTACATCTCGTTCGGCACGCCGCAGCACGGCACGGTGATCGGCAAGCTCTGGCCCTGCACCTCCACCAACCAGATGCTGCCGGGCAGCGACTTCCTGACGGACCTCAACGCCGGCGACGAGACGCCGGGGGCGGTGAAGTACACCTCGATCCGCACCAACACCGACGAGATCGTGCTCTCGGAGACCAGCCCGATCCTCGAGGGGGCCTCGAACCACCTGGTGCCCTACGCGGAGCACCTGGAGCTCGTCTGGGATCCCCGCGCGCAGAAGATCGCCTTCGAAGCGCTCGCGAAGTAGGACAGGCCTCCGCGCCTGTCTCCGCTAAATCGCCTCGCGCCCGTCATGTCTGACGGGCGCGAGGCCCTTTTTGGGATCGGGTTATAGGGTGACAGGCACGGAGGCCTGTCCTACTAGAACCGCTGCCCGATGCCGATCGAGAACTGGCCCGGATCGCCCCAGCGGTGCAGGCCGTAGTCCGCGCGGATGATGCCCATGGGCGTGTCCACCCGCAGGCCCACGCCGTAGCCCGAGCGCAGGCTCGAGAGGCCGAGGGGATCGGCGCCCGTGCCCCAGAAGGCCCCCGTGTCCCCGAAGACCACGCCGTTGATGAGCTTGTAGATCGGGAAGCGGCCTTCGAGGGTCGCCAGCGCGAACGAGTTGCCCCCGAACTCCGCATCGCGCCAGCCGCGGATCAGGTAGTCCCCGTACGAGTAGAAGCGCTGGTACGCCGGGATCCCGGCCCCGAAGAAGTCCACCATGCCGCCGAAGCGCGTCCCCATGGCGATCGTCAAAAAGGGTGCCGCGGGGATGTAGTGGTTGGCCTCGAGGGAGAGCTTGGAGAACTTGAGGTCCGCCAGGGGCACGTACTGCTCGCCGCTGGCCTTCAGGAGCCAGCCCGTCGACGGGTTGATGGCATGGTTGCGCGTGTCGTACTGCAGGGCTACCGCCCCCGAAAAGCCGAGATCCCGGCCGCTACCCGTCACCGAGGCAAAGGGCAGGTCCGTGCGGTTGCCGGCCTGGTCGGCGCGGGCGATGGAGGCCTGTTCTCCCTTGAGCGTGACGTAGGCGCGCCATGGGGTCGCGATCGGGTCGCCGAACAGCGGCCGCCCCATGGTCACCGACGCGCCGCCGCGCTGGTCCTGGAAGCCGATGGAGCCGTCATCCAGGCGCGCGAAGGGGTTGTAGTAGCGACGGATGTAGACCGAGGCCCCGAGGCTCGTGCGCTGGCCGTCGAGCCACGGCTCGACGAAGCTCAGCTCGGTGGTGACGTTGCGGTTGGCCGGGTCGAAGATGCGCGAGACCCACAGTGAGGCCCCCACCGACTGCCCGCGGCCCATGAAGTTGTCGTTGGCCAAGGAGAGCTGGGCGAGCGGTCCCTCGGTGGCGCTCCAGCCCGCCGACGTGCTCAGGCGGCCCGTGTTGCGCTCCTTGACCTTGAGCGTGATGTCGTAGCCCAGGGATCCCGAGGCCGGGTCCAGCTGGGGGCTCACGTCGTCGAAGTAGCCCAGGCGTCCCAGGCGGTTGAGGTTCTCCTGGAGCTCGTCGCGGGTGACGAGGTCGCCCGGCTTGAGCGTGAGCTCCCGACGGATGACGTTCTCCTGGGTGCGGTTGTTGCCCTCGATCTTGAGGGAGCTGACGACGCCCTCGCGCACCTGCAGGACGAGCACCCCGTCGGGCGTGAGGTTCATCGGATACATGCGCGCGAGCACCAGGCCGTCCTTGGCGTAGCGCTCCTCGACCTCGGCGATCGCCTTCTTGACGTTCGGCACCGAGAGGATCTTGCCGCGCAGGGGCTCGAAGGGCTTGGCGACCTGATCGGGCTTGAAGTGCTGGACGCCTTCGATGCGCACGGAGCGCAGGACGGGATTCTCCTTGACCTGCAGCGTCAAGAGGATGCCTCCCAGCTCGCCCGGCGTCAGGGTCGGCACCACCGCCGAGAAGGTCCCGAGGCCTGCCACGCGCTGGAGACCCGCCTGGATATCCGCAATCTTGACCTCTTGGCCCTCGTGGAAGCCCAGGGCGTTCACGATGTCGGCCTTGGGGACCTCCTTGTTGCCCTGGATCTCGATCGAGACGATGCGCACCTTCTGTTGATCGTCCACCTGGGGGGCCTCGGCGGGCTTTTGCTCGGCTGCTGCCCCGGCAGGGAGGCCCTGTCCCCCGATCAACCCCATCGCAAGCATCCCGGTGAAGAGGATCCGGTGGCTCATGAACGGCCCTTTCTTGGAACCCGATCGTCCGAACGGGTGAGAGGTCGCCTCCCAGCGAGGGTACAACGGAGGCTAGGCGAAGGGTTCGGCTACCGTGGACAAGGTTCTGGAGCCCTGATGCTCGACTGGAGGGCTTCATGCGGCACGGCGCAGGCATCGGATGGACGCTCCTCGTGGCGACGGCCCTGGCGCTTGCAGGCTGCCAGGCGGCCGAAGATCGCGCGCCCGAACCCATGTCGGTCGAGCAGTCCGCGCCGTCGGGCGGGATCGGAGAGATGCCCGGCGCTGCTCAGCGCAAGATGGCAGCCGAGTCGGCCCCAAAGCCGGCCACGCAAGCGCCTGCGACCGCAGAACGCCACATCATCCGGCGTGCGGAGGTCTCCCTGCTCGTGACCTCGGTGCCCAAGGCCGTCGAGGAGGTGCGATCGCTCGCCAAGACCCAGGGCGGCTACGTCTCCGACGAGTCGCTCGACACCTCATCCGGTCAGGTGCCGAACGGCTCCTTGACCCTGCGGGTGCCCGTCGCGCGCTTCGACGCGACGCTCCAGGCCTTCGGGACCATCGGGGAGATCCAATCCCGCCGCCTCTCGGCCGAGGACGTGACGCTCGAGTACGTGGACACCGAGAGCCGATTGCGCAACTTGCAGCGGGAGGAGGCGCAGTTCCTCAAGATCCTCGAGCGGGCGGGCTCCATCCGGGACGTGCTCGCGGTCGAAAAGGAGCTGACGCGCGTCCGGGGCGAGATCGAGCAGACCACGGGCCGTCTGCGTCAGCTCAGCAACCTGGTGGATCTGGCGACCATCACCGTCAACCTGTCGGCGCGCGCCGAGGAGGCCGTCACCTCGCCCTGGGACCTGGCGCCGATCGTGCGCAACGCGTGGCAGGACGCGCAGGCCGAGCTCGCGGCCGCCCGGGTGGTCTCGGGCCTGATCTGGGTCGGAGCCTACCTCGTCCCGCTCGCAGTGCCGAGCGTGCTCCTCTACCTGTTGCTGGGATGGATCCTGGGGCGGCTCCTGGTGGGCCGCGCGCCGTGGCTGACGCTGACGCGCTTCCGCCTGGTGTGGCTCGTGGTGGGCGCGGCGGTGCTCGTCATCGCCTTCCCGCCCCTGCTACTCTTCCTGCTGGCCTTCGCGGCCCTGGCCTTCGGGGCAAGCAAGATCCCGGCTGTGAAGAACCGGTGGGGCAAGCCGCCCGAACAGCCCTAGCCAGGGTTCGAAGGCGACTCGACGTCACCAACAACAAAACCGTTCGTCTTGAGCCAGGTCGAAAGCCTGTCCTGAGGCTGTCGAAGGGGCGAACGGTTCCTTATCTAGGCCTTGTCCGGAATCCGCACCACGAAGTACCCCTGCTTCCACCGCCGGCGGTACTCGTCGAGCCACTGGGCCACGGCCTTGCCCTCGACGTCCTTCTTGAGGTTGAAGATGTCCTTGATGGTGTAGCTCGGCTCCCCCTGGAGCTCCGCGACCATGGCATCCGAGAACACCTCGAGGCAGCGTTCGGGCGGGGGCAGTTGCGCCGGCTGCACGTCGCCCATGTCCTCGAGAATCGGGACGAAGGCCGGCAGGTTGATCCCGAAGTGGTTGCGGATCACCTCCGACATCTCCCAGGCGAGCTGGTCGGGCTCGTGCTGACAGCCGCCGTCGGTGGGCACGAAGCCCGCTCCGCCGTCGCTGCCCTGGGAGAACCAGCAGATGTAGTGCATCAAAGGGGTCGCCATCGAGAGCCTCGCTTCCGGGTGGGATCGAACGCCCCGATTATCGCGCCCCTCGGGTCGAAGCGTCCAGCGCCGCCCGGCGGCTGGCTAGAATTTCCGCTGGCTCGAGATGGCGTAGTAGAAGCCCTTGGAAGAGGCGAACAGGCCGTTGTAGGCCCCCATGGCCAGATCGATCCGCGACTCCGCCCCGTCGAAGCCGAGTCCCAGGCTGTACAGGGTGGCGCTCTCGCCGCCGACGCTCAATCCGGCCCGCAAGGGCAGCCAATCCAGTACTCGGTACTCTCCGCCCAGATGGATCTCCGGGATGTTCGAGACGCCGTAGCCCTTGCCCATGCCGACTTCCACGTCGGCCGCGAGCATGAGCGGCACGGCGCCTGCCGGCAGCCACCGGCCTCCGACGCCGACCTTCAAGGGCAACGGATCCCAGATCCCCTGGCCGTTGTTCGGCCCCACGGACTCCTCGGTCTGGACGTTCGGCGTCGCGTTGAACTGGCCGTCCGACGACAGCCCCGGCGCGTAGCGATCGAGCTTGTAGGTGTGGCGCTTCTCCGTGACGTTGCCCCAGTAGACGCCGCCGATATTGCCCACGTTCAGAGCGAGCCTCAGATCGCGCCGCACGTCCACCGCCACCGAGGTGTCGAGCGCCATGCCGCTGCCGAAGGTCCCGTACTGGTAGGTGGCGCTCGCCTCGCCCGAGAAGGAGCCGTCCGCATTGGTCTGCAGCAGATCCCCCCGAGCCTCGGTGATGCGCCCGAAGGCAAGGCCCTGGACGTAGCGTCCGGTCACACCCACCGCCACGTTCGGCAGGCGCATGAAGGTGAGAGGGATGCCGACGGAGAGCCCCCCGTCGGCAAAGCTGTCGATGCGCGCACCCTCCAGGCTGTCGATGCGCACGGCGGTCGCCGCCGCGTTGCCCCTGAGCACCAGTCCCAGCAGGTCGCGAGGCAAGTTCAGGCCCGCCGTGTCGAGCGTGCTCCGGGCGAAGACACCGAGCCCCGAGGCCGGGATGCTCGCCCCCCAGGAGACGCCCCCGTCGAGCTGGAAGCCCCATCCCGTCGCGGGGATGGCGCCCGCGAGGTTCTCGGCGTCGGCCTCCGAGAGCTCCTTACCCTGCAAGAGCTCGTCGATGGCCCTAAAGCCCAGCAGGTTGTTGCCGAGCCCGATACTGATGCCTGGCAGCGAGGAGATCACGGCGGAATGCGTGGAGGGCAGGCCCAACAGGGCCGGGGTGGTCCAGGCGTTGGAAGCGGCTCCCTCGACCGCGAGGCCCGCACGCCCCATTCCGAGCGCACGCGCATCGTACGGCACGGCCTCCGCCCGGTCAGCAATGGCAAGAGAGGCCCCCAAGAGGAGGGCGATCGCGCTGGCTGTCCGGATCGAGTGGCTCATGAACTCCCCAACGTGGCGTGAACGAGGGCAAACCCATCATGCAACGGGCGAAGCGCGCGCTTCTGAGACGCCCATCACCGATCGCACCGCACGCCTACCCTATGCTTCTACCCGGCGACAAAAAATATTGGCAACATTTGGTGATCATATTTCTGAAAAGGGTACACAGGCATAGAGGCAGGGCCCGGCTTTCAGGCCAACCAACCGCTGAGAGCCGCTTAGCCCCCAGGTTTGCACAGCATGATTTTCACAGGTGACCGCATGACGCGACGATTGGTGCTCCAGATCGCCCTGTCCCTGAGCCTGGTGGCGACGGCCGGCGCTCCGGTGGCCGCCGCTCTCGCTCCCCTGCCGCCCCTCCAGACGGCGCCGACCCGGCTGATGCTCGGCGAGTCGAACCCGTCTTTGGTGGAGCTGAGCTACGAGCGCCTGCTCGAGGAGAGCCTGCAGCAGAGCCTGGCCGCATACCTCGGCCCCGACAACTTCGTGGTGCAGGTTCGAGTGGCGATCGCCCAGGACTCTCAGTCCTCGCAGCCCGCCCCGGTGCAGCAGTTCCAGCCGCAGCCCATCCAGGCGCCCGTCGTCCAGCCTCAGCAGCCCGCCTTCGAGGAGCTCGCAGCGGAGCCGGACTTCGACTCCATTCCGGCCCTGCCGGGGCTCGGCATTCCCGCCGAGGAGCGGACCCGCCGTCCGGCTCGCCAGGCGCAGCCCGTGCAGCCGCCCCAGCCGCAGACGCCGACCTTCCAGCCCCAGCCTCAGGCACCCGTCGCCCAGCAAGCCGCCATGCCCCGGATCGAGCGGATCCGGGTCTCCCTGGTTCTGCCGAGCTCGCTCCAGAGCACCGACGAGGACTACGTCAAGAACCTGGTCTTCCAGCGCGCCGACCTCAACTTCGCCCGGGGCGACACCCTGGACATCACGCGCCGGGACTTCCCGCGCTCGGCGGGCATGCCTGCCGCGGCAGGCGGCCAGAGGCCGGCCGGCACGATGCCGGGCTGGCTGTGGGCGCTTGCCGGCGCTCTCGGCGCGAGCGTCCTCATCGGGGGCGCGCTCATGCTGCGCCGCCGCACCGAGCCCCAGCAGGCCTTGGCCCCGATGGCCCCCATGCTGCCTCCTCAGTCCGAGAACATGCGGGCTGCCGAGGCGCTCCTCGCCAGCGTCAGCGCGAGCAAGACCGCCGAGCCGCCGCCCATGCGCCAGGACCTCCTCGTGATGCTCCTCGAGCGTCCGGAGATGGGTGAGCGCTACGTGCGGCGCCTCTTGAGCGAAGAAGGCGGACTCGAGAAGGCCACGACCTTCGCCCAGGCCATGGGCGTGGGGGTTGCCAAGCGCCTCTTCAACGGCCTGCACCCCAACGAGTGGAAGGCCATCGAGCTCGCCGCCCTCGACCAGAAGGACGTCAAGCGCGAGGATCAGCAGTCGGCCCTCGAAGAAGCCCTCTTCGCCATGCTGCGCGAGCAGGCCGAGCACCAGGGCAGAGACAAGGACGCTCCGTTCGCCTTCCTCTCGACCCTCGACGACTCCCAGATCCTCTTCATGCTCGAGGACGAGGGACCGCGCGTGCAGGCCCTGGTCCTCTCGCAGCTGTCTCCCGACCGGGCGGTTGGCCTCATGCGCCTCAAGACGCCCGCCGAGCAGGGTGCCATCGCGGCCGCCATGGGCGAGCTGCACCTGTTGCCCATGAGCTCGTTCATCGACCTGGCGCACCACATGGCCGAGAAGGCCACCAAGGCTCCGAGCTTCGAGACGCCCGTCACCAACGGCCTGGGCCTGCTCGTCAACCTGCTCGACCACTCCGATCGGGCGACCGAGCAGGGCATCCTCAGCGGCCTGTCGACCCAGAACCCGAGGCTCCTCGCCCAGGTGCGCGAGGCCTACCTCACCTTCGACGACCTGGCCAAGGTGCCGCGCGACGTCCTCAAGGACGCCCTGCGCGAGGTGGACAAGGAAACCCTCGCCGAGGCCCTGCGCGACGCGCCAGAGCCGGTGCGCGACGCCATCGTCGCCTCGCTCACCGACCGTGCCCGCCGCATCGTCGACGACGTCCTGTCGCAGCCGCCCATGGCCCGGCAGGAGGAGGCGAAGCTCGAGGCCATCCGCAAGGACCTCGTGGGCCGCGTCCGCCAGCTGATGCAGGCCGGTCGGTTCGCCGTCAAGGAGCTCCAGATTCCCAAGCAGGAGGAGGTCAGGTGAGACGCTCCCGCATCCTTCTAGCCGGTTCGCTGTGCCTCATGGCGCTCGGCATGGCCCTCGCCATGCCGCCGGCTGCCACCAACGCCCAGACCGCCGCCGCCTCGCCCAAGCCCAAGGCCGATGCTCCGCCCCAGGGCGGCATCCGCCTGCGCCGCGAGGGGCCCAGCATCGACCTGGACTCGATCATCGACGCCACGCAGCCGGACTTCTTCATCAACGTGGAGATCGTGGCCACGCCCACGCCCCTGCCCACCCCGACGCCGACGCCCGAGCCCTTCCCCACCCCGGAGCCCATGCCGACGCCCGAGCCCACGCCTGACGTGGTCCTCGAGCCCTCGCCGGAGCCCAGCCCCGCGGTCGTGCTCGCCCCCACGCCCTCGCCCTTGCCCCAGAAGCCGGCGGTGGACCTGATGTACCAGGCGCAGCGGCTGGCGACGCTCGGTCAGTACCAGCGATCGCTCGGCCTCATCGAGCAGGCCATCGGCCAGGACCCGGAGCGCGCGAGCCTCCATGCCGTCCGCGGCTCGGTGCTCTTCAAGCTCAAGGATTACGCCGAGGCCGAGGCGGCCTGGACCAAGGCCCTCGAGCTCGATCCCAGCGCCTACGACGTGAAGACCAGCCTCGACTGGCTCAAGAAGCGTCGGGCGTCGTCCCAGTTCGCTCAGTAGAGGAAGGACCATGCGCAAGATCCTCTCCGTCGCCCTCATCGGCCTCTTGGGCATCGCCCCGGCGGCGCTCGCCAAGGAGCCGGTCCCGCCCGTCCCGGCGCTGACCGAGATCCTCTCCGATCCGCAGTCGATCCTCTACGTCATCCCGTCTCTGCCCGACACCGTGACCAAGATCGACCCGACGGTCGTACGCGTCTTCCTCTACAACGAGCGCAAGCGCGACGAGACCGAGCCCCTGTCGGCGGTCGTCGAGAACCGTCTCAACGAGGAGCTGCTGCGCCTTAGGCGCTTCAAGGTCATCGAGGCCCGCGAGGCCAAGACCACCCGCGTCGAGTCGAGCAGCACCAGCTTCCAGCTGAGCAACACCATCGAGAGCCTCTCGCGCCTGCGCTCCATCGGGCAGTCGGTCGGGGCCGACGCCGTCATGATGTACGCGCCGCAGATCCAGGACCGCATGGTGCTCGTGAGCGCCAAGCTGGTGAAGGTCTCGGACGGCGAGATCCTCTGGACCGACCGTTTTGCCTACAACTTCGACCTGCAGTCCGCCATGAAGGAGGCCAAGGTCCGGGCCGACGAGCTCGCGAAGCTGGAAGCCGACAAGAAGCGCGTCGCCGAGGAGCGCCGCACCCGCGACAACGGCTTCTACGTGTACACCGGCATGACCGGCTACTCCATGCGCCGCGCGAAGACCTCGGGCGCCAGCGACCAGATCTCGCCCGCGGGCATCACGGCGCTCGGCGCCACGGTGCTGCGCAACGTCTCGTTTGCCGACAACGTGGCCGTGGGCCTGGATGGCGAGTTCGACCTGGCGGGCTCCATCAACCCGAACCTGCCCCTCTCGTACCTCTCCATCACGCCCGTCCTCTTCATGCGCCTCGACCCGCTGTTCGTGCGCGGGGAGAACCACGGCGTGGTCAACCTATACCTGGGGGCTGGCGAGACGGTGCTGTTCCAGCAGCCGAACCCCACCTACGAGACCACGGGCAAGGCCGGCCTGATGTTGCGCTTCACCCCCGAGACCTTCCTCAACCTCGGCATGATCTACCAGACCGAGAAGACCGTCACCTTCAGCCCGGTCACCGGGCTCGCCAACACGGTCGAGAAGTACGGCGGCCTCACCTACCAGGTCACCTTCGGCTACGCGTTCAAGTAAGGGACTGATCGATGCCCATGATTTCCATCTCGACGCTCGCCGGCATCCTGCTGGGCTTCGGCCTGTGCATCTGGGCCATCACGTCGGCGACCAAGGACTTCCACATCTTCTGGCACATGGAGTCCTTCGCCATCGTCATCGGCGGCATCTTCGCCACCACCCTGATCGGCTACCGCACGCGCTACGTCATCCGCACGCTGTCGAGCCTGGGGCGCCTCTTCGTGATGCAGCCCATCCAGCCGGCCACCCTGCGCGACGACATCCAGCAGATGGTGGAGTGGGCGTCGCTCAACCAGCGGGGCCTGGGCGCGGTCGAGGAGGACTTCGCCAAGAAGCCCACCAAGGATGACTTCCTGCAGTACTCCATGGACATGCTCATGAACGGCTACAAGGAGCATGACCTGCGCCTCTTCCTCGGCGACTACATCGAGAGTAGCTTCAACCGCAAGATGGTCCAGGCCCAGATCCTCAACCAGATGGGCGGCCACGGCCCCGCCTTCGGTATGATCGGCACCCTGATCGGTCTGGTCATCATGCTGGCGGACATGTCGGACCCCTCCAAGATCGGCCCGGCCATGGCCATGTCCCTGCTCGCGACCCTCTACGGCGTCGTGAGCGCGCGACTGCTCTTCATCCCGGCCGCGAGCAAGATCCAGCAGATCCTCGAGATCGAGAAGTATCGCCGCTACATGCAGCTCGAGGGCATCGTGATGCTGCAGGAGAAGCGGTCGGCGACCTACGTGATGGACCGCCTCAACTCGCTGATGGATCCGTCCCTGCGCTACAACCGCGACGGCTCGGCGCCCAAGAAGGGCACCGGCCCGCTGCTCGCGGCCAAGCGGTAGGGCCGGCGCATGTCGAACCCGATCGGACGCAACCGGAGCCCCTTCGGGCCCAAGGGCGGCGGCGGCCACGCGCTCAAGGAAGACGAGCAGTGGCTCATCACCTACGCCGACACCATCACCAACCTCATGGCGCTCTTCATCCTCATGCTGTCGGTCTCGACGGTCAACATGGCGGCCTTCGAGCAGATCCAGTCCAAGCTCAAGAAGCAGTTCTCGGGCAAGGAGGCCCCCAAGCCCATCGAGCAGATCCAGAAGCAGATCGAGAAGATCGTCCAGGAGAAGAAGCTCGAGAAGCAGGTGCAGGTGACCTCGGACGGCAAGGGCGTCATCGTCGAGTTCGCGTCGAGCGCCGTCTTCCAGCTCGGCAAGGCGGATCTCCAGCCCCAGATCAAGGGGGCCTTCGCGGCCATGGCCACGGAGCTCAAGACCAAGGACTACCGTAACTACACCATCGAGATCGAGGGCCACACGGACGACCAGCCCATCCACACGCCGGAGTTCCCCTCCAACTGGGAGCTCTCGAGCCGCCGGGCCACCAACGTCGTCCGCTACTTCATCGATGAGAACGTCGAGAAGACGCGCCTCAAGGCGGCGGGTTACGCGGACATCTTCCCCAAGGTGCCGAACCGGGACGCCAACGGCCGGGCGATCGCTGCCAACCAGGCGAAGAACCGCCGCATCGTGGTCCGGCTCGTGCCCGGCCAGCGCAGCGAGGGCATCTCGAAGGAAGCGCTGAAGAAGGAACAGGCCCAGGACGCAGCCCCCAAGGGCGGCCACCACTAGCCCCCAAACCGCATCTCGGGTCAGGCCCCGCCGCATGGCGGGGCCTGACCGTTGCGACGTCCACGGGGCCGGAAGGCGCCATGGAACCTCGGCCGTCCTGGCCTAACGCTTGCCCCTCTTCAAGGCGCATGATCCTCGACAACCGAGGAGGATGGACCGATGCGCCGAGCCCTACTCGCGCTGCTGCTGCTTTCGCATGCCAGCGCCGCCCATGCGGAGACCCGGTACATGGTCGGGGTCGACACCACCTGGGATCTGCAGGGCACGAGCCCCAGGCTCCAGCTGGTCAGCGTCGACGTGGCCACCGACAAGCTCCAGCACCTGATGGCAGGGGCCCTCATCGCCTGGGTCCTCAGCATGGCGGGCTACACGCCCACCACCGTCCTGGCGGGGACCGCCACGATGGGCGCCCTCAAGGAGTTCCGGGACCTGGGGGTGGTCCCGGGCATCGGGAACGGCCACGTGGAGTTCAGCGACTTCGCATGGACCACGCTGGGCGGCGTCGCGTTTCTGGGCGTGCAGGCCGTGCTCGTCCACCCGCAGACCCTGGGGACGCCCGCCCCGTCGCGCTGAGCATGCGCCCCTCCGGGCCCGACCCCGAGCACCGCCGGCGCTTCCGGCTCCTGAGAACCTTTTCCCGGCGCATGGACGCGCCGATGGCCGTCCTGTCGATGGTCTTCTTCGGCCTCATCGTCGCGGAGCTCGCCATCGACCCCGCCGTCGCGTACCGGCCGTGGCTCGACCGGGCCATCCTCGTGCTGTGGGCCCTCTTCTGCCTGGAGTTCCTCATCAAGTTCGCGATCGCCCCGGACAAGGGCGACTTCCTGCGGCGGCGCTGGTTCGACGCCGTGGTCCTCGCCGTGCCCATGTTCCGGATCCTGCGCGTCTTAAAGGCCTTTCGGGCCAGCTACTCCATGGTCAAGCTGGGGCTCGGCGTGCGACGGGGCGCCCGGATGCTCGGGCGTTTCGGGCAGAAGAGCAGGCTCGACTACGTCGCGGGCGTCACGCTGCTGGTGGTGGTCGGCAGCGCGACCGCCATGCACCTGCTCGAGCGCGACGCCCCCCACCGTCAGATCCGCAACTTCGGCGAGGCCCTGTGGTGGAGCGGGGCGGTGGTGACGACGGTGGCCTGCGACCTCAACCCGGTCACGCCCGGGGGGCGGCTGCTCGCCGTGTGCCTGATGATCTACGGCATGTCCGTCTTCGGCTACTTCGTGACCCAGGCGGTGGCCTTCATCCAGCGAAAGCCCGATTGAGCGCGGCGGCAACAGACGCCATGCGCTCCATCACTCACTTGGCGGCTTTTTGTGCTACTCTGGGAGACCAAGGACGACTCATCCCGGAGGAACCCGTGCAAAAAGAAGCCTCGATCTCGCAGGTCATCTACCAAGTCTTTCAGGGCGGCCACCTGGTCAACCAGGAGCTGTCGCTGCGCAACGACCTGGGTGACGAGTACCTCCAGGACCTCGAATCGTCCCTGCGCAAGGAGGGTTTCGAGATCCACGTGCGCGAGCCGTTCCGCCTGGTCTACGGCCGCGGCGGCGAGGAGTACCACATCTCCCTCAAGCCCGTGGTCACGGTCTCCATCGACCTCATGGACAACGTGGTGGTCCGGACCTTCCCGGACGAGATCCTCTAAGCATCGCCCTCAGGGGCTCATGAGCTCCTTGAGGAACGTCGCCGCCTCCTGCGGGGCGACGGCCTTCGGGGCTGCGACGCCCTCGGCGCCCAGGATGGCCGTCACGGCCTCGTAGCTTCGCCTAGAGCTCCCCTGCAAGAGGGCCGTGGCCTCCTGACGCAAGCCGTCGGGATCCTGCGGCTGCCAGTCACTGTACGTGAACCCCTGCACCATGCCGAGCCGGTGGGTGGCCGCGAGCGCCATGTGCTGCGAGTCGCCGCCCTCGCGCTCCACGCGCTCCAAGAGGCGCTCCAGGGCGGGGTCCGCCGCCACGCCGGCCATGGGGGCGAGCAGCATCTCCCCCAGCTCCCCGCCCGACTGCAAGAAGCGCTCGTACGAGGCCTTGAGGGTTCGCAGCTGGGCCGCATCGACGTACATGGAGGCGAAGCGGTCCTCGGGCAGGTTCGCCATGGCCCGCTTGAACTCCGCTTGGTCCTGCAGGCCCCGGCTCCAGTCGCGCACGTTGCTCATGGCGAGGCGATCGCCCTCCAACCGCATGCTGTCAGAGACCTTGGGCCCCAAGAGCCGCTCGAGCTCATGCAGGGAGCGGGCGGCCGCGCCCGGGTCCTTGACCCGCGCCACCAGGGTGATGCCCATGGGGACGGCGCTGCCCGACGGCGCCGGGTAGAGGCCGAGCCCGACCTCGCGTCCCGCCTGGTCCAGGAGGGCCATCAGGTGGCGCCCGACCTCGGGGGAGTACAGGTTCTGGACGGCCTGCCAGGCCTGCTCCTCACCCGGCGTGCCGATGGTGTCGATGAGCAGGGGATACCCCGTCATGGCGTGCAGGCCCGGCAGGATGAAGCGCGCGAAGGGCAGGGCCTCGGCCATCGAGGCAAAGCCAAAGCCCGTCAGCCCCTGGGACAACAGCGTCGCAAGGGCCGGATGAAAGGCCACCCGGGCGTAGATCGCCGTCTCGGGGGGCAGCCACGAGCTGAGGGCCTCTCGCTCCGGGAGCGGCAAGAGGGCGTCCTCCTGGGGAATCGCGGCCGGATCCGGGCGCCATGTGACCTCGCGAAAGGCCCAGGCGCCGCTCGACGCGCCGAGCACGAACGCGACTCCGAGGGTCAGGGCCCAGCCGCCCCGTCCGGCCCCACGGCGTTTGCGCTTGAAAGGTTTGCGCTTCATGGCTTCTCCTTTGCGACCTACGGTTCTCTTCCCTGCCTGACGCCCGGCTAATCAGCCGGTCGAAGGGGGGCTCGCCCGGGCCTGAATAGTTAAGATTTGATTATCTCTGGTTTATCTCATACAATCAGGGAGCAATCGAACGAGGAGGTGCTCCGTGAAGAAGCTCGGACTGGTGGCCCTGGGCCTGTTGCTGGTGGCATGCGGGACGAATCAGGTCGGATCGCTCGGGTCCCAGGAGGCCCAGGTCGCGACCCGCGCCGCGGCGAGCCGGCTGAACGGCGAGCGCGCGCTGGCGCACGTCGCTTACTTGACCGAGCGCAAGCTCGCCGGTCGCATGACGGCCTCCGAGGGCGACGCGCTCGCCGACGAGTACCTGGTCAAGCACTTCCGCGGCCTGGGGCTCAACGTCACGCTGCAGCCCTTCACGCATCCGCAGTTCCGGGGCACGGCGAACAACGTCATCGCCATGCTGCCCGCCCGCGAGAAGACGGACAAGTACGTGGTGGTGGGCGCCCACAAGGACCACCTGGGCCAGCGCGGCGGCAAGATCTATTACGGCGCCAATGACAACGCCGGCGGCACGGCGGCCGTCATGGAGATCGCCCAGGTGCTCGCCGAAAAGGCCAAGCGCGGCGAGGGCCCCAAGGCCAACGTGCTCTTCATGGCCTTCTCGGGTGAGGAGCTGGGGCTGTTGGGCTCGGCCTACTACACGCGCAACCCGATCGTCCCGACCGCGGACGGCAAGGCGAGCGCCATCACCCTCAAGCAGATCGGCGGCATGGTCAACCTGGACTGCATCGCCGTCGGCAACACCAACACCCTGGGCACGGACGTGGCGGAGCTCGGCGCCCAGTCCACCCGGTCGCTGCGGGACATCGCCGCGCGGCACGGCATGACCACGGTGTTCGCGCCCTTCAAGGTGCCCCACGGCACCCGCGAGCACGCCCACGAGGAGCTGCCGCCCGGTGCGTCGAGCGACCACGCGTCCTTCCGGCGCGCGGGCGTCCGGTCCATCTGCTACTACGCGGAGCCCGTCTTCAGCAAGTACCTGCACTCGCCCTACGACACGATCCCCGCGCGGGACGAGGTCAAGAAGGCGCCCGCGGACCAGTTCAACATCGACAACCTGGTGCGCATCGGCGGGGTCGGCCTCGAGACGCTCGAGACCTGGGCCGCCGAGTAGGCGACATGACGTCGAACCGCCCCCCAAACGGGGGGCGGTTCGCTCTTTCGGGGTGGTTCGAGAGGGCTAGAAGGCGTAGCTCACGCCGAGGTTGGGGCTGAAGGTCCAGGTGCTGCCCGCAGCCCCCGATGTCCAGAGGGCCGCGGCGTTGAGGTCGAGGGTCATCTTCTCGACCAGGGGCAGGATGAGGCTCGCCCGCACCCCGCCGTTGGCGTAACCGCCGAGAGGGTAGTTCACGAACTGCTCCTCGTAACCCGTCACGCCGCCCATGGGCAGGGTAAAGTTGACGTTGGCGGTCGTCCAGTCGGTGGAGCTGGTGACGCCCCGGGCGTAGCCGAGGTTCACGCTCGAGGTGACGGGCCCCGTCGCGAAGTCCGCGACGGCCAGGAAGCCGGGCACCACCTCCGAGAGCGACTGCACGCCCGGCACCGTCACCCCGGCCACCACGGCGGTCTTGAGCCAGTCGCCGCCCATCGGCAGCTGGGTCCGCACCCAGGGATAGACCGTTTCGAGGGACGTGCGGCCGGACGGATCGCCGAGCGCCGAGAAGCTGAGGCCGCTGCCGATCCCGAGCTCCACGCCGTCCGCGATGCCCGTGACCACGTTCAGGGTGGGCGCCGTCACGGCGTTGCCCGGAAACACGGCGTTGAGGCGCATGTCGATGAGGGAGGTGCCCTTGGCGACGGGCACCGCGCCGACCCCGTCGCTCCCCCCGAATACAGACACGGAGCTCGCAAGGGCAGGGGCAGCCGGCAGGAGGGCCATCAGGCCCGCCAGAAAGAGGCGCTTCATGGGTGTTCGTTCCTTTCGTGGACTAGCGAGGAAGCAGGGGGACGCTCGGCTCGATGGCGATACGGATCTCGCGGGCGGACTCCCGGGAGGTGTCCCGGAAGAACGAGAGGGCCTGCATGAGGCTCTGGGCCTGGCGCTCCAGGTCGCCCGCCGCCGAGGCGATCTGGTGGGTGGTCTGGGCCGCCTCCTGGGCGCTGCGGTGCATGGTGTCCACCGCGCCCACGATGAGGTCTCCGCCCGCGCGTTGCTCGACGGTCGCCGTCGAGACCTGGTGGGTCATGCGGTTCATGACCTCGACGGCCCGGACGATGTGCTCGCTGCCCGTCGACAGCTCCCGGATGGCGCCCGTGACCTCGCGGGTCAGCAGGGCCATGCGATCGCTCGCCGACAGGATCTGGTCGACGGCCCCCGTCTGCTCGCGGACGGCGAGCTCGATATGGCCCACCTGCGAGGTGGCCTGATCCACGGCCGTCACGATCTCGTCGAGCGCGCGGCCCGCGTTCTGCGCGAGGGTCATGCCGGCCCGGATGGCGTCCTCCCCCTCGCGGGTGCTGCGGACGGTCGCCTGGGTCTCGTCCTGGATGGCCTTCAGGAGGTCGGCGATCTCCCGGGTGGCCTTGGCGGAGCGCTCGGCGAGCTTTCTCACCTCGTCGGCGACCACCGCGAAGCCCCTGCCCGCCTCCCCGGCCCGTGCGGCCTCGATGGCCGCGTTGAGGGCCAGCAGGTTCGTCTGCTCGGCGATGTCGTCGATGACGGCGATGATCGAGCCGATCTCGGCCGTGCTCTTGCCGAGCCCCTGGATCGAGGCCACGACCGTGCCCATGACCTGGTTGATCCGCTCCATGCCCTGGACGGTCTGCTCGACGGCCTGGCTGCCGCGGCCGGCGGCGTGGGTGGCCTGCTCGGTGGCCTGGTTCGCCGTCGTCACGTTGACGGCCACCTGCTTGAGGCTCGCGGCCAGCTGCCCGATGCTCGTGGCCGTGACCTCGGCGGAGGCCGCCAGGCCGTCGGCGTTGCCCGCCGCCTGGCGGAGGCTCATGATCATCTGCTCGATGGACGAGGAGGTCTGCTCGACGCTCGTCGACAGGGCCTCGGCGTTGCCCGCCACCTGCTGGATGCTCGCGGCCATCTCCTCGATGGACGAGGACGTCTCGCCGGCGGTCGAGGCCTGTGACTGGGCGAGCCGCGCCAGGTGCTCGGTGCTCGGCCGGATCTGCTCGGCCGACGAGGCGACCACGTGTGCCGACGAGGCGATCTGGCCCGTGATCTCGCGCAGCCGGGCGTCCATGGCGTTCATGGCCGTGAGCAGCTGGCCGATCTCGTCGCTGGAGTCCACCTGGACGGTGTCGCCGAGTTGGCCGTCGCGGAGCTGGTTGGCCATGCGCACCGCCCCCCGCAGGGGCAAGGTGATGCTCCGGATGATGAAGACGATGAGGCCGACCGCGAGCACGAGCACCAGGAGGATGCTGCTCAGCGTCAGGATCTTGCTCTGGTTGAACTTGTCGACGCGCTTGACGAGCAGGGTGTCGAGCGCGGGCGAGGTGGCGTCGTACAGGGCGAAGCTACCCTCGGACGCGCCGTCGAAGGCCCGCTCGAAGTCCATGGGCGCGAGCGCCACCCGCTCGGACTTGGTCAGGCGCTCGTCCACGAGCTTCAAGAGGGCCTCCGTGCGCTCCGTGTTGGCGCGCTGGGAAGAGGAGAGGATGGGCTCGAGGGTGGCGTTGTTGGCGTAGGCCACGCGGTAGGACTCGTTCAAGAGGCCGAGGTTGGACTTGATGAGCCCGTTCAGCACCACCAGCAGGGTGCGGTCCTCGGCGGTCATGGCGCCCTTGGCGAGGATGCCCGCCACGTGGGCCTCGAACTGTCCGAGCAGGTCGGCGGAGGTGGGCAGCTTCAGGAGGACGGCGTCCATCAGGTAGTAGCTGTCGAGGTCCGGATCCAGGATCAGGTTGGAGTAGTTGCCCACCGTGGCGTTGAGGGCCAAGAGGGGGGCGCTGAGGGCCACCGGACCGTTCTGGCTCTTGGCGGCCTCGATGGCCTTCTTGACCTCCGCGAAGTCCTTGGCCGTCTTGAGGGGGCCGGACAGGCGGCCCTCCACGGCGGAGACCTTTTCGAAGGCGGTCGCGAGCTCAGCGCCCCGGCCCGCCACCAGGGCCCGGGCAGCCGGATCGCGGCGCGCCGCGTTGACGGCCTGACCGTAGTCCAGGCTGCGCTCGAAGACGTCCATGAGCGGCACGAGGTACTCGACCCCGAGGCGCTCCTTGGTGCCGAAGTCGATGGCGATGTTCTTCTCCTGGACGAGGAGTTGAATGCCCACGATGAACGGCACGAACAGCGACAGGGCGATGAGCGTCAGTTTCTGCCAGATCTTCAGTTTCCGTAGCATGCAGCAGCCTTCCTTGTACTTCGAACGAGACGAACGTTAAGTATTACAGAAAGTAACCAAGCTTTACTGAAGATCACCTGAAGATCCAAGAGCCTCACGGAAGCCCCCACTTCCATAAGCAAACCGTGAAGAAATATTGCTCATGCGGTAGAATCGAGGGTGACGCCGAAACCTTCAGGAAGGGGGAACGATGCCGGTGCGCCAGCTCTTGGGTCGCAAGGTCGTGGTGGTCGACGGGAGTCGCACGCCGTTCTTGCGATCGCAAACCGCGTTTGCGGACCTCATGGCCTATCAACTGGGGGCGATCGCCGTCTCGGGCCTGTTGCAGAAGACGGGCCTGGACCCCGCCCTGGTGGACCGGCTCATCATGGGGACGGTCATTGCGGAGCCCCGGACCTCCAACCTGGCGCGCGAGGTGGCCCTCGCTTCGGGCCTGCCCGAGACGCTGCCCGCCTACACCGTGACGGCGGCCTGCACCAGCGCCAACGTGGCCATCTCGAACGCGGTGGAGGCGATCGCCGTGGGCATGGCGGACGTGGTCATCGCGGGCGGCGCCGAGATCCTCTCGGACGTGCCCATCCGCTTCAGCCGCCCGGTGCGCCAGCGGCTCATCGCCGCCCAGAAGGCCAAGGGCCCGGGCGACTACGTCAAGCTCCTGGGCGGCCTCAAGCCCACCGACATCCTGCCGGACACCCCCGCCATCGCCGAGTTCTCGACGGGCCTCACCATGGGCCAGAGCGCCGAGCGCCTCGTCAAGCGCACGGGCGTCACCCGCGAGGAGCAGGACGCCTACGCGCTCGCCTCGCACCAGCGCGCCGCCAAGGCCACCGAGTCGGGCCTCCTCAAGGGCCAGATCACCCCGGCCATGGTGCCGCCCGGCTTCCAGCCCATCACGGCCGACAACGGCGTGCGCGGCGACTCCACCCTGGAGAAGCTCGCGAGCCTGCCGCCGGTCTTCGACCGCCAGTTCGGCTCGGTGACGGCCGGCAACAGCTCGTTTTTGACCGACGGGGCGGCTGTGGTCCTCCTCATGAGCGAGGAGCGCGCCCGGGAGCTCGGCTACGAGCCGCTCGCGACCATCGTCGGCTACGCCATGGTGGCAGGCGAGCCCATCGAGGAGCTCCTGGCGGGCCCGTCCATCGCCATCCCCCAGGCCCTCGACCAGGTCGGCGTCGGCCTGGATCAGGTGGGCGTGGTGGAGCTGCACGAGGCCTTCGCCGGCCAGATGGTCGCCAACCTCAAGCTCCTGGCAGATCCCGCCTATGCCCGCGAGCGGCTCGGCCGCGATCGGGCCGTCGGCGAGGTCGATCCCGCCAAGCTGAACGCCTGGGGCGGCTCGCTATCCATCGGCCATCCCTTCGGGGCCACCGGCGCCCGCCTCGTCACCACGGCCGCCCAGCGCATGCGCCACGAGGACGCCGAGTTCGGCCTGGTCTCGGCTTGTGCGGCGGGTGCCCTCGGCCATGCCCTCGTGCTGCAGCGCGCCTGATAGGAGAATGCCCATGGAAGCCATGACGTTGCACAAGCGGCCGGACGGCGTCGCCGTGCTGCAGTTCGACACGCCCGACAGCCCCGTCAACATCCTCTCGAGCCGGTTCTTCGCCGAGTTCGCCCGTCACCTGGACGACATCGAGCAGGACCCGGCCGTCGTGGCCTGCGTGCTCGCGAGCGGCAAGAAGGACTTCATCGCGGGCGCCGACTTGCAGGAGTTCGCGGGCATCACCGACCCGCAGGCCGCCTCCGAGATCTCGCGGGTCGGCCACCAGCTACTCGATCGCATCGAGGGCAGCCGCAAGCCCTTCGTGGCGGCCATCCACGGCGCGGCCCTGGGCGGCGGCCTCGAGGTCGCGCTCGCCTGCCACTACCGGCTCGCGAGCGACGCGCCCAAGACCGTGCTCGCCCTGCCCGAGGTCATGCTCGGCCTCTTGCCCGCCGGCGGCGGCACCCAGCGCCTGCCACGGCTCATCGGCCTGGAGCGGGCCCTGCCCATGCTCCTCACCGGCCAGCGCCTCCGGGCCAAGAAGGCCTACCGCTACGGCCTGGTCGACGCCCTGACCTCGCCCTTCGGGCTCGTCGAGACGGCCGCCAAGGCCGCCCTCATGCTCGCGAGCGGCAAGCTCAAGCCCAACCGCGACAAGAAGCCCCCCTCCGAGCGGCTGCTCGGCTTCGGCCCCGCGCGCACCCTCGCTATCGGCAAGGCCCGCGAGGAGGTCATGCGCAAGACCGGCGGCCGGTACCCGGCGCCGCTCGCCATCCTGGAGTGCGTGACGGCGGGCCTGGACCACGGCTTCAAGACGGGGGCGGCCAAGGAGACGGAGCTCTTCGGGCGGCTCGTGACGAGCCCCGAGTCCAAGCAGCTCATCTGGATCTTCACGGCCACCAACGAGCTCAAGAAGCTCCCCGCCGAGCCCGCGCCCCGTCCGGTCCACAAGCTCGCGGTGCTCGGAGCGGGCCTCATGGGCGAGGGCATCGCCAGCGTCTCCATGGGCCTCAACCCGGTGGTCCTCAAGGACGTCTCCAACGACACCCTGGCCCGAGCCGCCAAGAACATCCACAAGAGCCTCGACAAGCGGGTGCGCGCGGGATCGCTGACGGACGTGGAGCGATCGCGCCAGTGGTACCACCTGCAGTTCACCACCGAGCCGCAGGCGATCGCGGGCGCGGACATGGTCATCGAGGCGGTCTTCGAGCAGTTGGAGCTCAAGCGCCGGGTGCTCGCCGAGACCGAGGCCGTCCTCGCGCCCGACGCGGTCTTCGCCTCCAACACCTCGGCCCTGCCCATCGGGGCGATCGCCGCCGAGGCCCGGCACCCCGAGCGGGTGCTCGGCATGCACTACTTCTCTCCGGTGCCCAAGATGCCCTTGCTGGAGCTCGTCGTCACGCCCCGGACGGCTCCGTGGGCGATCGCCACCGCCCAGGCCTACGGCATCGCCCAGGGCAAGACGGTCATCGTGGTCCAGGACGGCCCGGGCTTCTACACCACGCGCATCCTGGCGCCCTACCTCAACGAGGCCATGCGCCTCATCGAGGAGGGAGCGGAGATCAAGGCCCTGGACCGGGCGCTCAAGGACTTCGGCTTTCCGGTGGGGCCGGTGGCGCTGGTGGACGAGGTCGGCATCGACGTGGGCGCGCACGTGGCCCGGGACCTGGGCAAGGCCTTCGAGAGCCGCGGGCTCGGCGCCTCCGAGACCTACGTCAAGGTGTACGAGGCGGGGTACCTGGGCCGAAAGAACGGCAAGGGCTTCTACCGCTACGAGGGGACGAGCGGAAAGGGCGGCAAGGAGGTCAACACCGACATCTACGCCTTCTTCGGCGGCCCCGAGCGCAAGACCCTGCATGCCCAGGACATGGTGGACCGCCTGGTCCTCCTGATGGTGAACGAGGCGGCCTACTGCCTGCAGGAGGGCATCGTCTCTTCGGCCCGGGACGCCGACATCGGGGCCATCATGGGGCTAGGCTTCCCGCCCTTTTTGGGCGGCCCGCTGCACTACGTGGATACGCGCGGCATCCAGAAGGTCGTCGAGCGCCTGGACGACCTGGCGAAGCTGCACGGCCCGCGCTTCAACCCGGCGCCCTTGCTGGTGCAGATGGCCAAGGAGGGCAAGCGGTTCTACGAGGCCACAGCACGGGTGGCCGAGCCGGTCTGAGGGGCCGCTGCCTGACGTCGCTCGTCAGGGCAGCTCTCCGCCCGACGGATCGCTTCCGGTGTCGCCGGGCGTGCCCGGTTCGCCGGGCTCGGTGCCGGTCCCCGGCTCGTTATCGCCCCCTCCGGGATCGGCGGGGTCCACCGAGCCGCCGCCCGGATCGTCGCCCTCCGTCTCATCGAGGAACCCGTCTCCGCCGGACCCCGACCCTCCGGAGCCCGTGGACCCGCCGGCAGGGGTCCGCTGGGGGGTGGGCGTGAACGTCAGCTCGGGCGGCGGTGGAGTGCTGCCGCCGCCGGACCAATCGTCGTTCGAGCCGGTCCCGTCGCCCGGATCGAGGGAACCCGCGGGATCCCCACCGTCCGGCGTCGCCTTGGCAGCGGGGGCGGACTTGACGGTCCGGGCCGTCACGAGCCCCTCCGGATCGTCACATCCCATGAGGCCCAGGGTGATGAGGCACAAGAGCACGCCGAGTATCAGCCGTCGCATGGGGGGCATCCTCCGGCTAATTCGCCGTGTAACTGGTGCCGTTGTTGAGCGTGAAGCTCGGCACGTCGGGCACTCCGTCGCTGGGTTTGGTTCCGAACTTGCGCCAGTGGTCGGTGTCGGCGCTGTAGTACAGCAGCCAGTACTGCTGGCCGTAGACGAGGCTCACGGTGGCGGCCCCCGTCGTCGTGCTGGTGACGCCGCTGAGGTACCAGCCGCTGCTCGGATTGGGCGTGATCGTCGCCGTGCGGGTCCGCAGCGTCAGGGCCGAGGTGCCCGCGTCGTAGGTCGCGAAGTTGGTCTCGGGATCGATCGTGACGCTTCCGTTGGTCTCGATCCAGAACCGGTTGGTGCCCCCGTAGGTGTAGAAATAGCCCTGCACCCGCCGTGACGCGCTCGTGACCAGCTCGAACGCGTTCTCGTTCTTGACCCAGGGCGTGTAGTTCTCGACCTCCGGGTCGTCCGAGGTGTGCCGACCGGCGTAGGTGATCCGGTAGTTCCCGATGTAGCCATTGGGCTTGATGGTTACGGTCTTGGTGCTCCAGACGAGCGCCCCGCCCGAGACCGAGACGTACTTGGCCCCCGGATAGACCACGATCCCCGTGTCCTTGAGCTCCACCCAGTCGTTCCAGCTCTCGTTGTCGTAGAGGCGGATGGCCCAGCGCTGGTTCTTGATGACCTTCACCGAGGCCGTCCCGACCCGCCACTCGGACTCGATATCCATGTAGAGGGCGTACCAGATGCCGGCCTTGTTGCCGGGGTTCACGCTGACGTCACCCGTGATGTAGGTGAGCGTCGGGGTGGCCGTGCCTCCCGAGGCGGTGACCATGCCCGTGCTGTTCGACTGCACCGCCACGCTGCCGTCGGCCTTGACGTCGAACCACATGTAGTCGTAGTTGGCGTAAGTGTAGACGTAATAGCTCGTCCCCTTGAGGGCGAACACGTCGATCTGGTCCCGCTGGCCGTTCCAGGTCTCGGTCCATCCGGCGACCGTCAGGTACGGACTGTAAAGGTAGGTCTTGACCCCGTTCGGCTTGATGGCGACCTTCGCGACGCTGAAGTTGAGGGCGTCCGTGGCGCCGGTCGCGGCGCTGAACGTGCCGTTCAGCCCCTGGCCATAGGTGTTCTTGATGGTCACGGTCCCGGTGGACCCGAAGTTGATGAGCACCCAGCCCACGGGCCAGAGATAGACGCGGTAGTCGTTGTTGGTGGCCAGCACGAAGCTCTGGTCTCCGCTGCCGCTGAAGAAGCCGCTCAGCTGCCAGTTGCCGTAGTAGCCGTTGGTCCTGACGTTCAGGCGACGCGTGGCGACCGTGATCGTGGGGGTGGCGGTCCCTCCGGAAGCCGTGGCCCGCGCGACGCCCTCGGCCGGAACGATCGTGACGGCCCCGTCGGTGCCCACGTCGAACAGGATGGCGTAGCTCGCTCCGTAGAGGTTGAGGCGATAACGGCCCCCCTTCACCAGCGGCAGCGTCTCGTCGACCTTTCGCCAGCCCGTGAAGCCCGAGATCACCCACTGGTTCTCGTAGGCCCCCAGGACGAACTTCACGTTGGCGACGTTGAGCCCGAGGCTCGCAGCGCCGCCCGTTGCCCGGCCGTCCAGTGAGGCCACGTTACCGGCGGCGTCGATGGAGAAGCGGACGGGGAGCCCCCAGAGCCCGTTGGTGCCGTAGAGGCCGTTGACGGTGAGCCCCCCGCGGTTGTTCTTGAGCAGGGTGACCGTCTGGCTGCCGTAAATCCAGTTGGTCACGCCCGAGATGCTCCAGGCCTGCTGCGCCTGGTTGGGGTTGACGGCGACGTCCACCGTGTTGAAGGTAAGGGTGTTGGTGCCGCCGGTCGCCGAGCCGTCGCACGTGACCTTGCCATCCGAGCCGACCGTGAACATGAAGGAGTCGAAGTAGCCGTTGATCACCATCTGGTAGGTGCGGCCTCGGTTGAGTGCCAGGGTCTCGGGGCCGTTGGCCCATGTGTTCACGCCGGGGATGTACCAGCTGCCCCGGAAGGTGCCGGAGTTGATGGTCACGTTGGTGGTCGGGACCGTGAAGCCGAGCTCGCCCGTGGTCCGCAGGACCCCGTCCCCCAGGTCGGTGGTGACCCAGACCTTGCCGGTGGCGGCGCCCGCGGGCACGCCCACCACCAGGCGGGTGGCCGTGGCATGGTAGACGCTCGCCCGCGCCCCCTGGAAGTAGACGTAGTTGCGGCTGGGGATCGCCACGAAGCCGCGGCCGGCGAGCGTGATCATGGTGCCGACCGCCGCGTTGCTGCTGCTCAGCGACGTGAGGGTGGGCGTGAGCTGGTCGACGCTCTCGACCGGATCCAGGTCGTCATCGAGGACGGCGAGGAGGTTGCTCGCCATGGCCCGGATCTCGTCGTCCTTGTGGTTGGTGAAGGTGACGGCCTCGTTGAGATAGGCCGGATCGCTGGTCGCGACGACCTTCCCGATGGTGGCCGAAGGCGGGACGTTGACCGGATCGAGGGCCGACAACAGCGCCACGGCCGTCGTCAGGGAGTTGAGGACCACCGAGCCGGAGGTCGTGGAGTTGGTGATGCTGAGCCAGCCGCTGCCGCTCCAGCGGAGGATGGTCCTGAGGCGCACGACGGCATTGCCCTGAACCTCTCCGGTCTTGCCGTGGGCGGACTCGAGGACGTAGTGGCCGTTGAGGGCGGGTGCGAAGGGCACGGTGAGCGAAAAGGCCCCGCGCGCGTCGGTCACGCCGGACGCCAGGACGCTGCCGCCCGCATCGAGCAGCGTGACGGTCGCCGAGTCCAGGACCGTCCCCACGGTGGCCTGGATCCGGTATCCCTGGCCCGCCGTCGCCGGGCCCAGGTGCGTGCGGCCCGCGAGCGTCACGGAGTGGACCGGCACGGGAGGCGGCTCGGACGTGTCCGCCAGGAGGGAGCGGGACAGGGTGGCCTGGTCCGGCAGGCCGAGCTTGCGTGCGGCATCGGCTGCAGCCTGCTCGGCCAGCTTGCGCCGGGAGGCCTCGGAGACCGACGGATCGTTTCGGACGGCCGCGGCAAGGCTCGAGGGGTCCCCGACCGTCGCTGCGCGCGCGGCGTCGGCGACCGCTTCCGGGTCCCCGCTCCGCGGGGTGAGAGCCGCCGGGTCCTTGAGGGCGGTCGCATCGGACGCCGGAGTCTCGGCCCCTTGCCGGGTCGGCGAGACGAGCGGCGTGGGCCGGAGCCATTGGCAACCCGTGAGCGCCAGCAACAGACAGAGGAAGGCTGCCACGAGGGGCCTGGCGATGCGGATCGAAGGGTGTCGCATGATCGGTACCTGCCGTCGCTAGGGGCTCAGCGTGAAGCTTGCCGTGCCGTCGATGGTGAAGACGTTGGGGGCGGCGGCCCCGGTCGTCGGGTCGAGCCTGAAGAGAACCGGCTGGTCGTAATCGCTCTGGTAGAAGCGGTACTGGAGACCGGGGATGAGGGACAGCGTGGCGATCGAGCCGTAGGCCCAGTCGCAGGCACCCCAGATGTACCAGGCCCGTTGGCCCGTGAAGGATGGCGTGGTGGAGTTGTTGCTCACCGTGACGGTCGTGGTGACGGTCTTGAGCGTCAGGGTCCCGCCGGAGGCGGTATGCAACTCGCCGGCCGCCGGCGAGACGGTCCCCGCCGAGTCCACCTTGAAGTCGCTCTTCCAGCCCGAGTAGCCTGAATGGGGCCAGAAGTGATAGGTTCGGTTGGCGATGAGGGGCAGGGTCTTCTTGCCTATCTCGGGCAGCAGGCCATAGATCTTCCAGGGATTGCTCCAGGCCTTGGGGTCGATCGTGACGTTCTTGACGATGTACGTCAGCGTCCCCGCGCCGCCCGTGAAGGAGTCCGTCTTGCTGACCGTCACGGTGCCCGTCGATCCGATGGTGACGAGGGTGTGGAAGGTCCAGTCGCCCTCCGGCAGGAAGTAGTAGGACAGGCCCTTGACCAGGGGCACCACGGGGTCGGCCGTCTCCTGGATGGCTCGTCCGCCGATGCTGCTGATGACCCAGTCACCGGGATAGGCGTTGCGATTGACCGTCAGGTTGGCGACGTTGAACGTGAGCGTCCCCGCGCCGCCGGTGAGGGAGACCGGGTAGTTGCTCGTGACGTTGCCGCTGCCGTCGAGCGTGAAAGAGACCCAGCTCGTGGTGCCCTCGACGAAGAGCCAGTACGTGAGGCCCCGGACCAGGTTGATGGTCTGGTTGCCCTCGTACCACTTGCCCAGGATCTGGTATCGGCCGCGGAAGCGCTGGATGCCGATCCCGCCGCCGTAGCCGTTGGTGTTGACCGCGACGTTGGTGGTGGCGTAGCTGATGGTGTTGCCGGTCACGCTCAGCGAGGCATCCGAGAGCTCCACGGCCCCCGCGGCATTGATCTTGAAGTTGCGCCAGCCGAGGCCCGACAGGCCGAGCTGGTAGCTCATGTCGCGCGGCAGGTTGAGGGTCGCCTGGCCATAGAACCACTCGCGGGCGCCGTTGATGATCCAGGCGCGATCGCTGGTGCCGGCGTTCACCGTCACCGCCACGTTGTTGAGCGTCACCTTGCCCGGGGTGCCCGTCGCCGCGGTGCTGCCGAGGGCGATGGTGACGCCGTTGGCGGTGTCCAGATCGAAGGGGATGTAGCCGCTGCCGTAGATGTAGAGGCGATTGGAGTTGTTGGGGATGAGCTTGACGGTGCGCGTGCCCTCCTGCCAGTCCGTGGCGCCCCAGACATACCAGGGCCGGTAGGTCATGGTCCCCACGTCGACCGTCACGTCCACCGTCTTGAAGGTCAGGAGCTGGTTGCCGCCGGTGGCGAAGGTGTCGCCCTCGGTCTCGGGATCCGGCGTGATGACGCCCGCCGCGTCGACCGTGAACTGAAAGCGCTCGCGGGTGTTGATCTGCATCCAGTACGTGCGGTTGAGGGCCAGCGAGACCTGGCGCTTGTAGTACTGCCATGTGACCGTGCCGCCCGGGATGTGCCAGGCGCCCAGGTAGCCGTTGGGGTCGACGGTGACCACGACCTTGCCGACGGTGAAGGGCATGCCGGCGCTCACGGCGAACTGGGTCCGCACCGTGACGTTGCCCGTGGCGGCCCCCTCCGGGATGCCGACGATGAGCCGCTGGGGGGTGGCCACGTAGACCGACGCCGTGGCGGTGTTGACGAGGACCGTGTTGCCGGCGAGGACCGGCGAGAAGCCCGTGCCGTAGATCGTGAGGAGCTCGCCGGGGTTGCCCCCGTCCATGCTCAGCGAGGTGATGGCGGGGGTGATCCCGCTGACCTGGGCCGTGGGATCCAGATCGCTCGTCAGGTAGGTGACGAGGTTGGCGGCCAAGGCCGCGATCTCGGAGTTGGCGTGGTTGGTGAAGGCGGGATTGGCGTTGAGGACGGCCGGGGTGACGCCGGCGTTGACCTTGCCGGCCGTGTTCTCGGGCGCCACGTTGGCGGGATCGAGGGCCGACTCGAGGGCCACGGCGGTCGTGAGGGGGTTGATGACGATGGGGCCGCTCACGCTGGTGCTCGTGATGCTGTGCCAGCCGTTTCCGACCCACTTGAGGATGGTCCGAAAGCGGGCCATGGCCGTGCCCGGGGCTGCCGAGTTCAGGCTCTTGGCGACCTCCAGGACATACGTGCTGCCCGACGCCGGGATGAAGCCGTTGGGGGCCAGGTCGAAGGCCCCGGTGCCGTCGGTGACGCCGCTGGTGATGGCGTACCCGCTGTGCTCCATGAGCGTGACGGAGGACGAGGCGAGCAGGTCGCCGGTCGTGGCCGAAACCCGCATGCCGAGCGGATACTCGACGCGTCCGCGAATGGGCGAGGCGACCGCGCCCGGAGCGTCGTTGCTCGGCGCCGCGACGTGGGGCATGGCCGGCTGCGGGGCGGTCGTCGTGGGCGGGACGAAGGGCGGCCTGGGGCATCCGACCAGCAGGAGGACCAGACAGAGCAGGGAGATGAACGGCAGGCGTCGCATCGGCTATTGCCCCCGGTAGGTGCCGCCGATGCGGGCGAGGGCCATGAAGGCGGCAAGGTTGCTCGACCCGATCGAGTTGGTCACGTGGACGTAGCCGGTACTCGCACTGGCCGGGATCTGGACCCGCAAGGCCGTCTCGCTGGCAGTCAGGACGGTGGCGGGCAGCCCGTTGAAGTAGACGGAGTTGCTCGCCACCTCCGGCGCGAAGCGCAGGCCGTCGATGACGATCTCGGTCCCCGGCGCGCCCGAGTTGGGCGTGAGGCCTCGGATATAGGGACCGAAGGGCGTGCTGAGGGTGAAGGTGTTGGAGCCGGAGGTCCAGGAGACGCTTGCCAACGGATCGACCCCCTGCTCGACGGCGGAGTCGACGAACCTCCAGACCGCGGCGAACTCCGCCGGAGAGAGGTTTGGCACCCCGCCGAAGGTGTCGGGGGGGATCGCGGTGGTGCCGCTGGCCCCGACCGTCAGGCTCCCGAGCAGCTGGTCGGGATTGACCCGGGAGGTGCCCTTGAGGCTCGCCACGGTGCATAGGGCCGTGGTGGACTTGGAGATGACCGTGCCCCCGAGGCCCGTGATGCTCATCCAGCCGGTATCGGAGCGGTACCGGACCAGGGTACGGAGGCGGGCGGCACTCCGCCCGGCGACGTTGTTGCCGAGCCCCTTGATGGCCTCCAGGTAATACGACTGCCCCTCGATGGGTCGCCACCTGGCCAACGAGAGTGAGAAGGCGCCCTTGGCGTCCGTGAGGGTGGCGGCCACCGAGACGTTCCGGCTGGCATCGATCAGGGAGACGGTGGCCGAGCTGGCGATCTCCGAGAGGGTGGCCTGCGTCTCGTAGCCCCCCTCCTGGAAGCGTACGACCCCGTAGAGGTCCGGGACGGAATCCGCCGCCGGGCTGGCGCAACCGGCGACGATCGCAGCCGCCAGGATGCTTGCCACCCGGCTCAAGGCCGTCCTTCTGGCGATCGATCCGCCTGACGCTATGCTCATGGCTCTCCCCCCAAATCGGGCTTCCACCCTTCGAATAGCCACGGGCACAAATAACCAAGCAAACGAAAGGCCGTTAGGCACCATATACCCCGTAGGGGCAGAACGTTATACCTGATTACTGTTGGAAGAATCTCATCCTCGTCGCTCTACCATTCGTTCCGTTCAGGACGACGAACGATGATCGAGGGCGGGCCGCGAAGCGGCGCACGTCGTCAAGCAGGAGCCACGGTGCGGGGTGGCCGAGCCCCTTTAAACGCCGGGAGGCCCGGGACTTGCGTCCCGGGCCTCCGTTTTACGCCCCTATGACTTCCATTCTAGCGTGGGAAATGCCGTCACGCCGGAATCCAGGGTCGCTGCTCGTGGCCTTGTCCCTAAGCTAGCCACCCCCTTCACGCTCGGCTCTAGAGCAGATACCCCCGCTTCAGGAGCATCTGCGCCCCCTTGGCGTAGCCCTCGGGGGTCTGCAGGTCGAAGCCCAGCGAATCCGCCAGGCGGTTGATGAGGTTGAAGGCCGCCATCAACTGGATGGCGTCCTCGATGGCCTCCTCACTGACCCCGGCCGCCCGGACCCGCTGGATGTCGGCGGGGCCCACCGCCTCGGGTTCGAGCGTGAGCTTCTTCACCAGCGTGAGGGTCTCCCGCAGGCCCTCGGAGATGGGAGCGTTGGTGTGGTCCGCCTGAACGGCGTCCAGGAGCGACTGACCGAGTTCGTGCGACGCGACCGCGCCGTGCGAGTCCACTCAGAAGGGGCACTGGTTCTGGCGCGACACGAAGGCCGCCATGAGTTCGCGCTCGCCGACGCTCCAGGCCGACGGACCCCGCAGGGCCCGCTGGACCCAGGCCGAGAACGGGCGCCCGAAGAACTCGGGGCGGTAGTGCAGCGTCTTGATGACGTCCGGCGCCGGCATCCCGCTGACCACCCGGATCATCGTGAAAAAGAGCTTCTTGGAGAGACCCTTGCCCTTGCGAACGGCCGTCAGCCTCATCGGGCCACCTCCTGGCGGCTCGCCTCCAGGGCCTTCAGGCCCGCTTCGAGGCGCCGCATGCTGGCCCCGAGCGCGGTGCTGACCGCCAACTCGAAGATCTGGTCGTCGGACAAGCGCTTGCCGAGGGCCTGCACGTCCTCGTCCGTGACCTTGTAGGCATGCTGGTCGACGGTATGGACGAAGGCGGCCACGGCCGGATCGTCAGCCTGACGCTCGTAGGCCGCACGCCGTACCTCCAAGGACAGCGCCCCCTCGGAGGCGAGCACCGCCTCCTTCAGCTGCGCCACCAGCGGCGCATAGTTCGAAGCCATTCGACACTCCCTTCTGTGTGGATGGGCTCTGCTGCGTTACAGATTCGAGGGCTCGACGACGCGCACGTCATCGAGCAGGAGGCCGAGGCCCGCCTGGGTGGCGTCCGTGAGCGTCGCCTTGAAGCGCAGCTCCACGTCGCCGCCCGTGAACTCGGTGAGATCCGCATAGCGGTGCGCTACCGAGCGCGGGTACTCGGCGTAGGTGAGCACCCCGATGGCCTTCCAGTCGCCGCCCGGGCGCCGGGCCTCGGGCTGCAGGAGCAGGGAGTCGACGGGGTTCGCCGCGCCGAGCACATCATAGGTCAGGTGAGGGCGGCTCTTGCCCACCAGGCTGATGGGGTCGTTGAGCGTCAGGTAGCGATCGCCCTCCGCAGCCGAGAACGCCGCGCGCCCCTCCTTGCCGACCAGCATCGCAAACGCCCCGCCGCAGAAGTTGCCCTCCAGGCGCCGCCACGTGACGGCCTCAGTCGTGGGCGAGACGCTCCAGCTCGCCACCCCCGTCTCGAAGCCCTCGTGGAAGAAGGCCACGCCGAGGAGGATCTTGTCCTGCTCGACGCCCCGTGGGGTGGGCGAGGGCGTGGGCACCGAGTCGATGAGGGACGGCACGCTCTGAGACGCCGTCGGGGTGCCTCCCTGCGAAGGAAGACACCCGGCGAGCGCGATAAAGCCCAGGAGCGCGACGAGGCTAGAGGACGCCGCCGTCCTTGAGCTTCTGAATAGCGTAATCTGCGACATTCTTCCCCAGGGTCTGGCCATCGGCGTTGTCACTACGGTAATGAATACCCGCGTAGAGGCGGGACATCGCGGCCTGGTTGGCGTCGTCCATCAAGGTGCGCTTGTAGTCGTCCTTGGTGAAGACGGTCGTGAGGTAGGTCGCCGCCGCCATGGAGGCCGCCGAGTGGCCGGAGGGATACGAGGGGTGGGGCGGCGTCTGGAACGGCATCTTAGCCTGGAGGTTGCCGTCCACGTCGGCCGGACGGGGGCGCAGGACCGCGTACTTGGTGTCCCAGCACGCGATGAAGACGTCCGCCTCGATGGCCGCGAGCACGCCGAGCACCCGTGCGGCCTGGGGCGTGTTGTAATCCAGATCCATCAGGAAGCGCTTGGCCGTCTTGTTCCAGATGATGGCGGGCACGTCGAAGTTCCAGAACCGCGCCTGATCCAGCTTCCATGCGAAGTTGGGCAGGCTGTCGACCTCGCGGTTCACCTCGGCGAGCTCGTCCTGGTATGCCGTGGACAGGGCCGACTTGACGAGCACCGAGGGCGTGGCCAGACGGAACTGGTCGCCCTTGGTCATGAGCCAGGGCTTCCAGGTGCCGGCCTTGGGCGTCATGGCGTTCGCGTGGCCCCAGCTGGTGTCCATCGCCGTGATGAGTTCGGGCGCCATGGCGTTGGCGGCCCCGTCGGCATTGGCGCGCTCGACGATCTTGGCGGCGACCGCCTCGCCGATGGCCTTGCCCGCGTCGATGTCGCTGCGGACGTTCACGCCGGCGGCCAGGCGGGTCTCGTTGGCCTTGGCGGCCTTTTCCGCGAGCTCGGCGGCCTTCTCGGGGAAGAGGTGGCTAAGGGCCGCGACGGCCGCGGCGGAGACCGCCGCGTGCTCGGACGGGTAGCTCGGGATGCCGTCATCCGCGAGCAGGGGCGAAAGAGAGCCTTCACGGGCCTTGGGCGCCGAGCGCTTGTACTCGGCCTTGGCCTTCCAGGCGGCAACCACCGCGTCGTACATGGCCACGTGCACCATGGCCTGCGCCCGAGCCGCCCGGGGCGGCACGTAGCCCGCGTCGATGAGCATCTGGTCCGCGATCTCGCTCCAGCGGATGGGGGCCGCGTAATCGTTCCAGTACTTGATGGCCTCCTTGTCGGCGTCCGTGCGCTTGGCCTGCCAGGTCTTGAGCTCCTCGAGCTCCTTCTTGGCCGCCTCGGAATCGTCCTTGGGAGGTGCCGCGGGCTTGAACGCGTCGGCATCCCCCGCCACCATCGTCTTCCAGGTCGCCGCGGACGGCTCCACCTTCAGATCGGCGCTCACGGTCGAGCTGGGACCGGGGAAACAACCCGCGCCGAGCGTGGCCGCGAGCCCGATGACCACGAAGAGACGATGTTGGCGGAGCATTACAATTCCTCATTAAATGATGCGTGACCTAGAAGCTCTATACCCCTCGCAGGTACCAAACGTCACCACGGCGGATTGCAACTGGGTTAGCAGATTACAACGGGCGGATGTTCTTATCCCGGCGGCGGGGTGACAGCGGCACCCGAGCGTCCGATATCCGCGCGATCGCAGCGCAACGCCTCCCCCGTTCGACTTGGCGCCGGGAGAGGCGGGGATCGGATCGGCTATCGTGAGGGTCGCTAGGCTCGGAGGTCTTCACCGTCCGTCGGATCCAGCGAGGCCTGCTCGGCTTCGTTCGACTGATGCTCGAACAGTCGCTGGCGCGGATCGAGGCTCGAGATCCAGTGCCGGAGTTCATCGAGTTGCTTGGTCATCTCCCATTCCTTTGATCGATGGCCCGTTTACCTGATGATCATGTCGGCACCCGCAGCCGAAACTTTATCGAGCGGACGATCGATCGCAAGAAAAAGCACCCGGTCCCCTCGTGGGACCGGGTGCCGGTTGCTCAAAAATTAGCCGACCAGTTGATCGTCGTCAGCGCCCTTCATCCGTGCCACGTACGCCAGGTACGCGTGGGCGATCGCGATCAGGTCTTCCCCGGATTCTGCGGGGGGTTGGCTCTTGGCTTCGAGTTCGATTGCCATCAACTCCTACACTCCAGCAGCACAGTGCGCTTGCCATCCGAATATTACTACGCCATTGCGCGCCCATGGTGAACGCAAAGAACGTTATGTTCTGTGAGCAAGCGCACCTTATCAGGCCTAGAGCCTGATACTGCAAGGGTTTTCAGGATATGGTCAAATTATGTGAAGCAGGGCCTCGGCAGGCAAAGTCCCTGCCCGGAGGGCGTCAGGACGGGAACAGGCTGAGCTGATGCAGCCCGCTGGGCAGCGGCATTTCGAAACCGCCCGGAATCTCGGTCATCCGGCGGGCCACCTCGAGGCAGGTGTAGCACGTGGGGTCCTGGGTGGAGCGGCGGAGGCCCGTACGGCGTACGGTCGGGCTGCTGCACAGCGGCTCGCCGGCAAAGCGCTTGTAGCGGCGGTAATGCAGGTTCGTCGAGCACACGATGTGGCGCGCTGCGCGCCCCGCCCCGCGGGGCTGGGCCGTTTCGGCCACGTAGAAGTCACTCAGGCAGTTGAGGACGAGCCAAAGTTCCTCGTCGATCACGGGTCCTCCTCCGGCAGGGGCAGGGCATGGCGCCTGGATGCCGGGCGCTCCGTCTAGTCTCCTCCGGGCGGCTCCGGGCGTCTGTGACGAACCTAACGAGGGACGGGTTAGCCACGCTTGCCTCGGGGCATGATGGGGGTCGCAGTCGCCGTTTGCCCGAGGAGGATGCCCGTGGACGCTCCCACCGAACTGCTGGCCGCGAGCAGCATCACCAGCCGCATGATCACCCGGGTCCAGGGGGCCAAGGCCTCGTGCCTCGTCGACATGATCTCGGTCGAGGAGCCGCTCGAGATCCGGGTGGTCGGGACGCACGAGGGACAGCCCTTCGCCAAGAGCCTTTCCATCACCATGCGCACGCCCGGGCATGACGTGGAGCTTGCGGCCGGGTTCCTGTTCGGCGAGGGCCTCCTCACGGATCGCTCTCAGATCCAGCGGATTGCAAGCTGCGGGACGGTTGCCGGCGAGCCGGAGCTGCAAAACGTCGTCAAGGTCGAGCTGCACCCAGGCGTCGAGCTCGACCACAAGCGCCTGGACCGCCATTTCTACACCACCTCGAGCTGTGGGGTCTGCGGCAAGTCCTCGCTCGAGGCGCTGTCGGTCGCCAAGTGTGCCCTGCTTCCGGACACACCGCCCATCGAGGTGACGCTCATCCACAAGCTGCCGGCGATCGCGCGCTCCGCCCAGGCGGTCTTCGAGCAGACGGGCGGCCTGCACGCGTCGGCGCTCATCGACCACGCGGGGACGCTGATCGACCTCAAGGAGGACGTGGGGCGTCACAACGCCCTGGACAAGCTCATCGGCACCCGCTTCCTGAAGGGCGAGGTGCCGCTCACCGACAACCTCCTGTTCCTGAGCGGCCGCATCAGCTTCGAGCTGGTGCAGAAGGCGCTCATGGCGGGAATTCCCATCGTGGCGGCCGTCGGCGCCCCGTCGAGCCTCGCCATCGAGCTCGCCGAGCAGTTCAACATGACGCTCATCGGCTTCGTGCGGGGCGGCCGCTGCAACGTCTATTCGGGGACGGAGCGCCTTCGGCTCTAGACCCCGAACCGGCCCTGCATCCCCGCTCCGCCCGCGGCCAGGCCCATGCTAAGCTAGGCGATCCTTAGCTGCTGGAGGGCGATCCATGAACGATGCATCGGGCCCCGAGGACGAGGTCCAGGTCCATTACCCCGACAACCTGTCGAACCTGCACCGCTCGGAGCCCAAGACGGTGGCGGGCGGAGTGCCGGCCGTCGTCTCTACCCTGCGACACGCGCTCGACGAGATGGGGCCCGTCCGGGGCGCCAAGGCGCTCACGAGCCTCAACCAGAAGGGCGGCATCGACTGCTCGAGCTGCGCCTGGCCGGACCCCGACCACGAGCGCTCCATGGCCGAGTTCTGCGAGAACGGGGCCAAGGCGATCGCCGCCGAGGGCACCACGCGCCGGGTGGATGCCGCCTTCTTCCGCGAGTGGAGCCTGAGCAAACTCTCCAAGCTCGACGAGTACTGGCTCGGCAAGCAGGGCCGGATCACAGAACCCGTCATCAAGCGCCGGGGCAGCGACCACTACGAGCCCATCGGCTGGGACGAGGCCTTCGCGCTCATCGCGGCCGAGCTGCGCGCCCTGTCGTCCCCCGACGAGGCGCTCTTCTACACCTCGGGCCGAGCGAGCAACGAGGCGGCCTTCCTCTACCAGCTCGTCGTCCGGCTCTTCGGGACCAACAACCTGCCCGACTGCGCGGATCTCTGCCACGAGTCGAGCGGAGTGGCCCTCAAGGAGACGCTCGGCATCGGCAAGGGCACCGTGACGCTCGAGGACTTCGCGCATGCGGACGCCATCCTCCTCCTGGGTCAGAACCCGGGCACCAACCATCCGCGCATGCTCACCACCCTGCAGGCGGCCGCGCGGCGCGGGTGCCGCATCGTCTCGATCAATCCCCTGCCCGAGGCGGGCCTCATGGCCTTCAAGCACCCGCAGGAGGTCCAGGGCATCCTCGGCAAGGGCACGCCGCTCGCCACCCTGCACCTGCCCGTGCGCATCAACGGGGACCTCGCCTTCCTCAAGGGCCTCATGAAAGAGCTGCTGGAGGCCGAGGCATCCACCCCCGGCTCGGTCCTGGACCGGGACTTCATCGCCGCGCACACGACGGGCTACGAGGCCTTTGCCGCGGAGCTTGCGACCGTGTCCTGGGACGACGTCCTCGCAGGCTCGGGCCTGGATCGGGACCAGATCCGCCAGGCGGCCCGCATCGTCCGCGAGTCCCGGAACGTCATCTGCTGCTGGGCCATGGGCCTCACGCAGCACAAGAACGCGGTCATGACCATCCGGGAGGTCGTCAACCTCCTCCTTCTGGGCGGCAACGTCGGCCGCCGGGGCGCCGGAGTCTGCCCCGTGCGCGGGCATTCGAACGTGCAGGGCGATCGTACCATGGGCATCACCGAGCGTCCGGAGGCCGACTTCCTGGAGCGGCTGGGCCGGGAGTTCGGCTTCACGCCACCCACCGAGCCGGGGCTCGATACGGTCCATGCGATCCGGGCCATGGCCGAGGGCCAGGCCAAGGTCCTCGTGGCGCTGGGAGGCAACTTCCTGTCGGCCACGCCGGACACGGAGTTCACGGCCCGGGCCTTGCAGAAGTGCCGGCTCACGGTCCAGATCTCCACCAAGCTGAACCGCTCGCACGTGATCACGGGCGAGCAGGCCCTCATCCTGCCGTGCCTCGGCCGCACGGACCGGGACGTGCAGGCCTCGGGCCCTCAGTTCGTGACCACCGAGAACTCCATGGGCGTGGTCTCGGCCTCCCACGGCAAGCTGCGGCCCCTCTCCGAGGCCATGCTGAGCGAGCCCGCCATCGTAGCGCGGCTGGGCAAGGCGCTCGTGGGCTCGCGTCAGGGCCTCGACTGGGACGCCCTGGCGGCGGACTACGACCGCATCCGGGACCACATCGAGCGGGTGGTGAAGGGCTTTGCGGACTACAACGCGCGGGTGCGCCAGGACGAGCCCTTTTACCTGCCCAACGGTCCCCGGGACTCCCGGACGTTCGCCACGGCGACGGGCAAGGCGCAGTTCACGGTCAATCGGCTCTCCCCGCTGGAGGTGGGTCCGGACGAGTTCGTGATGATGACCATTCGGTCGCATGATCAGTTCAACACGACCATCTACGGCAAGGACGACCGGTACCGGGGCATCCATGACGAGCGGCGGGTGGTGTTCATGAACCCGGAGGACCTGTCTGAGTTCGGTCTCAGGGACGGCCAGGTCGTGGACCTCAAGAGCCATTACGACGGCGTCGAGCGGATGGCGCCCCGGTTCGTGGTGGTGGCCTACTCGATTCCGCGGCGGTGCGTGGCGACGTACTTCCCGGAGACCAACGCCCTGATCCCGGTCACGGAATACGCGGACCGGAGCCACACGCCGATCTCCAAGTCGGTGATCGTGACGGTGCATCCGGCTTAGCGTGCCTAACTTCAAGCCCTAGGATTCGTCATGCACTGGTGGAACCGTTCGTTCCTTCGAGCGCCTCAGGACGAACGGTTTTATTGCTGGCGGCTTGAGTGGACTTCTCATGTGCTCAAAAGCCATCCCTTGAGACCCACAACCATCCCGTTCACCCTGAGGCGCTCGAAGGGCGAACGGTTCCTCTACGAGCCGGCAGGCTCGACGACCTTCTGGATGATCTTGAGCTGCAGGTCCGCGAAGGCCTCCAGCTCCTCCTCGGGCAGCGCCCCCTTGCCGATCAGGAGCGACTTGGTCAGAACGTCGCTGATGGTGAAGAGCAGATCCGCCAGGAGCGGCAGGGACATGTCGGAGCGCATGATGCCGCTCTCCTGGCCCAGCCGGATGACCTCCATCGCGATCTCGTTCTCCTTGTCCAGGTACTCCCGGAAGGGATTGTGCTCGCCGGGCTTCTGGGCCTGCAGGTAGAGATCCTGGAAGAGGCGGGAGGTCACGGGATCCGTGCTGATCATGACGGCCCGCTGGTACATGGCCATGCGCATGTCCTGCCAGTAGTCGCCTGTCAGCTCCGGGGCCTTCTGGCTCATGACCAGGGCCTGGGCCGCGGTGATCTCCTGCAGGATGGCGAGGTAGAGGTCCGTCTTGTCCTCGAAGTAGTAGTAGAGCACGCCCTTGCTGATGCCGGCCTGCTCGATGATGGCGTTGAGCGAGGCCTGCTCGTAGCCGTGCTCGGCGAACACGGCGCGGGCCGCCTCCACTATGCGGGCGCGGACGGCCGGGTCTAGCTTCGATAGTCGCTGGCGAGGCATAAAGGTCCTTCCTTCGAGTTGCTGCGGCTAGACGGCCGAGTCGATTCGCCGGAGGACGTCGACGCACAGGTCGGCGAACCGGTCGATATCCGCGTCCGTGACCTCGGGCAGGTCCCAGAGCAGGTGCTGGCGGAGCACGTCGGTGACGGGGAAGGTCACGTCCAGCAGAAAGTCGGGCGGCAGCTGGTTGTGGACCTTGCCGGAGGCGACTCCCGCCTCGATGACCTTCTTGCCGAGCTCCCGCTCCTGCTCGTACACCGTTCGGAAGGGGTTGGGCCCCGGCTTCTGCGCCTGGCGGTAGAAGTCCTGCAGCAGGCGCAGGCGCTCGCGATCTTCCAGCTGCTGCTTGACCCTTTCCTTCGCCACGAAGCGGATGTCCTCCCAGACGTCCCCCGACGGGCCGCGCTCCAGGAGCAACTGGTAGACCTTGGGCATCTTCTGCCGGACCTCTTGGACGGCCGCGAGGTAGAGGTCCGTCTTGTCGTTGAAGTAGTAGTAGAGGACGCCCTTGCTGATGCCGGCCTGCTCGATGATGGCGTTGAGCGAGGCCTCGTCGTACCCGCGCGCGCTGAACTCCTGGCACGCAGCGCTCAAGATGCGATCGCGCACCGCGGGGTCCAACTTGGCTAGTCGCTGACGTGGCATGGGCTCCTCCAGACGTTATCGTACACTGCGCGCCCTACAAGCGCTAAGAATCGAGGCGAGGCCGGACGAGGACCGGCTCGAAAAGCCCGTAGGGCGGACGCCCGGTGGGCGTCCGCCTGATGGTCGATGCGGAGCGATGGGCGATCGCTCGTTGTCCCGGTCCTCACCCCATGGGGGCACTCCTCACGACCGTCCCGGCACCGGCCGGGCGGCCCGCTACTGGATCTTGCGGATCACGTTGTTGTAGATGTCGGCCACGTAGATCACGCCGTTGGGGTCGACGGCCACGGCCCCCGGGCTGCCGAAGCGGGCCGCCCCGCCCGTCGCATTGACCAGGCCGCTGCTGGAGCTGCCGGCGATCGTGATCACCTCGCCCGAGCGTGAGATCTTGCGGACCCGCGTGTTGCTGAAGTCCGCCACGTACACGCTGCCGGCGCTGTCGACCGCGAGGCCCTTGGGGTAGCTGAACTTGGCCGCGGCTCCGATGCCGTCGGCGAAGCCCTGCGTGCCGCCCGCCAGGGTCGAGACGACGCCCGTCTTGGAGACCTTCACGATGCGGTGATTGTTGGTGTCCGAGATGAAGACGTTACCGGCCGAATCGACCGCGACGCCTTCCGGGTTGCTCAGGCCGGCCGAGGCCGAGCTGCCCGCGAAGGGGAGCTCCTCGCCCGTGGGCGAGACCTTGACCACCCGGTTGCCCGTCCCGTGGGCCACGTACACGTTACCCTGGCGGTCGGTCGCCATGGCCCGGGAGCCGCCGACGCTCACCGTGCCGAGGCGCGTCTTGCTGCCACCGGACGACATGGTGGTGTAGACGATGCGGCCGTAGGTGAAGTCGACGTAGTAGAGGCGGTTGCGGCTCGGATCGAGCGCGGTGGTCGACAGGTAGATGTTGCTCGAGTCGACGGAGCCCGAGGCGATGAGGCTGCTCACGCCCCCCGGGGTGATCTTGCGGACGCAGCCGTTGCTAGCATCCGCGACGTAGACGTTTCCCACCGAATCCAGGGACACGGAGCTCGGGGACTTGAAGAGGGCCGACACCCCCGTCCCCTCCTGGTAACCGCCGGCCATGGCCCCCGCGAAGGTCGAGACCGCGGCGGTGTTGTTGGAGGTGATGCCGTTGGTGACCGACAAGCTGGTCTGCGACGTGGCAGGCGGCACGGCCGGGTGGTTGAGCTCCGGGTTCAGCTGGATGGCGAGGCTCGTGGTCGCCGTCTGGCCGTCCACCAGGGTGACGCCCGTGGACTTCTCACCGAGGATCAAGCCCTCCTCGTCGTAGACGATGCCCTTGAGGGTGGCGCTGCCCGCCGTGAGGTTGGTGAAGGTGATGCTCGCCGAAGCGTCGATCAGCTGAGCCTTGGTCAGGGACTGGGTCGCCTCGCTCGAGGAGGTGACGAGGCTGAGGTCGATGTGGTCGATGTCGTCGACCGTCGCCTGGGTCTGGCGCAGGCTCACGAGATCGCCGCCCAGGAGGACCTTGAGGCTGGCCTTCTGCGAGACGCCCAGGTGGCCGCCGGCCGTGAGGGGCAGGTTGTCGCAGGCGGTGACCGAGGCGACGCCGCAGCAGAGGGAAAGCGCGAGCAAGCCGGTGGTGATGTGACGCATGGTGCCTTCCTTTCGACATTCAAGAGACAGGTCGGTGTCGACGTCCGGGGCTCTGCTACCTATCGGCCGGATAGGGAGTCTGCCGTTCAGAGGTTCGACTGAAGATTGGACTGTTGATTGGACCAGGAATCAAACCGTTATTTAGACCACTGGTCTAACTGTGTGTAACATACCCCACGAGCCGTTTGGCATGCAAGGGGGGGGTCGTGTGAGAATCCTCACACCGGGGGCGTGCGCCACGCACGATCGGGCGGGCGCCGCTCTCCCTCAGGGGGGCGACATCGGCTCCTTGTCGGTTGTAGCGGCTTGGATCCGGCGCTAGACTCGCCCGCGGGGACAGGAGGGCGCATGGGCACGGGCGGGTGGTCGGCCTTGAACGCCATGGCATGGGGCGGCGTCGCGGGGGTCGCCCTGCTCGTCGGCGGGCTCATGGGCCTGTACGAGCGCTTCTCGAACCGGACGATCTCCTTGATCCTGGCGCTCGGCGGCGGCATCCTCATCGCCATGGTCGCCCTCGACCTCATGGAGACCTCGTTCGCCCAGGGCGGCTTCTGGGCCTCCGGCCTGGGCGTCCTGGCCGGAGCCTTCACCTTCTTCCTGGCGGATTCGGCGCTCGAACGGTACGGGGCCAAGCGACGCAAGCAAGCCGAAGGGCAGCCCTCCTCGGAGGAGTCGGGCTACGCCATCTTCGTCGGCTCCATGCTCGACAGCATCCCGGAAGCCGTCGCCATCGGCGTCAGCCTGCTCAAGGGCGGCAGCATCGGCTGGGTGCTGGTGGCGGGCGTCTTCCTGTCCAACATCCCGGAGGGCCTTTCCGCCACCGCGGGCATGGTCAAGGCCGGCCGGTCAAAGCGCTATGTACTCGTCCTATGGGCCGCCGCGGCGCTCGCGACGGCACTGGCGGCCCTCCTGGGGTACGTGCTGTTCGCCCGTCTGCCGGTCGAGCAGGTAGCCCTGACCCAGTCCTTCGCGGCCGGGGCCATCCTGGCCATGCTCGCAAGCTCCGTCTTTCCCCAGGCGTTCAAGGAAGGCGGTCCGCTGGTCGGCTTGTTGAACGCCATCGGCTTCCTGCTCGCCTTCTTCCTCAGCAAGCTGGATTGACGGGTGCTAAGAGGCGGACGCCGCCCTGCCCCGGCGCTCACCGTACCAGGTCCCGCCGACCACGGCCGCGGCGATGAGACCCGCCAAGGGAAGCGCCAGCCAGTTCAACGGGCAGCCCGTGTGCAGGCGTGAGACGTTGTAGGCGAGAAAGAGGAGCAAGCAGGCTCCGAAGGGCCACAGGAAGCCCCTCTGGAACGCGGAAAAGCCCTCGGGACCGAAGGCCGCGACGCCGCGCCGGGCGATCGCGAGCGCGGCCATGAATTGCCCACCGGCCAGGAGCCCGGTGGCGGCGTACAGCAACGGCTCGCTGCGTACCTCGACGGCGAGCACCAGGATGACGAGGAAGGTCGCGAGCGAGACGGCCGCGAACACCAGAAAGGCCAGGACGCCCCGCACCGAGGCGGGCATGGGTCGTGTCATGGCTCACCCTCCTTCGACGGCTCCTCCATGTGACATACCCAGGCCGCGAGGATCAGGGCAGCGCCAAGGTCACCGTCGAGCTCACCGTCGCTCCGGGGGCGATCGCCCCGCTCAGGACCGCCGTCTTGGTCACGACGGTCTTGCCCTTCTTGGCCGTCACCTGCAGGGAGGTCGTGCTGACGCCCGCCGGAAAGGCCGGCACCTGGCCCCAGGTGAGCTCGGTGGTCGGCAGCGTCGCCGCCTGGGTGCCGCCGCTCGCGGCACTCAAGGTGAAGCGACACTCCACGAGGCTGAAGCCCGAGGCCAGGCTCACGTTGGCCCGGATGTTCCAGTCCCCCGACGGGGTGGGCGCGAGCACCAAGGGCGGCAGGGAGACGGCGACCTCCGCCCCGGGGGTGACGGAGAAGGGGGCGGAGCGCGAGAGGCCGGCCGGCATGAGCGCCGCCGCATCCGCAAAGGCCTCGACGCTCGCCTCGTACTGTCCAACCGGCAGGTTGAGCGCGCCGAACTGGAGCCGGCCGCCGGGCTGGGACGGCAGGACCTGCACGAACGCCGCCGCAGAGGTGACGTCGCGCACCGTGACCCGGAAGCATTGCAGGTCGTTGGCGACGTACTGGGCCTGTCGGGCCGGGGCCCGCATGGTCAGGATGACCCGGCCATGCGAGTCCACGGTCTCCAGGGGCCGGGCACAGCCTCCGAGCGCGACCAGCGCCAGGAGCAACAAGCTGCTCCCGACCCGCCGTGCCTGGCCCCAGAGACCCGTCATGGGGCTACCGGATGACGACCGGGGCGGCCGGGGTGTCGATGATGGTGAGCGCGGCACTCGCGCTGCCGACCGGGGTCGCGAGCAGGCGGAGGGTGGGCATGGACACGTTGGCGGGCGTCAGGGCCGTCGTCACGCCGAAGGCCTCCGACGTGCTCGTGCCCAGCGGGAGCGTGAAGGCGGTGTCCAGGTAAGCCTCCACCGAGGCCTGATAGGCATAGGTCGACGTGTCGTTGACCCGCAGGTTGTCGACCGTGAAGCTGAACGCGTTGCCCGTCAGGTGGCTGGCCAGGGAGGCGCCCGAGAAATCGACGGACGAGACAGTCGAATAGCCCCCGCCATTGACCGAGCCCCGGACGGTCACCCGCACGGCCCGGATGTCCCCGGCCACGTACTGGACCCGCCGCGCCTCCTCGGAGCCCACGGTCAGGCGGGCACTGCCGTACGTGGCTTCCTGGAGCGACGGCTGGGTGGCGCACGCGGTGGTGAGGAGGACGCTGCCGACGAGCGCCGGGATCAGTGCTTTCATGGGCCTCTCCTTCTAATTACTCGGGAACGACGAGAGTGGAACCGTTGCCTTTTCTTGGGTCGGCTCCCGGGCCCCGGAGGTTCAGGAAAGACATCGTGAGCAACGTCAGGGTGCGATGAATTAACCACCCTTACCCATAAATAAGGCCCTCACATGGTCCCTATGACCGATCCTTCATAACGATCGATCGAAGGCTTAATTTGACTCATGCACGAAGTTAATCCCGGCGGAGGCAGTCGAAAAAAGCGACCCCGAGCACGCTCGGGGTCGCTTGGTAGGCCTTGAAGCGGCTTACTTCTTCTTTTCGAGGAACATGCCGCACTCGGGGCAGCGTGCCTTGGCGTTGGTGGACGTCACGTTCGGGTGCATGGGGCACACGTATACGACCTTCTTGGCCGGAGCCTGGGTCTTGAGGACCTTCTTGACGGCCGGCTTGGTCGGCGTCGCGTGGTTGTGGCCGGCATGCGCGTCGACGGCAAAGGCCGCCGGGGCCGTCATGAGGACGCCCGTGAGGGCCAACAGGGTCGCACGGCGTGCGTTCGAAGTCATTCCGCATTCCTTTCCAAAGGAGCCAGCTCCTCGTGTCGAAAAAGCCCATCGGGCGGTTCCAAGACTTGGACGCCGCCCGGACGGCTAATGTTCCAGGTTGGCGGCGACCAGGGGCCCCCGCCGTAATTGCCAGGTCTTCCACAGGCTGAACAGGACCGGCAGGACGATGAGCACCAGGATCGTGGAGGTGAAGAGCCCCCCGATCATGGGCGCGGCGATGGGCCGCATCACGTCGGCGCCAGTCCCCTGGCTCCACATGATAGGCATCAGGCCGATAAAGTCCACCGCAACGGTCATGAGCTTCGGCCGCAGGCGGAAGACCGCCCCCTCCATGGTCGCGGCCTCGATGTCCGCGGCCGTCACGGGCCCCCTCGCGATGGCCCGATCGAGGGCCTCGTTGAGGTAGACGAGCATGACCACCCCCGTCTCGACGGCCACGCCCGCCAGCGCGATGTAGCCGACCCAGACGGCGACGCTGAAGTTGTACCCCAGGAGCTTCTGCAGGAGCACGCCGCCCACCAGCGCGAAGGGAATCGACAGCACGACCATGGCCGACGAGGTGAACGACCGGAACGTCAGGTACAGGAAGAAGACGATGATGGCGAGCACGACGGGCACGAGGACCTTGAGACGGGCGGCGGCCCGGATCTGGTTCTCGTACTGACCGCTCCAGCCCAGGTAGTAGCCCGAGGGCAGCTTGAGCTGCTGAGAAAGGACCGTCTTGGCCTCGTCCACGAAGCCGCCCATGTCCCGGCCGCGCACGTTCAGGAAGACGATCGAGCGCAACAGACCGTTCTCGCTGTTGATCATGGGCGCCCCCTGGGTGACGCGCACGTCGGCGAGCTGCGACAGGGGGACCTGGACCCCCGAGGGCGTCGGCACCAGGATGCGCTGCAGGCTCTCCGGGTCGCCGCGCAGCTCGCGGGCGTAGCGGACGCGCACCGGGAAGCGCTCCCGGCCCTCGACGGTGGTCGTGAGGTTCATGCCGCCTACGGCCGTCTCGATGACGTCCTGCACGTCGCCGATCTGGAGGCCGTAGCGGGCGATCGCCTCCCGCTTCGGCTGGATGTCGACGAAGCGTCCGCCCACCACGCGCTCGGCGTAGACGTCCGTAGCACCCGGCACCTTGCGCAGGATGCTCTCGGCCTGGATGGCGAGGCGCTCCAGCTCCTTCAAGTCCGAGCCGTAGATCTTGAGGCCCAGATCCGTCCGCACGCCCGTGGCGAGCATGTTGATCCGGTTGATGATGGGCATGGTCCAGCCGTTGGCCACGCCCGGGATCCGTAGCTTGGCATCCAGCTCGGAGATGAGCGTCTCGGTGGTCTTCCGGGGGTCCGGCCACTGATCCCGCGGCTTGAGGTTGATGATCGTCTCGATCATGCTCACGGGCGCGGGGTCCGTGGAGGTCTCGGCGCGTCCCACCTTGCCGAGGACGGTGTCCACCTCGGGGAAGGTCTTCAGGATCTTGTCCTGGACCTGCATGATGCGCTTGGCCTCGGTGATGTTCACGTCGGGCAGCATGGTCGGCATGAAGAGCAGGCTGCCCTCGTCGAGGGGCGGCATGAACTCCTTGCCGATGCTCGTCGCCACCGGCACGGTCGCCACCAGGCTGAGGACCACCAGCGCCAGCGTCGTCTTCTTGAACCGGAGGGCCGTCTCGAGCACCGGCCGGTAAAGCCCGATGAAGAACCGCGAGACCGGGTTCTCCTCCTCCGGGCGGACGCGGCCGCGCAGCAGGAAGCTCATGAGGACGGGCACCACCGTGATGGCGATGATGGCCGCGCCCGCGATGGCGAGGCTCTTGGTGAAGGCGAGCGGATGGAACAGCTTGCCTTCCTGGCCCTCGAGCATGAACACGGGCGCGAAGGACAGGAGCACGATGAGCAGCGAGAAGAAGATGGGACGTCCCACCTGCTGGGCCGACTTGATGACGACCTCGAGGTAGTCCGGCTCCTCTCCGCGCTCCTCGATCTCGGCGAGGTGGCGGTAGGCGTTCTCGACCATGACGATGGCCGCGTCGACGAGCACGCCGACGGCGATCGCGATGCCGCCCAGGCTCATGATGTTGCTCGTGACGCCCAGGTACTTCATGAGGATGAAGCTCACGAGCACGGCGATGGGCACCGACAGGATGATGATAAGGGCCGAGCGGAAGTGGAAGAGGAAGACCAGCACCACGAGGGCCACCACGATGGCCTCCTCGAGGAGCGCCTCCTTGAGGGTGTCCACGGAGCGCTCGATGAGGTCCGAGCGGTCGTAGGCCGCGTGGATCGTGACGCCCGCGGGCAGGCCCTTCTCGAGCTCCCCGAGCTTGGTCTTGACCCGGTCGATGACGGCCTTGGCGTTCTCGCCGTGGCGCATGACGATGATTCCGCCGACGACCTCGCCTTGTCCGTCCTTGTCGAGGACGCCCCGGCGCAGGTCCGAGCCGAGCTGGACGGTGCCGACGTTCCGGACGTAGACGGGGATGCCGCCCGCGCCCGTCTTGACGACGATGTCCTCCAGGTCGTGCATGCCCCGGATGTAGCCGCGGCCGCGCACGGAGTACTCGGCGGCGTTCTGCTCGACCAGGCCTCCGCCGACCTCGTTGTTGCTCATGCGGACGGCCTGGGCCACGTCCTTGAGGCTCACCCCGTAGGTATAGAGCTTGGCCGGATCCAGCTCGATCTGGTACTGCCGCACGAAGCCGCCGATGGAGGCGACCTCGGCCACGCCGGGCACGCTCTGGAGCTGCAGGCGCAGGTACCAGTCCTGCAAGGCGCGCAGCCGGGCGAGGTCATGGGTCTTGCTCTCGACGGTGTACCAGTAGACGTGGCCCACGCCCGTGCCGTCGGGACCGAGGGCGGGCGTGACGCCCGCGGGCAGGTTGGCCTGGACTGAGGCGAGGCGCTCGAGGATGCGGGTCCGGGCGAAGTAGAGGTTGGTCGCATCGTCGAAGATGACGTAAATCATCGAGAAGCCGAAGGCGGAGCTCGCCCGCACGGCCTTGACGCTGGGCAGCCCCTGGAGGCTCGCGGCGAGCGGGTACGTGACCTGGTCCTCGATGACCTGCGGGCTGCGCCCGGGCCACTCGGTGAAGACGATGACCTGGTTCTCCGAGAGGTCCGGGATGGCGTCCAGGGGCGTCCGGGAGATGGCCCACCCGCCCCAGAGGACGGTAGCGATGAGCGCGATGAGGACGATGAAGCGGTTGCGGACGGACCAGGCAATGATCTTTTCGATCATGGCCTAGTGCCCTTCGTGGCCGGGAGCGTGCGGCGCGGGGGTCGCCTCGCCCGCCGTCGACTGCCCGTAGTCCGTGGACGTCATGCTGCCCGACTGGATCTGGCTTGCCGCGTCCAGGAGGAAGCCGCCCGACACCGCGACGTTTTCGCCCGCCGCGAGGCCCGAGATGACCGGGTAGTACGCCTCCGCCTTGGCGCCGAGGGAGACCTCGCGCGGCCGGAACACGCCCGGGGCCGCCTCCACGTAGACGAGCTTGCGCCGGCCCGTGTCGAGCACCGCCGAGGCCGGCACCGCCAGCTGCTCGGCCCCGTGCGCCGTCACCAGGGACGCCGTCACGAACATGTCCGGCTTGAGGCGCTGGCCCGGGTTGGGGATGGTGGCCCGCACCTTGACCGTCCGACTCTCAGCGTTCAAGAAGGGGTAGACGAAGGAGATGCGCCCCCGGAACGTCTTGCCCGGGTACGACGGCGTGGTCACCTCGACGGTCTGGCCCAGGCGCACGTCGCGCATGTCGGCCTCAAACACGTCCGCCTCGACCCACACCTGGGAGAGGTCGGCCACGTCGTAGAGGACGTCGCCCTCCTTGACGTACTGGCCCGGCTGGACCAGCTTCTTGGTGACGACCCCGGACTGCGGCGCCAGGAGCTCCAGCGCGAGGGTCGCCTTGCCGGTCTTTTCCAGGTGGGCGATCTGCGCATCGGTGATGCCCCAGAGCTTCAGGCGCTGGCGGGTGGCGACGAGCAGCGACTCGGCGCTCTCGACGAGGTCCGGGTACGGGTTGTCCTTGAGATCCTGGTGGGACTTGCGGGCCGCCAGGTATTCCTCCATGGTGGCCACCACGTCCGGGCTGTAGATGGTGCCCATGGGACGGCCCTTCACGACGGTCGCCCCCGTCGAGTTGACGTACAGGCGCTCGATGCGGCCGTTGACGCGGGCCGTCACCTGGGCGAGCCGGGTCTCGTCGTAGGTGATGCGGCCGGGTGAGGTCAGGCTGCGGTGCAGGGCGTGGACGGCCACGGCCTCGGTCTTGACGTTCGCCAGCACCTGCTGCTCGGGCGAGAGCGTCACCTCGCTCAGCCCCTCCGGCAGGTTGGCCGCGGCCGGCGCGGCTCCGGTGTCGGCGGACTTGAGGGTCGAGGCCTTGACGAGGTCCATGCCGCAGATGGGACACGAGCCGGGGCCGTCCTGCTTGATCTGCAGGTGCATGGGGCAGGTGTAGTGATCCGCGACGACCTGGGTCTCGCCGGCGGGCTGCGACGTGAAGTGCTTCCAGGGCTGGGCCGTCACGCCGTAGATGGCGATGAGGGCCACGGCAGCCCCCGCGAGGACTCGGATCGTCGTCTGGTTCTTGGTTCCCATTTACTTCTCCCTCGACTTCGACTCGGGATCGGGCAGGTTCAGTTCCGCCTCGAGCTGGGCCATGAGCCGGAAATAGTCGTACTGGGCCTCGGCGAAGGCGATTTGCGTGTCAAAGACGGCCACCTGGGCGTCGATGACGGTGCCGAAGTCGGATTTGTTGACCTGATAGGCCACGAGTGCCGCCTTGAGCGACTGGTTCACCTGTGAGAACAGGCCCTTGCGATACAGTTGCAGCCGCTGGTCAGTGCGTTCGAGTTGGTAGGCCAGGTCGCGCACCCGATGGCGCAGGCTGGTCCGCTGAGCATCGAGGCTCGCGCGGGCGGCGGCGGTCGAGCGGTCGGCCTCGGCCACGCGCCCCTGGTTGCGGCCGGGCGTGAGCCAGGGCAGGCTGATCTCCACCATGCCGCCGAAATAGTTCATGGCCGGGTTCATGCCATCGGGCATGGTTTGGCCGGCCTCCAGGCCGACCTCCAGGTCCGGGATCTGCCGCTCTTCGGCCGCGAGCGTCGAGCGCGCCTCCTGGACCGCCAGACTCGCCTCGGCGGCCCGGAGCATGGGGCTGTTGGCCTCCGCCTGGGCCTGAGCCTGGGGAGCGGCGGGGCGGGGCGCCTCCTGGGGGAAGTCCCGGGGCAGCTCGACGGGCGTCTCCGCCGGCCGGTTCAAGAGCGAGTTGAGGCGGCTCTCGGCGCTCTGCATGCGCTGGGCGATGTCGAACTCGCTGTCGTAGAGCTTGGAAAGCTCCACCTGGGCCCGTAGCGAATCCTGCTGGGTGGCGCTGCCCACCGCGTAGCGGGCGTTGGCGACCCGCTGGAGGTTCTTGACCTGGTCGCGCGTCGCGTGGTGGATGGCCATGGCCTTTTCCAGGTAGACGAGCTCGTAATAGGCCTGCTTGACCTCGCTCGCGACGGAGAGCCACTTGGCCTCGTACTCGGCGCGGGCGGCCTCGGCCTCCCGGCCGGCCATGTCGGCCTCCAGGCGCCGCTTCTGGCCGAGGGGAACCATCTGCGTGATGGCGGCGCTGGGGCCCTGAAGTCCCCAGAACTGCATCATGGACAGGTTCAGCCGTGGCGGCTCCAGGGCGCCCGCGTAGCCCGCGCGGCTCTGGGCGGACTCATAGCGGAGTCGCGCGGCCTCGAGGTCGGGGTTGTGGTGGCGGGCGATCGCGAGCAATGCCGGCAAGCCCTTCGCGGGTGCGGACCAGGCGGGCGCCGCGAGCGCCAGCACCGTGCCTCCGGCGACCGCAAGCGTGGCGAGTCGGGGCAGGACCTGATGGAGAAAGCGCGGAAGGATCGACATGGCGCGGGTCACTTCTTGACGAACGGGCGGCGAAGAGTAGGCTAGCACAGCCTCAGACGGCTGTAAAAAGTAGGTTCCCCGGACCTTCTCCGCCCCTGGGGCACCGTCATCTTAAACCTTCCCCCGAGCAGGAAGGTCAACCCGGACGCGCCGATTAGCGCCAAATGGAGCCGGGAGGCGGCGCCGAAACCCGGACCGGAAGGCCGGACCGGAGATTCCCCCGATGCGAGAAGGGCGAGGCATGTGAGAAAATGGGAGCATGAGACGGCACCTTCGTTACAACGCCCAGATCGGGCGGCATAAGCCGGAGAACATCATCAACCGGGAAGCGGCGTGTCCCTTTTGCGACCGTGACCAGCTGGTCGACATCCTCGCCGAAGAGACGCCCCTCATCCTGCTCAGGAACAAGTATCCGGTCCTCGAGGACGCGTACCAGACGGTCATCATCGAGACGGAAGAATGCGAGACCGAGCTCTCGCTCTATTCCCGCGAGCATTTACGGCAAGTGATCCGGTTCGGTACCGAGCACTGGCAACGCCTCAGCCAGTCGGGCGAGTTCGAGTCGGTGGTCTACTTCAAGAACCACGGCCCGCATTCGGGCGGCACCATCCGGCATCCGCACAGCCAGATCGTCGGGCTGCACCACCTGGACTACCGGGCGGCGGTCGAAGCGCACCACTTCGAAGGCATCGTCATCGATCGGCAGGAGGGCATCGAGTTCAACGTCTCGACCCTGCCGCGCATGGGCTTTTCCGAGTTCAACGTGGTGCTGGAGGACTGGAGCCGGCTCGACCAGCTCGCGGACTACGTGCAGATGGCGGCGCACTACGCGTTGCACCACTTCCATTCCCGCTGCACGAGCTACAACCTGTTCTTCTACGAGCACGGGGCGGGCATGGCGGCGAAGCTGATCCCCCGGTTCGTGGTGTCGCCCTTGTTCGTCGGCTTCTCGATCCCCCAGGTCACCGACCGGATCGAGGAGATCGCGGGGGCGGTGCGCGATCGCTACATCGAAACCGCCGGTTGACGCTCAGCGTTCTCGACGCTTCCGCTTAAGATGGGGCGGAAAGACTCTTCTGGGAGAGACCAAGGAGGTGTCGGGATGATGGTAGCGGAAGTCTCAGTGCGCGACCTCATGGACAAGATGAATCAGGGGCATGCCCTCTTGATTCTCGACGTCCGGGACGGCTTCTGCGAAAGCGACCAGATGATACCGGGGGCGATCCACGTGGACGCCAAGCACCTGACGCCGGATCTCTTCAAGCTCCCCAAGGAAGCCGAGATCGTGGTGTACGACAACGAGTCGCAGAACGAGACGGCCATCTTGGTAGCCGAGGCCCTCGTGAACGCCGGCTTCAAGGCTAACGCGCTGGTGGGCGGCTGGGCCCAGTGGAAGAAGGCGGGGTATCCGCGGGCGCCGCGCGAGGAGGTCCTGCTGCGCCACAGCAAGAAGGCCGTGCAGGAGTTGACGGAGGCTCCGGCCGAGGCCGTGAAGCAGCCGACGCGTATCGAGCGTGGCAAGGACGTCCTCAAGGAGACGAAGCAGGAGCTGGGCAAGATGGCCGGCGAGTACGCGGAGTCGGCGCACGAGGCCCGCACGGGCGTGATGGACCTGGCGCAGAAGGCGGTGAAGCTGGTGGTGAGCTTGCTACGGAAGTAGCGGGTTGCCTTTACCCCCCCTTCCCCCCCTGCCTTCGGCAAGGGGGGCTTTTTTCTAGGGACGGCCCCCTGCGGGGGCAGATTCCTTGTGAATAACTCACGTCTAAAAACCTGCGCAGCAGGACTCCCCATGCCCCCCTTGCGAAGCAGGGGGGGAAGGGGGGGTCAAAACGTCGGCTATCGCGCCGCTTCGATGGCCTCCAGCTGCTTCAACATCGTCTTGTTCGCCGCCAGCCGGTAGCTGATCATGATCAGCCGCTCGAGCTCCTCCCACGAAAAGGGCTGCTTCAGGTCCAGCGAGATCCAGCCGTGCTGCCCGATGTAGTGCGTCCGGCTGATCCGCGGATCCTCCAGGTAGTCCGGCTGCACGAACACCGGCACCTTCACCGAGAACCCCGGATCCTCCGGGTCGTCATCCGCCCCGATGAGAAAGCACTTCTTCCCTGCCCGGTACGACGGGTGATCGTGCATCAGGTAGGCCTCCGCCCCCGGCAACGACTCGCACAGCGCCCGCACGCGGGCCATGATCTCGCTGGTCTGGCTCATGTGAAACCCCTTACTGGCCCAGGAACAAACTCAACAGCAGCGGGCCGAAGATGATGACGAAGATGGTCGGGAAGATCAGGAACACCACCGGGAACGTGAGCTTCAAGGCGGCCTTGGCCGCCATCTCCTGGGCCCGCTGCCAGCGCGCCTCGCGCAGCATCTCGCTCTGCGTGCGCAGCGTCTTGGCGATCGACGTGCCCATCGCCTCCGCCTGCACCATGGACACGGCCACCGAGTTCAGCTCCTTGAGACCCGCGCGCTTGCCGAGCTCCCGCAAGGCCTCGGAGCGCGGACGACCGAGCTGGACCTCCTTGAGCGTCCGCTCCAGCTCGTCCCGCAAGGGATGCGGCTTGCCGAGCTCCACGACCTTGGCCATGGAGGCCTGCAACGACAGGCCCGCCTCGACGCAGGTCGTGAGCAGGTCGAGCGTCGTGGGCAGGGCCTTGATGATCTGGTTCTGACGCCGCTCGGTCTGGCTCTTGAGCTGCTGCGGCGGCAGGATGTAGCCGACGAAGACGCAGCCGATGACGCCCGCGATCACCACCACCACATCCAGCTCCAGGATGAGCCAGTTGGCGAACACGAAGAACACCGGCAGGATGATCGCCCACATGAGCTGCCGTGCCAGGAACTGCGCGGCCGTCGTGCGGTAGTCCCCCGCGGCGTGCAGGTCGCGCAGGATGGAGACCTCCTGCTCGGGCCCCAGGCGCCGCTCGGCCATCGGCTTGAGGTAAGCCTCGATGACCGTCAGGTACTTGCTCTTGCCCTTGGTGTCCTTCTCTTCGACCTGCTGCTCGAACTGCACGCGGCTCGCGGCCGAGCGGCCCTTCTTGAGGCGCTTCTCGACCTTGGTCTTGCCCTTGGGCTTCGCGAAGGAGAGGACGGCGATGGCGATCGCCGCGACCACGAGCAGGAAGATGAGGAACAACGTCATGATCCCGCCCCCCTACACGTCGATGGCCACGATCTTGGAGACCGCGAAGCTGCCGAGGCCGATCATGACGGCACAGAAGCCGACCATGGCCCAGCCCAGGGGGTGCGTGAACAGGACGCCCATGCGCTCCGGCATGATGACGTAGAGGAGCACGTAGAGGCCCACCGGGAGCAAGGAGAGCACCGTGCCGGACATGCGCCCCTGGGTGGTCAGCGTCCGGATCTGGCCCTGCATCTTCTTGCGCTGGCGCATGGTTTCCGCGAGGTTGTCCAGGATCTCGGCCAGGTTGCCGCCCGATTGGCGCTGGATGATGACGGCGATGCCGAAGATCTCGAGGTCGTCGTTCGGCATGCGCTCGACCCAGTTGCGGATGGCCGCGTCGAGGGCCGTGCCGACCCGCAGCTCGTGCAGGACCTCTGCCACCTCGCTCGACATGGGGTCGGAGAATTCCTCGACGACGAGCTCCAGGGCCTGCTGAACGCTGTTGCCCGCCTTCACGGCATTGGCGATCACGCCCACCATGTCGGCGAGCTGCTCCTCGAAGTCCTTGCAGTAGCGGCGCCACAGGACGTTGAGGTACTGGTCCGCGCCGAACCAGCACACCGCGGCGAACACCGCCGCGATGAAGATCCGGCCGAAGATGCCCTCGCCGAGGATGAGGCCGAAGAGCGCCGCCGACCCCGTGAGGATCTGCTGGAATCGCCCGAAGCGCTCGGTCGAGAAGGGGTTGCGCGTCTTGCGAAGCCTGTCGCCCACGTCCACCCGGTAGAGCGCCAGGCGATCGGCGATCGAGCCGCCGTACTTCTGGAACGCCAGGTACGCCATGATGGCCGCCGAGGCGGCAATCAGGAAGACGATGATGAGCAGGCGAACGTCCATCGGGCCTAGGGCTTCTTGGCGGCGGTCTCGAGGTAGCCCATCACGCTGGAGCGCAGGGACTCGAACTGACGGCGGGTCAGGTTCTCGTCGGCCTGGAAGGTCCTGTCGGGGAAGCCGTAGAAGATGCGCCGGGTGGTCAGAAGGTCGATGGCGGCCGCCGTCTCCTGGTCGGAGCTGCGATCGCGGAACTCGCGCGGCACCGTGAGCTTCACGCCGTCGCGGGCGTCCGACTCGACGAGAGTCACGACGTTGCGTAGGATCTGGGCCGCCTGCAGGCGGGTCACGGGTTTGCTGGGCTCGAAGACGCCGTAGCTGAAGCCGCTCACGCCCTCGAAGAGGCGATACTTGCTCTCCATCTCGTGAACCGTCTCCTTGAGCGAGCCGCCCAGGTCCATGTACAGGAGGATGCTCTCCTTGGGGCTCTTGAGGTCACGCTTGAACGTGTCCTCGTAGTGATAGATCCAGCGCGCGACGCTCTGGACGAACTCCCCGCGCGTCACCGGCGCGCTCACGGCGTACTCGGCCGCAGGAGCCGCCACCGCAGCGGGGGCGACCATCCCGAAACCCAACAGCGCCAAGGCCAACCAACGCATCCAAGTCCTCCTCTAGGCGAAGCGCATGCCGCCAGGCCCGAACTGCAAGCCCACCCGGGCGAACTGGTCCGCGGCATGGGGCACCAAGCCCGTATAACGGAAACTACCGACCACCCGACCCCGGTCGTCGAGGCCCTCCTGGTCGTAGGCGAACAGGTCCTGCATCACGATGACGTCCCCCTCCATGCCGGAGACCTCGGAGATGCGGACGATCTTTCGCGAACCGTCCTTGAGGCGGCTGATCTGGACGATCACCTGGATCGCCGAGGCGATCTGCTCACGGATGGCACGGCTCGGCAGCTCGACGCCGCTCATGAGGACCATGGTCTCCAGGCGGGACAGGGCGTCGCGCGGCGTGTTGGCGTGGCCGGTGGCCAGGCTGCCGTCGTGGCCCGTGTTCATGGCCTGCAGCATGTCGAGGGCCTCGCCCCCGCGCACCTCACCCACGATGATCCGGTCGGGACGCATACGCAGGCTGTTGCGCACCAGGTCGCGGATGGTGATGGCGCCCGAGCCCTCCAGGTTGGGGGGCCGACTCTCCAGCGAGATGACGTGCTCCTGGTGGAGCTTCAGCTCGGCGGCGTCCTCGATGGTCACGATGCGCTCGTCCGCGGGGATGAAGCCCGACAGCACGTTCAAGAGCGTGGTCTTACCGGACCCGGTGCCGCCCGAGATGAAGACGTTCAGCTTCGCGAGGATCGAGCAGCGCAGGAAGTGCGCCATGTCCTGGTTCAGGCTCCCGTACTTCACCAGGTCGTCGATGCCGAGCCGGTAGTTGGGGAACTTTCGGATGGTCACCGTCGAGCCCGTGAGCGCCAAGGGCGGCACGATGACGTTGACGCGGCTGCCGTCCGGCAATCGGGCGTCGCACATGGGCGAGCTCTCGTCCACGCGGCGGCCGATGGGCGCCACGATGCGGTCGATGATGACGCGGAGCTGCTTCTCGTCGGTGAAGCCGTCCGGCACCCGCGTCAGCTTGCCGCTGCGCTCCACGTAGATCGTCTTGGGACCGTTGACCATGACCTCGGTGACGGCCGGATCGCCCAGGTACCGCTCCAGGGGGCCGAAGCCCACGGCCTCGTCGGCAATCGCGTTGATGAAGGCGACCCGCTCCTGGCGGCCCTTGAGGGGGACCTCCTCCATCTGCTCGAGGATCTCGGCGATGACCTCCAGCACCTTGGAACGGATCTCGCCCTTGCGCGCGGGGTCGGCCAGGTACTCCAGGGACAGGTTGAAGCGCTTGAGGGCCTCCACCAGCTCCTTGTGGACCTCGCGCTTGAAGTCGTCCAACTCGGCGTCCTCGGGCACGCCCTGGTGCGGGACGACGGCCGTGACCTCGGTCTCGGTCGCCGCCGGAACCGGAGCGGCGGGAGTCGAGGCGCCCTGTAGGGGAGCCTGCGGGGTCGCGGGGGCGGTCGCCCTTGCGAGCACGCCCTGGGCGGCGGTGAGCAGGTTGCCCGCGGGCAGGGCCAGGGCCTTGGCGCCCAGTTGCAAGATGCCCGCCGAGACTGGGTGGTTGGGCTGCTTGAGGACGATGGGCTCGCCGCGGTTGAGCGAGCTCACGACCGCGCCGCTCGAGGGGATCTGCCCGATGATGGGGCGCTCCAGGTGCTCCTCCAGGTCGTCGGCCGTGATCTCGCCGACCGAGCCTGCGCGGTTCATGACCACCTGGATCTTCTCCAGGGGGAAGCGCAGGGCGCGGGCCTGCTCGATGGCGGCCTTGGAGGCGTTGAGGGTCGTGATGTCGGGCGGCACCACCATGAGCACCACCGAGGCCATGTCGAAGAGCGCCACCATGGCCTCGTGGCCGAGGCTCGGGAAGGTCGTGTCGACGATGAGGAGCTCGAACTGCTTGGCCAGATCCCGGGCCATGGCGGCCACGTGGTGGGCCCGCGGGTCCAGGAGGTCCGTGAGCGGCGGGGCGGGCAAGAGCGAGACGCCCGAGGGATGCGGGGTGAGCACGTCGTCCAGGGACTTGGAGCCCCGGATCACGTCCGCCCAAGAGCCCGGCGCGGGCTCGAGGTCCAGGTACGAGGCCTGGGATCCGCCGCCCATCCAGTCCAGGTCCCACAAGAGGGTGGGGCGCTTGGTGCGCTTGGCGATCGCCACGGCCAGGTTGCCGGCCGTCACCGACCGTCCCAGGCCTCCCTTGGCGCCAAAGACCAGAATCAGGCGGCTAGGCATCTCACCGCTTCCCGTAGTCGTTTTCGGGCATGGCGTTGGGGTTGGTCACGATGGTGGGCGTCAGGAGGAAGACGAGCTCCGTGTGGCTGCCGCGATCGTCATGCGTCTTGAAGAGCTCGCCCAGGAAGGGGATGCTCGACAGCAAGGGGATGCCCGAGGTCGTCTCCTCGGTGGTGTCGGAGAGGAGGCCCGCCATGGCGATGGTCTCACCCGAGCGCAGCTGCATGTAGGACTCCGTCCAGCGGGTCGAGATAGCGGGCACCGAGATGCCGGAGAGGGTGATGCCGTTCTGGCGGTCGATGCGCGAGACCTCGGGGCGGACGCCGAGCACGATGGTGTCGGCGCCCTCGACCCGCGGCGTGACGGCGAGGCGGACGCCGAAGGGCTTCCACTCGATGGTGACGCTCTGGGGCAGGATGATGGGGATGGGGATCTCGCCGCCCGCCAGGAAGCTCGCGCTCGCGCCGTTGACGGCCAAGAGGGTCGGCTGCGCCAGGATCTTGGCCTTGCGCTGCTGGACCAGCATGTCGAGCTTGGCCTCGATGAGGGTCTGGCGGGTGGGCAGGCCGATCCGGAAGGGGGCGTTGGGCGGAGCCTCGATCCAGCTGACGGAGTCGCTCCAGTCCACGCCGGCCTTGGCGTCGTCGGCGCGCACGATCTCCAGCACCTTGACCCGCACGGCCACGGTCTCGGGACGGCGGTTGCTCAAGACCTCGATGTTGTAGTTGCGGACCGGTCCCTGAATGGTGCGCCCGTCCGGCCCTTTGGTGGGCGAGGGCCACACGAGAAAGTTGGTGAAGCCCGGCTTCTTGGCGCTGATCAGGAGGTCCCGGTTCTGGCCCGAGAGCGGCTTGGCGTCGATGACCTCGCCGTCGCCCACCGCCACCCGTTCGACCCCTTCGGGAACGGTGTAGACGATGGTCTGGCCCATCCGGATGACGATGTCCGGCGCTGCTGCCTGGGCGGGCAGGGCCGGAAGCATCAGGAGGAGGGTCAGGATGACGGCGAACCAGGGACGCTGCACGGTGGTACTCCTAGGCTACTTCTTGTGAATGAGCGTCGTGCCGCTGTAGACCTCGATGCCGGGCTTGGGCTCGACAGGCTTCGGCCTGGGCGGCTGGGGCTTGGGGCGCGCCTGGACGACCACGGGGCGCTCCTTGACGATGACCTTGGTCTGGACGGGTCGCGGCTGCGGGGCCACGGGCCGGGGGATCTTGCCCATCACGTAGCGCACGAGCTCCGCCTCGGGGATCTCGGGGGGCGTGACGGTGGTGTCGCCCTGCTCGCGCAACGAGAGGCTCAGGTTGCCCTGCTCCTTGAGGGCGGCGAGCAGCGCCACCTTGTTGGAAGGCACGGCGAGCGTCAGCAGATCGCCGTAGGCCCCGGCCTCACCCTCGGCCTGGGGCGTCTCGTTGCTGAAGCGGTTGCCGACCGACAGCACGCGCACCCGCTGGGCGACCTTGGTCGAGAGGAAGCCGGTGTCGGTCTGGATGGTGGCCGTGAGGTCCACGTAGTCGTCCGGCTTGACCAGCGCGATGTCCTGGGCGCCCTCGGGCACGTACAGGAAGCCGCGTTCGTTGGCCTCCAGCTTGGGGGCCACGCCGGTGGCAGCAGACGCCGGGCCCACGCGCTTCTTGTGCAGGACCTCGCCCTTGACCACAGGGGCGAGGGTGATCTGGCCGAGCAGCTCCTTGGTGTCGGTGATAGCGCCGTCCGGCAGCAGGCCCTTGGGGAACTTGCGGGCCTCGATCATGGACTCGTCGATCTGCTTGCGGGCGGGCAGGTCCTCGAGCGGCACGTAGACCTCGACCTTCTCGCCCTTGCCGGCGATGCCGTCCTCGAGGTCCGAGAGGTACGTGATGGCGAGCAGTCCCGCCACCAGGGCGATGCCCACCGAGGCGAGCAGCAGCTTTCGGTTGACGTCCATGCCCGCCAGGAGGGACTTGGACTCCTTCTTCTTGGCGGCCGGGCGCTTCTTGGTCTTGACCGTGCCCTTGACGCCCGAGCGCGCGGGCTTCTCGGGAGGCTGCTCGCGAAGCTTATCGCGTAGATTTGCCATGGCTCGCCTCCTCCCTCGATATCCAGACCGTCGTCTTGCGTTCTTTTCCGGCCACCACGACCCTGAGTTGCGCGTCGCCCTGCTCGTAGAGCAGAAGGGCCAAGGGGACCTTTTCGAGATCCTGGTTGAGGACGTCGTCCGCGACGGCCTCCTGCCACCCGCGCTTCGGCAGCTCGCGGCGGTAGAAGGCCACGACCTCCTTCAAGCTCGCTTGCTGGGTCGCGATCGCCTCGGTCCCATTGCCGCGATTAGTGGCGGGACGCGGCTTGGCGCCAGGATACAGCGGTATCTTACCCGCCGCAAGGTCTGCCGTCACACCGGCGAGCGACTTGCCGGGCGCCAGAACGAGCACCAGCGCGAGCCCCAGTCCCAACCACCGGTTCATGGCGTCTTTCCCGACAGCGTGTTGCGGATCCAGGGGTTGAGCTCCGAGAGTCCGAACCCTGCTCCGTGCACGGGCAGCTCGCTCGGCATGTAGCCCTCGGCACGCACGCCCACCTTGTCCCAGAGCTTGGTGGACTTGCCCGTCACGAGCTTGGAGCCCTCCTCGGCGCCCTTGCCCAGGCCGTCCATCCAGGGACCGCGAGACGTGACACGCTGGCCGTGCATGACAAAGCCGATGCCGAACTTGCCCGTGGGGTCCTTGGCCACGTAGGCGCGGCCCATGACGCCGACCGGAATGACCTTGGTCAGCTGCTGGCGGGGCACGGCCGGCTCGTACCGCCAGGACGGACCCGAAACGTCCACCTTGCGCGACTTGCCCAGGACCTTGCGGGCATATTCGACGCGGGTGGCGGTGTTGCCCGCCTCGCGGATGATGCCGAGGCCCATGACCTTCTCGTCGGCGGCACCGTCCATGGCGGCGATGGCCGCCTCGCGCGCGGCGAAGCGCGCCGCGACGACGGCATTCTGGCTCTCGTAGATGGCAAAGCCGATGAACGCCAGGGCGAGCAGGAGGAAGACGAGCAGGGGAATGAGCAGCCCCGCCTCGACCATGGCCTGGCCGCGCTGTCTCTTGGCATTTCCCCCCACACGAAAAGCACGCGTCAGCAGGGCGTTTCCGTCACCCCGGCGAAGGCCGGGGGCCAGGGCATGCGCCCCGAGTGCCAACCCTGGATCCCGGCTGTCGACGGGATGACGGGCGACGCACGCAACAACGGCACGCCACACGGCGCTAATGCTCCGAGACAATGTTGCCTCCCGCCGCCGGACTGCCGAAGCTACCCTCGTGCTTCTGCCCCGTACGGATGAGCCTGGGGGAGTACCAGCGCAAGCTGCCGGGCCCCAGCTGCAGCTTCTTGCCCTTGGCCGCGGGGTCCTTCTCGATCTCGTGGCTCGCGGCGTAGCCCGCCGATGCCCACGCCGGCACGTCCACCGGCCCGCCGATGCCGCCGAAGCCGAAGAACGACCAGTTGAGGCCCTGGTACCGGGGCACGACCTCGATGAAGCTCTTGCCCGCGCCCTTCTTGGGACCGAGCCCCTGGTTGACGTAGTTCACGTCCGCCACGAAGGAGGACTTGTCGCTGTTCTCGCGGATGGCCCCCGGCGCCTTGATGGCGTTGAAGTTCGCCATCTCGAGGGCCTGCCCCCCGGCTGCGTGGTCGTTCATCCCCTGGATGTTGGCCACGTAGGCGAGGCGGGCGGCCTCCTCGACGATCTGGGGACCGGCCTGATCGACCCAGGCGTTGTAGGCCAGCAGGTCCTTGCGCAGGCTCTGGACCCGGCCGATGTACTGCTCCGCCCGGGCGAGGCGCCGGTTGAACTCCGCGTCGTTGTCGAGGTTGCCCATGGCATGCATGAGCTCGATGCGGGCCCGCAGGGCCTGCCCGGTCATGGCCACGTAGGCCATCTCGCGCGTGTGGTGCACGCTCACCTTGACCGAGACGGCGGCCAGGGCCGCGGCATCCGCCGCGTTCTGGGCCCGGATCTTGGCCGTGACCAGCCGCCCCAGGTCGAATAGGGCCAAGAGCACGGTGACGAGCACCGCCATCACGAGCGCCACGTAGATGAGCGCTTGACCGGACTCGTCTCTCAGCAGATCGGGACGGCGGGACCTCATTTCAGATCCCCCGTGGTGGTGAAGAGCGACATCTCCATGGCCCGGATGGGCGTCAGGATGACTCCCTCGGCGGTGGTCGCCGCCGTGCGGGCCACGCCCTGCAAGACGGAGATGGCGATCTTGACGGTCGGATCCGAGGGCGTCTTCGAGAGGCCCTGCAGGGTGCGCATGGCGCCGGGCGCGAGCTTCATGCTGTTGTAGAGGCGCTCGGAAGGACGCAGGTAGGCCGCCTCGCCCGGGGCGGTCTCGAGGTCCGACGAGGCGTAGACGGCAGCCTCCGTGCGGCCCACCCGGTAGCGCTCGTCGCGGCCGGGGTTGTCCTGCACGGCCTGGAGGGGCGAGAAGGTGAACAGGGTGGCCAGACCCTTGACGCTGTCGGGCAGGGGCAGGGACTGAACCTGACTTGCGGCCCGCTGGAGGCCCCCCAGGTAGACGTTGAGGCCCGGGATGTCGATGGGGTAGTTGACGATGCCGTTGGCCGGGTACTGCGCGGCCGACTTGGCGCCCCGACCCTGCACGTATTCGCGGTTGACGACGATGGAGGCGCCGATCTGTCCCTTGCCCTGGCTGCCGCCGCCCCCGAAGGCCGCGAGCATGTCGCCGAGGGAGGTCTCCTTCTTGGTGACCTGGACCCGGATGGCACGGTCGGCGGCCTCGGTCTTGACGTCCAGCTTGCCCTCGGAGCCCGAGACCACCTTGCCGATCCAGGGCTGCTTGGAGTCCTCGGAGTAGGCGCGCATGACCTCCTGGGCCGCGAGACTCGGGTTGTTGCCCTCCTTGCCGCCCACGGTCGCGGCGCGCGCCGCGAGGAAACCCGCCCCGGAGAGGATGATCTGGCGCTGCAGGAAGACGCCGAGCTCGATGGTCCCGATGGTCAACAGCAGGAGCATGGGCAGGATGATGGCGAACTCCGCCATGGTCTGGCCCTCTTCGCGCCGCCGTAACTGCCGGAGCATCGCTAACCTCCTGAGAAGCTCAAGAGGTGCGGGTAGAGCATCGCGCAGAGGGTGCCGGCGGCGATCGCCACGCCATACGGAAAAGGCGGCAGCGCGCTCTTGGAGAGCATCGCCTCGGGCTTGGCCCCGGGGGTGAACATGGCCAGGAGGAAGTAGTAGAGGTTGCGCAGCACGGACCACAGGGCGCCGTAGCGCAGGGCGAACAGGAGCGCGATGATGCCGCCGGCGAGGGCCACGTCGATCATGGCCACGATGATGAGTGGATAGCCGAGCCAGGTGCCGATGGCCACCATGAGCTTGAGGTCGCCCGCCCCCATTTTGGCGAAGAGGTACAGGAGCAGGAAGACGACCGCCGCGAGGCCGCCGCCCGCGAGGCTGCTCAGCAGGCCCGGCACGCCGCCGAAGACGACGCTGAGCAGCAGGCCCAGCCCCATCGCGGGGAAGGTGAGCCAGTTATAGATCCGGTGCCACCGCATGTCGGTATAGACGGCGATCATGAGCACCGGAAGCAGGGCCCATTGCCAGACGGGGATCGAACTCATGTGCAGGTACCAACCCTAGAAATGAAGACAAGAAGGCCCTCGCCTGCGATACCATACCCCGCTGGGGAGGCGGTATCACGCTAGGCGAGGGCCTGAGAGCGTTGTGGTTAGATGCCCTTGCTCAGCGCATCGACCTTGTCGGCGAGCTTCTTGACCATGCCGTTGACCTTCTCACCGAGGATCTTGTAGGTACCGGCGCAAACGAGAGCCACGACGGCGATGATCAGGCCGTACTCGACCATCGACTGACCTTCCTCTTCGCGGACAATCTTCTTCAAAAGTTCCATCGTGGTAATCCTCCATCTGAACCGTTTGGGAAACTCCTCACACAAGGGTTATAGGGAGGTCCCCAGCGGATCCGGTAAGATTTACTTGAAGCTTACTTTAAAACGGGGCTAAATCGATCGCGAAGGCTCAGCGGGCGCGCATGAGGGCCTTGGAGTGGTGGCCGAAGGACAGGCCGAAGGCGCCGCCCAGCAGCTTGATGGACACAATCAGGCCCAGGGCGAGGGATCCGGCGATGAGGGCGTACTCGAGGGTGCTCTGGCCATCCTCGTTCACCAAGATCTCGCGCAGGAGGGCCGACGTTTCACCCCCCCTCCCCCCCCTGCTTCGCAAGGGGGGCACAGGGCGCCCTGCTTCGCAGGGATTGAAAGCGGGATCAGCAACGCTCGTGTCGCCCACAATAAACAACCCCCTGCGAAGCAGGGGGAAGTCCTCGTGCCCCCCTTGCGAAGCAGGGGGGGAAGGGGGGGTAGAACGAGTCACCACCCCCATGGTTATTGCCCCGTCGACACGATCGGCACGTACAGCGTCAGGCTCGTGGGATAGTTGGCGTCGTCCAGGCCCATGAGCGTCACGGTCGCCGTGACGCTCCGCTTGGCCTTCAGGGCGTCCACCACCGACTGATCGACGATGGGCAGCACCGCCTTGCCCGTGCCCGCCACGAACTCCAGATCCTGGGTATTCGTCAATGACTCGCGCGGGTACTTCTTGAGGTACGTGGGCTCGACCCGCAGGCTCATGGCCATGCTCTTGTTGCCGATCCCCGAGTCCCCGTCGTACTTGATGTCCGCGCGGCCAAAGGTCGCGCCGAGCGACCCGTTCTGGCCCTGCACCGTCACCGTGGGATTTGTAAACGTTGCCTTGGAGCCCTCGATGGTCACCTGCACCGTCGCCGGCTCGATGTTCGTCACGCTGAGCTGCGCCGGCACGTTGGTGTACCAGCCGCAGCCACTGAGGGCCGCCAACACCGCCAGGATCCCGATCCGTTTCACGATCCGCCTCCTAGGTTAGGTCGCCGAATGCTAGCTCGAGTACGAGCCGCTGCCGTGGAAGGCTCCGCGCATCATCCGCTGGAGCTCGTTGGGGTTCTCCGAGTACGACAACGCGTCGTCCAGGGAGATCTGGTCCTCCTGGTACAGGTTGAAGAGCGCCATGTTCATGCTCTGCATGCCGTCCATCTGGCCCTGCTCGATGACGTGCCGCAGGCCGTCCAGGTCGTTCTTGAAGACCAGGTCCTGCACCGTCGGAGTCGAGACCAGCACCTCGACCGCCGCGCGGCGGCCCCGGCCGTCGCCCTTGGGGATCAAGCGCTGCGAGATGGCCCCACGCAGGATGGCGCCCAGCTGGTGCCGGATGTTGTCCTGCTCGTGCGGCGGGAAGGTCGAGATGACGCGCGAGACCGTGCCCACGCTGTCCGTGGTGTGCATGGTGCTCATGACCAAGTGGCCCGTCTCCGCCGCCTTGACCGCCGCGAGGATGGTCTCCTGGTCACGCATCTCACCCACCAGGATGACGTCCGGATCCTGACGCAGCGCGTACTTGATGGCGTTGGGGTAGGTCAGGGTGTCCGCGCCCAGCTCGCGCTGGGTGATGACCGACTTCTTGCTGGTGTAGACGAACTCGATGGGGTCCTCGATGGTGAGGATATGGACGTCCTTGGTCGTGTTGATGAACTCGACCATGGCCGCGAGCGTCGTCGACTTGCCCGAGCCCGTGGGGCCCGTGACGAGCACGAGGCCCTGGCGCTCGAGGGCGAGCTTCTTGATGACCGGCGGCAGGTCCATCTGGTCCACCGCGGGCGGCTTGAGGGGGATGACGCGGAAGGCCGCGCCGATGTTGCCCTGCTCGAAGTAGACGTTCACGCGGAAGCGCGCGAGCCCGTCGATGGTCAAGCTGATGTCGATCTCGCGGTTCTGCTCGAACAGCTGGCGCTGCTCGGTGTTCATCAAGCTGTAGAGCGCCTGGCGCGTGTCGGCGGGGGTCAGCGTCTTGTACTCGGTCGGGACGATGCGACCGTCGATGCGCAGCACCGGCGAGGTGCCCACCTTGACGTGGATGTCCGACGCGCGCTTCTGAACCGCGGTGCGAAGAAAGTCGATGATATTCATGCGCGGATGATCGTCCTGTCTTAAGCGTTGGTCGCGGGGGCGGCCTGCGCCAGCTGCGCGAGCGGGAAGCCGACAGCGCGGTTGAGGATGCGCTGGATGTCGAACAGGTTGCGGATCGCGTCGGGGGCGGTGGTCTCCGAGAGCCACGTCTCGACGATCTGGCCCTTGTCGTCCAGGAAGGTAACGGTCATCGCGAGGTTGCTCGGCAGGAACTTGCCGGGCTGCACATTCTTGATCTCGTCCATGGCGGGCGGATCGTACTTGAGGTTGACCTCGCCGACCGTGTGGATCTTCTTCTTGCGGAAGGTGTGCGACTTGGGGAACAGGTTGATGAAGATGAAGTACGCCGAGGTCACGAGGATGACCTCGCAGGCGTAGAAGCTGCCGCCCTGCTCGCCGGGCTTGGAGGTCGTCGCCTCGAACTGGTAGTAGCAGCCCAGCACGCGATCGGCCGGGTGGATCGTGTCGTACAGGATCTGGAGCAGGATCTGGCCCACGCCGGGGACTCCGCTCGCCTTCTTCATCAACTCCTGCATGCGCGGGTGATTGAAGGCATTGGCCTGGGGAGGCTGCTGGGGCTGCGACGACACGGTTTCTGCGCTCACGTTACCCTCCGCGCGGCAGGATGCGGCTCCCGCCTCAACTCGAGTTTGCTTGGACGGTGCTATTGTACCCCGGCGCTTGAGCCCCTAACGATCGTCAGGTGCTGGCGCGGCGGGGGGCTCTGGCGCATGGTCCGACGGCTCTACCCCCCCATCCCCCCCTGCTTCGCAAGGGGGGCATAGCGAGTCCTGCTGCGCAGGATTGAAAGGCAAGAGCGCGCTATCAATCCGGCCCGGCTCTGCCGGGTCCAGTCCCTAAGCCCCCCTTGCGAAGCAGGGGGGGAAGGGGGGGGTCGAAAAGCAGCAACTACTTCGTGAGCACGACCTCGTCGAACATCTTGCCCTCCTTGTCGATGGCCTTGAGCGTCAGGCGGTTGCCGTCCATCTCGGCGGCCATGAAGTGGTAGGCGTCCTTGTAGATCGAGGGCTTGTTCTTGTCCTGGAACTTCTGACGGCCCGGGCGCAGCCAGGCTCCGCCGCCGCCCGTGATGAGGTAGCGCGTGCCCGCGATGGGGTTCAAGAAGCGCTCGTAGTTGTGCTCGTGCCCGTTGACGTAGAGATCCACCCCGTACTTCTGGAACAGGGGCTGTACCCGGCTGCGCAGGAAGGCCTTGCCCCCGTCCGCGCCGTTGGAGTAGAAGGGATGGTGGCCGTAGACGACCTTCCAGGTGGCATTCGAGGAGGCGAGGGCCCGCTCGAGCCAGGCGACCTGGGGGGTGCCGGCCTTCATGAAGTCCCGGTCGGTGGTGTCGATGGCGAAGAACTCGGCCTGACCCCAGCGGAAGGAATAGTAGCGCTCGGTGCCGCTGGCCTTGGCGGGCAGGTCGAAGGCCCGCAGGTACGCGGCCCCCTTCTCGGCCTTCACGTCATGGTTGCCGAAGACCGGGTAGACGGGCGCGTTGGCGCTGATGGGCGCGAACGGCTTGAAGAACCGCCCCGGATAGAGCCGCTCCTCGCCGTCGTCGTAGACCACGTCCCCCGTGTGCAGGACGAACTCGGGCTGGTAGGCCGCGAGCCGCTCGGCAATCGCCTTCTGATTGGCGTTGCCGCTGCCGGTGTCCCCGACGATGGCGAAGCGCGCCTTGCCGGAGCCCGCGGGCGGCGTGCGGAACGTGCCCTCGGCCACGACGCGATCGCCCGACAGCAGCTGGTAGGGAACGGCCGTCCCGGCCGGCAGGCCCGTGAGCTGGACGTTGTGGTGCGTCGTCGCCGCGAGCTCCTTGACCGTCCGGCTGTTGGCGTAGCGCACCTGGCCGATGCCGGCCTCGTCCGTGCGCCACATGAGGATCGCCGACGAGGTCGTCACGTTCTGGACGTACGGCTTCACGGTCAGCGTCTCGGCCAGGGCGGGAGACGCAAGGGCGATCGCGAGCACGGCCGCGACGGAGTACGAAAGACGGGTCATCACTACCTCCTGGGGACGGGACCTACCAACCCGCACAGCTTACCGCCAACCTCGGCGCCTGTCACCCCTCATGACGAAGGCCCCGCCTCAAAGAGACGGGGCCCCCAGGGAGCGCCGGCGTCCTCGCCGGCATGGGCTCATGCCGGCGAGGACGCCGGCGCTCCCAGATAGTCCGCTAAGACCGGAGCGCGCCCTCGCGCTGCGGCTCGGCCTTGAGGACCGCGACACCGCGCATGTAGGGCCGCAGGGCCTCGGGCACCACCACCGAGCCGTCGGCCTGCTGGTAGTTCTCGAGGATGGCCGCCACCGTCCGGCCCACGGCCACGCCCGAACCGTTGAGCGTGTGCGGGTTCATGAGCTGCTTGTCCCGGCGGAAGCGGAGGCCGCCGCGCCGCGCCTGGAAGTCGGTGCAGTTCGAGCAGCTCGAGATCTCGCGGTACTTGCCCTGGGCGGGCATCCAGACCTCGAGGTCGTAGGTCTTGGCCGAGTTGAAGCCGACGTCCGCCGAGCAGAGCAGGATCTTGCGGTAGGGCAGGCCCAGGCGCTGCAGCACGGCCTCGGCGTTGGCCGTCATCTTCTCCAGCTCGTCGAAGGAGGTCTCGGGCGACACCACCTTCACCAGCTCGACCTTGTCGAACTGGTGGACGCGGATCAGGCCCTTGGTGTCGCGGCCGGCGGCCCCCGCCTCCGAGCGGAAGCAAGGCGTGCCCGCCGTGAGGTGCATGGGCAGCATGTCCTCGTCGATGATCTCGTCCCGGTACAGGTTGGTGAGGGGGACTTCCGCCGTCGGGATCAGGTAGTACTTGGTGCCCTCGAGCTTGAAGAGCTGATCCGCGAACTTGGGCAGGTTGCCGTTGGCGAGCAGCGTCTCCTCGTTGGCGACGTAGGGGGGCTGCACCTCGGTGTAGCCGTGCTCGCCCGTGTGCAGGTCCAGCATGAAGTTGATGAGCGCCCGCTCGAGCTGGGCGCCAGGGCCGCGCATGAGCGTGAAGCGGGTGCCCGCGAGCTTGACCGCGCGCTCGAAGTCGATGATGCCGAGGGCCTCGCCCAGCTCCCAGTGAGCCTTGGGCTCGAAGCCGAACGCGGGCACGTCGCCCCAGCGCACGACCTCGACGTTGTCGTCCTCGCTCTCGCCGTCCGGCACCGACTCGTCCAGCAGGTTGGGAATCTGGTACATGAGCTCGGTGCGCCGGGCCTCGATGTCAGACATCTGGGCCTCGAGGGCCTTGATCCGCTCGCCGTTGGCCTTGACCGACGCGATGACCTCGGAGGCGTCCTGGCCCGACTTCTTGAGGGCGGCCACCTGCTCGCTCGCCTGGTTGCGCTTGGCGCGCAGGTCGTCGAGCTCGGTCTGGGTCTCGCGGAACTGCTGGTCGAGCTGCTGCAACGCGCTCAGGTCGAAGGCCATGCGCCGCCGCTGGAGGCTCTTCTCGACGCGCTCGGGCTCTTGCCGGATCAGCTTGATGTCTAACACGGGATCGCTCCTTGTCAATTGGCGTGAATGTCCTAGTATATCGTGGCGAGGGAAGGCACGCCAACTTGCTTCACACCACCCCCCTGCATGCATCCCGGGAGGCTTCGATGCGCAACTTTCGACCCTGGACCCAGGCCTGGAGCCAAGAGCTCGGCTGGCTCATCGTCCGTGTGACCTTCGGACTGGCACTCGCCACCCATGGCTGGGCCAAGCTCTTCGGAGAGCACGGAGTCTCGGCTTTCGCCGAGCGGGCCGTGGCGCCCATGGGCTTCCCCGCGCCCCTGCTGTTCGCCTACCTCGCGGCCCTCTCCGAGCTGGTCGGTGGCCTCATGGTCGCCATCGGCCTCTGCACGCCGCTGGCCGCGCTGACGACCGCCTTCACCATGGCCGTCGCCGTCTTCCGGCACATGAGCGCGGGCGATCCCTTCCAGCGCTACGAGCTGGCCGTCATCTACCTGGCTATCTCCGTGGCGGCCATCCTCAAGGGCGGCGGGCGCTTCTCGATCGACGCGAAGCTGCCCTTCTTCCGGACCGATCGCTAAAAGAGGCGCGTCCGCCCGGACGCGCCTCTCGACGACCCACTAGTGGTTGTGATGGCCGCGGTGATCGTGCGGGGCCCCCTGGGTCCCCATGGCGACCACCGGGCCGCAGGCGATGCGCGCCCCGGCGTTGCCCGCCGGATCCGTGAGGTAGTCGTCCGGGTTGGCGTGGATCATCAGGGACGAGCCGTCCGCATCCAGCAGGGAGTACTTGCCCGGTTTCAGGGTCAGCAACGGGGCGACGAAGTCCAGCTTGAGCCGGCCCTGCTCGTCTACCACCACGTTGGGCAGGTCGCCCGCATGCGGGCCCTTGGGGTTCTGCAGGCCGTGCTGCTTGCCGTCCGGGTTGAAGTGGCTCCCGGCGGACGTGAAGGTGGGTCCCTCGCACTGGTTGGTGGCGTGGACGTGGAAGCCGTGCACGCCCGGCGGCAGGTTGGCGGCGTCGACCTCGATCCGCAGGCCGTCCGCGACCTCGGTGAGGCGCGCCGTTCCGACCTTGGCGCCCTTGCCGTCGATGAGCTCCGCGGTGGCGGTCATGCCCTTGGCCTGAGCAGGCGCGGCCTTGGCGGGAGCCTGAGGCGTCTGGTGGGCCAGGGCGGCACCCGCTCCGCCGATGGAAGCGGCCACGAGCCCGGCCACGATGATTCCCTTGCTGATCATGGAGGTTCTCCTTCTAAGCGTGACGCGGCGCGGGGGCGACTCACGGCAGGCTGAGCAGCCGACCCGTTCCGCCTCCATTTGACCCCGCGTCCGAGCAGAACGCAATCGACCCTTCTCCGCCGGCGCCGCCCCGAGGTCAAGTTGGGAGCAGGTGGGGGGTGGCCTCACGGCGCACGCTCGGCAAGCTCGGTTGTTGGCCTGCCGTGCCGATGGTATAGTCAAGGCCACAGCACAGGAAGGGACACCCGTTCATGCCGCACGTTTCGCTGTCAACTAGCTTGCTGCGCCGCCCCGGCAACCTGCTGCTGGCCCTCTGCTTGGCGTTTGCGGTCTCGAACCTGTTCTCGGTCCTGCCCTTCGGCAACGCGACCTCGGGCTACATGCCCCCCGTTCCGGCCCCCGTCGCCCAGGCGGTCGACCCCGCGCACCCCGACCTGACAGCCGATACCCTGAACTGGGAAGACACCTGCCAGGTCATCTGGGGCGCCCTCTACGACCGCACGGATCCGAGCCAGGGGTGGGCAGCCGTCGGAGCCACCGCCCTCTGGCTGGCCGCGACCGCGCAGGATCCCCTCGGCGTTACGAGCCCCCGGATTCCGCCGCGCCCCCCGGCGCTCCGCTACTTCCTTCGAGCTCCACCCCGTCTCGCCTGATCGCCCGCTGCGATCGCGCCCGGATGCCGCCGCATCCTCCACCCGGTCCCGACCCGGCACTTCCGCGCGTCCGCGCCGGAATGGCCGCGTCGCCATCCTTCCTTTCCGCGCGACCTTAGATAGGAGTAGTTGCCTTGACGCACGTGAAACTCGCTCTCTCCCTCGGTCTCTGTGCCCTCATGGGCCTGGCCTCGCCGGCCTTCGCGAGCCTCGCCTCGGACATCTTCAAGGACGTGCCCGACGGCCACTGGGCCGAGCAGGGCGTCGCCGAGGTGGCCATCAAGCGCGACCTCATGAAGGGCTATCCCGACGGGACCTTCCGCGGCGACCAGCCCTTCACGCGCCTCCAGTTCGTGAGCAGCATGACGGTCCTGCTCAAGGAGCTCGAGGCGCTCTCGAAGGTCACTTGGCGCCCCGTCGAGCACCCGACCTACGACTTCAAGGACGTCCCCGCCGACCAGAAGACCGAGACCCAGAACCTCACCAACGACTACGGCCTCTTCGAGGGCGTGCCCGGCATCACGAAGAGCCGCTTCAACGGCGAGCAGACCGTCACGCGCTACGAGATGGCCAAGATCATCAACAACCTCATGCGGCTCGCCGAGGCCAAGGACGTGGTCCGGCCCCAGGGCAAGGTGGGCGAAGGCCCGACCTTCTCGGACGTGAACCCGTCCGATTGGGCCTATCAGGACATGCAGGGCGTCTCGCAGCGCTACAAGGTGATGGTGGGCTTCCCTGACGGGACGTTCCGCGGCAACGAGGAGCTGACCCGCTACCAGTACGCCCAGGCCATCTCCCAGACCGTGCCGCTGATCCGCGAGCTCATCGCCCAGACCACCGAGGTCAAGCAGGAAGAGAAGCGCCAGGCCACCGGCCCGTGGCGCATCCAGGAGCAGCAGCCCATCCGCACCGATCTCGGCATCACGTCGAGCGGCCAGACGTCGCTCCGCGCCCGCCTGGTCGGCTATCCCGGCTGGCTCTTCCTGTTCGCCGAGCCGCGCCTCACGGTCCTGCCGGCTGTCGGGGCCGACGTGGAGGTCGGGGCCTCGGTCAAGTTCCCGTTCCTCGGCCCCCTCCAGTTCCAGCCCTACGTGAGCGGCCAGTACTTCGGCGGCTCGGGCGCGACGGACCTCGGCCTCGGGGCGTTCGTCTACTGGCGGCCGACCTACTCGTGGGGTGTCTACGGCAAGGGCGGCTACGGCTTCTTGCAGGCGGTCAGGAACGGCGAACTCGGGGCCGAGTACCACGTGTCGGATCGCCTGTCGTTCGCGGCCGGGTTCTCCGCCTGGCAGACGCCCGCCGCGGGGACACCGACGACCAACTTGGGCTTTACCTTCGGGCCGCAGTTCCGGTTCTAATGGCCTGTCGCTCGGGTGAGTCCTCGTAGCGCCGCTGGGAAAAGGATGCGTGCGGAACGGGGCGGCAAAGGCGCCTTTTGGGCCCTTTCTCCAATTTCGTTCCGCAGCCCGAGCCCCTCTTAATCAGGAGTTCAATCATGCCCCTATTCGCTCTGCTCATCGCCGTCGCGAGCCTCTGGCCGGCCGCGGCCTGGGCGGCGACCGGGATCGAGACCGTCGATCTGACGGGTAGCTGGGTCGGAATTTCGGCCCTGCTCCTCTTCGCCTTCGCCTACGTCCTGGTGATGGCCGAGGAGGTCCTGCACCTCAAGAAGTCCAAACCGGTCATGGTCGCGGCCGGCGTCATCTGGATCCTGATCGGCCTTGCCTACGCCGGCATGGGCGACACGCACACGGCCGAGACGGCCATCCGGGCCAACCTACTGGAGTTCGGCGAGCTCTTCCTCTTCCTGCTCGCGGCCATGACCTTCATCAACACCATGGACGACCGGGGCGTCTTCGACGCCCTGCGCGGCTGGCTGGTGGGACGCGGCCTCTCCCTACGCGCCCTGTTCTGGGTGACGGGGGGGCTCGCCTTCGTCATCTCGCCGGTGGCCGACAACCTCACGACGGCCCTGTTGATGGGAGCGGTGGTCATGGCCCTCGGCGCGGGCAAGCCGCAGTTCGTCGCCCTCTCTTGCATCAACATCGTGGTCGCGGCGAACGCCGGCGGGGCCTTCAGCCCCTTCGGGGACATCACCACCCTCATGGTCTGGCAGGCAGGCCGGGTCACGTTCGCCGAATTCTTCGCCCTGTTCGTCCCGTCGCTCGTCAACTGGCTGGTGCCCGCCGCCCTCATGTCCTTCGCCATCGAGGCGGGCAAGCCAAACCCCATCCACGCAAAGGCCGTCCTGCACGACGGGGCCTGGACGGTGGTGGGGCTCTTCATAGGGACCATCGCCCTGGCGGTCTCGTTCCACAACTTCCTGCACATGCCGCCGGTCATCGGCATGATGACGGGGCTCGGCGTCCTCAAGCTCTACGGCTACTTCATGAAGCGCACGGCCCCCAAGAACCGGCAGGTGACCATCAACGAGCCGGACGACGTGTTCGCCGAGCCACTGGCCATCCCCCATGCCCACGTACACAAGGATCCCTTCGACGTGTTCAAGCAGCTCGAGCGTACGGAGTGGGACACGCTCATGTTCTTCTACGGCGTGATCCTGTGCGTGGGAGGCCTCGGCACCATCGGATACCTGGCCTTGGCCTCCCAGTTCATGTATGGGGACCTGGGCGCGACCACAGCCAACGTGCTGGTGGGCGTGCTCTCGGCCGTTGTCGACAACATCCCGGTCATGTTCGCCGTCCTGTCCATGAACCCGGACATGTCACACGGCCAGTGGCTCCTGGTCACGCTGACCGCGGGGGTGGGCGGCTCCATGCTGAGCATCGGCAGTGCCGCAGGCGTCGCCCTCATGGGCCAGGCGCGCGGCGTCTATACCTTCATGTCACACCTCAAGTGGACCTGGGCGATCGCCCTCGGCTACGCCGCGAGCATCGGCGTCCACTTGCTGGTGAACCGCCACCTGTTCTGAGCCTTCCGAGCCCGGCCCTCAATCCGCAGTCGGAGGACCCGCCCCTACCGGGCGGGTCCTCACTCCACGGTTGATGCCTGTCCGGGCGAATCCGAGGTTTATGGCCAGGCCCCCGGGTTCGCGCGGCCCGCGCTAACCACCCGCCGCTGCTCCCTGATGAATGTGCTGTTGAGGGGTCGACCATTCAGGCGAATCATAACTTGGCCCGGGAGAGAACGTATCGAAATCGTCCCGCAAGCCGCGGCCGTAATCGGGCGCAACCCAGGTTCGCACCAACGGGCGCCACGGCGCTCGTACGGGTACGAAGCGGGGCCAGGATCCGCGGCGACGGAAGCCTCCATAGCCGCTATAGATCACGCTGCCACGGGCAGGCATGCCTCCGTAACGATAGCGGTAGCGATAGTACTGCTGGGTACTGTAGCCCGGCTGGTCACTCACCTGCTGGATCCCGTAGCCTTGCTGGGCCTCCATCGGCTGTGAGGGAGGCTGAAGACCAGGCGGCGGGACCTGTGTCAATGGTGCCGGCGCGCCACAGCCTACCACCCCGAAGGTCAAGCAAAGCCCGAGCATCCCCTGGGTCACGTGACGTCGGTTCATACGCTTTCCTCCATGTTGGACGCCGAGGAAACGACCGTCAGCATCCGGCGACCCATGATGTATAGACGTCGCCATACAACTGAGGCAATAGCCTGACGATTGATGGAGGGTCGGAATAGCGGTTAGAGGCCAGACATGGCGGAAAGAAGTCGCCGTTGCCCCTCATGAGAATGCCCGTGGCAACGGCGTCCCCTGGAGGGAGCCTCCACCAGATCGGGCCCCTGACGGCTTTTACTGACCTAGGGGCGATACGAGATCCGGTAGATCCGCCCGCCCGCGTCATCCGTGAGGAAGAGCGCCCCGTCCGGCGCCGTCAGGACGTCCACCGGCCGCCCCCAGTCCTGGGTGCCCCGCAGCCAGCCCGTGGCGAAGTCCTCCGTGCCCGCGGGCTTGCCGTCCTTGAACTTGACCCGGACCACCTTGTAGCCCGCCGGCGGAAAGCGGTTCCACGAGCCGTGCATGGCGACGAAGGCGTTGTGGCGGTACTCGGCCGGAAACTGCGCGCCCGTGTAGAACGTGAGGCCAAGCGGGGCCATGTGGGCCGGGAACTCGACCGCCGGCGGGATGGTCTTGGCGCAGAAGGCCGCATCCCCCTGATCCGGCTTGCGATCGCCGTAGCACTGGGGCCAGCCGTAATGCCCCCCGAACTGGACGCGGTTCAGCTCCTCGGGGGGCAGGTTGTTGCCGAGCCAGTCGCGGCCGTTGTCCGTGGCCCACAGGTCCCGCGTGGTCGGGTGCCACGAGAAGCCCACGGCGTTCCGCAGGCCGCGCGCGTAGATCTCTCGCCCGCTGCCGTCCGGCTTGAAGCGCATGATCGTCGCCCGGGCGGGGTCCTCCTCGACGCAGGCGTTGCAGCTCGACCCGGCCGAGACGTACATCATCCCGTCCGGTCCGAAGCCGATCGTGCGGGTCCAGTGCATGCCGCCGTCGGGCAGGCCGCGGGTCACGAGCTGCTTGTCTTCGGCGACGAGATCCCCGTCCGCATCCGTCAGGCGCTGCACCGCTCCGGTCTCGGCCACGTAGAGGGCGCCATCCCGCCAGGCGACGCCGTGCGGGCGGTTGAGGCCCGTCGCAAAGACGCTCACGCGGTCGGGCTTGCCGTCCCGGTTGCGGTCGGGCAGCACCAGGATCTCCCCGCTGCGCGGGCGGCTGACCGTGAGATCCCCCTTCGGCGAGAGGGCCATGAAGCGCACGCCGGAAAGGTCGTCCGCATAGACCTCGATCCGGAAGCCCGGTGGCAGCTTGATCGGATGCGGCAGCGCCTGCGGTGCCGCCTGAGAGGCGGTCGATAGGGCGCCCAGGATGAACAGCCCAACGAGGGTACGGCCCGGCGCGTGTCCCATGACTCCTCCTCTCCTGGCGGTCAGCCGGGTCATGGTACGCCCTCGGAGGCGCGAACGCTAGGGCTGGAGGATGGGCTCCGCCGATGGTTCCTCGACGAGCGGCAACGTGACGATGAAGGTGCTGCCCTCGCTCAAGGCGCTCTCGACCCGGATGCTTCCGCCATGGCCCTCTTCGACGATGGCCTTGCAGATGGCGAGCCCGAGGCCCGTCCCGCCCACCGAGCGGGTGGAGCTGCTGTCCACCTGGAAGAACTTCTGGAAGATGCGCTCGCGGTGCTCTTGCGCGATGCCAATCCCGGTGTCCTCCACCTCGATCCGCGCCGTGCCGTCCGTCTCGGTGAGGCGAAGGGTCACCTTGCCCCCGGGAGACGTGAACTTGGCGGCATTGGAGAGTAGGTTGAGCAGGACCTGCCGGATCCGGTCGTGGTCGACGCAGGCCGACACCGTCTCGGCATGCAGTTCGAGGGCGAGCTCGAGGCGCTTCTCGCCGAAGAGCTGGGACAGGCTGACGGTCACCTCGCGAACCAGACGCGCCAGGTCGTCTTGCACGTACTTGTAGCGCATCTCCCCGGACTCCAACTTCGAGAGATCCAGCAGGTCGTCGATCATGCGGTGCAGGTGCTCGGCATGCGTGATGACGATGGAGACGATGGCCTCCTGCTTGTCGTTCAGCTCGCCTTCCAGGCGCTGCTCGAGTATCCAGGCCGCCGCCTTGATGGCCGTCAGCGGCGTCCTGAACTCGTGGCTGATGGTCGAGAGGAACTCGTCCTTGAGGCGGCTGAGCTCCTGGAGCTGCTGATACGCCGTCTCCAGCTCCATGCGCGCGTCATGGCGCTCCAGCGTCGAGCCCACCCAGCGGGCCATGAGGCGCACGAGATCCACATCCGTCGCGGAAAAGGGGGCGTGCGGCACGTCGCTGGTGAAGTTGAGCAGGCCGACCGGCATGCCGTCGATGACGATCAGGTCCCCCAGGCAGGCGCGCATGGCATGGTGGCGAACGATAGGAAGCTCGCTCAAGGGGCTCGCCGTCAGGTCGTGGACGGCCAGGGGCTCCTCCTGCTCGAGCAGCATGGCGGCGAAGGTCTCCTCGAACGGATAGGACTGACCCGCCGTCAGGCGCTCACCCACCGCACTCGCCACGTGCGTGACGACCGTTCGCCCTTGCTGCTGGTCGAAGCGGGAGATCACCCCATAGCCCAGTCCGAACATGCGGCAGCCGCGTTGCAGCAGCTCGTGGATCTGATCGTCCTGCGAAATGCCCGCCAGGGCCGAGACCTCGTAGAGGGCCCGGATCCGCTCGGCTTGCTTGGCCTGCGCCTCCTGGGCCGTCACCAGCGCATGGGTCCGCTCGGAAACCAATGCCTCGAGCTCGATGGCCTGGGTCCGGGCGGCATCCCGCTCCGCCTCGAGACGCGACAACTGAACGAGGCGGGTCCGCAGGAGGGAGATGAGGTAGACGACCAGGGGATAGGACAGTCCCGTGACGACGAGAAAGGCCCCCCGTCCCGCCTCAGGGGAGAGGCGGAGGAAGAGGTAGAGCCAGGCGAGGGCTGCGCTGGCGAGGCCCGGACGGAGGCCCCCCAGGAGGGCGGCGATGATGGCGGAGAAGCCGAGGTACCCCGGCAGGGGACGCGGCGCGGGCCCCGTGATCAGGTCCCGGGCGAACCCCTCCATCACCAGGATCATGATCAGCGTCAGCAGAGGACCGCCTACCTGATGCCATGCGATGTTCGGGTTGTTTAAGGGCGTTCGCCAGTTCATCCGTTGCTCCTCGGGCGCTAGTCCATCTTACCCTCAAACGAGACCGGCCTCCCCAGATGGGGAGGCCGGTCCGATCGATTGGGGCTTAGCGCCAGCGCATCAGGGCGTTGGGCTGGTTGATGGTGATCTGCTGGTGGGCGATCGAGATGACGCCCTCGTCTTGCAGGCGGTTGAGCGCCCGGGTGACGGTCTCGCGGCTGGAGCCGACCATGTTGGCCAGATCCTGGTGGGTCATCTTGAGGTTGATGAGCACCTTGCTGCCGATCTGGCGCCCCTCGCTCTTGGAGAGGTGGTTGAGGGTGCTCGCCACGCGCTCGTGGACGTCCTTGAAGGCCAGGTCCTCGACCTGCTGGTTCACCTGACGGATGCGGCGGGTGAGGTCGCGCATGATCTGCAGGGCGATGCTCGGGTGATCCATGAGCGTGCGCTCGAAGTCACGCTTGGCGACGGTGTAGACGCTCGCGGCGTCGTCGATGACCTCGGCGGTCGCCGAGCGGGGCAGGTTGTCGAAGATGGCCATCTCGCCGAAGAAGTCGCCGGGCTGCATGATGCAGAGGGTCTTCTCGCGGCCGTCCTCGGTGATCTTGGCGATCTTGACCCGGCCGGACTTGAGGATGTAGAGGGTGTCGCCCACGTCGCCCTCGTGGAAGATGATGCTCTTCTTGGGGAAGGTCTTCTCGCCGGTGATCGTGGCGATGCGGGCCAGGCCATCGCTGCCCACGCCCTGGAAGATGGATACCCGCTGGAGGAAGCTAACGGCGTTCATGGCCGCCGGCACGGGGATTTCCTTGAGCGCCAATGGGACCTCCTTCTCCGTTCAGGACTTGAGCACGATGTCAACATGTCTAAGGCGTTGATTGTGTGGGTCGCAATTATAACAACGCGCGATCACCCAACACAAGAATGAAAGCCCGCTCGCTGACACCTTTTACGAAACGTAACAACGCTCGTAACGTTACATAATCTGCGGTACGTTTTAACATAACAAGCGAAAACGAGATCACTCGGTGCTCCGCGTCACATGGATCGAAATTACGTTATGTTCGGCAATTCGAACGAGCGTTCGATCGGCTTAGCACTTATTCGGCTGGAAAATGGGCGGATTTAAGGGGTTGTGAAGCTACGGGGCGGTGCTGCAGGAGGCGTGACTTCTTACCCCCCCTTCCCCCCCTGCCTTCGGCAAGGGGGGCACAGGGACTGGACCCGGCGGAGCCGGGCCTGATTGGTTGTGGCTCACTCACGTTCAAACCTGCGCAGCAGGACTCCCTATGCCCCCCTTGCGAAGCAGGGGGGGAAGGGGGGGTCATATGGCTATGAATACGAGAGCTAGGACTTGACCGCCTGCTTACCCGGCGAGAACTCGTCCGTGGGCCGATCGCCCCGGATCCCGAAGAAGTACCGGATCGCCTCCACGGTCCGCCGCGCGGCATGGCCGTCCCCGTAGGGGTTCACGGCGTTCGCCATCCGCTCGTAGGCCGCCTGGTCGTCCAGCAGCTCCTGCGCGTTGCGGAAGATGTCCTCCCGCTTAACGCCCACCAGGCGCACCGTGCCTGCGTCGACCGCCTCCGGGCGCTCGGTGGTCGTGCGCATGACGAGCACCGGCTTGCCGAGGCTCGGTCCCTCTTCCTGCACGCCGCCCGAATCCGTCAGGATGAGCGTCGCCTCCTTCATCGCCTTGACGAAGGGTGCGTAGTCGAGCGGATCGATGATCCGCACCCGGTCCAGCCCGCCCAGGATCTCGCGGGCCGTGTTCTGCACGATCGGGTTGAGGTGCGCCGGGAAGACCACCCGCACGTCCGGGTTCTTCTCGACCAGGTCCCGCACCGCCCAGCAGATGTCTCGCAGCGGCTCACCCCAGTTCTCCCGGCGATGGGCCGTCACGAGGATCGTCCGACCAGGGGCGGGCTCGGCCTCGATCTTGCCGGCCGTCTCGAGCAGGGCGTCGATGACGGTGTTGCCCGTCAGGAAGATGCCCGCAGGGTCGATGCCGTCCTTCCGAAGATTATTCACGGCCGTCTCGGTGGGCGCGAAGTGCAGCCGCGTGAGTTGGCTCGTCAGGCGGCGGTTCATCTCCTCGGGGAAGGGATTGTAGAGGTCATCCGTGCGCAGGCCCGCCTCCACGTGACCGACCGGGATCTGCTCGTAGAAGGAGGCCAGGCTCGCGGCCATGGTCGTGGACGTGTCCCCGTGCACCAGGACCAGCTGCGGCTTGCGCGCCTTGAGGACCGGCGTGAGCTGGGTCAGCACGCGCGACGTCAAATCCGGCAGCGTCTGGCCGGGCTGCATCAGGTCCAGGTCGTCGTCCGGCACGATGCCGAAGAGCTCCAGGACCTGGTCCAGCATCTGGCGGTGCTGGGCCGTCACGCAGACCTTGAGATCGAGATCCGGGCACGTGGCGATCGCGAGCACGACCGGAGCCATCTTGATGGCCTCCGGACGGGTGCCGAACACGCACATCACGGTGGGCTTGGACACGGAGTTAGTCCCCTTTCGGAGGTTGCTTCGGAGCGAGCCTGGAGGCCTGCACCAGGCGGATGACGCCGTAAACGAGGAAGGCCACGCCGCCCAGGAGGACCGTGTAGCCGCCCTCGATCTTGGCTAGCGCCAGGCTCGTACCGCCGAGCACCAGGCAGATGCCGTAGATGACGAGCACCGCGCGGCGCTGAGTCAGGCCCGCGTCCAAGAGGCGGTGGTGCAGGTGGCCGCGATCCGGGCTGAAGATGGGCTTGCGGTTCCACGCCCGGCGCAGGATGGCAAAGGAGGTGTCCAGGATGGGCACCCCCAGGATTAGGAGCGGCAGCACGAAGGCCACCGCCGCGATGAGCTTGAGGACGCCCATGATGGCGATCGCCGCCAACGTGAAGCCCAGGAACAGCGCCCCGCCGTCGCCCATGAAGATCTTGGCCGGGTTGAAGTTGTAGCGCAAGAAGCCGATGGTGCTGCCTGCGAGCGCCAGCGCCAACAGGCCCACGATGGGCTGGTTGGTCTGCAACGCGATGACGCCGATGGTGCCCGCGGCGATGAGGCTCACGCCGCCCGCGAGTCCGTCCAGGCCGTCGATCAGGTTGATGGTGTTGGTGATGCCCACCAGCCAGAAGACCGTGATGGCCATGGGCACGATGCCCGGCAAGAAGGTGAGCCCGCCCGTCCAGGGGTTGGACACGAAGTCGATGCGCACCCCGTAGTAGTAGGCGGCGAGCGCGGCGAGGATCTGCAGGCCGAACTTGAGCTTGGCGGGCAGGGGCTTGAGGTCGTCGACGATGCCCACGAGGAACATCAGAGCGCCGCCGATGAGCACGCCCTTGAGCGGTCCCTCGAGGGCGAAGAGCTCGCCCGGCACCAGGAGCTCCAGCACCGTGAGCCCCACCAGGAAGCCCAGGAAGATGGCCACGCCGCCCAGACGCGGGATGGGGACGGTGTGGACCTTGCGCGCGTCCGGGGTGTCCACCTTGCCGATCTTGTAGGCCAGGCGCACGACCCACGGGATGAGGATGTCCGTGGCGAGCCACGACCCCATCAGGGAGACGGCGACGATGAGGAACCAGTAGTCCGTCACGGCTTAGTGCGCGCTACCGACGGGCGCTTCGGCGTAGAGCGGGAACTCGCGGCACAGGGTGGCCACCGTCCGCTCGACCTGGGTGCGCACCACCGGCGACTCGGGGGCCCGGAGGATGCTCGCGATCGCCTCGGCGATCTGGTCCATCTGGGCCTCCTGCATGCCGCGCGTGGTGACCGCCGGCGTGCCGATCCGAACGCCCGAGGTGACAAAGGGGCTCTCGGGGTCGAAGGGGATGGTGTTCTTGTTGACGGTGATGCCCACCTCGTCCAGGGTAGCGCTCGCCACCTTGCCCGTGAGGCCGACGCTGCGGACGTCGAGGCTGAAGAGGTGGTTGTCCGTGCCGCCCGAGACGATCCGCAGGCCTTCCTTGGCGAGCTGCGAGCTCAGGCGCTTGGCATTGGCCACCACCTGCGTCTGGTAGGTCGTGAAGCTCGGGTCCAGGGCCTCCTTGAAGGAGACGGCCTTGGCCGCGATGACGTGCATGAGGGGGCCGCCCTGGATGCCGGGGAACACGGCCTTGTCCACCTGCTTGGCCCACTCCTCGGTCGTGAGGATCATGCCGCCGCGCGGGCCGCGCAGGGTCTTGTGGGTGGTGGTGGTGACGAAGTGCGCGTGCGGCACCGGGTTGGGGTGCAGGCCGGCGGCGACCAGGCCCGCGATGTGGGCCATGTCGACCATCAGGAGGGCGCCGACGGAGTCGGCGATCGCCCGGAAGCGCTCGAAGTCGAGGATCCGCGAGTAGGCGGACGCCCCGGCGATGATCAGCTTGGGCTTGTGCTCCTTGGCGAGGCGCTCGACCTCGTCGTAGTCGAGACGCTCGGTCTCCTTGTCCACGCCGTAGGGCACGATGTTGTAGTAGAGGCCCGAGAAGTTGACGGGGCTGCCGTGCGTGAGGTGGCCGCCGTGCGAGAGGTTCATGCCGAGCACGGTGTCGCCGGGCTTGAGGGCGGCGACGAAGACGGCCATGTTGGCGTTGGCGCCCGAGTGCGGCTGCACGTTGGCGTGCTGGGCCCCGAAGAGCCGCTTGGCGCGCTCGATGGCGAGGTTCTCCATGCCGTCGACGTACTCGCAGCCACCGTAATAGCGCTTGCCGGGATAGCCCTCGGCGTACTTGTTGGTGGGCACCGAGCCCATGGCCTCCATCACGGCCTCGGACGTGAAGTTCTCGGAGGCGATGAGCTCCAGGTGGTCGCGCTCGCGGCCGAGCTCCTGATCCAGGAGACCGGCGATCTCGGGGTCGATGCGGCGCAGGTGCGGGAACTCGTTCAAGGCTCTCTCCTCAGGCTAGCGGGTAGGGACGGACTCGATCTGCTCGACGCGGGCCTGGTGGCGACCGCCGGCGAACGGGGTGTCGAGGAAGACGTTCAGGATCTCGCGGGCCATGTCCGGCCCGACCAGGCGGGCGCCCATGCACAGCACGTTGGCGTCGTTGTGCTCGCGCGAGAGGCGCGCCGAGACGGGCTCGTTGACGAGTGCTGCGCGCGCTCCGGGGACGCGGTTGGCGGCGATGGAGACGCCGATGCCGGAGCCGCACACCAGCACGCCGCGCTCGGCCTGGCCGCCCGCGACGGCCTGGGCCACCTGGTGGGCGTAGGTCGGGTAGTCGACCCGCTCGGGCGAGTGACAGCCCAGGTCCTCGACCTGGTGGCCCGCTTCCTGGAGCCATGTCTTCACGGCTTCCTTGAGGTCGTATCCGGCGTGATCGCTACCGATGGCGAGGCGCATGGCTCCCCCTGTGGACGTTCGTTTGCTGAACCACGCCAGTATAACGCGTTTCCCCTCTGGCCGGAAGCCTCGGGACGGCGCGCTCCGGCGCGCATGGGGACATCGCCCGGCTGCCGAACATTAGAGTCGGCTAGGAATCAGCATACCGGAACCCACCCGGGTATAAGGGACGCACGCCACCTACCAGGAGACCCCATGCGACGGCTCGTCCCCGCGACCCTGCTTACGCTTTCGCTGAGCGTACCGGCCTTCGCCGGTCCGGAGCGGACCTACGAGCTGCCCACCGGAACCACCCTCGATCGGATTCAGTCGCCCCAGACCCCGCCGCAGGCTCCCGCGAAGGCCCCGGAGCTCCGGAATCCATGGCTGGCCGCGGGCCTGACGCTGGGTGCTCCGCTGTTGGTCTCCGGGCTGTCGTACTACGGGTCCGCAGCCTCCGGCCAGGGCGACCTCTACTCGGTGACACCCGCCATCGCGGTCGCGGGCCCCCTCTCGCTCATGGCGGGGCACCTCTACACCGGTGCGCTCGCGCGCGGCGGCGCGGTGATGCTCGGAGGCTACGTGGCCGAGGCCCTCGGGGCCGTGATCGCGGCCCCCGCCATCGCCCTCGCGTCCGGAAAGGAGGGCGAAGGAGCGGGCTTCGCCTTCCTGAGCGGACTCTTCATCGGCCCCTTGATTGCCCTCGGGGTCTACGGCGCCGGAGCCGCTCTGGACGCCTACATGACGACCCTAGGACACAACGAGCGCGCGCTGAAGGAAGCCGAGCCGGCGGCTACTCCGTAGCCGGAGGGGCGTCCAGGGTCATGGGGCCGAGCGCCCCGGTGCGCAGGTCCGCCAGGAAGTTGCGGGCGACCCGCTCCGGGTCGATCACGCCGCCCGGCTTGAGGATGCCGCGCTTCTTGCCGATGACCTCCAGGTCGACCTCGGGGCCGAAGCCCGCAAGCGTCCCCGGTGCTTCCTGCTGGAGCATGCCGAGGGCGAAGCGCGCCACTTCGGCCGGGTCGTAGGCCTCGGTGCTCACGGCCCCGGTCATGGCGAGCTTGATGGCCACGATGGGGTCCTCGAGCTTGGGCGGGATGATGCCCGGGGTGTCCATCAACTCCAGGTCCTTGCCGATGCGGATCCAGGACGGAGCCCGGGTCACGCCGGGCTTGTCGCCGGTCTTGGCCTTGCCCGAGCGGGTCAGGCGGTTGATGAGGGAGCTCTTGCCGACGTTGGGCAGGCCCACGACCATGACGCGCGCCGGGCGGGGCAGGCGGCCACGGGCCTTCATCTTGGCCTGCACGTCCGCGTTGAGGCGCGCGATCTCCTGCTTGAGGCCCGAGATGCCCTCGCCCGAGTGGGCGTTGAGGGAGACGACGCGCAGGCCCTGGGAGCGCCAGCGCTGGACCCAGTAACGGGTACGCTCCGGGTCCGCGAGGTCCGACTTGGTCAGGACGACGATGACGGGCTTGTGCTGGAAGAGCTCCGAGGTCTGGCCGAAGCGGCTGCTCTCGGGGATGCGCGCATCCACGAGCTCGAGCACGAAGTCGATGATCTTCAGGCGCTCCTTGAGCTCGCGCAGGGCCTTGCCGATGTGCCCGGGGAACCACTGGATGACGGGATAGGGGGATGAGGGCTTCTCTTCGGCCTCGTCGTGCTGGGACATGGGGGTCCTTCTTGGCGGTTTATAAGCTTGCGATTGTGGGCTTGGCGTGTTCGAAGACAGTCTAAAGCAAACGAGCCCCGGATAGCTCCGGGGCTCGAAAGCAGTAGCAGCCTACTTGGCGTTGCGGGCCTTCTCCTTGATGCGAGCCGCCTTGCCCTGCAGACCACGGAGGTAGTACAGCTTGGCGCGACGGACGTCACCGCGGCGCAGGACCTCGAAGCGGTCCACGCGGGGCGAGTGGAGGAGGAAGGTGCGCTCGACGCCGACGCCCTGGAAGATACGGCGGACCGAGATGGTCTCGTTGATGCCGGACCCACGGCGCTTGATCACGACGCCTTCGTAGGCCTGGATGCGCTCTTTGCCGCCCTCAACGATCTTGGCATAAACCTTGACGGTGTCGCCAGGGTTGATAGGCGGCAACGACTCCTTGAGCTGGGCTTTCTCGATCTGGTTGATGACGTCGCGCGCAATCAGGCGGGTGCTCATTGAAAACTCCTATTAGACGGCTTCCGTTTGTATGGAAAGCGAAGCCGGCTCACAGCCAGCTAGTGGCAAACAGCAACAGCGATCCGAGATGTTATCACAGTCAAAACGAAGATGCAACCGACATTTAACCCTAGGCCTCGGCCGGCTGCTCGATCAGCAAGGGCAGATCCGGATCCGGCGCCCGGCTGATGAGCTCGAAGGCGCACGATTCGGCGGCCGTGAGCTCCCGTTCGAGCGCCCACTTGCCTCGCTCCTTGGCGTAGATTCTCAGCGTCATGTCGGCGATCTTGGTGTGATAGCCGTAGATCAGCTCACCGTCCGGATCCTGGCTGACCATGCCGACCATGCGGTTGAAGGCGGCCTCGATGGTCCCCTCGAACTTGCGATCGCGGCACGTCACCTCGAAGAACCAGCCGCCCGTGTCGTAGCGGCTGCGGGTGGTGAGCATCTGGTAGACGCCGTTGGCGACGTAGTCCTCGCCGTCCACACGGAAGCGGAAGACCGACAGGACGGGCTCCAAGGGACCGACCTTGGCCGGCTGGTCCACGAAGCCCTCGAAGAGGACGTCGGCCTCTTCGGAAAAGGTGTTGCAGTGGGCCCACACGCCCCCCAAAGAGGCCTTGGTGCCCCACATGTGCTCCTGGATGGCCGGAGCGTCCACGAGCTCGACCCGCCGCCGGTTGAGCAGCACCTCGCCGCTGATGCGCAGGTCCGGGTTGGGGGCCAAGATCTTGGTGGGCGGAAAGCCCCCGTCGTAGAAGGCCTTCATGGGGAAGTGCAGGAACGACTCCTCGCACGGCTCCCAGTTGAGCACCCAGCCGAGGCGCAGGTCATGGTCCTCGATGCGGCCGCGAGCGGCGCGGTTGGTGAGGACGGAGCGGCCCACCTGGAACGCGAACGGGTCGGAGTCCAGCCGCACCGCGTCGAAGCCGTGCGTCTCGCGGATGGCGATGTGCTTGCCGCGACCGGCCCCGTTGTAGGCGATCCCCCAGAGCTCGGCAAAGGGGTCGCCCTCGACCGGCGCCATCAAGACGTACCGGATCCAGAGGGCGACCCCTTGCCTGGGATCGGTGATCTTCAGGACGTAGCTCTCATGCCAGCCAGGCTGGCCTTGCCAACGCGGCAGGTTGTTGGATTCGGAGGCCAACATGGGACCCTGCCGTTCTCGTACGTCCGGAGTGCGGGAGCTTAGGCGCCGAGGCGGTAGCCGAAGCCGCGCACGGTCTGGATGAACTTCGGATTCGAGGGATCTTCCTCGATCTTCTCGCGCAGCCAGCGGATGTGCACGTCGACCGTCTTGGTGTCGCCGTAGAAGTCCAGGCCCCAGACCTGCTCGAGCAGCTCTTCGCGGCTGAACACGCGACCGGGCGCGCCCATCAGCATGGCGAGGATCTTGAACTCCTTGGGCGAGAGCTCGACCTGGCGCTCGGCCACCATCACGCGGTGCTCCGAGAGGTTCATCATCAGGTCGCCGTGCTGGTAGACCTTGGCCTTGGCCTCGGAATCGCTCGGCTTGCTGCGACGCAGGAGCGCCTTGATGCGGGCCACCAGCTCACGCAGGCTGAAGGGCTTGATGAGGTAATCGTCGGCACCGACCTCGAGGCCGATGACGCGGTCGATCTCCTCACCCTTGGCGGTGAGCATGATGATGGGAATGTCGTTCTGCTCGCGGCGCAACAGACGGCAGACCTCAAGACCGCTGAGCTTGGGCAGCATGAGGTCCAAGACGATCAGATTCGGCTTGGTCAGCTGGACTTGTTGGAGGGCTTCTTGTCCATCATGAGCCTTGACGACCTCGTACCCTTCCTGGGCGAGGGCGAACTCGATGGATTCAACGATCATTTCTTCGTCGTCGACAAGCAGAATCTTCTCGGCCATAGCGACTCCTTTGCATGCGCGGGTTGGTCCGGGCGAAAACCCTGGTCCGCAGGTATTTTACCCACCCTCCGCGATTTTCTTAACCTTGATGATAACATCGGGCCTTAACCTTGACAAGAATTCGCTAAAGGGCCTTTAAGAACGCCTCATGTCGAGTGGTCTCCGGGAGCCTGGCGACTTGGTTTGAGGAGGAGCAAGCCCCCGCCCGATGTTGTGGGCGGAGGCTCTCGGGCGATTAGAATCGGCGCTGGGTCGACAGGGTGATCGACGGGTTGAAATTCAGGCCTTCGATGGTCGGCTTGGCCTGACCCTTCAGGTCGAGGTTGTCGAGACCCACGTTGAGCGATAGGAACTCGTTGATGCCGTAATTGAAGCTCGCCTGGTACACGTTCTCCGAGTTCTGGCGGAAAGTGTAGCGTCCCGACAGGCTGACGCTCCCGAGCAAGGGGCGTGTTTGGGTGTAAACGGAGGGATTGAGGCCGAGCTGCTGGAAAAAGGCGCTGTTCGGATCGCTGCCGGGCAGTGACGCCAGGTCGAACCCCAGGGACTCGAGCTGAAGGAAATCCTGAAGACGCGAGGTTACGGGCGTGAAGAAGCGTCGACTCGCCGTCGAGAGGAAGCCCGAGACCTCGGTGGCCACGATGGTGTTCCGCTCTTTCTCAGTTTCGGCCTCGAGGATGCCCGTGACCAGGGAATCCTTGCCCAATAGCCGCTCGATGCGATCCTGCTGGACCGATGCATCGTTGACGGCCTCGAAGCGCCGTTCCATGTTGTCCAGGGAGCCCGTCAAGGTCATCTTGATGTCGAGGTTCTTCGGCTGACGTTGCCCGTTGACCACGTAGGCATAGTCGTAGACCTGCCCCTTGGCCACTATGTTGAGGCGGGCGTTGGGCAGGGTCGACGTCTTGACCTGGGCAACCTGAGGCAGCAGATCTTCGAACTCGGCGTCGGGTGTGTTGGCGACACCGGGCCCCAGGAACTCGATGTTACCGGACACGACGTCAAACGGCGTGTTGAGTGGGTTGATGTTACCGTTTGATGTCCGGATGGTGCCTCGAACCTGCGGATTGGATAGTGGACCATTGACGTTCAGGCTGCCATCAATGCCCATATCGAAGATGCGCGCGTCCGCAAGCACCACGACGGGCTGACGGGGGCCCAGTACCGTAACGCCCTGGTGCACCCGCAAGGTCAAGTCCTTGAGCTCAATGGGCACGTCCGAGGCAGCGGCCGACGAGGCGGCGCCCTCTTCGGGCGTCAACGCGGCCAGGTCCACGACGCCGCGGCTTACGGCGACGGTGCCACCGACCACCGGACGCGGCAGGGTGCCCGTGATGTCCAAGGAGGCCTCGACCATGCCCTTGTAGAGGCCGTTGGTCAGCGCGAAGTCCACCTGACGCGCCAGGACCTGGAGGCGCAGGCGATCTAGCTGGAAGCGCTTGAGCTTGATCTGGCCGCTCGCCGTGATGGTGCCGCCCCCGTAGTTACCGGCGGCGCGCTGGATGGTGACGGCGTCGGTGGTGATGGTGGCGTAGGCCCGGATGTTGGTGATGTCCTCGGTCAGGTTGCGATCGCGAATCGCCACCCCCTGCAGGTCCACCACGCCGGACAGCTCGGGATCCTCCAGGGTGCCGCCCAGCTTCAGGGTGGCCGTGCCCGGCCCGCCCTTCCACTGGATCTCGCCGCGGGTGAAGGCTGTGACGATGCCGAGGCTGTCTCCTTCGAGGGCCAGGGACACGTCCAGCTCGTCGTTGGCGATACCCGGCAGCACCGGGAAGCTCCCCAGGATGCGCGCATCCTTGCCGTCCTTGACGACCCGGGCGTTGTCCAGCGTGACCCGGCCCTGGTAGTAAGTCGCCTTGACCTCGCCCTGCTCGTAGGTGAAGCGCTCCTCGGAGTCCGGCTTGGCGCCGGGCGGCGCGATGGAGCCCTGATAGACCTCGGCCGAGATCTCGAGTCGGGGATCGCTCGGATCCCCCTTGGCGAGGAGCGTGAAGCCGCCGGTGCCCGACAGCTCCAGATCCTGGGCCTGCAGCCAGGGGTTCGCCCAGGCTAGGTCCAGGTTCTGACCGTAGATGCCGAGCACGCCGTCCGGTCCCAGCATGCCGCGCGCCTGCAGCGCTGCGCCCGTGCCGCCCTCCTCGATCACATCGAAGACGGGCACGTAGAGGCGATCGTTGCGGTAGACCGCCGTCAGGTGCGCGCTGCGCAAGGGGTGCCCGTAGGCCACGGCCTCCTTGAGGCTCGACTTCACCCGAACCTCGGGCTTGCTCACGAGCCCCTGGTAGGCGACCTCGAGCGTCAGCTTGCCGTCGACGGACTGCCAGAAGGGATCCTTGGCCTGCAGATACGCCTGGTTGGTCTTGAGGGGCTCGAGGCTGTTGCGGTCCCAGTGCGCGAGCAGCTTGCCCAGGTTGACGTCGCCGCGCTCGTCCACCACCGGCTCGCGCTCGAAGGAGGCCACCGTCGTCTGGGGGCCCTCCGTCTCCTTGACGCCGAGGCGGCGGCCGATCCAGGTGCCCTGCAGGAGGCGCTGCCAGTGGACGGCGGACAGGGCATCCCGCGCGGGGACGTCCTGCATGGAGAATTCCAGGTCGAAGGCGGGCTCCGGCCGATCGAAGGCGATGGAGCCGCGCAGCTGCGCCGGGCTGCGGTTGGCGAGCAAGAGGGACAGGTCCCCGAGCGTGATGCGCTCGTGGCCGAAGTAGACGGGCCCCGCGACGCGCGTCACCCGTCCGAAGCGCTCCGCGTCGATGCCGGCGCCCACCGTGTCCGCCTGGGCGCGCCAGGCCTGCCCGTCCGACTGCACGCTGCCGGTGGCGGAAACCGTCCCGCGCAGGCTGCCGACGTCGGCGACGAGCAGCTCCTGCAAGGGCTCGATCTGACCGAGCTCCACGCCGTTGGCGGCGAAGTCGGCCTTCAGGACGGGCAGCTTCGACTGGCCGAACAGGGCGACGGTCGCATGCCCCTTGACCGAGCCGCCCGCGCCCTGCGCCAGGACGTCCGAGAGGCGCAGCTCGCGGTCCGAGATAGCCCAGTCCGCCGAGGCCCGGCTGACGGGCTGACCGTAGAGCACACCCGACTCGACATGGGCCTGACCGCGGGCCCGGATAGCCTCCATGCGGGTGAAATCGCCAGCGTAGGAGCCCGTCGCCGTCGCCCGGCCGGCCACGTCGACGTCCAGGCCGAGGGCCTTGAGCTGCGAGAGGGCCACGTCCCCCGCGTCGAAGCGGCCCGCGAAGACGCCGTTCTCGGTGCCGTGCGCCGAGAAGCGCACGCTGCCCGCGCCGAGGGCGAGCTCCCCTTGCGGGACCTCCCAGCGATTCTTGACGTACGTGAAGTCCGCCTTGGCGGTGTCGAAGGTCTGGCGCTCGTAGCGCGCCTCGGCCACCTGCACGCTGCCCGCCACCTCCGGACGCATGGCGGTACCGCGCACCGTGACCTTGCCGCCGAGGCGACCGGCGACGGGCAACGCCTCCTCCAGGTACGGCGCGAGCGACGCGCCGAGATCGACGCCCTGGTACTGGGCATCGACCGTGATGACGGGATCCTGATCGAGGGTGAAGCCAGCAAGACCCCAGACGCGACCGCCGTTGAGCGTGCCCTGGAAGACGGGCAGGGTGACGGAGGTGCCCTCGTAGTGGAACTGACCCGTGACGTTGGAGGCGAGCTGGTCCAGCACATGGCCCTGTGGGATCACCGCCGAGCCGTCCACGATGGGGTGCATGGTCGTGCCCGAGACCACGGCCGTGGCCGACCCCTTGCCCGAGGGCTCCCACATGGCCAGGTCCGGCACCAGAGGGATGAGGCTCGCGACGTCCACGTTCTCGGCGCCGCCCGTGAAGGCCAGGCGCTGGACCGGCTTGTTGAGGTCGAAGACCTTGCCCGAGCCCGAGAAGGAGTTGCCGAGCATCGTGCCCCGGATCTCGGGGACATCGGCCGTGGTGTTGTCGAAGGTGGCCCGGGCGTAGATGCCCTCCACCGGGCGGCGGACGCCAACGGCCTCGAGCGACATGCCCCGGAGCTCCACGCCCCCCGTGAACTTGACGGCCTCGGGCGCCGGGCGATCCCAGACGACGGCGGTGGTGACGCGGCCGGCGCCGCCGGTGATCGTGAAGTTGGGGTTGGGCGCGAGGTAGTTGATCCAGCGCGCCGTCGGGACGTGGTCGGCTTCGGCGCGCACCTCGCCCGCCATCCGCTCGATGACGTACTTGCCCGTCACCGCGAGGCGCGAGGCGTCCTCCTGGGCGGTGGCCCGGAACGTGACGGCCTTGTCGGCCAGGTCCGCCGTGCCCGAGACGCGCGACAGTCGAGCCTGGAAGCGCGCCGTGCGCGGCATGCCGAGGTCGATCCAAGTGGCGGTGCCGGAGTGGACCCGGACCCGGACCTTGGGGAGGTTGGGGATCTCGGGGGGCTCGGCGGGCCCCGGCTTGAAGGTGGGCTGGTAGTTGAGGGTGCCGCGGGCGTCGCGCGCAAGCGTCAGGGTGGGACCGTAGACGTCCACCATGATGGGCTGCTTGCCGAGCTTGAGGATCTCGAGGATCGAGTAGGAGGCCCGGGCGCGCGGCGCGTGGGCGAGCACGGGCGCCCCCGGCTTGTTCGAGGCGTAGACCGTGAGGTCGCGCAGCTCGAGTCCGTTCCAGTAGGGACCCGCGACCTTGCCGACCTTGACCGGCACGCCGAGGGCTTCGGAGGCGCCGACCTCGACGGCATGAACGGCCTGGGCCAGGATCTCGTGCCGGGATTGGTACACCGAAACGCCGGCCACGGTCAGCGCGCCACCGATCAAACAGGTGACGGCCAACAGGATCCGGCTCAGCAGCGTAAAAAATGACAGCCTGTGGGCGTTTGGGGCCTCGGAAGGCGTTTCGTTCTGGCTAACCACGGCGTCTTCCATTATATAACAGAGACGCCGTTGACGGGCCGTTCGTTCCCGAAAAAAGCCCGGCGCCGTCCAATCGAACGGCGCCGGGCCCTAGTTGCGGGGGCAGGATTTGAACCTGCGACCTTCGGGTTATGAGCCCGACGAGCTACCGGACTGCTCTACCCCGCGGATCTCAAGATAACACACCCCTAACGTAGAATCAACCGTCCCTCAATAATTCGCCGCCGTTTCGGCGTCATCCTCTGCTTGACGGCGGGGAATGGGTCCCGGATCATGGCGGCATGCCGCTCTTTGTCTCCACTCGCAGCCTGGCAGCCCCCGCCGACCTCGCGGGGATGCTCGAGATCTTCCGCCTCGCGTCGCTCGATCGCGTCGCGATCGAGGACGGGCCGCTCCTGGTGCCCGATGACCCGGGTCGCCTCGCGGCCTTCACGCTGGCGGCGCATGGGACGTTCCTGCCGAGCGAGGAGCCCTTCGGGCCCAACCTCGCGGCAGGGGACGAGGACTACCGGAGGCGCTCGGTGCGGCGGCTCGAGGAGCACCTCGCCTTCTGCGCGGAGCGCGGCATCCCCCGCTACACGTTCTTGGCGGGCTACGCCCTCGAGGAGACGCATGACCCGGCCGTGCCGAGCCGGGTCGTCTCGGCTAACCGCGCCCGGGACCAGCTGCTCAAGTCGCTGGACCGGCTCGCGGAGTTCGCCGACGCGCGGGGGGTCGCCCTCGGGCTGATGAACGGGGACGCGCGCCGGGCGGAGATGCTCGGGTGCGAGGCTTCTGAGCTGGCGGGCATCCTGGACACCCTGCAGATCCCGTTCCTGGGCCTGCGGCTGGATGTGGGGCACCTGTTACTTGCCGCCCGGCGACGGGGCTTCGAGGTCGAGGAGTTCGCGGCGGTGCTCCGGGGCAGGGTCGTCGGCCTGCGGTTGCACGAGGTGAGCAAGGCCGATGGGGCTCATCGGCTGCCCGTGCCGGAGGGTCCGGTCGAGGAGCTGCTGGCGTCCCATCCGGAATGGCACGAGTTGCCCATGGTGCTGGATGCGCGCGGGGTGGACCTGGGGCGGCTGATGGATGCCAAGGAACGGCTGGAATCCCGGTTGGCCATGCCGGTCCAGGGGCCTAGTCCGGCTTAGGGCGCTTTTCTCAAAGGAACCGTTCGCCCTTGGAGAGCCTCAGGGTGAACGGTTTTGTTGTGAGTCTCAAGAGAATGCCGCTAAAGACTAGTCGGAGATCGGCAACTCAGCCACCGGGGTCTTGAGGTAATCGACGATCGAGCGCGCGAGAGCCTCGCCCAGGTCCTTCTGGAAGGACTCGCTGGCCATGAGCTTCTCTTCCTGCGGGTTCGAGAGGTAGGCCGACTCCAGCAAGACCGAGGGTATCTCGGAGTTTCGCAGCACGTAGAGCCGTCCCTGCCGCACGCCCCGATCCGGTCGGCCCAAGGCTTTCACCAGGTCCGCATGCAGGTGCCGGGCCAGGGGAAGGCTCGTATCGTGGCGATAATAGGTCTCGAGCCCGCCGATCTCGGGCGTCTCGCAGGAGTTGCCGTGCAGGCTGACGAAGAGCGACGGCCGCAGGGCCTGCACCAGCCGGGCGCGTGAGGCCAGATCGACGGACACGTCGGCCGTGCGGCTCATGACCACGTTGACGTCGCCCTTGGCGTCCAGGGCTGCCTTGACGGCCTGAGCGAGCCCCAGGTTCACCTTGGCCTCATAGGTACCGCCCGGTCCGATGGCCCCCGGATCGTCCCCGCCATGACCCGCGTCCAGCACCACCGTCGGGCGGGACTCGGCGATCGCCGCCTTCTTCCAGCTGACCTCCAGGGTGCGCCCACCAGCCTTGCGACGGGCGTCGTAGGTGTAGACCGCGCGACTCAGATCGAGCTTGAGGACCCAGTCCGAGCCGTCCTGCTGCGCGCTCAGGGCCTCGACGCCCTCGAAGGCGTTGGGCAAAGCACCGTCGTAGCTGCCCTTGGGGATGCGCAGGACCAGGCGCGGAGGCGCCCACTCCTGCTGCACCCGCACCGCGAGGCGACGCTCGGACTCGAGACGCAGGGTCGTGACACCTTTACGGCGCTGGAGGTGAAGGCCGGAGAGACGCTGCGGCTCGCCGTTCCAGACGGGAGTAGGTTCGTCCGCCGTCGGCGGCTCCGGCTCGGGCGTCGCCTCGGGAGCCGGCGGGCCATAGGGCTCGCGGACGCGCTCGGGCAGGGGCGGGCCGTAGACGAGGCGCGGCGCCTCGGGCTCGGGAGGACCGTAGGCCTCCCGGACGGGCTTCACCGGAGGCAGCTCGGGACCATAGGTCTCGACCGGTGCGGGATCCGGGCCGAAGCGCTCGCTGGCCACGGCAAGAAGGGGCTCGCCCTTGTGGCGCGGATGGGGCTTCAGATCCAGCAGCTGGCCGCCGGAGGTCTGGGTGAGCTGGATGGAGGTGGGGCGATCGCAATCCAGCACGAAGCGGATGAAGCCCTCCTCGGCATGCATGGCGCCGCGCAGCGCGCGATACGGGCCGGAGGCGATGGGCACGGCCTGCAGAAGGGTCGGATCGGACAGCTCGGCCCCGTAGAGGTCGATGACCACGCGGTAAGGGGCCTCCAGGGCGAACAGCCTGGCATTGAGAGGGCGATCGGCCTCGAAGCGGAGCTTGCCGTCGATCCACCGCACGGACGAGACCACCGCCGGATCCTGCTCCTGGCGCACGGCCGGGCGCGCAGGCTTGGCCGTCACCGGAGCGGCCACGCCGGCAAGCATGAACCCGGCGACGAGCGTCGTCATCCATCCGTTGAGTCGTTGCATCGAGGCCTCCTAGCCGGAACCAGCGTAGCTCCGGACGGCCTGGGGACGCCGTGCGCCCGGTCACCGCCACCGGAGCGACGACTGGTTTCGAAAGCGGGCGGGAACGGTATGATCGGACAGGCAAGCTATCGACCGCGCGAAAGGGAAAGGAATGGCCAACGTCAACTACGACCGGCTCTCGAAGCTCCCGGCCCTCCAGGGCCTGAGCCAGGAGGAGATGACCGAGTTCTTCCGGATCGCCACCAAGCACGCCATCAAGCCCGGCGACGCGGTGATCCGCACCGGAGACAAGGCCGACTGCTTCTTCTTGATCGCGACGGGCCACCTGGAAATCCTGCTGCCGCAGAAGAACCAGCCGCCCACCTCGCTCGCGCAGCTTGGCCCCGGCCAGCTGGTCGGCGAGATGCCCCTGCTCTACGCGCAGCCCATCCGCCAGGCCGACGTGGTGGCCAACAGCGATGCGGTGCTCTTGCGCTTCAGCTACGCCGACTACGAGGGGCTCGCCCACACGCACCCCGAGATCGGCAAGAAGTTTCGCTCCAACCTGGGCAAGATCGTGGCGGGCCGCGTCTGGAGCACCCTGCCGAGCGATCCCGCCGCTGGCTCCGCCAAGAAGATCGAGGAGCCCAAGGTCAACAAGCCCGCCCAGACGAGCAACCACGAGGCCATGGCCAAGGCCACCATCTTCAACGGGCTCACCGAGGAGGAGTTCGCGGCGCTGGAGGCGATCGCCATCCCACTCGCGGCCCATCCCGGTCAGCCCATCGTGCGGATGGGCGAGCCTGCGGACTCCTTCTACCTGGTGACCAACGGCTACTGCGAGGTGCAGATCCCCAAGGACGGCCAGGCGATGCCAGTCGCGCGCCTCGGCAGCGGCCAGGTGTTCGGCGAGATGGCGCTCGTTTACAAGCAGCCCACGCGTACGGCCGACGTGGTGGCCGTGGCCGATGCGAAGCTCTTGAACTTCTCGTTCGAGGACTACAACCGGCTCGTCAAGGGGATGCCCGAGATTGGCCGCAAGCTGCGCAACAACCTGGGCCGGGTGGCCGCGAGCCGGGCCTGGACCATGCAGAGCGACGAGACCCAGTCCATGCGGCAGCGGTCGGGGACAGGTCCGCTCAACTAGCGGTTTTCAGTTCGAGCGGCAGGCGGGGAGCCTGCCGCTTTTTTCATGGGGAATTCGGAAACGGGCGGATGGCATGGTTCTTAGCGGAACCGTTTGCCCCTTCGACAGGCTCAGGACAGGCTTTCGACCTGGCTCAAGACAAACGGTTTTTTTGTGGGTCTTACGATGGATACAACACGGTTCACCACTGCCCCGCTCCCTTTGAAACCCAGTCCATCCAGCCATCCGCAGCGGCCAAATCGGCTGAAACGCTCGCGGCGCGCGCCCGGCGAGCGTTGCGCGGGGCGGAGTGCGGGAGCTATCTTTACATTCGATAACAATCGAGACAGAGGAGGACTTGGAATGGCTTTGGCTGGGCTGCTGGATCTCGAGGGCTACCACGTCGCCCAGGGCAGTGTCGACGCCCGGGGCTGGCCGCTCTACGACGCGCGCGGCGACCTGGTGGGGACCATCGAGGATCTGATCGTCGATACCGAGGCCATGGTGGCCCGCTACATGCAGGTCGCCCTGCACGACCTCGCCCGCTCGGTGGTGCTCTCGGTGCCCGAGCTCCAGATCGATGCCCGCCACGAGGTCGTCATCTGCCCGCGCGCCAGCAAGGACCAGATCGAGATGCTGCCCTACATCGGCGGCAGCGACCTGAACGAGGGACAGGAGCGCCGCCTGGTCGCCGCCTTCGCCCCCACCCTCGAGGAGGAGGCGATCCTCGCCTCTCCCACCCGCATCATCATGCGCGTGCAGCGGATCGAGGACTAAAAAACCGCCCGGGAAAGCCCGGGCGGCGAGTGTGGGTCAGGTTGGAGTGGTGGGTTAGCGGCTCTTCTTGGGAAGCTGCGACATCCAGTCGCTGCCGAGGTTCGTGAAGAACGAGTGCGCATCGAGCACCTCGTCCTGCGAGATGGGGGGCATCCCGGCGAACTTCTCCTCTTCGCGGCGCGACGAGAAGATGCCGCGGACGCGAGCCGTGCCGGCCGCCGCCTCACGGGTCGACGCCTCGGCCGGAGCCGTCACGTCGCTCGACTCGTACTCGACGCCGACGATCGCGACGCCTGCGGGCTGGTTGCACGCGGTGCAGTGCACGCGGACGACCCAGTAATCCTTCTCCTCGCGAAGCAGCTTCACGCCTTCAGGCGTGAAGGCCTCGTTGCAATGCGCACAGCGCAACTTGCGGAAGTGCTCTTGAACCACCGAAAAGTTTTTCATCCCCCACACTCCAATCCTGTTAAAACGGCCATTACAGCGGTTACGGCGTTCTGAGGCTTCTATACCCTTGGGGGCGCGAAAATTATCACCGATATCAGTTTGTTGACACTGTTTAACATAATGGCTTGGCCGACGGCTGACCCGCACGGCGCGGGTATCCCTTGGGGGTCGGCCCCACTTTTTCGACCACCACCAGGGCCCGTTCGCCGAAGCCTTCCGGCAGCGCAAATCGCTCGATCTCCCGGATCGATCCGCCCAGGACCTTGAGCGCCTTTTGGGCTCCGGCCACCTCCGCGTCCACGTTGGCGCCCTTCATCGCGATGAAGCGCCCTCCGGGCTTCAAGAAGGGCAAGCACAGCTCGCTGAGCACGTTCAGCTCCGCCACCGCCCGCGCGAACACCAGATCGTAGGCCCCGCGGTGCGCCGGATCCTGGCCGAACTCCTCCGCGCGACCGTGCAGGGCCGTCCCGCTCAGCCCGAGCGCCTGGATCGCCTCGTTCATGAAGTCGACCTTCTTGCGCGTCGCCTCGAGCATGGTGCCCGACCAGTGACGCTGCATCACCAGCAGGGGCAACCCCGGGAAGCCGGGCCCGGCGCCCACGTCGATGAAGCGGAAGGGAGCCTGGCGGTCCGGAACGGCGCGCAGCACGGAGATCGAGTCGAGGAAGTGCTTGACGACCGCCTCGCGTTCGTCGGTGATGCGCGTGAGGTTGGCGCGGCGGTTGCCTTCCAGCAGGAGATCGTAGAGCCGCCGGAAACCGTCCAGCGTCGCGGGATCGACCGGGATCCCCCAGTCGGAGGCGTGGTGGGACAAGAGTTGCCAGGGGTCCATGGCGGCGCATCCTCTCGGGACAAAGCAAGCGGGCGTCACATGTTAGCATGCACGACCGGCCGCTTTTGCGCTAGAATGGGCCCATGCAGGCATTCATCCCTTCACGCTGGGTCGTCGTGGACCTCGAGACGACGGGCATGTCCCCCCTCAAGGGCGACCGCATCGTCGAGATCGGGGCGGTCGCCGTGGAGAACGGCGCCATCACCGAAGAGTTCAGCACCCTGGTCGATCCCGAACGGCTCATCCCGTACTTCGTGCAGCGGGTGCACGGGATCTCCGACGCCATGGTCATGGGCAAGCCCGTCTTCGCCGACGTGCTGCCGTCGTTCCTGCGGTTCTGCGGGGACTCGGTGCTGGTCTCGCACAACGCCAACTTCGACCGGGGCTTTCTCGATCACCAGGCCATGGAGGTCATGCACACGCCCCTGCCGCATGCGCACGTGGACACCCTGCGGGTCTCGCGGATCCTCCTGCCCAAGCTCGGCAAGCACAACCTGGATGCCCTGACCAACCACTTCGCGGTGCGGATCCCGCCCAGCCAGCGCCACCGGGCGCTGGGCGACGCGCGGGCCACCGCCGAGGTCTGGCTCAAGATGCTGACCATGGCCATGCAAGAAGGCAAGTCCATCAGCAAGGGCTTCATCCGTCAGGTGGCCGTCAACTAAGCACCGGCGCTCCCGGGCCACGCGCATTTGACGCCCTTGCGCGCTTCCATTAACCTGGACCGTTATGAACGCATCGATTTCGTTGCCCACGGCCTTCCTGGCGGGGCTCATCTCCTTCATCTCGCCCTGCGTCCTGCCGCTGGTGCCGGGCTACCTGTCCTTCATCTCCGGCGTCTCGAGCGAGGAGATGCGCACCGGCGCGAGCGCCGAGATGCGCCGCAAGGTGATGCTCAACTCCCTGGGCTTCATCCTGGGCTTCTCGATCGTCTTCATCGCCCTCGGCGCGACGGCGACCTTCATCGGCTCCTTCCTGACCGAGCAACTCCCGCTCTTGAGCAAGATCGCAGGCGTCATCATCGTCCTGTTCGGCCTTCACACCATGGGCCTCTTCAAGATCAAGGCGCTCTACATGGAGAAGCGCTTCCAGGTCGGAAACAAGCCGGCGGGCTTCCTCGGCTCGGTGGTGGTGGGCCTCGCCTTCGCCTTCGGCTGGACGCCGTGCATCGGCCCCATCCTGGCCGGGATCCTCACCTACGCCAGCCAGCAGGAGACCCTGGGCCAGGGCATGGCCCTGCTCGTCGCCTACTCGCTGGGCCTGGGCGTGCCCTTCTTCGCGACGGCCGTCGCCATCAACGGCTTCTTTGCCCTCTTCAACCGCATCAAGCGCCACATGCGCGCCGTCGAGATCGTGAGCGGCCTCTTGCTGGTGGCCGTGGGCGTCCTCATCTACACCAACAACCTCGCGCTCCTGGCCAACGCCCTCCAGAGCTCGCAGGCGGGCCAGAGCCTGCTCGAGATCGAGCAGAAGCTCGGGAAATAGGCATGGCCGCCCCGCTGACGCTCGACCTGTTTCCCGGCACCGACCCGCAGCTGCGCGATGCCCTCCAGGTGCGCGAGGCGGTCTTCGTGCAGGAGCAGGGCGTGCCCATCGAGGAAGAGATCGACGACTACGACGGCGTCGCATGGCATGTGATCGCGCGGGTGGACGACGCCCCCGTGGCCACGGCCCGCCTGGTCAGCATGGATGCCGACCGGGTCAAGATCGGCCGGGTGGCGACCCTTCCCGACTACCGGGGCCAGGGCATCGCCACCAAGCTCGTGAAGCTGCTCATGGAGTACGCCCGGCGCGAAGGCTTCAGCGAGGCCGTCTTGGACAGCCAGCTTGCGGCCATGCCCCTGTACGAGAAGCTCGGCTTCGTGGCCGGCGGCGAGGTCTTTCTGGACGCCGGCATCCTGCACCGCCGGATGACCCGCAAACTGGCCTAGATGTCGTATGACTGGGTCGCGGCCCTCTACGACCCCCTGATCCGTCCGCTCGAAGCCCGTCACCTCGCGCCCTGGCGCCGCGAACTGATGCGCCACGTCCACGGCGAGGTGCTGGAGGTGGGCGTCGGCACCGGGGCGAACCTCGGACTCTACCCTCCAGACGTTCGCTTGACGGGCATCGAGCCGAGCGCCGGCATGCTGGAGCGCGCCCGCCATAAGGCCCACTCGCTAAACCTCGCCGTCGATCTGCGCCAGGAGGGCGTCGAAGGCCTCGATCTCCCGTCCGATCGTTTTGACACCGTCGTGAGCACGCTGGTATTCTGCGCGGTGCGCGATCCCCTCCTGGGCCTCCAGGAGGTGCGGCGGGTCCTCAAGCCGGGCGGCACGCTCGTCATGCTGGAGCACACCCGCTCGTGCCGAGCCTGCCTCGACCTGCTCTTGAAGGCCATGACGCCCGTGACGGCGGCCCTCTTCGGGGAGCACTTCGACCGGGACACGGCCAGGACCGTCCAGACAGCAGGCTTCTCGTTGCAGGAGAACCGCCTGCTGGGACTTCAGATCTTCCACCTGATTCGCGCCACCAAGCCCTGACGCCACGGGCCGCCTCGCGGCCCAGCGTTCGGCCGACCGCTGGAAGCCCCCTCACTCGATCGAGCGGGAGGCGGCTCCAAAACGTTGCTCACTAGCAGCCACTGTGTTAAGCTTGCCTTATGAGCTTAACCTGATATTAACGGTACCCCCGGAAAGGATGGCGCGTGCTCAATCTTCGCAAACCCACCGCGGCACTTCTCGGCCTCACCCTCTCGATCGCGGCCCTGTCGGGCTGCGGCCTCGACAACCGGATGCTCTCCGACCGCAACCCCAAGGTAGCGGCGCTCGGCATCGCGGACCGCACCCAGGTGCAGATCAAGTTCAAGGACAAGGCCGAGCTCGATGCGGTCGCCGCCTCGGGCGTGGACCTGTTCGAGAACGTCGACATGGAGGCCCGGACGGTCGATGCGACCGTGACCAAGCAGACCGAGGCCACGCTCAAGCGCATGGGCGTGACGTACGTCGTCACGCAGAAGCTCTCGGCCATGGCCTTTCCGGCCGGCTACATGACCGTCGAGAACGTCATGGCGGACATGCAGTCGATCGCGACGCAGCACCCGGCGGTCGCGCGCCTGGTGACCATCGGCAAGTCCCTCGAGGGCCGGCCCATCGTCGCCCTGCGGATCACCTCCAAGCTCGACCAGACGCTGCCGTCGGTGCTCCTCACCTCGGGCCAGCATGCCCGCGAGCTGCCGCCCGTCCAGATCACGACCCGCTTCGCGCACCACCTGGTCGAGAACTACGGCAAGGACCCCGCCATCACCAAGCTCGTCGACACCCGCGACCTGTGGATCGTGCCCCTGGTGAACCCCGACGGCCGCACGCACGTCGAGAAGAGCGACGGCATGTGGCGCAAGAACCGCCGCGACAACGGCGACGGCTCGCGCGGCGTGGACACCAACCGCAACGCCGACGACCACTGGTCGCAGGGCGAGCGGAACAGCAGCTCGGACGCCTACCGTGGCAGCGCTCCCTTCTCGGAGCCCGAGACGCAGGCGCTGCGTGACCTGGCCAACCAGCAGAAGTTCAAGATCGCGCTCGACATGCACTGCTACGGCGGCATGATCCTGTGGCCGCCCGGCTACAGCAACGGGCTCACCAAGGACGACGCGGCCTTCCGTAAGATCGGCACGGCCATGGCCCAGCCCATCGGCTACAAGGCGGGCACGATCGCGCAGACCATCTACAAGGCCTACGGCGACCTGGCCAACTGGATGTACGCGACGCACGGCACGCTCGCCTACGGCATCGAGCTCAACGACGGCCGCTTCAACCCGCCGGCCACCCAGGTGGAGAAGGACTGGAAGGACTGGAAGGACAACCTCCTCTACGTCCTCGACGCGGCGGGCAACCCCCAGGCGACGCGCCCGCAGAGCTAGACATCGGGAGGATTTCCGCGCCTCTAGCCGACGCTTGATATTCGGAGCCAAACAGGCTTCCATGACCGGAGGGCCCGCCTGGGCCCTCCGGTTTCTGCGAGGTGCGGCCATGCGACGCGGATGGGTCCTCCCCCTGGCCATGCTGCTGGGCGCATGCGACGACGTGCGCCCTCCCGTCACGCCCACCCGGCCCCCGACGCTGACGTTCGCGGAGGTGCCGGCCGGCCCGGACGAGCTGGAGGCGAGCCTCACGCTCGGCCTGGTCGACCGGGGCGTCACCACCCAGACCCTGCCCGCCGCCTGGAATGCCGTGAGCGTGCGACTGGATCACGCGACGGCCCTCAGCCAGGTCATCGAGCGCACGCTCCTCAAGGACACGGATCTGCTGGCCAACGGCACGGGGGGCTACGTGGCGTCCGGTGCGTTCGGCAGCCGCCTGCGCCCGGCAAGCAACTACGTCCTGACGGCCTCTCTCTGGAACGGGGGAGGCGGCGGTACGCTCGTCGGCGAAAAGCGTCGCTCCGTCGACCTGGTGGCAGGGAACAACGCCGTCGTCCTGTCCATCGAGACCTATCCGGCGCTCGGTCTTGCGAGCTTCGCGCCGTCCTCCGGGCAGCAGGGGGACACCGTGACGCTCGCGGGGCAGGGCTTCAGCGTCGTTCCGGGTCTCGATCAGGTCACGCTCGGCGGCACGGCCGCAGTCGTCACGAGCGCGTCGAGCGTCTCGCTGTCCGTGACGACGCCGGACCTGGGCCCCGGCAGCTACTCCTGGCAGGTGCAGGTCGGCTCCTCGCTCGCGGCACGAGCCGGCTTCTCGATCCTCGGCACCATCGGCACGCGCCTGCCCTGGGTGGTGCGAAGCCAGCAAGAGGTGGATCCGGCCCTCGCGCTGGGCCCGAACGAGTACTTCGGCGTCTGGTCGGACCTCCAGGGCGGCGGCAAGCTCGCCATCTACGGCGGGCGGTTCAACCTGTCAGGGACCCTCGTGGGGTCGATCGCCATGGTCGGGAGCAACAGCCAGGTCGAGTCGGAGCCCTGTATCGGCTACAACCCGACCGACAACCAGTACCTGGTCGCATGGAACGAGTCCAACGGCGGCAACCGCACGCGCGCCCGTCTCGTGAACGGTGCAGGAACCCTCGTCTCGGGCATCCTGGACCTGGTCCTCGACGACTCGGCCTTGCCCCAGGTGGGCTACTCGTCCACCAACAACCGCTACCTGGTGGTCTGGGGGGACAGCAGGAACGCCACGACCGACCTCTACGGGCAGCTGGTGGCGCCCGACGGCACCCTGGCAGGCGGCAACCTCGCGCTGGCCAGCGGCGCGGGCGATCAAGAACGGCCGGCGATCGCCTACTCCTCGAGCGCTCAGCAGTACCTGCTGGTCTGGGAGGACCACCCCAGCACGGGCGTCGCCAAGATCCGCGGGCGCCTCGTCAACCCGGAAGGGACCCTGGGGACGGGGCCCTTCGACATCGGCACGGGCACCTCCGACCAGCTGGAGGCCACGGTGGCCTACGACGGCGTGTCGGGCGACTTCATGGTCGCCTGGCGGAGCGCCCAGAGCCCCCACACCATCCGTGCGCAGCGCGTGAGCGCTACAGGCTCCCTGGTAGGCGGCGCCGTCACGCTCAGCAACGTCAGCGGCAACAAGTCCTTGCCCCGCATCGCCTACGAGCCCTGGCGCCAGAAGTTCGTGGTGGTCTGGGGCGATCTGCGGGGCGCCAACCTGGACGTGTACGGCCAGTACGTCGCCCCCGACGGCTCGCTCTGGGGCGGCAACTTCCTGGTCGCCGGCGGAGCGGGCAACCAATCGGTGCCCGACGTGGCCGCCTCTGTCACCCAGCAGAGCGGCATGGTCGTCCTCGAGGACAGCGCCAACAGCGGTGACATCTACGCTCAGCAGATCCGCTGACCCGCGGGGACTAGCCCTGGTTCGCCCGCACCGCGAGGGCGATCCGGATGGCCCCGTAGGAGACCGATCCGCCCAGGGCCTCGAAGATGGGTTTCAGGCGCTCCGCGGCTAGCTCGTTGGCCTTGGAAAGCACCTGCTCGTACGTCTCCCGGTCCACCCAGGGCTCGGGGCTCGTGACCCTCTCCTCTTGCAGGTACTCCAGGAGATAGCCCTCGATGGTGCTCGCGGCCCGGCCCGTCTGCTCGGACACCTCGGCGACGGTGCGGCCCTGGCCGAAGGCCTCGAAGGCCGTCTCGCGGGTCGGGTTGGCACGCGGCGCGCTCGCCTTGGGGGCCGGCTTGGCGACGGTCATCAGCGGAGCGTCCCCGCCCAGCTCGAGCCCATTGGCCTCGGCACCCTGCCGCAGGGCCTCGAGCAGGCGATCGCCCAGATCGCGCGCCTTGGTCTCGCCGATGCCCTTGATGGCCCTGAGGGCGAGATCCGAGGCCGGCCGGCGGCTCGCGAGCTCGCGCAGGGTCGCATCCCCGAGCACCAGGTAGGGCGGCACGCCGCGCTCCTGGGCCATGGTGCGACGCCAGCCGCGCAGGTCCTGGAAGAGCGCCTCCTCGGCCGGGCTGAGCGGCAGATCCTCGGAGCTCTTGACCGTCTTGGCCACCGTCGCCCGCGGCATGGTGAGCTGCACCGAATCCTCGCCCTTGAGCAGGGCTCGGCCCTCGGGCGTGACCTTGAGGACCTGGTACTCCCCGGCCCGGACCAGGTAGCCGTGACCGACGAGCTGGTCGATCCAGTCGGAGAGGTCGGCAATCGCATGGTCGGCCAACAGGCCGTAGGTGCTGAGCTTGTCGTGGCCCAGCTGCAGCAGCTTGGCGGTCTTGGAGCCCTTGAGGACCTCGGCCACATGGCGCGCGCCGAAGCGCTCCTGGACCCGGACCACGCAGGAGAGGATCTTCTGGGCGACCACCGTCGAGTCGGGCAGGACCTGGTGCTCGCCGAGGCAGACGTCGCAGGCCCCGCACGGCGTCGCCTCGAAGGCCTCGCCGAAGTAGGTGACCAGGAACCGGTGCCGGCAGGTCAGCGTCCGGCAGAAGCGGTACATCTCGCGGATCTTGTCGAGGGCATGCTGGTCGTAGGGAGTCTTGGGCTCGCCCTGGATGCTCTTCCAGGAGACGGGATCGGCTGCGCCGTACAAGAGGACGCACTCGGCCGCGAGGCGATCGCGGCCCGCGCGGCCCGCCTCCTGCTGGTAGTTCTCGATGGACTTGGGCATGCCCGTGTGGATGACAAAGCGGACGTTGGAACGGTCGATGCCCATGCCGAAGGCCACCGTCGCCACCATGAGGTCCACTTCCTCCTTGGAGAAGGCCTCCTGGTGCTGGCGCCGGGTCTCGGCGGGCAAGCCCGCATGGTACGGCAAGGCCCGGTAGCCCAGGCCCTGCAGCGTCTCGCACAGCGACTCGACGTCCGCTCGGCGGATGCAGTAGAGAATGCCCGCCTCGCCGGGGTGGCGGTCCAGGACCGCGCGGACCTGGGGGACGAGATCGCGCCGGAACTCGGCGCGGTAGAAGAGGTTGGGGCGGTCGAAGCTGCCGACCACGACCGAGGCCTCCTTGAGCCCGAGGGCCGCGACGATGTCGTCCCGCACGGTCTGGGTGGCCGTGGCCGTGAAGGCGTGCATGCTCACGTTCGGGAACCAGGTCCGGAGCTGCGCGAGGTTGCGGTAGTCCGGCCGGAACTCGTGGCCCCACTGGCTCACGCAGTGGGCCTCGTCGATGGCGATGAAGCTGATGGCGGCCTGGCTCAGGAGCTCGAAGGAGTCGGGAGAGGCCAGGCGCTCGGGCGAGAGGTAGAGGAGCTTGAGGCGGCCCGCGCGCAGGTCGTCCACCACGCGCCGCTTCTCGTCGCTCGTCATGCTGCTGTTGAGGGATGCCGCCGCCACGCCGTTGGCGACCAGCGAGTCCACCTGGTCCTTCATGAGGGCCAGCAGCGGCGAGATGACGATGGCCATGCCGGGCTTGGCGAGGGCGGGCAGCTGGTAGCAGATGGATTTGCCGCCGCCGGTCGGCAGGATGGTCAGGGAGTCGCGCCCCGTCATGAGGGCCTCGACGGCCTCCGCCTGGTTGGGGAGGAAGGCCTCGTACCCCCAGATCCGCTTGAGCAAGTCCAAGAGGGCCGGATCCGTGGCGGCCTTGGGCAGGGCGGAGGGCGGAGCGCTGTGCGGCATGGGCAAGACCTCCCAATGGGGCTCGTAGAGCGGCGGACGAGCCTCCATTAAAACATAAGTTCGACCTCCGGAGGGGGGATCGGCCGAAGCGTCATGCCCGCTGAGCCTTCCCTTGACACCCCCGCGCGGGCTGTGGGTTCATTAAGGGATCGCACCGACAGGAAGGGACCATGATGGCCGCAACCAGCTCCGAGACCCGCCTCATCAACACGCGCGAGGGGCTCACGCTCCTCGCCGCCGAGCTCGAGGGGGCCGACGTCCTGGCCCTCGACACCGAGTTCATCCGCGAGCGCAGCTACGCGCCCCGCCTCGAGCTGGTGCAGGTGGCCTCGCGCACGGGCGTCATCGCGGCCATCGACTACGGCACTCTCGGCCGCATGGAGAACGACCCGTTCGTCGAGCTCCTGCGCGACCCGACCATCCTCAAGGTCTTCCACGCGGCCGAGCAGGATCTCGAGATCCTCCAGATGCTCACGGGCTCGCCCCTCACGCCCATGTTCGACACCCAGCTCGCGGCGGGCCTGGTGGGCTTCACGGCCAAGCCGGGCTACGGAGCGCTCGTCGAGGGCGTCCTCAAGATCCGGCTGCCCAAGGGCGAGAGCATGACCGACTGGTCCATCCGCCCCCTGACCCAGGCGCAGCTGGACTATGCCCTCGACGACGTGCGGCACCTGTTGCCCGTCTTCGACCGGCTCCGCTCCATGCTCCACGAGAACGGCCGCATGGCCTGGGCCGAGCAGGAGTGCGAGCGGCTGCAGAGCTCGGTGCTCGCCCAGTTCGCGGCCCGCGCCAACCCCGAGACCCTCTACATGCGCGTCCGCGGGCGCGGCGGCCTGGACTCCCAGGGCCTGCACGTCCTGAGGGCCCTTGCCATGTGGCGCGAGGAGGAGGCCCGTAGGCGCGATCGCCCTCGCGGCTCCATCCTCAAGGACGAGATGCTGGTGGAGCTCGCCCGCCGCGCGCCCAAGCGCGCGCAGCAGCTGCGGAACCTGCGGGGCATCCAGCCCCGGGACCTCGACCGCTACGGCGAGACGTTCGTGCAGGTGATTGCCGACGCGCTCAGCCGGCCGAGGTCCGAGTACCCGGCGGCCGAGCCCCCCTCGGGTCCGCCCGACGAGGCGACCCTCGCCCTGGCGGACCTCCTGCAGGCCGTCACGCACACCATCGCCGCGGAGTCGGGCATCGCCGCCACCCTGCTCGCCACCAACTCCGACCTGCAACGGTTGGCCGAGGGCTACCGGCGCGGGGAGCACCTCAACGTCAGCTTCCTCGAGGGCTGGCGCGCGGAGCTGTTGGGCGATCGCCTGCTGGAGGTCCTGGAAGGCCGCTCGGCGCTCGGGTGGGATCCAGCCGGCCAGCGGCTGCGGCTCGTGCCCCTGGCCTAGCTCCGAGAGGCAAGAACCCGAGCGGTCGTCGCGATAACATGCCTGGTCCCACCGGGCCAGGAGGCTGGATGGATCCCATCGGACGCCGGAGCGCCACCCCAAAGCCCAACCGATCGCCCGAGCGCCCCACCGAAGGGCCGCGCCCGGAGGGCCTCCTCACGCGCCTGCGCCAGGACACCTGGGCGGCGGGGGACGTCGCGGGCTTCACCCACCACCTGCAAGACGCCATCCAGAGCAACCAGGCCCGGCGCGAGTACTACGCCCGGGTCTCCGGCGGAGCCTCCCGGGCGCTCTCCAACCACCTGATCCGGCTCGAGCGGCTCACCTTGCCGTTCGCCTGGTACTTCGACGCGCGCGCCGACCGCTTCAACCGGCAGGGGCTCGCGGTGGTCGATGGGGACTTCGTGTCCATGCAAGCCGTGCGCCCGCCCGAAACGCCCCCCACCCACCGCAAGGTGGCAGGCCAAGCGGACATCAAGCGGCTCGACGCCTGGCTGGACACCTACCGCGCGGATCTGTCGAAGGCGCTCGACACCCGGGACTTCGGGCGGATCGCCGAGCTCACGGACACCTTGCTCTCGCGGATCGAGGGACTGGAAGCCTCGGCCGACGCCCACTTCGCCATGACCAAGCACGTGGCCGAGTCCGTAGGCTACGCCGCCATGCACGCCCTGGACTACCACCAACAGAGCGGCGGGAAGACCGACGACCTGACGGCCCGGTTCGTCCAGCTGCAGGCCTTCGGCCTCACGGGCACCATCGGCATCGACCGGCGCGCCCAGGAGCTGCACCGGCAAGGCATCGGCATCATCGTCAACGACCTGCCCCACATCCCCTTCCAGGCGGAGTGGAGGGCGCGCCAGGCGCGCTAATCGCCGCCCTTGATGGCCTCGAAGAGGGGTCTGAGCTGGCGCATGGCCTCTCGGGCCTGCCGCTGCGGCGAGCAGTCCCTACGATCGCTCTGCAACGCGAGCACGCCGTTGAAGCCGCTGGCCTTGAGGGCCGCCACCTTGGCTGGCAGCTCGGCCTCGCCCGCACTGAGCGGGATCCGCATGCTCCAGAGGCGCTCGCCCCAGCCCTCGACGGGCACGCGCCAGTCGCCCTCCACGCCCTCCAGGTCCACGCTGACGCCCACCATGCGGACATCCGTCTTCTTGAGCCACTGCTTGAGGGCCTTGGGGGGCTGAGCGGGCAGATCCAGGGAGAGGCGCACGCCGCGCCGCTCGGCATGGGTCACGAGCTTGGGGAGGCGGGCGTCCAGGTCGGCCGGGCCCAGGCCCGCCAGGTGGATCTCGGCCACCGGTGAGGCCACCCCGTAGGCCGCGTCCACCGTCGCCTTGGCGCGGCGCAGCCACTCCTCGCCGTCCTGGGAGTGCCTCTGGTGGCGCCCGTCCAGCAGGGCCACGCGCATCCGGTGGCCGTCCAGGCGCGCCTGCAAGCGGGCGAGCGATCGCCAGTCCAACAGCTCCAGGGGGTTGGCGGGCTCCTCGAGGACCATCTCGACGGCCTCGCAGCCGATGACCGACAGCTGCTCGAGCGTCTCCTCGAGCGGGTACTCCTCGAACCCCAACGTGCTGCAGACTAGACGCATGGCTCCCCCTAGACCGGAGGCATCGAGCCCCGGCTTACGATCTGTAACGAAGCAGCATCGTAATCCGGGGCTCAAGGAGCGTCTAGTTCAAAACGACCAAGCAGTCCCTGGGCAACCCTAGCCGATCTCGGTCAGCCGCAGCGACTCGTTGCGCTCCTGGACGAAGCGCAGCATCCACTGGTCTCGGAACAGGAGGACGTACTTGTCGTCCCGGTCCTTGAGCGTGAGGGCGTCCCGGATCGAGCGGGGATCGAAGTCGGGGCTGGCGACCCAGCGCGCGATCTCGTAGGGCATCGAGTCGAGGGCGATGTCCACGCCGTACTCGGCCTTGAGCCGGTGCTGCAACACCTCGAACTGCAGGACGCCGACCGCGCCCGCGATGGGCTCCTGTTCGCCCACGTCCGGACGCACGAAGAGCTGGACCGCGCCCTCCTCGGAGAGCTGGTCGAGGCCCTTCTTGAGCTGCTTGCGCTTGGATGGGTCCCGGAGCCGGATCTGGGCGAAGTGCTCGGGCATGAAGCGGGGAATCCCCTGGTACTCGAAGCCCTTGCCCTCGCAGAGGGTGTCGCCGATGCGGAAGTTGCCCGAATCGAAGAGGGCCACGATGTCGCCCGGGTACGCCTCCTCGACGGCCTGACGATCCTGCGCCATGAGCTGGTGGCTGTTGGCCAGGCGGATGTCCCGGCCGAGGCGCACGTGCTTGACGCTCATGCCGCGCGTGAACTTGCCGGAGCAGACCCGCATGAAGGCCATGCAGTCCCGGTGCGCGGGGTTCATGTTGGCCTGGATCTTGAAGATGAAGCCGCTGAACTGCTCGGCCTCGGGCGCCACGGGACCGTCGTCGGTCTCGCGCGGCACGGGCGAAGGTGCCAGGCGCACGAAGTCATCCAGGAAGATCTGGACGCCGAAGTTGGTCATGGCCGAGCCGAAGAAGAGCGGCGTCAGCTCGCCCGCGAGCACCCGCTCGTGATCGAAGGGATCCCCCGCAATCTCGAGCATCTCGATGTCCTCGAGCAGCTGGGCGTAGAGGCCCGCTCCCAGGACCTCGGGCAGGCTCGGATCCTCGAGCGTCAGCACGTCGACGCTGCCCTGCTTCTGGCCGTGGCTGGTGGAGTTGAACAGGTGGATCTTGCCGCTCTGACGGACGTAGACGCCCTTGAAGTCCGAGCCCATGCCGATGGGCCAGTTCATGGGGCAAGAGCGGATGCCGAGCACCTTCTCCAGCTCGTCCATCAGGTCGAGGGGATCCCGGCCGTGCCGGTCCAGCTTGTTCACGAAGGTGAAGATGGGGACATGGCGCAGCCGGCAGACCTGGAAGAGCTTCTTGGTCTGCGCCTCGACGCCCTTGGCGGCGTCGATCAGCATGACCGCCGAGTCCGCTGCCGTCAGGGTCCGGTAGGTGTCCTCCGAGAAGTCCTGGTGGCCCGGGGTGTCGAGCAGGTTGACCTCGAAGCCCTCGTACGGGAACTGCAGCACGCTCGAGGTGATGGAGATGCCGCGCTGCCGCTCCATCTCCATCCAGTCCGAGGTGGCATGCCGCTGCGACCGGCGCGCCTTGACCGAGCCCGCCAGGTGGATGGCGCCTCCGTACAGGAGGAGCTTCTCGGTCAGGGTGGTCTTCCCCGCGTCGGGGTGCGAGATGATGGCGAACGTCCGGCGGCGCTGGACTTCTTCGGCGAGGGTCGGGGGCAAGAGGATCCTCCTAGAATCGAGGGTCGAACACGACTAGCCCCCTATTATATCTCCTCAAGACGGCGCCGGGAGCCGTCTCTCAAGATCGTTCAGCTCGCGCGGCGCTCCGCCTCCGGCGTCATGAGGCGCTGGAAGGCCTCGGGCGGCACCGGACGGCTGATGAGATAGCCCTGGATCTCGTCGCAGCCGTGGGCGGCGAGGTAGGCGCGCTGCTGCTCGGTCTCGACGCCCTCGGCGATGACGCGCATCCCGAGGCTGTGGGCGAGCCCGATGATGGCCTTCACGAGCACCGCATCGTCCGTGACGGCCTGGATCTCCCGCACGAAGCTCTGATCGATCTTGAGCATGCCGATGGGGAAGCGCTGCAGGTAGCTCAGGGAGCTGTAGCCGGTGCCGAAGTCGTCGATGGAGACGGCGACGCCGGTGGCCCGCAGCGTCTGGAGGGTGGCGAGCGTCCTGGCGTGGTCCTCCATGAAGATGCTCTCCGTCATCTCCAGCTCGAGCATGCTCGGCGGCAGGTCGCACTCCGCGAGCACCGCGGCGATGGCGTCGGTCACCTCGCGCTGCTTGAAGTAGAGGCCCGAGAGGTTCACGGCCATGCGGCGCAGGGGTGCTCCGGCGCTCAGCCATTCCCTGGCCTGTCGGCAGGCCTTGCGCAGGACCAGGTCGGTGATGGGCAGGATGAGCCCCGTCTCTTCGGCGAGCGGAATGAACTTGGCCGGCGACACCATCCCGAGCTCCGGGTGGTGCCAGCGGATCAGGGCCTCGGCCCCGACGATTTCCCCCGTGCGCAGGTCGACCTGCGGCTGGTAGTGAAGGACGAACTCGTCGTGCTCGATGGCCCTGTGAAGCCGGCTCTCGAGCGACAGTCGCTCCAGGGCCGCCTCGTGCATGGAGGACGAGTAGAGCACGCAGGTGTTGCGCTGGTGCTTGGCCCGGTACATGGCCGTTTCGGCGTTCATGAGGAGCTCCGAGGGCTCCTCGCCGTCGCACGGGAAGTGGCTGATGCCGACGCTCGCCGAGACGTACAGGTCGTGCTCCGAGACCTTGAACGGCTTTTCGAGGGCCTCCAGCAGGCTGTTGGCGGCGGTCATGGCGTCTTGCTCCTCGGTGACCCGGCTCAGGATGACCGAGAACGAGTCGCCGCCGATGCGGGCGAAGAAGACCCCGTGGTGCAGCGTCTCCTGGAGGCGCCGGGCGATGGCCTGGAGGAGCGCATCACCGATCTCGTGCCCGAGGGTGTCGTTGATGTTCTTGAAGCGATCCAGGTCGAGCAGCAGGATGGCCAGCTGTCGGTCGTGGTGCTTGGCCAGGGAGACGGCATGCTGCATGCGATCGCGGAACTGGCGGCGATTGGGAAGCCCCGTCAACGGATCCACGTAGGCGTTGTGCTCGGCGAGGGCCTCGGCGTGCTTGCGCCTGCTGATGTTGCGCGCGACGACCTGCGAGGCCGGCCGCCCCTCGTGGCTCGTGGGCATGCCGATGATCTCGACGTCCACGATCGAGCCGTCCAGGGCCACGAGCTTGGTCTCGACGAGCGGCGTCGCCATGGCCTCCTCGAGGACGCGCTGGACCCGGGCGACCATCAGGGCCTCGTGCTCAGGATGGATGAAGTCCCAGATGAGGCGACCGTGGAGGTCCTGGGGATCCGCTACGCCCAGCATGCGGGCGCCTGCCTGGTTGATGAACACGATGCGACCTTCGCAGTGGACGGCCACCAGGTCGGTCATGTGCTCGACCAGTAGCCGGAAGCGAGCGTCGTCCTCAGGCATGGGCGAGCGCCGCGAGTCGCGCGCCGCCTCCGTATCACCAGCCATTCCCGCTATCCTCTTGCCGTGCAGCCGTATACGCAAGTCTAAGTTTCCGGCAGGGAAGCGAGCCCAGGGACCGTAGTTATTCCGCAATCGCGGCTAACGAATTGTCAGGATCCAGGGACGATGGGACGGCCGCAAAGCACCGATTACCCCAACGTCCCGCCGGGAATCAGGCCGAGACCTCACCGGCCAGGGGCAGGAGCAGGTTGCGAACGGCACGCTGGGGGCTGCCCAGCTGCCCCAGGAGGAACATGAGCTTCACGGTGGCGGCCTCCACGGTCATGTCGCCGCAGGAGACGGCGCCCGCCTTCTGGGCCAGGGCCCCGCACTCGTAGAGGCCGAGGTTGACGCCCCCCGAGAAGGCCTGGCTGCAGATGGCGACGATCTTGCCCTTGGCAGTCGCCCGCTCGATGAAGGGGATGAGGCTGTGGTCCCCGGTGGGGACGTTGCCCGCGCCGAAGGCCTCGAGCACGATGGCCTCGGCCGAGCCCTCTGCGAGCGGCATCAGGAGGTCGGGGGCCATGCCCGGCGAAACCCGGATGGCGAGCACGCGATCGCTGAACTCGCGGTGCAGCCGAAAGAGCCCGGACGGGCGGCGGATGCCCTCGGCGTTGAGGGCCACGTTGAGGCCCACCTCGGCCAAGGGCGCGAAGTTGGGCGAGGCGAAGGCGTCGAACTCGTGGATGCTGACCTTCTTGGCGCGGTTGCCCCGCAGGAGCCGGTGGTTGAAGAAGATGCCGACCTCGGGCACGTCCATGGTGGCGAGCTCCAGGGCCGAGATGAGGTTGTGGCGCGCGTCGCTGCGGATCTCGGAGATGGGGCGCTGGGCGCCTGTCAGGATGACGGGCTTGGCGAGGTTCGAGAGCATGAACGACAGGGCCGAGGCCGTGTAGACCATGGTGTCGGTGCCGTGGATGACGACGAAGCCGTCGTAGGCGTCCATGTGCGCGTCGATGGCGTCGGCGATCGCCTGCCACTGGGGGATGCCCACGTTGGAGCTGTCCAGGTTGAAGAGGACCTTGGCATCAATGTGGGCGATCGAGCGCGCCTCGGGCAGGCTCGTGAGCAGCTCGTCGGCGACCTCGGGCGGTCGAAGGGACCCTTCGACCGTCTTGTGGGTCATGCCGAGGGTGCCGCCGGTCTGGAGGAGGAGTAGGCGCTTCATTGGTTTCCTTGGGCGAAGTGATCCATGTAGTCGGCGAGCAGGCGCACGCTCTTCACGGGCATGGCGTTGTAGATGGAGGCCCGGCAGCCGCCCACCGAGCGGTGCCCCTTGAGGCCGACGAGATCCCGCTCCTCGGCTCCCTTGAGGAAGGCCTTCTCCAGCTCCTCGCTCGACAGGCGCCAGGTGACGTTCATGGTCGAGCGCGAGTCGAGGCGCGCGTGGCCCTGATAGAGGCCGGGGTGGCGGTCGATGGCCGCGTAGAGGAGGCGGGCCTTCTCGTGGTTGCGGCGCTCGGCCTCCGCGAGGCCGCCCTGGGCCTTGAGCCAGGCGAGCACGTTGCGGAGCATGTAGACGCCGAAGGTCGGGGGCGTGTTGTAGAGCGAGTCGTTCTGGACATGGGTCGGGTAGGAGAGCATCGTCGTGAGGCCCTCGTTGCACTTCGCGAGCAGGTCGTCCCGGATGACGACGAGGGTCACGCCCGAGGGCCCGAGGTTCTTCTGGGCACCCGCGTAGAGGAGGCCGAAGGGGCGCACGTCGAAGGGCCGCCACATGACGTCGCTCGACATGTCGGCGACGATGGGCACGCCCCGGGTGTCCGGGACGCGGTGGAACTGGGTCCCGAAGATGGTGTTGTTGCTCGTCAGGTGCACGTAGGCGGCCCCCGGCGTGAGCGTGAGCTCGTCGTCCGATTGGGGCACCCGGTCGAAGTTTGTGGCCTCGGAGGAGTAGGCCACGTTCGTCTTGCCGAAGCGCTTGGCCTCCTTGAGGGCCTTTTTCGCCCAGTCGCCCGTGACGACGTAGTCGGCGACGCGATCGCCGCCCAGCAGGTTCATGGGGACCATGCCGAACTGGAGGCTGGCGCCGCCCTGCAGGAAGAGGACGTGGTAGTCGGATGGCAGCTGCATCAGCTCGCGCACGAGGGCCTTGGCCTCTTCGTGGAGGGCCAGGTACTCCTTGGAGCGGTGGCTGATCTCCATGACCGACATGCCGGTCCCCTCGAAGTCCAAGAGCTCCCGCTGGGCCCGCTCGAGGGCCTCCAGGGGCATGGTGGCGGGACCCGCGTAGAAGTTGTGGACACGCTTTTGCTGGGTGATCACGGCGTTTCGCTCCTCAAGGGGACGGGCGCTCGGGCTCCACTCTTACGACTTGGCCCGGCATCGATTATACTGAAGCGCTTCAGGCAAGATCCAGGGAAAGGACGGACACATGGTGAAACACGCAGTCCTGATTGTCGCAATGATCGCAGCCTTCGGCCTGGTGGGCTGCCGAGGAGGGGATAAGATGGAGAATCAACCGTCTGACAAGGCCGTGGCAACCGCATCGGGCCTCAAGTACGACGTCATCCAGCCGGGGACCGGCGAGACGGCGACCGCCGGCAAGGTCGTGGCCGTGCACTACACCGGCTGGCTGCAGTCGGACGGCACCAAGTTCGACAGCTCGCGCGACCGTGGGCAGCCCTTCGAGTTCGTGCTCGGCCGGGGCCAGGTCATCCGGGGCTGGGACGAGGGCGTGGCCGGGATGAAAGAGGGCGAGAAGCGCAAGCTCTACATCCCCGCGGACCTCGCCTACGGCACCCGCGGCGTCCCCGGCGTGATCCCCCCCAACTCCACCCTCGTCTTCGAGGTGGAACTCCTGGACGTGAAGTAAGGAAAGCGGCATGAAGATTCAGTACGTTGCCATCGGCCTCTTAGCGGCCGCCCTGAGCCTGACGGCTTGCCAGAAGAGCGAGGAGCCCGCGACCACCGGCGGCGAGGCCACCGGCTCGGCCGTGGCCACCGATTCCGCCGCGGCGACCGACTCCGCGGGCGCCACGGGCGCCAACACCGTCACCACGGCCTCGGGTCTCAAGTACGAGGACCAGAAGGTCGGTACCGGCGCCGAGGCGGTGGCCGGCAAGACGGTCAAGGTCCACTACACGGGCTGGCTCCTGGACGGCACCAAGTTCGACAGCTCGGTGGACCGCGGCGAGCCCTTCGAGTTCGCGCTCGGCCAGGGCCAGGTCATCAAGGGCTGGGACGAGGGCGTGGCCGGCATGAAGGTCGGCGGCAAGCGCAAGCTGACCATCCCGCCCGATCTGGGTTACGGGGCGGCGGGCGCTGGCCCGATTCCTCCCAACTCGACGCTCGTCTTCGATGTCGAGCTGCTCGACGTCAAGTAACGAGGCAGAGGGCCGCCCGCTGGGCGGCCCTTTTTCGTGATGAAGACCGAGCGCTGGAGACTGAAGGTGGCGGCGAGCCGCTCCATCTGGACCATGCTCTTCGTGGCCCTGTTGACGAGCCCCTTCGGGGGCTACCTGTACATCGGGCACTTCAAGCGCAGTGGGTGGTTCCTGCTGGTCTTCGCCGTCGCCATGGCCACCGTGGGCCTGAGCATCGACTACCTGGGACTACCCATGTGGGCGGCCGATCTGACGGTGGCGGTGGGCTTCGCGGGAGCCCTGGCGGATATGGCGCTCATTATTCTGAAAGCGCGGCGCGAGCTGGTTTTGGAATAAGGAGGACCCCCCGGCCCCCCTCTAGAGGGGGGTGGGGATCATGGGTGGGTGGACAGCAAGGTGGCTCCAACCGATCAGGGGTGAAGCACCCCCTCCCAATGGCTTCCCCCCTTCTTGAGGGGGGGGGCTAGGGGGGTCCTCCTTATTCTTTAACCCTGCAAATGCTCCGTCGCGAACCAGAACAGCTGGCCGCGCAGCTTCTCGTCGATCTCGCGGTACTCGAGGGCCACTCGGAACAAACCCTCGACCGGCTGCACCCGGATGACCCGGGCCGTGAAGAGTTGCTCGCCCTCTTCGCCCATGTTCACGGAGACCCGCACCTGGCCGCCCTCGGGCAGCGACTCGCGCGAGAGCACCAACGCCCCGCCGCCCGACACGTTCTCGAACTGGCCCATGACCGGGGGCGCATACGCCCCCGCCGACTCGACCTCCAGCGTGCAGGGCAAGTGCGACTCACCCCGCGCAAAGACACGCCGCTCGTCCATCCGACGCTCCTCTAACTAGCAGCCGACAGGCTCAGCCTACCACGCCCCTACCGGCCGCGGCGAGACGGCCCCTGACCGGGCTTGCGACCAGGTCCCTGGCCCGGCCGCTGGGCAGGACCCTGCCCAGGCTTCTTGGCCGGTCCCTGACCGGACTTCTTGGCGGGCCCGGTCGTCGCCTTCTGGGCTGCCTTCGGAGCCGGACCAGCGGCGGCCGCCTTGCGGGGTGCCGCCGGAGCGGCCTTGCGGGCAGCCCCCTGAGCCGGACGCTGAGCCGCCCCCGGACCACCCGCCGAGGGGCGGCGGGGCGCCACCGTGGCGATCTTGCGCGGCAGGGGATCGACCACCAGGCCGCGCAAGGGCCTGAAGGTCACGAGCTTCTGGATGGCCTGGAGCGCCCGCAGCTCGCTGGGCGCCACGAGCGTCAGGGCCATGCCCTCGCGGCCCGCCCGGCCCGTGCGGCCCGTGCGGTGGACGAAGGTCTCGACGGTGGTGGGCACCGTGTAGTTGACCACGTGGGTCACGCCCGGCACGTCGATGCCGCGCGCTGCGAGGTCCGTCGCGATGAGCAGGGGCAGGTCGCCCGTCCGGAACGCCTCCAGGATGCGGCTGCGCTTGGCCTGCGAGAGCTCGCCCGACAGGTACTCGTTCTCGAAGCCGAGCGTGCTCAGCTGATCGGCCAGCCACTCGGTCTCGATACGCGTGCGCGCGAAGACCATGGCCATGAAGGGCTTTTCCTTCTTGAGCCAGGACACGAGCGCCGCCAGGCGCGTCTCGTCCTCGACCTCGAGCATGAAGTGGTCGATCTCGGAGGGCGTCTCGGGGGCCTTCTCCACCTTGAGGCGGTGCGGCTTGTTCAGGGCCGCGTCCGCGAGCCGCTGCACCGCCGCCGGCATGGTGGCCGAGAAGAGCATGGTCTGGCGCGCGTCGGGCATGCGCTCCACGAGTTTCATGAGCTCCTGCTCGAAGCCCTTGGCGAGGATCTCGTCGGCCTCGTCCAGGACAAGCGCCTTCACGTGCTTGAGGTTGAGGGCGCCGCGCTCCAAGAGGTCCACCAGGCGGCCCGGCGTGCCCACGACGATGTGCGCGCCCTTCTTGAGCTGGGAGATTTGCTTGTCGAGGCTCTCGCCGCCCGGCACCGCCACGATCGAGCGCTCCATGGTCCCCGAGACGCTCACGAGCTCCTGGCGGATCTGCTTGGCGAGCTCGCGGGTGGGCGCGATGACCAGCGAGGTCGGCGCCCGCTCGTCCACGGGCTCCCGCTTGAGCAGGGGCAGCCCGAAGGCCAGCGTCTTGCCCGAGCCCGTCTGGGCCTGCACGATGAGGTCACGGCCCTTGCCCACCTCGGGGATGACGAGGGACTGGATGGGCGTCGGCTCCTTGAAGCCGCGACGCTTGAGGCCGGCGAGCAGCTCGTCGGGCAGATCGAATTCATGGAAGGTCGGAGCGTGAGTCATCGGGGCCTCTTATGGTTGCGGGGAACGCCCCCATTCTAACCCTTGAGCCCCCGACAAAACCAGGCATGTGTCGCGGGTGGCCGCCCTGCGGCCAGAAGGAACAGTCTTGTCGGGCGCTCTTGCGTCCTTGCGGGCGCCTGATCGCCCGTGTAACATGAAGCTTTCCCCCCTCAAGAGGCATGCATGGCTGATATCCGAACCTTCCGCGGCGTGCGCTACCATCCCGCCAAGGCCCGAAAGCTCTCCGAGGTCGTCTGTCCGCCGTACGACGCGATGGGCCCCAAGGAGCTCTACCGCTACTACCTGCGCCACCCCTACAACGCCGTCCGGCTGGAGCTCGGCCAGGTGAACCCCGGCGACACCGCCCAGGACAACCGCGCCACCCGCGCGGCCGCCACCTGGGCCGAGTGGCTGCGGGACGGGGTCCTGCGCCACGACGAGATCCCCGGCCTCTACGTCTACGAGCAGGAGTTCAACGGCGGCTCCGAGGGCCCGGGACGGGTGCGCCGCGGCTTCTTCGCCCTCATGGGGCTGGAGAGCGCCGCGCGCAAGGTCGTCTTCCCGATCCAGGACGCCGACGCCGACCGGGTCGCCGACCGCCTGGCCCTCGTCGCGGCCGCCCACGTCAACACCAGCCCGGTGGTGGCCCTCTACGAGGATCCCGACCAGGACGTCGCCGAGCTGCTCATGGAGGTCACGGACGAGCCGCCCTTCCAGACGTTCACCGACGAGTTCGGCGAAGAGCACCGCCTCTGGCGGGTCATCGACCCGGCCGTGTACGGGCGGATCCTCGAGGGCTTCGGCGATCGCTCCCTCTACCTGCTCGAGGGCGCGAGCCGCTACCAGGCGGCACTTGCCCACCGCGACCACCTCAACCGCCAGGGCGCCGATCCGGTCAACGGCCTGCACAACTTCATCCTGGCCCTCTTGGTGGACGTGGAGGACCCGGGGCTCTGCCTCACGCCCGTGCACCGGCTGGTGAAGGCCCAGGTGCCCAAGGACTTCCTGGAGCGCCTCGCCGAGCGCTTCACGATCGTCAAGCGGACCGTACACCCCGACCTGCCCTTCCCGGACCAGGTCGAGACATTGCTGGCCGAGCACGACGCCCCGGGCATGCTCGGGATGGTGCTCGCCAACGAGCTCGCCTACTACACGCTCGAGCCGAAGCGGGAGTCCCTGCCCGACCTCATGCACCTCGGCCATGCGGCCGAGTGGGAGAAGCTGGACGTCACGGTGCTGCATGAGGTGATCCTCAAAGGCCACCTAGGACTAGCGGACGAGGCGGGCAAGGTCACCTACGCCCGGGACCACCGCGAGGTGCTCGTGGGCCTCGGCTCCGGGCAGTTCGACCTGGCCTTCTTCCTGCACGCCCCGGAGCTCGACGCCATGACGGCGATCGCCCGGCAACTCGACACCCTCCCTGATCACACCGCCGACCTCTACCCGCAGGTCCCCGCGGGCCTCGTGTTCAACACGCTCGAAGGAACGGTAGAGCAACCATGACCCAGACCGCCGAAGGCTTCAAGGTACAGTTCAAGCGCAACCGCGACGCGCGGGTGCTCTCCGGTCACCCCTGGGTGTTCTCGGGCGAGGTCCTCGAGAAGCCGCCCGCCGAGGCCGACGGCCAGATCGTCAGCGTCTACGACGCCCGGGGCCGGTGGGTGGGCCAGGGCTACTGCAACACCCAGTCCAACATCCTGGTGCGCATCCTGAGCCGCGTGCGCGGCGAGGTGATCGACCGCGCGTGGTGGCAGCGGCGGCTCGCGGAGGCCATCGACCTGCGCCAGGACTACGTCTCGGGCACCGACGCCTACCGGCTCATCAACGCGGAGTCCGACGGGGTGCCCGGCCTGGTCGTCGATCGCTACGGGGACTACCTCTCTATCCAGGTGCTCGCCCTGGGCATCGAGACGCGGCGCGACGAGCTCGTCGCGATCCTCGCGGAGCTCGTGGGCCCCAAAGGCATCTACGAGCGCAGCGACGTGCCGGTTCGCCGGCTCGAGGGGCTCGAGCAGCGCACGGGCGTGGTCTGGGGCGCGGAGCCGCCCCAGGACCTCGTCATCCACGAGGGTCCCTACCAGCTCCACGTAGACATCACGTCGGGGCAGAAGACGGGCTTCTTCCTGGACCAGCGGCCCAACCGGCTGCAGGTGGGGGAGCTCAGCAAGGGCAAGCGGGTCCTCAACTGCTTCAGCTACTCGGGCGGCTTCACCATGGCCGCGGCCCTCGGCGGGGCGAGCGAGGTCGTGAGCGTCGACATCTCCGCGGACGCGGTCGCGCTCGGCGAGGCCAACGCGCGTCTCAACGGGGTCGAGGACCGCTGCAAGTGGGTGGCGGCGAACGCCTTCGACTTCCTGCGCGAGCAGGAGAAGGCGGGCGAGCTGTACGACGTCGTGATCCTGGACCCGCCCGCCTTCACCAAGACCAAGGAGTCCATCCCGGGCGCGGTGCGCGGCTACAAGGAGATCAACCTGCGGGGCATCCGGCTGCTCAAGCCGGGCGGCCTCCTCGTGAGCGCCTCGTGCTCGCACCACATGGATCCCACGCTCTTCGTGAACGTGATCCAGGAAGCCGCGACGGACTCGGGCAAGCGCCTGCGCATGCTGCAGCTGGCGGGCGCCGGCATGGATCATCCCACCTTGCCCGCCGCCTCGGAGACGAACTACCTCAAGTGCTTCTACGGCACCGTGCATTAACTTGTACAGTGTTAGCCCCCGTTAGCTGATCCTTGCGAAATCAGGCTCTTCCGCCTATTCTGACTTGTAGCTTCCTACTCCAGTTTTGTTGGTTTTTGTTCTCGAAAGTAGGAATGCAGTAGGAATAGCGTAGGAACGGGGGCAAAGCACCATGCTTGATGGCGGCCGCAAGTTCAAGTTCAGCAAACCCACCCTGGAGGCCCTTCCGCTACCGGAGCCGGGCAAGAAGGTCCGGTATCGCGACACGAAGGTGAACGGCTTGGCCGTACTCGTGACGGGCAACGGCTCGAAGGCCTTCTATCTGTATCGTCGCTACCAGGGCAAGCTCTACGAGAAGCAGATCGGTACGTGCGATGACCTGAGCGTGGAACAAGCAAGGCGCAAGGCCGAGGAGTGGATCGGCCAACTCACCCGCGGCCAGGAGCCTGGGCAGGTGAAGCGCAAGAAGGACCCGACGTTCGCGGAGCTGTTCGAGTGGTTCATGGAGATCCACGGGCGCAAGGCCAAGGATGGAGGCGCCCGGCGCCGCATGCAATTTGGTTACTTAGAGCCCCTGGCGAGAAAGCAAGCGATCAAGGTGTCGCGTTCCGACGTGATCACTCTGCAAGAGCGAATAACCGAAGAAGTAGGGGCACCGACGGCAAACCGAGCGGTCGGACTGATGCGTGCCGTCTACAACCAGGCGATCGACCGCGAGGCCTTCAACATCACGACCAACCCGGCCAAGAAGATCGCGAAGGCCGATGAGGGCCGAGGGCGGGAGCGGCGGCTTGAGCATCGCGAGATAGGCCCCTTCCTCGACGCGGCAGACGCCGAGCCTGTCCCGGATATCAAGGACCTCATCCTGGTGGCCCTCTTCACGGGTGCCCGTCGGTCCAACGTGCTTGGGATGCGCTGGGACCAAATCGATCCCCTCACCCAGGCGTGGACCATCCCTGACGAGGATTTCAAGACGGGCGAAGCTCATATCGTGCCGCTACCCAAGCTAGTGCAAGGGATCCTGGAGGCACGCCGCACGTCGGCAACTGGCACCCTGGTTTTTCCAGGCAAGGGCCAGGATGGCAAGCGGACCTCCCCCTACCACAGCCTCAAGCGCCTGCTAGATCGGGCGGGCATCCAGGGCTTCACCTTCCATGACCTGCGCCGGACGTGCGCGACCTACATGGGCGAGGCGGGCGTGGACCAGTACCTCATCAAGCGGGTACTGGGCCACACGGTGGCGGATGTGACCGGCATCTACAACCGTCCGGGACTGGAAGCCCGGCGAGAGGCGCTTGAGAAGGGAATCGCGCTGATGCTGGATAAGGCCGGACGGCCCCGTCGGGACGACGGCACGTACCCCCTGCGCCATGATGAGCACGCAAGCTCGGCGCCGAGGATCAGCAAGCCTCCAAGCAAAAACAACCTAAAACCAAGGAAAGAAGCGGGATAGGATACCCAACGAACCGTAACGCTAAACCGGCCGATTACGCACCTTGTGGACAACCCTATCCTGGCTGTAACCTTGTAGAACAAAGAGAGGCAATCCCCCACGCCCTAGGAAAGCAAAGGGATTGCCTCGTTCACCCGCTATCAAGCCTCTGGACAAGGCTCGATAGGCGCTTTCGAACTCCAGGCCGAATCCGTGGACAGGACCAGGCCAGGAGCCGATCTCTAACTCTACGCGGCCAGTGGCAATTTGCCAACCCGCCATATGTTCGAGTGTCGATGGTGCCGATCGTGGGCGGGGATCCAAGTGCGGATCCCCGCTATCCTTTCCGAGCTTGAAGCTACAGGAAAGGATAGTTGACGATGAAAACCCTGACCACGAAGGAAGCGGCGGCCTTCCTCGGCATTTCCGAGTGGACCCTGCACACCTGGCGCAGCACGCGCCGCGTTGAGATCCCCTACCTCAAGATCGGGCGAGTCGTGCGCTATCGCCTGGAGGACCTGGAAACCTTCAAGGAGCGTTCCTTGGTTTCCTGGGGATCCGCTGATGAGTAGCCCCCGACGACAGAGCCCCCCCAACCCTGCCAGGTTGAAGGGGCGAGAATTAAGGCGACAAGGCCATTTTACCCTGACTCCCCAGGAAGTGAAAGCGCGTGCTCGTGGCCGTTGGCTGCTCATCCTCTCGGCCTTAGCCCCTTCGCTCGATGCGGCGATCGCACGCCCCGGCCACCATGTCGCCTGCCCCGGCCACGGCGGCAAGGATGGTTTCCGAGTGTTCCGAGACGCGGCCGAGACGGGCGGCGGGTGCTGCAACACGTGCGGCAAGTTCGCCGACGGATTGGCGCTGCTGATGTGGGCGAACGGCTGGACGTTCCAGGTCGCGCTCCGGGAGGTTGCTGCCTGCGTGGGCATGATCTCGGAGGCCCCCATGGGCTCCTGGAAGGCCACTTCCCTGCCGACCCCCATCATCCGCACCCCCGTGCGCCGAGAGTGGGCGCGTCAGGCCTTGGAGAAGGTCTGGAGGGCGTCCCTTCCCGGCGACCATCCCGAGGCAGAACCCATGCGGCTCTACCTGGCGGGGCGGGGCCTGGGGGCGATCCCTATCCCCTCGGCGCTACGTTATCATCCGGCTCTCCCCTACCACTACGAAGGGCAGCTCATCGGAACCTACCCGGCCATGCTCGCCCTGATGGTCGATGCGGATGGCAAACCCGTGTCCGTGCATCGCACCTACTTGGGTCAGGATGGCCGTAAAGCGGCTCCCGAGTGGAAGGGGGAGCTGCTGGATTCCCGAAAGCTTATGAGCCCTACCATCGAGGGCAACACTCGTGGCGGAGCCATCCGCCTGTTCGAGGCTGGCGCGGTGCTCGCCGTTGCCGAGGGCATCGAGACGGCGCTCGCCTACCACCTACTTACCGGGCTCCCGACATGGGCGGCGGTGTCCGCCCAGGGGCTCGAAGCCTTGGCGGTCCCCGAAAAAGTAGAGACGGCGGTCATCGCCTGCGACCTGGATGCGCCCCGCAAAACGCCCAAGGGTTTGAAGTGTGCTGGCCAGGAGGCTGCGATCGAACTGGCCCGGAGGCTCAAGGCCGAGGGGCGCGCCTACCGATTCGACCTCCCCCCTGACCTCAACCCCGGCGGTAACACGGACTGGAACGACGTTTTGACGCAGCAAGGGGGGATGAACCATGCCAGCTAAGTACGCGACGCATGAACAGTTGGAGGCGGCGGTCGATGACCTGGCCGCCTCCGAAGAGAAGGCGATCGAAGAGTGGCCTAAGCTTCCCGACGCGGCCCTGTACGGGGTGATCGGTGATCTGGTGGAACTGGCTACCCGTGATAGCGAGGCGGACCCTGCCGCCGTCCTGATGACCTCGTTAGCTACGGCAGGGGCGATCATCGGCGCCGGTCCCTACGTCTTGGTTGGCGAGACGAAGCATCCGGCGCGGGCCTTCACCGTCCTGGTCGGTGCCTCCTCTCGCGCTCGTAAAGGCACCTCCGGCCATCCCGTGCGGCGTATCTTTCGCGCCGCAGAAGAGCAACTCAAGAAAGAAGGAGCGCTTGTTGATGCCCTCGTCGAGAGCCACGGCCCCCTCTCCACGGGCGAGGGCCTGATCTACGCCGTGCGCGACCCGTCCGAGAAGGCGGACGAGGACGGCAAGCCGGTAGATGAAGGCGTAGTCGATAAGCGCCTCTTGGTGAGTGAGGGGGAGTTCGGCGCCCCACTGCGGGCGGCCCAGCGCGAGGGCAACACCCTGTCCGCGATCCTGCGGATGGCGTGGGATTCTGGCGACATCGCCCCCATGACCAAGAGCAACCGAATCAAGGCGACCGGCGCTCACGTCTGCGTGGTGGGGCACATCACCCGCATGGAGCTAGGAGAGCTGCTGGAAACCTCGGACATCTGGAACGGGCTCGCCAACCGCATCCTGTGGGCCTGCGTGCGGCGCAACAAGCTTACCCCGTTCCCGCGCCCCATGGACGATGCCGAGGTAGCGGCCATCGCCGCTCGTCTCGCCTCTGCCATTCGTCGCGCGTGGGGCGTCGGAATGGTCCTTTTCGATGATACGTCGGTGAGGATCTGGCAGCGGCTCTACCGCAAGCTGAGCGCCGACAAGCCGGGGGTGTTCGGCGCCGTGACGGCCCGAGCGGAGGCCCATGTGATCCGCCTATCCCTACTGTTCTGCCTCTTGGACGAGGAAGCGACCGTGCGCCGCCAGCACCTGAAGGCAGCCCTTGCCGTATGGCAATTCTGCGAGGCGTCCGCGATGGCCATCTTCGGGGATGCGACCGCGGACCCCGAAGCGAACCGAGTGCTGGAGTTCCTGTCCACGGGCGAGAAAACGCAAACCGAACTCCGCGACCTGTTCGGTCGGAACCTGTCAGGCGATCGCCTGGCCTCGATCCTCTCGGAGTTGCAGGCCGTGGGACGAATCGAGCAGCGCAAGGAGAAGGGGAGGGGGCGCCCCGTCACCATGTGGTTCCTGAACCCCAACTTCCAGCAGTAGCTACGACAAAAACGATTTTACCGACTAAAGCCCATCCATGCGGGTTTGAGGCCCCGACAAAGTTACGCAAAAAGTACGACTTAAGCCCCCGCCCGTATCGCGCCCTGACTTAAGTCGTACTTTTCGTCGTAGTTACTGAACACCCTCAAACCCACTCGTAGAGCCTTTTCTCGCTTATGTCGTTTATATCGTAACCAGGAGCAAGAAAGCGAGTGAAAACTTGAAGCTTTTGGAGATGTTCGAGGCCCTGGAGCGCGAGCTGTCCCCAGCGCCTTCCTCGCCACCCCCCACGATCGCGGCGGCGGTCCCGCTCACTTCAGAGCGTGATCGCCTGGTGCTTGAGCACCGCTCTCGGCTTGAAGCCATTGGCACCCTGACGGGCGCTGACTTACAACTGGCAACGGAGCATCTGCTGAGCCTGGCCAAGCGGATCGATACCTTCTCGCGTCCGGGCGCGTTCGACTGGGCGGAGCTATGGGCTGGAGTGGGGGAGTTGGGCTTCATAACTCCCCAGGCCGAAGAGACTACCTGGATGGTCGAAACGGCGAGCTGCGCGGCGTGGCTCGCAGGTTTGGACCTGGCCACCATCAAGCCCTTCCAACTGCCCTCGGGGCGCGAGATCCGCAACCCGGCGACCTACCTCGCGGCCCTGCGGCGGGACGTAGGCAAGGGTCCCGGCGGCCCTCATGCGGGCCAGGTGGCGGTGGACCTGCGGGAGCTTGCGATCGCCCTCGCTGACGGTGAGGCCTCGCCAGCTCATCTTGGCATCCTTCAAGCGTACACACACCAAGGCACCGCGCGGGACAAGGAGGCCTTGCGGCAGTTGAGCACGGCCCTGGTGACGGCCGGGGGCGTGCGATGACGACCTACACGCTACCGGGCTTCAAGGCTCGGCCCAAGGCACGACCGATCAGCGGCAAGGGCCGGATGTATGTCCCCCGCGAGTATCAACAATGGAAGGGCGAGATCCGGGCTTTCCTGGCTGTAACTTACGCCCCGATCCCAACGCAGGCCCCCGTGTCGGTAGCAATCGAGTTGCATGGCCCCAACCGGCCGCGCGGCGACCTCGACAACTTGGCTGGGGGACTGCTCGACGCCATCCAGCCACCGAGGGCCAAGGGTGACGTGCGAGCGCAACACCAGCTAGAGGCTTCCGTTAGCCTTGAGGACCGCCTAGCCGCCGCCACGGGGACCCTCATCGCCGACGACAAGCAGGTGGTCCGGTTGAGCATCGCCTGGATCAAGAGCCGGAAGCGGGCCATCATCTTGCGGCTCGAGGAGTCGGTTTCGGGCTAATTCGTCACGTGACAAACGCTCTGGGTGTATCGGCGCCGATACACCCAGAGCCCTGTTTTAGGTGGTGGCGCCACCACCGGGGCTCTCCCACCAGTAACCCTTTCCTGTTGGAGGCGGTGGGTTCATGCGCTCCCGCAGCATCTCAACCGTCACGGACTGGCCTCGTAAGAATCGACCAAAGGCGCGGGGGTGAACCTCTGAGAAGCGTCTGTAGATGAACACCGCCAGGTTTTCCGTCTCGTCACGGTTGGGGTCCCACTCGCTCTCCTCATCCATGATCTGTCGCATAGCCGAAAAGAGCTCGCGATGCTCGGGTTCTTGCAGGATCCTCTTCGCCCATGGCCTGAAGTAGTAGTTGAAGTCATCGATGGGTTTCGGGTTGCTCTCGCTGTTCAGCCCGAAGATCTTCCCCAGGAGCGAGTTGTCGTCATCCACGGGGGCCCCCTCTCTACAGGTGCATCACGTTCCGTTGCCGTCCGTTTGCGGCTTCTCGTCGTTCTCCTTCATGGCATCCATGACCGCAGCAACGGCTGCGGCCGTCCCTGCTGCAGCCGTTGCTGCACGTGCAGCTGCAACAACAGCGCCTCCACCAAGGATGGCGCCTAAGGCTGGAGCGGCCAGAGCGCCAAGCAAACCACCGATAAGACCGTTACCAACAACAGCTCCCACATGAGGTACCCACCGACGCAACTCCCGCTCCCTCTTCTTCTTCTCGGACGCGTTCTTCTCGAGGAGCTTCTCGTAGAGCTTGTTGATGAAATCGATGGCATCGGGGTTATTGTTTTGGGCTTGTTCGACGAAGGCGGCAAGCTGGCTGGCCGTTGCTACCAGGGCAGAGCGCTTCTCAAGGCCAGCGAGCTCCTCATCACTCTTCTCCTCGAGCCGGACGACGTTGGGCTTCGACGTTCCAAGAAGTTCAGCCATTTCTTCCAGACTAAGCTTCAAGGTGGTGCGAACCGTCCTGATGTAGTTCTCCTGCTGATTTTCAGGGTTATTCATGTTTTCCTCCAAAGTCAAAAAGGGCAGAGGCCCGAGAGCCCCCACCCGTAAAGGTTGTAGTTACTGTTTGGCTCCAAACAGCACGTTCAACGTAACGCTCGAGACCATGTGGCCAAGGTTACCCATGTGCTTCTCGCAGTCCTCGCGGGTCATGTTGGTCCGGATGGCTTCCCGCACCTTGTTCAGAAAATCGCTCATTACCTTGCCCTCCTTCAGACTTAGGCCTTAGCCCCGAAAAACGCGGCGACAGTGACGATCACACCAGCGACAGCAGCCACCTTCTTGGCTGCGTCACCGGTAACCTTGGCGGCCTTGATGATGATGCGGATCGTGTTGGCGTTCATGAGGTGGCTCCTTTACTGACAAACCCTCTGGCGTCCGTCGATGACCGAACCATTGCTTGCTGATACATTCATACCACATTTGGACCGAAACTGACCGACAAAATCCGAAAAAGAACAAAGATTTAATCCTCTACAAACCGTTGATTGAACCTATGTGGGTGCTACTACTTGCCGTTGTTAGCTTATAGCTAGTATGTAATGGACAATACTTGTAAGTTTTGTTCTCACATGATACCGTGGTATCCACACAGGGACCTGCTTACGCCCAACTCTGGATGTAAGGACTTGATGACCGACGCCGAGATGTTCAAGGCCGCCTTGATGGTCGCCTGCCGCGAGCTCTACTACACCCAGAAGTACGGGCACCCGTTGCCTGACATCCTGACGCCGCTCACCGATGCCGAGGCCCAGGAGGTCCACAAGCTCTACGAGCGGTTCATGGATGAGGCCATCGTCTGCCTCGAGGCCTAGAAGCGGAGGACGGGTCGATGAAGCTGGCCGGGTACGTCCGGGTAAGCACCGACGAGCAGAGCAAGGGCTACGGCCCCCAGATGCAGCTCGAGGCCATCAAGGACTTCTGCAAGGTCAACGGGCACGAGCTGGTGGCGGTCCATGAGGACCTCGGGCTCTCGGGGGCCACGATGGATCGTCCGGGCCTCCAGGCTATGCTTTCCCAGCTCGATCAGGCCGAGGGCATCATCGTCTACTCGGTCTGCCGGCTCTCGCGCGACCGCATCGACACCCAGATCATCACCGACCGCACCCTCTGGCCCGCAGGCAAGCTCCTCTTCGCGGCCACCCAGCAGGTAGACATCCGCACCGAAGAAGGCCGTCTGATGGTCGCTCTCATGGCGGGCCTCAACCAGCTCGAGCGGGTGAAGATCATCAAGCGCACCCACGACGGGCGGCAAGCGAAGGCCAGAGCCGGAGGATACGCCGGGGGCCGCCCGAGCTTCGGCAAACGCAAGCTCTGGGTGCTGGACGACCAGGGCAACGTCACCGAGAAGAAGCTGATCGACGATCCGACCGAGGCCGCGGTCATGGACCTCATCCGGCGGCACCACCGCTCGGGCAAGACGGCCTACGCCATCGCCAAGTACCTCAACGCCAACGGATACACCACCAAGACCGGGAAGGCCTGGACCCACGTTCAAGTCGCCCGCATCGTAGCACGAACGAAGGGAGGGGCCGATGTCAGCAAAGGAACTGCTCGCGGCTTGTGAGGCCGCCGGGATCACCCTAGACGAGGCCCTGGCCGACTACATCAAGGGGGCCAAGCTCATCGAGCGGATGCGGCTGCTGGAGATCTACCGGGCGCAGGGAGTCGAGGCCCTGCTTGAGGCGCTCCAGGAGGGTAAGGGCTAGAGCCCGGTGGCTGAAACCCAGCAGGCACACGGCGGCCTTCTAAAACCGCTCCAAGAGGCCCAGGAAGGCGGGTCGCAAGGCGGAAGGTCTTACTGGTCATGGCGAAGGCCGATGTCTTGGTCTGGAGTCACCTGAGCGGCCCGATCTTGGCGAGGACGACGATGGTGGGGGAGGGGGATGCAAGATGAGCAACAAGAAGGCCACAACCACCAAGGCGATCACCAAGGCCGACGAGGCGACCAAGCCAGCACTACCCCGTAGCTGGGCAAAGGAAAAGAGCCGTACTGTCGTCCGAGATAGCGCGGCGAGTGCCGCCGTCGTCTCGGCCATCTTATCCCCGTTAACGAACGTCACAGGCCCCGATGGCGAGGTCCAGAACCTTTCTACCAGTGTGGCCTTTGAGATGATCGAGGCCTTGATGGCCGACCTGGGGCCGTGCTCGGCTATCGAGCGTATGCTGATCGAGCAGCTGGCCATCACCCACGCCCAGATCATCAGGACGCACCGTATGGTTACTCAGACCGATTACTACGACCACAAGGAGCAGATGCTAGGCGCGGCGAGCAGGCTCCAGGCCGACTACCGCAAGACCGTGATGACCTTGAAGGAGCTACGAGCCCCGAGCAAGAACGTCATCTTCGCTCAGCAGGCCAACATCGCCCAGCAGCAGGTGGTTACCCAAACAAACCAAACCACTTCGGGCGCATCCACTTAGGCTGATGAAACCGAAGCCCCATCAACAAAACCAGCATCAATCCGCCCCCACAGCCGCCGTAGGCACCGAAATTCATGAGCACCTTGTCACTGTCAAAGAAGAGTGAGGTGACGAGCATTATTACTACCCCAGAGCCGAAGAGCGCTGCAATCGCTTGCCCGTAGCCGTCGCTAAAACCTTCTGCGTAGTTCCTTCGGTATCTTTCAAGTGGTGTTTCTTGCTCGTTGCCGACGACAGGCTCTGCGCTCGAGTTATCCATGCTGCCCCCTAAAATTAATCAAACAACGAACGAACTAGGTACCAATCATGCCCAAGAAGTTGATACCGCGCCAGAAGGCCGCCCGTCAAAACAGGGCCAAACGCCCACCACTATCGCCAGAGAGCCGGGAGAGGCTGCGACAGGCTGCTTTGGTGAACCGGCCCTGGGAGTACAGTACCGGCCCAAAGACCCCCGAGGGCAAGAAGGCATCCCGCGAGAACGCCCTTCGACATGGGGCTCGGTCCTCGACTCTGCTGCCATGCGGCGCTCAAGCCTTCCTAGAGGCCTTGCGAGCCGCCGAACGCTGTGCCGGGGTATTACCGACCCCCCTCGACGCCATTAAGGCCCTAGATGACCTCCTCGAGGGCCAGCACGTTGAGACGTACCTACTCGGGGCGAAGTTGATGTTGCGGTATCAACGGTTGGTCTTGGGGGCGACCACGACCTAGGGCTACTTGCCCTCGGGGGCCTGGGGCCGGCGCTGAGCTACAATGTCATCGCACCCACCAAGAGTCGAGGTGATTAACGTGCCACTAATGCCCTGCCGCGACTGCGAAAAACCTATGAGCGATCTTGCCCCCAAGTGCCCTCACTGCGGGGCACCGACACTAGATGTCGAAATAATAACCTACGGGGCTTTTGGGGTCTTTGTGATACTTTTAATCCTCATCGCAGCTGCTTCGTTCTCAAGATAGGCCTGCCAGCTTACGACCGAGCACTCCGGAGAGCACCAAGCACCCCGCACCTCGGACCGACTCCGGACCCTTGGTGATCGGCTCCACTGTCACGTAACGCATCAACGGCTACACTCTAGCTCGACCATCTTTCTGGAAAGGTAGGGCACGATGGCGACGAGCTTGGACGAGTTGAGCAGGGAGCTGAACCTCAGCGAGAGCGGTCTACGGAAGCGTATCAAGAGCTTGGGCATAAACGTCGAGAAGGGCGCGCGAGGCAAGTGGCTGCTCACCGACGAGCTGGCCGCCGCCCTCAAGCAGGCCGACCACGCGATGAAGAACGGTGCGGGCGAGGCTACGATCCGCCGCATCATCGGGTTCGCTCCGGACCAACCCCGGACGCCGGAGCGCACCGAGCACTCCGGACCCCGGACTGAATCCGCACTGAACGAGCACCAGGCCGCGAACGCTGTCACCGAAGACAAGACGGGCGATATTTCCCCCGAGCTACAGGCCCTCCACCTCGCACTGAGCACCGCGCACTCCGGACCATCGCAGTCCGGAGAGGACAGCCCCAAGCTCCTCGACCTCTTGGCAGATGCCCACAAGCGGATCTAGGCCTTGCACGCCGAGAAGGAAGCCGCCCTGCGAGAGCTGGCCGACACGAAGGCCCTGGTCGACAGCATTCAGGATAAGCCGATAACCTCAAGACCAGGAACGAGGCCCTGGAGGGGAGTCGATGCCGGTGAGCTTCGTGCTTCCTACTTGGGGTATTATGGTGGAAGCATCCGGAGATTTATTTGGAGGTTTGCATCCATGCTGGTCAGTCATCTTGCGCTTGGAAGAGCGGTGCTCGCCCTCGCCCTCGTGGGGATCGGTTGCCTGCCAGCACGAGCGATCGTTTACCCCAGCATCCCGGTAAATGCGAACGTCAACGACATCCGCGCGGCCTTTCCTCGCGCCACGATCGAGGATGTGAGCACTTCGGTGGGATGGCTCAAGGCCAACGAACGCTTGATGTCGATTTCGGGGGGCGGCTTGGGCGGCACGATTTACGTGAAGATGTCGGACATGCGCCCAATTTGGGAGAAACTGTATCGGGAGGCTGAGGTTGGCTCAAAGGCGGAAGCCTTCTTCGACGAGCGCAGGCGCTACCCTGAGGACAAGACGTTCCAGACCGATTGGGTCCGGATGAGTTTCGATCGCCCCGTCCCCCTTGCAAACATCGTCGAGCGCTTCGGAAAGTTTCACAAGAAAGCGCTCCGGAATGACGACTACAGTCGGTATGTCGCGTGGACCTCAGGGCCGAATAATGGCCTGTCGGCTCAGTTGTCAGACGACGGCAAGAAGGTCGAGTCCCTCGACTACAACCCGACCGCCGCCGAAATCGAGAAGTACCGCTACCTCCTGTGGCGCAAGTTCACACCTGAAGCCGCCCCCACGCCCGAAGCCATCGAGGAGCCCTCGCCCGAACCGTTGTGATCCTTTGACCAACAGGAATCCGCTCGGTCCTGATGAAGCGGCGCGTGTCCTCTTACATCACCCCACTACTACGCTCCGATGCCCAAGCTCCCACCTTGGCCGAGTGGCGCCAATCGTTCGATCGGCCAGAAATCCGAGAAATGCACGTGACACGTGCATTTCTCGGAGGGGGGCGTTGTCTTAATTTGAGGCGTCATTGGTCCATACAGTTCCGCGATTCCCGCGTTAGGCACCAACAAGCGCTTGAGATGTTTTTTAAAGCCTTACCTCCCCGCTCCAGCAACTGGCATCCGCCGTACGTTTGCATAGTGTCTGCGTTAGATCCTGCCAGGTAGAATAACCCGTAGGCTGCTGCTCCTCGGTACGCTCGACCGCAAGCATACCGAGGTCTGGCGCTACAAGACCTATCGGCAGGGCCTCAAGTGGGAGGAGCGAATTATGGCTTGCGATGACTCCGAGATGCCGCATGAGCTTGCGGAGTTTTTCGGCTGGGATACGAAGGATCACCGGACGACGCTGACACTTGATATAACAGCAATCGTGCAAGCGATTGACCAGGACCCGGACACCCCGCTCAGGCTTCATTTGCCCGATGGGACCTTTCGAACAGATCCTGCCAATATCTGGAACGCCTTCCTCGATCTCTCCCACTTGTTGATTAACACCCTGAGCATCCTGATCCCCGAGGCTAACAAGAGGGGATGGGAGGTCTTGCCCTTCAAGTTTGCGGACTTCAACATGGAGGGAGCGATCGGGCTCGACAGTCTCCGAGCGATAAACGATCGAGTGCAAGAGGTTCTGGTCGAGAACGGGATCGATCAGGTAATTGAGGCGGATCGGCTGTGGGGCCGTCTCGAAGGGTTGCCCCTCGCAGAGCCCGATGAGCCGTATAAGCTGGACGCTGAACTCCGATACCTTGAGGAGCTATCGAAGTCAATCGCCAAAGGCATCCTGCGGCCTCTAATGCACCTCGATCCCCCATGTGCTTGTGGGGCACGCATTTGGCCAACCGTTGGCCGTGACATGCGTTACGGGGGGAAGCCCCGGCTCTGCGATCGCTTGTGTCCCGATTGCGAGTTAGAGCACCGCCGGAGTGTGAACGCCGAGCGTCAAAAAGCACACCGCAAGCGGAGCAAGGCCAAGGCAGCGAAGCGACTTGCGACCAAGCGGAAGCGTGTCACCCCCCACGGCTAATTACGCGTCGGCCACGCAGGAGGCCCTGGAACCCGCCTTCCTCTTCCTAAATATGGAATCACCCCAACCACGCAAGCAAGGTTCTTTCTAGGGCATCCTCGCGAGCCGCACTCAGAGGGGAGCGAACAAGGCGGGACAATCAAGCTTGGGAAGGAGGACGCGCGTCGGGGATGATCGAGAAGGAAGTCGCCAAGAGTTCCACTCCAGGCTGGTCTTGACCCACAAGCAGTTTCTAGCAGGCCGCGCGATTAAAGTAGGAATAGAGTAGGAATCGTGCAAATTTAGGACTGGAGCCAAATCGCCCAGACACCCTGCTTACAACCTCTTTAGCCATCACAAAACCAGTAGGCACCCAGTGCTTCTACGGCACCGTGCACTAGGCTCCGGCCCGCACCAACCCCGGGGCGCCGCCAGCGACTGGCGGCGCCCCTTGCCATGGGGCCCTCCGCAAAGGTCCTCTTGTCTCTGGAACGCGGCGTCCTCCGGAGGTAGGGTCACGGATGGAGTGACGCACTACAAAGGAGGCAAGCTATGGCACGCATGCGAGCCATGCAGTCTGTGTGGTCCAGTCGATGGCCCGTCGTGGCCCTGCGCGGCGTGTTCGCCGTGATCTTCGGTACCCTGGCGATCCTCTGGCCGGGAGCGACCCTGTTGACCCTGGTGCTCCTGTTCGGCGGCTACGCCCTCGCGTCGGGCATCCTCTCCGGGATCCTGGCCATCACCAAGCAGCCCCCGCAACCCCGCTGGCTCCTGGCCCTGGAGGCCGTGCTCGGCGTCGCGGCGGGCTTCGTCGTCTTCACGCAGATGGGCCTCGCGACCGTCACGCTCCTGATGACCATCGGCATCTTCGCGGTCGTCGCGGGCATCTCCCGCATCGTCCAGGCCATCCGCCTGCGCCAGGAGATCGAGAACGAGTGGGCGCTCGGCCTGAGCGGCGCCGTGACGACGCTGTTCGGTATCGTGGCCCTCGTCTGGCCCGCCGCCGGCGCGGTGGTGCTGTCGTGGACCCTGGGCTTCATGGCGATCGCCATCGGCCTTTCCGAGATCGCCCTGGGCATGCGGCTGAAGTCCCTGGGCGAACGCGCCCCGGAGACCCGCCCGGTCCCCGAGGCCGGACGCGTCTGGTCCATGCGCACCGCGGAGCACCCCGAGGTCGCAGAAGTCACGCGCGAGACGACGGACAGGACGACAAAGCTGTAAGGCCGTGGATGAATTCGCGGCGGGACGGGTAGGAAAGGGCAGGATCCCCCTTCAGGAGCTGCACCCTTCATGCCTCGTCCCGCCCGTCTTCATGCCTTAGGCCTCGCCCTGGCCCTCGCGCTCACCGGCTGCGCCGGCACCCGCCAGGCCGTCGTCGCCGAACCGGAGTCCGAGCCCGCCCGCGTCGGGACGGATCGCGTCTACTCGGCGCTCGTCGACGCCCTGCCGGACCCGGCCGCCCGCCCCCTCGAGGGCCGCGTCATCGTCGTGGATCCCGGCCACGGCGGCCCCGAGTCGGGCACCGTCGGGCCTGCGGGCACCAAGGAGAAGGACGTCAACCTCGCCGTCGCCAAGGCGCTCGCAAGCCTGTTGAAGCAGGCCGGTGCGCGGGTGACGCTCACGCGCGAGGGCGACACGGGCGTGGCCCCCGCGGGCAGCTCGCTCGCCGACGACCTCAAGGCGCGGGTGGCGATCGCCAACCGGCTCCAGGCGGACCTCTTCGTCTCGGTGCACCACAACGCCACGCTCGACTCCAAGAAGTCGCTCGAGACCACCGAGACCTACTACAAGATGGACGATCCGGGCCCGTCGGTGGACGTGGGCGCCGCCCTCCACCGATCGCTCGTGCGCAACCTCCAGCTCCCCAACGAGCGCCTGATGCCCGGCAACTACGCGGTGCTGCGCAACGCCCGGGTGCCCGCCGTCCTCGGCGAGGCCTCCTACCTGACGCACCCCGACACCGAGCAGAAGCTCCGCCAGCCGGAAAAGCAGCTCCTGGAGGCACAGGCCTACTACCTCGGCATCCTCGAGTACTTCGCCAAGGGCACCCCGCGGATCCACGACTTCGCCCCGGTTTCCCAGGGCGATCCGGCCCGTCCCACCTGGCGCGCCGCCTTCTCGGGCGGCCCCATCGACCCCGCCTCCCTCGCGCTCACGCTCGACGGCCAGCCCGTCTCCGGCTACTTCGACCCGGAGGAGCAGACCCTCCTGTTCCAGCCGGACCGCCCGCTCTCCAACGCCACCCACTCCCTGAGCCTCCAGGCTCGCAACGTGGGCGGCAACACCACCCCGCGCGAGGAGCGGACGTTCGCCGTGAGCCGTCCGGCCGCCGCCATGCGCGGCGAAGTGCCCCTCTCGGCCCTGCCGGAGGATGGCCCCCTGCCCGTGGCCGTACGGGTGCTCGACGCCCACGGCCTGCCCGTCGCGGACGGCACGGAGGTGAGCTGGACCGTCGCCAACGCCCGGCTCGAGCGCACCAAGACCCTCACCCGCGGGGGCCTCGCCACCACCTACGTGGAGTACCCGGGCCCCAAGACGCGCCTGACGGCCGCGACCGGCCAGGTACGGCTCGCCGTGACGCTGCCGACCCGGCGCCGGGCCATCCTGTCCGGCCGGGTCGAGGGGCCGGATGATGGCCCGCTCTCGGACGTCACCATCGTCGCCCTCGGTAAGAGCGAGAGCCGCATGACCAAGAGCAACGAGGACGGCTACTGGTGGTTCGACCGGGCACCGGAAGGCCTCTCGGAGCTGCGCGTGGCCAAGCCGGGCATCCGGAGCCGGGCCTTCGCGCTCGGCCGTCCCCAGTTCGTGCCCATCGCCGTGCCGGCCTTCACGAGCCCCGAGATGCGGGCGCAGACCGTCTTCCTCAACCCGGAAGGCGGCAGCGAGGACAAGGACGCCACCCGTCGCAAGCTCGCGGGCTACAACTGGATGGTCGCGGACTTCCTGCGCGGCTACCTGGAGGCCTCGGGCGCCAAGACTCAGCTTACGCGCGGCCGCGACGAGAGCCCCTCGGACGTGCAGCGGGTGCGCGAGGCCAACCGGCTGGGCGCGACGCTCTTCGTCACCATCGGCCACGCGCTCAACGGCCCCCTGCGCACGAGCCACTATCCCTCGAGCGCCAAGGGCAAGCAGATCGCGGGCGACGTCCGCGCGGCGCTCACGCGCGTGCTCGCGGCCACGGGCAGCACGGTGGCCGACTCCACCTACACCCTGATCCAGACGACTTGCCCGTCTGTGACGGTCGTGCCCGGCCCGGCCCCCACCACCGATCTCGCGGCGCGCGCGCGCCGGGCGGCGTACGGCATCTTTCTGGGCCTGGTCCCGGCCCACCCCAAGGCGGCGAGCCTCGAGATCACGCTCGTGAAGGGGGGACGTCCGGTTGCCAACGGGAGCACCACCCTCGATCTCCAGTGGCTCGGCCAGACCGATGCCGCCGGAACCTGGCAATACGCCAATCTCGAACCCGGACAGCACTACCTGACGGTGGCGGACGGAAACAAGACCCGATCCTACTGGATCACGGGCCTCGAAAGCGGCGAGGCGCGCCGCGTCACGCTGGATCTGGACCGCCCCGACCAGCCCGACAACCTGGCCAACAAGCAAGGGATTAAGTTACAATAAGGTTGAACCGGGCTTAACAGCGCGTCAAGATCGCCCAAAAAGGCCGCTCGAGCGGTATCTTGGGATCTCGCGACGGGTATGGAGAGGTATCCCGGTGCGACTGGAGATCCTATGCTACGCAAGTTGTTGGTGCTGGCCCTGAGCCTCGTTTCCTTTTCGGCGATGCCGTCGGCCCTGGCGGCTCCCGCCCCCACCGCCAACCCCAACCCCACGTACCAGTACATCCAATCGGTCGCCGGCGTCACCGCCGCCAAGCGCTACGCCTGGCACATCGAACAGGCCGCCAAGAAGTACCACCTGGACCCCGTGTTCGTCGCCCGCATCATCCGGCTCGAGAGCAGCTTCAATCCCCGCTCCGTGAGCCACGTGGGCGCGGTCGGCCTGATGCAGGTGATGCCCTTCCACTTCAAGCACCGCGGCATTCCCCGCTCCAAGTGGATGGAGACCAAGACCAACCTCGATCTCGGCTGCAAGATCCTCGCCTGGTACAAGGAGCGCATGGCCCGCCTCTACCCCGGGCTCGACCCCCGGGCGCTGCGCCACCGCGCGCTCGTCGCCTACAACATGGGCCCCCGGGCGGTGGTCTCGCGCGGCATCTACCGGTCGCGCTACTCCGAGATCATCATGAAGCACTACACGCCGCGCGGCATGCAGGACGCGGCGATCGCCAAGGCCGACCCCAAGAAGGCCGCGGCCGAGGCGCTCAACCAGCCTCAGAACGCCACCGAGGTGGTCTTCCAGCAGGACCGGCCCGAGGGCATGCCCTCGATGGTCGAGATCAACAAGGTGGCCGAACAGGAGATGGTTCAGGGCCCCGAGGAGGCCTCGTCGTCCGTGCGCTTCTTCTGGTAGCGCGTCAGCCGCTCGAAACCGTAGGCACACCCTGACAACAGCACCAACCCGCCCATGGCGACCCAGAACAATGGGTCGCCTGGTTTCATGAGGCGATCGCCCAGGAGCACGTACAGGAAGTTGCCCGGTGCGGTGCCGATGACCGACCCCAGCAGGTAGGTCCGCACGGGGACGCCCACGATGCCCGCCGCGTAGCTCACGGCGTAGGAGGGCAGGAAGGGGAAGGCGCGCACGGCCACGACCGTGGACACACCTCGGTTGGCGAGCCGGGCCTCGATGCCCCGCATGCGCAGCTCACCGGCGAAGCGATGGACCACGAGACGTCCCGGACCGCGTCCCAGCTGGTGGCAGGCCCACGAGGCGAACAGGGTTCCCATCACCGTCACGGCGAAGCCCTTGGGCACCCCGAACAGGATCCCCGCAAGCGCCAGGAGCAGGCCGCCCGGGAGGACGGGCACGATCTGCTGGACGACCATCACGGCCGCCAGCGCCAGGGGGGCCCAAGGGCCCGCGCCCTGGACCCAGCCCCGGATCGTCTCGAGATCGGGCAGGATGCCCATGTTGTCCCTTCCCTCCGTCCAACGGGTCGATCGTACGCGACGGCGGGACGGTCGGCTAGCCCTCGGCCTCCATCTGCGCGAGGACGGCCTGGGGATAGAGGTCCGACGTCTGGACGTAGGCGACGTGCGACTGGGGACGTGCGCCGAAGCGCCGCTTCTCCAGGGACGCTCCCATCCCGAACAGGACCCGCCGCTTGCCGTTGGCCACCGAACGGCGCAGGGCCTGCAGCAACGACTGTCGGTAGCTGCGATGGGACTGCACGTACCGGTAGTCCAGACCGATCACCATGGGACAGTACTGCTCGGGCCCCACGTAGGCGGCCCCCACGCCGACGGGCAAGGCCCCACCCCCTTCGAGGTAGAGCAGGATGAGCTCCCAGCCCGGGTGTTGCAGCATGCGCTCGAAGAGGTTCTCGGGCAGGTCGAAGGTGTTGAGATCGAGGTTGGTGGCTTTCACGTTGCGGTAGAGGGCGTAGAGGTGGTCGAGGAGCTCGCGACTGGGCGCGGGGTCCCCATGCCGCAGGACCTCCACCCGGTAGGCGGACTCCCAGCCGAGGACCTCGCGTCGCTGGTGGTAGCGTGCCTTGGGTGAGAGAGCCTGCAGGAAGCCCTCGTCGTCCTGCCAGGTGCGCTCGATGGCGAGGCTATCCGGCATGGCCGCCCCGACGAACCCCCTGCCGCGCAAGAACGCGTCCAGCTCGGCATCGCCCGCGGGCAGGTCCCGGAGGACCAGGGTCTTGATCCCTGCCTGCTCCTGGGACTCCTCGACGGCCTCGAGGAGGAGGCGCATGGCCTCCTGCCAGTCCCTGGTCCGATCCAGGTAGAGGTGGTTCCCCTCGGTCAAGAGCGAGCCCATGGCGAGGCAGCGCGACGTGAGGAACGCCGGGTCCGCCTGACGGCGCTCCTCGACCTGCCGGGAGACGCGGGCGCTCGCGAGCATGTCGTCCTTCCACAGGGCCTCGGTGAAGAAGGTGGCGAGCACCGGAGTGCCGTCCACGTCCCGCACGGTGTAGTAGTGGAACTGCCAGTTGTTGGCCTCCTGGGGCTGGTCCCGGAAGGTCTCCTCCAGGAAGCGCAGCCCCTCCCAGGTGAACGTGCCCCGCTGGCCCAGGAGGGCGTCCCACTCGGCCCTAGAAACGTCCTGGATGGTCGTCGCATGCGCGAGGCGGAGCCCGGAACGGGCCTGGCGCACCGTCAGCTCGAGGCCCTGCACGCCCAGCGCCCGCGCCGAGCTGGGTGCAGCCGGACGGGAGGCCAGGTCGAAGGCGCGGTGGATGCTCTCCAGCGAGCTGCCCTCCTCGGCGAGGACGGCGGGCAGGTGATAGGCGATCGCCTCGACCAGCCTCCGCACGTCGTCTAGCGTCTGGTGCAGCGTGAGCGTGAAGCGCACGCCCGCCCGCTTCATGGGAACGGCGGGAAACATGGCGACGTTGGTGAAGAAGCCCGCCTCCATGAGGCGCTCGACCATCCGGAAGGCGACCTTGGGCTGGCCCATGCCGATGAAGCGGATGGGGGCCTCGGAGTTCGAGACCAGGGGCAGGTCGAACTCGGCAAGCAGGCGGTTGCACTCGCGCATGCGCTCCTGCAGGCGCACTTGCAGCGCCGTCAGCTCGTCCGTGAGGTGGAGGCGTGCGGAGGCGATCGCCGCCCCCAGAGACGGCGGCTGGATGGGCCCCGAAAAGATCATGGGGCCCCCGCACGTCTTGACCCGACGTCGCAGCTCGGCGTCCGGGAAGACCAGCACGCCGCCGCCCACCCCGAAGGCCTTGGCGAGCGAGGTGGCGACCACCATGCGGGGGTGGTGCGGCAGGGCCTCCAGGACGAAGCCTCTGCCGCGTCGGCCATGCCAGGACATGCCGTGGGCGTCGTCGACGTAGAGGTGGAAGCGCTCGTTTTCCGTCAGGAGGCGCGCCAGCTCCCCCATGGGGGCCGTATCGCCGTACATGCTGTAGAGGCCGTCCGCCAGGTACCAGACCTTGCGACGGGTCCTGCTCAGCTCTTCCACGCGCTCGGCGAGCAGGTCCATGCGGTTGTGGCGCAAGAGCTCCACGTGAGCCTTGGGGCCGCGCACCAGCTTCAGGGCGGTCTGAACGCTGCTGTGGACCTGCTGGTCGAAGATCACGGCGTCCTCATCCGGGTCGATGAGCACGGGCAGGGCCGAGATGTGCGCGAGCGACGTGGTGGGCGCGAGCACCACCGGAGCGCCGAAGAGGCGCTCGAACAGGCCCTCGAGCTCCGCATAGGCGGGCGACGACATGTAGGCCCGCGACGAGGAGAACTGGGTGCCGTAGCGCTGCACGGCGTCGATGGCCCCCGCCTTGAGGCGGGGGTCCAGCTCCAGGCCCAGGTAGCTGCAGGAGCCGAAGTTGAGGAGCTCGCGGCCCCCGACCGTCACGATACGACCATTCAGGACCTCGTCCTCGGCCGTATGGTGCATGAGGCCCCGGTGCACCGCCTCGGTGATCATGGAATCCAGCGTGTCGAGATGGTCCGTCGTCTTCGGCATGCAGCACCTCCTCACCAATCCCTGACCTGACGCTCAGTCGCAAGCGCAGACAAGCTAGGGATCTATACCCTCGGCAGGTCATATGACGGAAACCCGGACGGTGACACGCATGTGAGAAGCCTCACATCCTTAAACGCTTGTAATATTTCCGCAAACAACCTGTGATAAACTCGTGTTCGTTTCGATAGCAAGCAATGGTTTCGGGTCGGTATAGTGACGGTCCAACTCATCGCCAACCTCTTCAACGTCACGGGCATCGGGCTCATCCTCCTCGTGTCCCTGATCGTCCTGAAGAACGCGCCCAGCCCGTTTTTCCGGGCGTGGGTCGCGGCCTACACCGCGGGCTTCCTCATGCTCGTGGGCGATTCCGTGTCGCAGCCGCTCGGGCGCCCGGCCGTCCTCACGCTCTTCGAGATCGGCTGCGCCTTCACCAATGCGTGGTTCCTCTACGAGACGGGGCGCCGCCTACAGGAAAAGCCGTCCGATCGACGGATCCTGACCTGGGTCATCCTGCCGTTGGCGGGCGTGAGCACCGTCATGGTGGCCCTGGGCCAGCATTACAACACCACGTTCATCCCGCCCGGCATCGCGCTCGCCGTCAGCTTCGTCTGGCTCGGCAGCGTGCTCTTGAGACGCTCCCACGAGCAGGCCCCACAGGTCCGGTGGCTCGCGCTCCCGCTCATCGCCACGGGCCTCTTGCCGCTCGTCTACCCGCTCATCGCGGCCTCGCCCGTCGAGTGGCTCAGCTACTGGCTGGGCGGCGTCCTCAACCTGACCACCGGCATGGGCATGGTCGTCTACCTGCTGCAAGAGGCCGCCAGCCAGCTCCGGCACCAGAACGAGAAGCTGGTCCAGCTGGACCAGCTCAAGCGCAACTTCATCAGCACCGTCAGCCACGAGCTGCGCACGCCGCTCACGAGCGTGATGGGGTACCTGGAGTTCCTCGAAGACCGGATCGGCGGCCCCCTGACCTCGGAGCAGGCCGAGTTCGTCGAGCGCATGAAGGAGGGCTCCAGCCAGCTGGCCGACCTCATCGACACGCTCCTGGACAGCCACCAGCTGGAGTCCGGCGCCCTCAAGGTCAAGCACGAAGAGGTGGACCTGCCCCAGACGCTCGAACAGGCGCTCATCACCCTGCGATCGCTCGTCGACAAGAAGCATCTGAACCTCGAGGTCGGGCTCGAGCCGTCGCGCCTGATGGTCTGGGCGGATGCGCGGCGGGTGGTCCAAGTCCTCAACAACCTGATCGGCAACGCCGTGAAGTTCACCGAGCAGGGAGGGACCATCCGCATCGAGGGCCGACTGGAGGGCGACCATGTCCGGTTGGCCGTGCGGGACTCGGGGATCGGCATCCCCGCCGGACAGCTCGCCCAGATCTTCGACCCCTTCTTCCAGGTCGACGGAGGGCTCATCCGAAAGCACGGCGGCTCGGGCCTCGGCCTGTCCATCGTCCGCGACATGGTGCGGGCCATGGGCGGGCAGGTCGGCGTGGAGAGCGAGCAAGGCAAAGGGAGCGTGTTCTGGTTCACGCTCCCCGTTGCGGTGATGCCGTTTATCGAGGAGCCCGAGGCTCCGGTGCTGCGCTCGAACGACTAAGCGGTGGCCGTCCCGGCGCTCGTACCGCCGTTCGCCAGATCCTCCACCCAGTCTCCGAGGTCGCTGAGCGACCACGCGGGGGCGGTGGGCATGGCGGCCTCCGCGGCCGGCTTCTGGCTCCCGCCGCCGCCCCCGAAGAGGCCGCCGAAGAAGTCGCCGATGCCCTTGACGGCGTCGCCGATGCCGTTGGCCACGGCCCCGACAGCACCCGCCACCCCGCTGATGACGTCGTCCACGAAGGGCGGCACGCCGATGATGATGCCGCCGCCGACCTCGGCGCCGATGCCCAAGGCCGCGCCGATGCCGCCGCCAATCCGGAGCTGGCCGTCCTTGTAGGAGAGCCAGCCGGTGGCCTCGGCCTCGACCCCCGCCTGAGCGGAGGCATAGCCCTCCACGCCGAACGTGAAGCCGAAGATGTTGACGGTCGCCTCACCGTGAGCCTGCGCCTCGGCCGAAGCACTCGCCCGCGCATCGAAGCCCAGGTCGAGCTCGAAGTTGCCCTCTTCGTCGAAGCCGGCGTTCAGGCGGCCAGAGGCCTCGGCGGCCACCTCGGCCCGGGCCTCGGCGTCGCCGTGCAGCGTCTCGGAGACCAACCCGCCGAACAGGCTCGTCGAGAGGTCCGCACTCGCGTTGGCCTCCGCGCGCACCGCAGCCCCCACGTGCCCCTCGGCGTGCACCCCGCTGCCGTCGACCCGCAAGGACCCCGAGGCCTCGGCCCGGGCCTCGACGCTCGCGTCCACGTGGCCGTCGAAGGTGGTTTGGGAGATGCCGGTGTTGAACTCGGCATGGGCGTTGGCCTCGACGCCGGCCTCGATGCCGACGCCCACCCGGCCCTCGGCATTCAGGCCGTTCTCGTCGAGGCTGGCGCTGCCCGAGGCGTACGCCCCGCCGCCGTAGTGCGCGCTGGCGTCGCCCGACGCGGCATAACTGGCGCCTCCCGGCACCCCGGGGATGCTGCCGCTCACCGAGCCCGAGGTGCTCGCAGAGCCGCCGAAGGTCGTGGCGGCCTCGCCCGCGACCGAGCCCCACGGGAGGCCCCAGGTCGAGCCCGGTTGGGCCCCGGCGCTCGAGCCAGGAGCCACTCCGGACGAGCCGCCCGGCGTCACGCTGCCGCCGGTCGTGGCGGTCGGGGGGAGCGGGTCGGGCCTGACGGTCTCGGGATTGGCCGCCCAGTTATCCACCGAGCCCGAGGTGAAAGAGCCGATGGTCCCGTCGGCAGCCGGCGGCGCGTAGGTCCCGCCCGCGTTCTGCATGCCCGGAGGCAAGGCGTTCTGGGCCGCGGCGTTGACGGATTGGCCCGTGGGGTTGGGAGCGCTCGCCGCGATGCCCACGGCGTAGAGCATGGAGTTGAGGTGACCGGCCGTCTCGCCGGGCGCCACTTCCAGGATCAGGTCCCTGTACTTGCCGAGCGTCTCGGCGAGGTTCTTGAGGCCCGAGGCGCCGAGCTGGGCTGCCGTCAGGGGGTTCAGCGAGCCCTGGGTCAACAGTTCGCTCGCGCCCTGCCGCAAAAGGGCGTTCTCGGGACCGGGGAAAATGACGCCTACCAGCTGATCGACGAGGGCCTGGCCAGCCTTCGCCTGGTTTTCGGGAGTCTTGAGGAGGTCCTCCAGGCTCTTGGCCTGGTTGAGCCACGAGAGGGCGCCCGCGCCCTGGATCTGGCCGACGGCCTGGAAGCCCAGGAGCATGGGCGCAAACGCGATGCCCGCTTGTTTCAGGTGGTCGACGGTGACGCCCTTGGCGAGCATCGACTGGTAGCTCTTCTGGGTCAAGCCACCGGTCATGATGTCGAACATCGCCTGGACGGGCGGGCTCATGGACCCGAACATGGCGACCAGGGCGTTGGTGAGGTTGCGCGTGCCTTTCTCGGCCTCGGTCTCGACGGCCGGGCGCACGGTGGCCGTCGCCGTCGTGGCGGGGGCCTCGCCGGCCGGGGGCGTGATCGACGTCGGGTTGAGGGGGGCCGTTCCCCGGATGGCCGGTGAGTTGCCGTTGATCTGCATGCCTACTCCTCCCTCGCTCTACCGGATCGCATGTCACGACCGGACGGGCGCCCCTTGCCACATTTGATGGAAGCTAAGCGATTCTAGAATATGGTCTTAATGTTGCACGCGAGCTCCGGCGAGCTCGGCGTTCAGCGCCTCGAGGGCGGGTGTGACGGACTGACCGAAGACTGCCTGGGCCTTGGCCAGGACTCGCCCCATGGCCTCCCGGTTGTGAGGGGGCACCACGGCCAGGATCAAGGACCGTTCGGCGTTCACGAGGCGCTGGATCTCGCGCAGGTCCTGGCCCTTGAGCGCCTTGTAGGTCTCGGGCGTCAACTGGCCGTTGAGCAGGAGTTCGGAGAGGGCTCTGCGGCGCGGGGCGTAGGTGTCCAGGCCGCGGGCCTTGGGGATGAGCTCCCGCACCGTCTCACGCACGGTGGCGATCGCCGCAGCCTGATCCAGGACCGCCGAGGGCTGCAGGCCCTCGAGGGCGCTCACGCGGCTCGCGACGTAGGCGGCGGCGTTCAGCAGGACCCGATCCGAACGGTTCGGCAAGCGGTGGGCAAGCTCCGAGAGGCGTTTGGTCAGGGCCTGAAGGTCGACGAGGGTCTTGCCGGCGGCCTGCAACGCGCGCACCGTGGCCGGCTGCAGACAGGAGCGGGTGGCGAGCTCGAAGGCCGCCGAACCGAAGGAGCCCGGGAGGACGCCCTCCCCCTGCAGGATCTCCCGGAGGGCGGTTTGCCCCTCGGCCGAAAGTCCCGACCCCTGCGCCATGTTCTGAGTCATGCGCCCTCCTAGAAAATGTTCCCCCACGATCTTGTACCCATGCCACGCGAGGCCTATGCAAGCCGAAGAGGGCCCGCTGGCGCGGGCCCTCTTCGGAGGGGGTGGGAGGAGGGAAGTTAGTCGTTGACGGCGCTGTTGAGCAGCATCGGCAGCTCGCTCGCGACCCGACGGATGGTCTCGACGTTGTAGTCGACGTCCTCCTGGGTGTCGGGGTAGCGCAGCCCGGGCACCGGGATCGAGCCCAGGTAGCTCTCGGGGTCGCCCATGTAGCTGGCCTGCCAGCCGAGGTTCGCCACCTTCTGGGTGAGGACGGAGTTGGCCATGCGGTTGAACTCGGCGGTCGACATGTCTGGGTTCTGGTGCCACCGCTCGGCGATCTCGCGCTTGGTCGAGGACTGGTTGTAGATGTTCATCGCCGTGATCAGGTTGCGGTTGAACGAGCGGCCGCCCTGGCTGACGATCAAGTTGTTGAGGGACAGGGTGTTGGTGTCGTAGATCGAGTTGAACGAGGGCAGGTTGGACTGACGGCGGGAGATGTCCGTCTCGTTCCAGGTGCGGACCCGACTCTGGTAGGCAGCATTCTCGCTGGCCTGAAGCTCGCCCTGCTTCTGGCTGCGCAGGCCGGGCAGGAGGGGCTCGAGCTCGGAGAGCTTCGAGACGGGCTTGTAGACGTCCTTGTTCAGGTGGGCGCCGCCGTCCGGGGCCAGGTAGATGGTCTCTCCCTTGGCAAGGGCCGACTTTGCCTCATCGTGCTTGAGCTCGGGGAAGGTGGTCATGAACCCGAGGGACTTCTTCTTGGTGCGCAGGCGCTCGTAGCCCGTCAGGAGCTGGACCGCGTCGTTGGAGACCTCGCTCAGCTCGACCTTGCGGGCAGGCGCCGGAGCGGGCGGCAGGGCGATCTTGGGCAGGGGGCGCTTGTCGCTCGGCAGGATGATCGGGAACTCGGGCTGCCAGTAGTAGCGCGGCTCATGGACCGCGGGTGGCACCGGACGGCCGGGATCGATCGAAGGCGGGGTGGGGCGTCCGGTCGAGGGAGGCGTGGGGCGTCCGGTCGCAGGAGGCGTCGGGCGCTCGGTCGACGGCGGAGTGGGACGGCCCGCAAAGCGGGACTGGGCCTCGCTCGAGAGCATGATGCCGTCGCCCGAGACGGCGAGGCCGCCGCGCGTGAGGGCGCTCGAGAGCTCCTTCTTGGAAATCTTGTTGTCGAGGGCGCCGCCGGCCTGACCGTCGATCTGGGCGCGCGCCTGATCGGAGACGAACACGTCCTCCTTCGAGATCCAGGCATCGCCGCCCGAGAGCTGGTCCGCGACGGCGTCCGCGTCGAGCTGCGACAGCTGGAACCCGTAGAGAGCGGCCTGGCCCTGGGCCATGGCATCCGAGGTCTCGCGGGTCCCGTTGAACCCGTTGCGGTTGCCGACCGAGCCGGCCACGCGGCCCTCGGTGCTCTCGATGGTGTTGTTCTTGTTGCGGTCCACCCGGCGGGCGATATCGTTCAGGATGCTGGCGTCGATGCGGCTCATGGTGCTCTCCCCCTCTTCACTGTCAACGAAGCGTTAACTGGCCTCCACAACAACGTTATCGTTTATGAAGGCCGGCTCTTTCTTATGGCGACGTTAAGCCTCCAGTAAGAAATGGCTTTACAGTTCCGGCCTCCGCAGCCGAAACAGTAACTAGACGTCCGGCGTCGCCGAGGAACCCGATGGCCTGTCCGAACCCACACTGCCAAGCCACCTTGCCCCCGGGGGCAAAGGCCTGCCCGGCCTGCCGCCTGCCCTTGCCGGGCGTGCTGCATCTCGGGCGCTACCTGATCGCGGGCATCCTCTTCCGGGGGCAATACCTCTTCCATTACCAGGCCACCGACCAGTCCTCGGACGAGACGGTCGAGGTGCGGGTCCTCGTGAGCCCGGACCCCAAGGCCCGGGGGTTCTTCCTCACCGAGGCCCGGACGCTCATGGGCCTCACTGTGGAGGGGATCCAGTCGGTACGCGAGGTGCACGCGGAGGGGCTCGCCACGGTGGTGCTCGATGCCATGGGCGATCGCGCGAGCCGCGACCTCTTGCCCTATGCGGAGAAGGACCTGCTGCGGCTCGCCTTCCAGTCGGCCCGGATCCTCCACGCCGTGCACACAGGGGGCCTGCTGCACCGCGACGTGCGGCCCGATCACCTGCGCCTGGACCTCAAGCGCCGGCTGACGATCGCGGGCTGGGGCTGGGAGCGTCTCATCGCAAGCCGGCTGGGCAGCTACGGAGCCAAGGATCCGGCCGCACAGGACTATCTGGCCCCGGAGCTTGCCACCCGCGAGGCGGGGCCGCGCTCGGACCTCTACGGGCTCGGCATGACGCTCGTGCACCTCGCCACGGGCATCGAGCCCGCAAAGCTGTACCAGACCGCCACCCAGACGTACGCCTGGCGTGAGCACACCCATGTCTCCGAGCCTTTCGCCAACCTGATCGACGCGCTCATCCAAGCCCAGCCGGGCCGCCGCCTGAACAGCGCCAAGACCCTCGAGCGGCGGCTGGAGGACCTCCTGCCTCCGGACCTCAAGGAGCTGGCGGCGAGCCCTCCGCCGGCCCCCGAGCAGACCTTGCCCCCCTGGCTCGAGTCGGCCCGCCGCTCCATGGGCGAATGGGTGCCGGACCGCCGGCTCGCCTGGCTGCTCGCCCTCCTGGTCTTCCTCTTCCCCATGCTGCCGGCCGAGGGGCCCGGCGTGCCCAAGCGCATCAAGTGGACGTTCACCACCGTGGGCGATCGCCAGCAACCACGCCGCTCGCCCGCTGAGGCCGTGACCGGCTTGTCGGCCCCGACGGCTCCCCGCGAGTGGCGGCTCGCCCGGATCTACGCCCGCGCGCTCCTGCACCGGCCGGCGACCGTGTCTCTGGTCCCCCTGCAGGCTGCCGAGGCCACGGCGGCTCCGACGACCTGGACGCCTCCCGATCCGCCGGAGCCCGTGGCCTGGGAGATCCGGGTCTCCAAGGCCCACCACGTCATGGAGGTCTACCGCGACTCGCTGCGGATCATGGCCTTTCCGGTCGGCCTCGGGTCCAACGGCAGCACGCCCGTGGGCAGCTTCGAGATCGTCCAGAAGGTCGCAGGCCCTGCCTATCGGCGGCCGGACGGGTCCATCCTCCCGGCCGCGGATCCCCGCAACCCGCTCGGCACGCGCTGGCTCGGGCTAGCGGTCCCCGGGCGATCGGGCATCGGCATCCATGGCACGCCCTACGCGGACTCGATCGGCGATGACCTCTCCCTGGGCTGCATCCGCATGCGCACCCCCGACGTCGAGAAGCTCTTTGAGGCGATCCCGGGGCGGGTCTGGGTCACGATCGAGCCGTGAAGGGGGCCTCATGTTGCGGAACGGTCCATGCGGGTAGAATGTCGAGAGGAGGACGCGATCATGGGGCCCAACCCGATCCTTTCGCCTGCTGATGCCAGCCTCGCGGTCGAACGGATCTGGATCCCGGAGACGCTCACGTGGCTGGACATGAAGCCAGGCCTCGCCCCCGACGCCATCCGGGTCGACCTCGTCGCCACGGTGTGCGGCCGGGAGCTACGCTTTCCGAACGTGGCCTACGGCTTCGGCTTCGAGGCCGCGAGCACCTGCAGCCTGAAGGCCGTTCTCCTGGCGCTCATGAGCCTCGCCGAGGGAACCGGAGAGGGCTGGCATGAGAGCCACGGGGGCACGCGCACCCATCACCTCCACCTGTCCATGGATCCTGCCGACCGCTTCGAGTTCTTCGTGTTCGACGACGAGCGGCTCTACTTCACCTTCCACACCAACCGCGGCGGCATGCTCGCCATGGAGATGGCGGTCTCCGTCGCCTCCCTGCTCGAGGCCGAGGAGTCGGCGACCGAGCGGATCGTGCGGACCTTGGACGAGAAGGGCGGGCAGGACAGCGAGGAGCGCCACCGCTATCTGGGCTGCTGGGAGCACCTCCGGCAGGCCGTCCGGGAGCTGGATGGGCGCCTCTCGAGCCTCTTGCCGCCCGCCGAGGCCTCCCTGGGCTAGCGACGCTTTTTCGGCTGCTTGATCGGCCGGACCTTCACGCGGACGGCCCATCCCGTGCGGGTGGAGACGAGCTCCGGGTCCAGCTTGACCGGTCGCGAGCCCCTGACGACCAGGCGAACGAGACCGGGCTCGGGCTCCGAGAGCATGATGAGCCGGACGAGGTGATCGCCCGGAAAGCGGCGTTGCGCGCCGCCGGACAGGCGGGCGGGCACCTGACCCATGCCGGGCACGTCCAGGTAGGCCACCTTGAAGCGCACGTGCCGCGGGTTCGAGTTCCAGCTCAGGCTGGGCAAGAGGCCCGAAACGGGCATGAGGATGGTCTGCTGCTTCGGGTTGTACCGGAAGCGCCCCACCCACGTCACGTCCTGGTTGAGATAGAGCTCGGCGTCGTCGACCGCTCGGGCCTCCCCGGCCCAGAGTCCCGCCACGAGGAGCATCACGGCGAGCACTCGGATGAGACGGTGGAAGGCCACCGGCCTATCCCCCGATCTGGGACATGGTGAGCTCCTGGATCTCGGCGCCGTTCTCATGCCACTCGGGCTTGAGGGCGAGGGCCGCGAAGACGCGCTCCTGCAGCTCCTCGTCGGACCCGGCCGATCGCAGGAGATCACGGAGGCTCAGCTCGCTCTGCTTGAGGAGGCAGGCCTTGACCCGGCCGTCCGCCGTGAGGCGGAAGCGGTTGCACGTGTCGCAGAAGTGGCGGCTCATGGGGTTGATAAAGCCCACCGTCCCCACGGCCCCCGGCAGACGCCAGTAGTTGGCAGGGCCGTTGCCGGCCGGCACCTCGCTCGCGGGCACGAGGTCATGGTGCCGCCGGATCCGCTCGCGCATGTCGTCGGCCGTCACGACCTGCGAGGTCTGGAAGAGGGCGCGATCGCCCACCGGCATGAACTCGATGAACCGGACGTGCAGGGGCCTGTCCAGCGTGAGCTCCGCGAGCTGCACCAGGTCGTCCCCGTCGTTGACGCCGGGCAGCACCACCGTGTTGATCTTGATGGGGTCGAAGCCGACCTCCAGGGCCTTTTCGAGGCCGCGCAGGACCTTGTGGACGTCCCCGCCCCGGGTGATGTGGCGGAAGCGGTCCGAATCCAGGCTGTCCAGGCTGATGTTGACGCGGTCGAGCCCGGCGGCCCTGAGGGCTTCCGCCTGGTCCGCGAGGAAGAGGGCGTTGGTCGTCAAGGAGACGTCCTGGATCTCGGGCATGCGGCGCAGCATGCCCACGAGCCGGGCCAGGTCTCGCCGCAAGAGGGGCTCGCCGCCCGTGAGCCGGATCTTGGTGAGGCCCAGGGGCACGAAGACCCGCTCGACCAGCTGCGCGATCTCCTCGTAGCTCAAGAGATCGTCACGATCGAGCCAGGCCATGCCCTCGGCCGGCATGCAGTAGTGGCAGCGCAGGTTGCAGCGGTCCGTCACCGAGACTCGCAGGTAGTCGATGCGTCGGCGATAGGAATCAATCACCCGTCCGTCCTTTCCCGGTCAACGCTTCCATTATAGGGGAGACGAGGCCGAAATCATCTGACATGAAAATAACCAAACGTTTTAGTTTCATCTCCCCTCTCCCGTGGGTAAGGGGAGTCATGACACAGAAACGAGGTGACGAAATGAAAGCAATGAGCCGTCTGAGTGCGACCCAACAGCTCCTGGAAGCCGTCATGGGGCTGTCGCCCCGGCGCACCCATCAGTTCGACCAGATCCTCCATACCCTGAGCCAGGCGGGGCGTGACGTGATCGTCGAAGTGCCCTGGCCCCACCAGGGCAACCGCCACCTCTTGAGGCTCAAGTGCCTCACGGGCGATCGCATCTACTTTTCCAACCCGGCACGCCCCATCAACCGCTCGCCGGGCGCCATTCTGACCGACGGGCTGATCCGCCGCGTGGAGGCGGAGGGCCTAGAAAGCGCACGCCTTGCGGACCTGCGCCGGCTCTTCGAGAGCGGCGAAGGCGAAGCCCTCTTGCTCTAGTCCCCCGCTTCGAGAGGAGGTCGGCGATGGATTTCCGGATTCACTCCCCCGCGACCCGCCCCCTGCACGGCAACCGCCCACGCCAGACGGCCCCCCTCCATGCGGCGCCGGACACGCCCCGGGAGACTCGCCGGCTCGGCGCGGGCGAGGGCCTCCGCCGCCCGACGGGCGACCTCACGCAGAGCGCCGACTTCCGGGCCCTCCAGGCCCGGGGCGCGCTCACGCCCGAGGTGCTCGCCCAGTTGAAGACCCTCGCCACCCAGCCCCTCGCCGAGGGGATCGACCGCCGGACGCTCATCGCCACCTTGCTCTCGGAGCTTGCGGATCCCGAACGCATCGCCCAGGGCGATCGCCACACCTGCGCGGCCGCGGTGGTCCAGGCCAAGCTCGCCCAGGACGATCCCGCCGAGTACCTGCGGGTCGTCGCGGGCCTCGCCTCGCCCGCAGGCAGGGTCACGCTCGCCAACGGCGACGTGCTGAGGCGCCATGCGGACTGGCGCGTGGCAGGTGGGGGATCGCTCTCGAGCGACCTCTTGCAGCCCGCCTTCATGCAGTATGCGACGGGCACCTACGACGTGCGCTCGGATACCCGGGCCACGGCCAATGGGCGTGGCAAGGGGCTCTACGCCGCCGAGCAGTCACGCTTGCTCTCGGCCGTTTCCGGCACGGCGAGTGTTTCGGTCTTCGGCAACGGGCCCCAGGTGCTCGACGCCATGCAGCGGGCCCTCGACCAGGGGCACGACGTGCCCGTCGTCATCAAGATCCGCGATCGCGACACCGGCCAGCTGCAGGGTCACTCGGTGCTCGTCGAGGCGATCCGGGACGGGCAGGTGACGTTCCTGGATCCGAACGGCAAGCGCCGCAGCGTGAGCCTGGAGGCCTTCACCTCCCGGCTTCAGTCCGCGAGCCTGCCCGCGGGTCTCGTGCCGCCGTCCCTCTTGAAGGCCTCCGAGGGCGAGCAGGGCGTGCTGGCGGGCAACCCCTTCGTCGACTTCTTCGCGAACGGGGCCAAGGCCGTCGGACAGGCGCTCGAGGAGCACGTCGCCAGGCCCGCGGTCCAGGCCGTCACCACCGCCGTCCAGGCCGTCAACGAACACGTCGTCCAGCCGGTGGCCAATGCCATTGGGCAGGCCGGCGCCTTCGTGCAGGAGCAGATCGTGCGGCCGGTGCAGGAGAACGTCCTCGACCCGGTGGCCAAGGCCATCGGCCCCGTGACGGACTGGCTGTCGACCAACGTCTTCCAGCCCCTCTACGTCCACGTCCTGGAGCCCCTGGCCGTGAACGTCCTCTGGCCGGTCTGGGAGTTCGTCGGGGACAATGCCCGGAAGGCCAAGGAGGAGCTCGAGAAGCACCAGGAGATGCTCAAGAACATCGCCATGATCGCCTGTCTCGTCACTCCGGGGCTCAACGCCCTCGCCCTGGCCATCGCCGTCAGCGAGGCCATCGAGGGTGGCCGGGAGCTCCTGGACGGCCTCAAGCAGGGCGACTGGAAACAAGCGCTCACCGGCACCGCCAAGCTCTTCGGCGGGTTGGCCACGGCCGTCGGGGGCCCCATCCTCTCCAAGGTCGTGGGCTCGGGCGCCCAGGCCATGGCACGCCTTCTCACCGGCGTGAGCAAGCTCGCCTCCGCGGGGGCGGCCCTCGCGGACGTCTGCAACGAGCGGCTCGATCCGGCCACGCGGTTCGGCAAGCTCCTGTCGACCGTCGTGCTGGGCGTGGGCGGGACGGCGAGCGTCCTGGGCGAGCAGGCCGAGAAGGCGGCCACGGGCTTCACGGAGGTCGCCCAAAAGGCGAATGCCTACTACGACCGATCCATCACGACCTATCGACTGCTCATGGATGGCAAGGCTGACTGGCGCTCGGGTCTCTCGCAGGTGATCGGGCTTGCGGCCGACGTCCACCAGGACCTGAGCGACGACCCTGCGAGCAAGCGCCTCAGGAACCAGTTCCGGGAAGGCGCGCACGTCCTCACCGAGGCCCCCAAGGTCTGGGAGGCCTTGACCCGCCCGGACGCCCCGGCGGACGTCGACTCGGTGGTCGGCTTCGTCAATCTGGGAACACGGCTGCACCGCGACGTCCTCAACGACTGGAACCCCGAGGCGGACGAGGTGGGCAAGGCCGAGCGCCAGCGCATGGACCATGCCGCCGCCTTGTGGCGCGAGAGCAAAGGGCTACAGAAGGGAGAGCCCCTGGATCAGGTCCAGGCTGCCTGGAGCTACCTCAAGAAGGTGGGCGCCTCCAAGAGTGACGACCAGCTCACCCAGTGGCTGAGAGGCTGGACGACGGACCTCGAGAGCTGGGGCGAAGGGCAGGGACAGGCGGCCAAGGAGTGGGCCGCAGGGCAGATTAGGGACGCCTGGCAGTGGTGGACCGAGCAGCGTCAGGCGGCCGCTCCTTCCTAGACCTCGACGGGGACGGGGTCGTCCACCCGGGCCACGGGCAGGTCGAACCAGAACCGCGAGCCCTTGCCCGGAAGGCTCTCGACCCCGATCTGCCCGCCGTGGGCGGCCACGATGCCCTGGCAGATGGCCAGCCCCAGGCCGATGCCCTCCACGTCCACCCGGCGGTTGCCGAGTCCCGCCCGATAGAAGGGCGTGAACAGGTGAGCCAGATGGTCCGGCGTGATGCCCGGGCCTTCGTCGATCACCTCGGTCCGGACCCGATCGTCTTCCATCCGGACCGACACCTGGACCTCGGTGGCCTCGGGACTGTACTTCAGGGCGTTATGGAGGAGGTTGATGAGCACCTGCTCGATCCGGCGGGGATCGGCCGTGATGGCGATCTGACGGCTGACGAGCGCCAGGGTGACGCGCTGCTCCTTCTCGCCCGCGAGCACGCCCAGCACGTTCACCACGTCCTGCACCAGCTCGTCGTACGAGAAGCGCTCGGGCTTCAGGGGCAGCTGGCCGCTCTGCAGGCGCCCGAAATCCAGCAGCTCGTCGATGAGCAGGCCCATGCGATCGGCGGCCTTCGAAATTTCGCGCGAGACGTCCTGCAGCTCCGCCGGATCCGTGCCGATCATCCCGGATCGCAGGAGCTTGCTGTAGCCGTTGATGACCGTCAGCGGGGTGCGCAGCTCGTGGCTCACGATGTTGATGAACTGGTACTTGGCCTCGGTGAGGGATTGCAGCTCATGCGCCCGGCTCGCCTGGGCCGCGGCCTCGTGATTCGCGCGGGCGGCCGCCGAGTTGAGCAGGGACAGGGCCGAATAGCCGCCCCAGACCGCCACCAGGATCATCAGCCCGTCGACGGGGTTGGGCAAGGGCTTGTGGAGGGCCAGGCCCAAGAGGAAGAGCGTCAGGGCCGACGAGACCATGGCCCCATGCATGGAGCCGTAGATGAACGTCACGCCGAAGGAATGCAGGAGAATGAGGCGCAGATAGGGCGACGCGCCTCCCCCGCTGACGATCAGGAAGGCCGCGATGAGCAGCCCCTCGATCCAGGGCATCCAGCGACGGAGACGGGACCAGGGCTGCGGACTGATCGTGACCAGCAAGGCCCCGACGGCATTGACGAGGCCCGCCGCGATGAGGATGCGCGGGATCAAGGCCGCGCCAGGGTCGCAAAGGAACACCCGGAGGGCGATGGCCGCGACGACGGCCAGCCGCAGCACGTCGATGGCCAGGTGCCAGCTCTTGGGGGGGCTCGGCGCATCCTGCCGGAGGGCCTGTCGGAGGGTCTGCCAGATGGTCACAGAAGCATTAACCTAAACTTAACCTCGCGATTAAGAAAGATAACCTAACGAACACTCGATGATAACCTCAGACCCAGAGGAGGTATGATCGATGTCCATTAGCGTCCAAGAGTTATCTACCCGATTCATCCAGCGCTATGACCGCAACGGCGACCAAAAAGTGCGCACCTCGCGGAGTTTCTGGGATGTGATCCTGTTCCGGCGGCCCGAGGTCGGCGGCGAGGCCGCGGCCTTCGCGCGAAAGGTGGACCAGGCCTACATGCAGCGGCACTACGTCGACCGCCTGGATCTCAGCGACTGGATCCGGCAGAACGTCGACATCGACCGCAACGGCAGCGTCAGCGATCTGGAGAAGTACCTGCTCCTGGCGCGCGATCGCGAGGCCTTCAAGGCGCTGTTCTAGAAGAGCGTCAGCCCGGCGACGCGGCGCTCGTGCGACAGCAGCCAGCGCTTGGCCTCCAGGCCGCCGGCATACCCCACGAGCGAGCCGTCCGCCCCCACCACCCGGTGGCAGGGCACGACGATCCCGATCGGATTCGAGCGGTTGGCGAGGCCGACTGCTCGCGATCCGTTGGGGGAGCCCACGCGCTCGGCGAGCTCCTTGTACGTCCAGGTCCGGCCGTAGGGGATCGCGCGAAGCGCCTCCCAGACCTTCAACTGGAACGGCGTGCCCCTGGGGTCCAGGTCGAAGGTGAAGGCCTGGCGATCGCCCGCGAAGTAAGCCGCAAGCTCCGCGAGCACCCCCGCGAGCCCTGCGGCGTCGAGCACCGGCTCCTCGTCCGGATACAGGCCCTTCAGCCACTCCAGGGAGGCCGCCTGGCCCTCGCCGAAGGAGACGGCGCACACCCCGCGCTCGGTGCTGGCGACGAGCAGCTCCCCCAGCGGGGACTCGGTGGTCGCGTAGCGGATCACGCCTCGACCTCCTGCGGCAGGACGCCCGGCAGGATCGAGCGCTCGAACACCAAGCCGAACTGCTTGACGAGCTCGGCCTTGACCTCGTCCATGGGTACCGGATGCCCCACGAGCGCCTGGACAGAGGTCATGACATCCGCTGTCAGGCCGCAGGGCCGGATGGCGGCAAAGCCCCCAAGATCCGTGCCCACGTTGAGCCCGAGGCCGTGGTACGTCACCCAGCGCCGGACGGCGATGCCGATGGAGCTCACCTTCTTGTCGGCCACCCACACGCCGGTGTAGCCCTCGCGGCGCCCGGCCTCGACATCCCAGCGCGCGAGCGTGCGGATCTGCACCTCTTCGATCTTGCGCAGGAGCCGGTGCAGGTCGCGCTCGGGCCCCTCCTCGAGCTTGAGGATGGGATAGCCGATGAGCTGCCCGGGGGCATGATAGGTGGCCTCACCCCCGCGCTCGATCTCGACCACCGGGATGCCCGGCCGGAGCACGTCGATGGCGGGATCGCCCTTGCGGCCGAGCGTGATCACGGGCTCGTGCTCGACCAGGATCAGGGTGTCACCGATCCGATCGTCGGCGCGCTCCTCGACGAGTCGCTTTTGCAGGGCGTAGACCTCGTCGTAGGGTCGGCATCCCAGATCGATGACGTGCAGTGTGCGGGCCATGTGGCGCTCCTCTCCAGGCCATTCTACGCCCTCTCGGGGCCCATGCAAAAGGCCACCGCCCTTTCGAGCGGTGGCCTTTTGGGAATGGCTTACGCCATCTCGATCATGAGGTTGCTCGGGTTCTCGAGGTAACGGATGACCTCGTTGGTGAACTCCGCGCCCACCGCGCCGTCGACCACGCGGTGGTCGAAGGACAGGGCGAGGTTCATCATCTGGCCGATGGCGATCTGGCCGTCCCGGATCACCGGGCGCTCCTTGATCTTCATGACCGCGAGGATGCCCACCTCGGGATGGTTGATGATGGGCGTCGCGAACAGACCACCCACCGAGCCGACGCTCGAGATGGTGAAGGTGCCGCCCTTGAGCTCCTCGGGGTGGTTGCGGCCGACCCGAGCACGCTCGGCGACCTCGGCCACTTCCTTGGCGAGCTGGAGGATCGACTTCTTGTCCACGTCCTTGATGACGGGGACGATGAGGCCGTTCTCGCCGGCCACCGCGATGCCGAGGTTGTAGTACTTCTTGACCACGATCTCGCTGGTGGCGTCGTCCAGGCTCGCGTTGAGCAGCGGGAACTTCTTGAGGGCCGCCACCACCGCCTTCATGATGAAGGGCAGGTAGGTGAGCTTCACGCCCTGCTTCTCGGCCGCCTTCTTGGACTCCGCGCGCATGGCGATGAGCTTGGTGGCGTCCAGCTCGTCCATGAAGGTGAAGTGCGGCGCCGTGAAGGCCGACTGCACCATCTTCTCGGAGATCTTCTTGCGCAGGCCGCGCAGGGCGATCCGCTCCTCGAGCTGGGCCGAGGAGACCGGCACGGCGATCGCCCCCGAGACCACAGGAGCCGCCGCGGGCTTGCCCTGGGCGAAGGCCTGCACGTCTCCCTTGGTCACGCGGCCCACCGGACCGGAGCCGGGCACGCGCTGGATGTCCACGCCGAGGTCACGGGCGAGCTTGCGCGTCGCGGGCGTGGCGAGCACGCGGCCGCTCGCGGCCGCGACGCTCACCTCGGGAAGGGTCTCCGGCAGCGCCATGGGGATCTCGGGCTGCGGCAGGCTTTCGGGCAGGGCCGCCGCCACCTGGGTCGAGGCGCAGCTGGGCGTCTCGGCCTTGGGGGTCGCCCCGCCGCCGTGGCCGTGCATGATGGGGGCCGTCTGGCCGGGAGCCATCTCGATGGTCACGACCACGTCGCCCACCTTGATGATCTCGCCCACCTTGCCGAAGGTCGCGAGGATCTTGCCGCGGCGTGGCGAGGGGATCTCGACCGTCGCCTTGTCCGTCATGACCTCGAACATGGGCTGGTCCTCGGCGACCTCGTCGCCCGGCTTCACCAGCCAGGCCATGAGCTCGCCCTCGACCACGCCCTCGCCGATGTCCGGCAGGAGGAAGTCGAACGTGTTCTGAGCCGTCATCGTCATCGCTTCCCCCTTAGAACGTGAGCGCCCGGCGCATGGCCTGGACGACGCGGTCGGCGCTCGGCAGGTACTCCAGGTCGAGCGTGTAGGGGAACGGGGTGTCCCAGCCCGTGACGCGCTGCACCGGGGCCTCGAGGCTCAAGAAGGCCTTCTCGTTGATGAGGGCCGTGAGCTCGGCGGCAAGACCGGCCGTGCGGGGGGCTTCCTGGACGATGACCACGCGGCCGGTCTTCTCGACCGAGGCGATGACGGTGTCGATGTCCAGGGGCACGATGGTGCGCAGGTCGATGAGCTCCGCGTCGATCTCGGGCGCCTTGTTGAGCGCCTCCAGGGCCGTGTGGACCATGGAGCCGTAGGCGATGACCGTGACCGCGCGGCCTTCCTTGACGACCTTGGCCTTGCCGATCTCGACCGTGTAGTCGGTCTCGGGCACCTCGCCCTTGGCGGCACGGTAGACGCGCTTGGGCTCCATGAAGATGACGGGGTCATCCTGGCGCATGGAGGCCAACAGCAGGCCCTTGGCGTCGTAGGGGTTCGAGGGCATCACGACCTTGAGGCCGGGCGTGTGGGCCCAGTAGGCCTCGTTCGACTGGCTGTGGTAGTGGCCGCCCTTGATGCCGCCGCCGTAGGGCGTGCGGATGACCACCGGGCAGGGGTACTGGCCGCCCGAGCGGTAGCGGTACTTCGCGAGCTCGTTGACGATGTGGTCGTAGGCGGGGTAGATGAAGTCCGCGAACTGGGCCTCGGGGACCGGGCGCAGGCCATAGAGGGCCATGCCGATGGCCGTGGCGATGATGCCGGCCTCGGAGAGCGGGGTGTCCACGACGCGATCGGCGCCGAACTCCTGCTGCAGCCCCTGGGTGGCGCGGAACACGCCGCCGAACTTGCCCACGTCCTCACCCAAGACGACCACGCGGTCGTCCAGGCGCATCTGGGTCCTCAGGGCGTCGTTGACGGCCTGGATGATGTTCATCGTGGGCATTAGTGGTTCTCCTTAGCTTCCGCGAGGCTGGCCTTCAGCTCGGCTTCCTGCTCCTGGAGGAACCAGGGCTTGTCGCTGAAGACGTCCTCGAAGATCGTCTCGACGCCGGGCGCGGGAGCCTTCTCGGCCGTCTCGATGGCGGTCATGATCTCCGCCTTGAACTCGGCCTGCAGCTGCTCCTCCCACTCGGGGGTCCAGAGGCCCTTCTTGGCGAGGAAGCGCTGGAAGCGCGGCATGGGATCCTTCTGCTCCCACTCCTTGACGTCCTCCTCCTTGCGGTAGCCGGAGGGATCGTCCGAGGTCGAGTGGGCGCCCAGGCGGTAGGTGACCGCCTCGATGAGGGTGGGGCCGCCACCGTTGCGGGCCTTCTCGGCCGCGCGCTGGGTGGCGACGATGACGGCGAGGATGTCGTTGCCGTCGACGAGCACGCCCTCGAAGCCGTAGGCGTTGGCCTTCATGGCGAAGTTCTCGCTGGCGGTCTGCACCTCGCGCGGGGTCGAGATGGCCCAGCCGTTGTTGCGCAGGAAGAAGACCGTCGGGGTCTTGTAGACGCCCGCGAAGTTGAGGCCGACGTGGAAGTCGCCCTGCGAGGTCGAGCCCTCACCGAAGTAGGTCAGCGTGATGATGGGATCGCGCCGGAGCTTGGCGGCCCAGGCGGCGCCCACCGCCTGCGGCAGCTGGACGGCGAGCGGGCTCGAGACCGAGACGATGTTCTTGTGGCGGAAGGAGTAGTGCACGGGCATCTGACGGCCCTTGGTGCCGTCGTACGCGTTGCCGTAGCACTGGTTGGCCATCTCCTGCACCGTGATGCCGCGCCACAGGTAGGCGCCCTGCTCGCGGTAGCAAGGGAAGATCCAGTCCTCGGGCTTGAGGGCGTAGGCGGAGCCGACGGTCGCGGCCTCCTCGCCGTAGCTGCCCAGGTAGAAGCCCAGGCGGCCCTGGCGCTGCAGGGTGATCATGCGCTGGTCGAACGCACGGGTCAGCGCCATGGTCCGGTAGAGGGCCTTGAGGTCCTCGTCCGAGATGGCCGGCATGAGGGCCGGGTCCGCGGTATCGTCAGCGCGCAGCACGGTGAAGAGGGCCGTAGGCAGGCCCTTGTCCACCTTATACTCGACTAAGCTCAATGCTGTCTCCTTCGTTGGAAGCGGAAGAACGGTCTTTGTTCTGTTTCTCGACGATGCCCTTGATGAAGAACTCGCCGGCGCGGTAGCTCGAACGGACCAAGGGCCCGCTCGCGCAGTAGAGGAAGCCCATCTCGTCGGCCCAGGCCTTGAACTCGTTGAACTTATCCAGGTGGACGTACTCCACCACCTCCAGGTGCTTCTGGCTGGGGCGGAGGTACTGGCCGAAGGTCACGATCTGGCAGCCGTAGTCGCGCAGATCGCCGAGGGTCTCCTTGATCTCGTCGTCGGTCTCGCCGAGTCCGACCATGATGGAAGTCTTGACGAAGGTGTGGGGGTTGATGCGGTGGATGTCCTGGAGCACCTTGAGGCTCTGGGCGTAGTTGGCGCGGCGATCGCGCACCTTGGGCGTCAGGCGCCGCACGGTCTCCACGTTGTGGGCCACCACGTCGGCGCCCGCGTCCACCACCGTCTTGAGGGCGGCGTAGTCGCCCTGGAAGTCGGGGATCAGCACCTCGACCAGGCAGTCGGGCGTCTTGGCCTTGATGGCACAGATGACGGCCGCGAAGTGGGCGGCCCCTCCGTCCGCGAGGTCGTCGCGGTCCACCGAGGTGATGACGACGTACTCGAGGCCCATGCGCTCGACCTGGCCCGCGACCTTCTCGGGCTCGTGGGGATCGAGCGGGTTGCCCTCGCGGGCGGTCTTGATGTGGCAGAAGCGGCAGCCGCGGGTGCAGGTGTCGCCCATGATCATCATGGTGGCGGTGCCGGAGCTCCAGCACTCACCGATATTGGGGCACGAGGCCTCCTCACACACGGTGTGGAGCTGGAGGCCGCGCAGGTTCTCCTTGATCGAGAGGTATCGTTCGCCCGCGGGCGGGCGTATCTTGAGCCATTCCGGCTTACGCTGGGTGTCCATAAGGTGTTCTCGCTTTCGCGGCCAAACGCCGCTCGCCTGGGCTGTTTTGGCACTAACAAGCCATTGTCCATCGTAACCGGAGCGAGGCGCATCCGTCAAAGCCCCCCCAAACGGCGACGGACCCGGCGTTTGCCGGGTCCGTGCGCGGATTTTTCTGGTCTGCTGGCTGCCGGCGTGAACGCCGGCGCTGCCAGGGCTGCCTAGAGCGTTCCCGGGTTGTGGCCCGAGGCGTTCTTGAGGTTCGTCCGGTAGGTGTCGAGGGTGCCCGGCGTCAGGTTGATCCCGACGTCCAGATCCGTATCGACCACCACCCGGTTGGCACCCAGGAGGTCGAACGGCGGGGGCGGCGGCATCCAGGGCTGATCGGCAGGCCAGTCGGCGGGCTTGGGCATCGGCGTCCAGTTCAGGCCCGTGAACCAGCTGAAGTTGGACTGGTTGGCGGCCTTGAAGCGGAACCGGACGACCTTGTCCGTGCCGTTGTTGTAGAAGACACGAATCCAGGGGTAGTCCGACCCCTTGGCGAGGCGGTAGTTCCAGTAGCCGTGGAGGTGGAAGATCATCATCGGATCGAGCTTGATGGCCCCCTCCGAGCTGATGGACAGCAGATCGATGATCCGCGGAGGCAGGCCGGGACCCATCGGGGCGATGGGGCGCTCTTCCTTGCCGACGAACAGGGCCTTGACGCTCGCGCTGCTGACGGTGGCGAGGTCCGGCACGTTGAAGGTGACGGCGTACTGGTTGATCTTCTCGCGGATCTCCTGCATCTCCCCCTGATCGGGAGGGGGCGGAGCCTCGCCCGGCTTCGGAACGTTCACCTGCAGGCCGTTGTCCAGCTCGTACTGCTCGAGGGTGCCGGTCGGCTGCTCCACGAAGCTGACGCTGCAGTCCACCGACTGGTTGTCCGTGAAGGCCTCGGGCGGCGGCGGCGGAACCACCGGCTCGCCCGGCTGGGGCGGCTGCCACTCCGGCAGGCTGGGCAGCACCGAAAGATCGGCGAGCACGACCGTCGGCGTGCCTGCGTTCAGATAGGCGACGCGCACCATCGGCAGCTTGCCCACGGCCTCCTGATACTCCCGTGCGAGGAAGAAGACCTGGGGATCGATCTTGAGCACGCCGCTCTCGACCACGTAGGCGTGCATCGGGAGCTTCTGGCGATCGAAGTAGACGGCCTTGATGGTCAGGGGGGTCAAGCCCTCGATCGGGGCGCGGTTGAACGTCACCTTGACCCGCTTGGTGGCCATCTGGTTGAGGAAGGCGTCATGCCGGGCCTCGACGTCGATGGTCGTGCCGATACCGACCTCGGAGGTGTAGCCCTGGCCGCTGCTGTCGGGGATGAAGGCCACGTCGCCGCTGAAGCGTGCGTCGGGACTCTCGGTCTTCTTGCCCTCGATGGTGAACTGCTGCGTCGTGCCGTCCTTGAGCGTCACGAAGATCTTGTGGTTGCCCTCGAGCACCGGCCGGAAGACCAGCTTGCCGCTCTCGAACTTGTAGTCGATCTTGTTGCCCTTCTCGTCCTTCACCGACGTGATGTCCGTCTCGGCGTAGGTCTTGGCCTGGCCGGTCGTCGGGTCCACCGTCTTGAGGCTGAGGCCGTACTCGCCCAAGAGCGAGTTGAGCGTTCCGAGCGTGTTGGGGTTGAGGTTGGCGACCCCCGGGCAGCCCGTCAGCAGACCGGCGCTCAGGGCCAGGGCCACCCAGCGAAGTTGGTTCATGGTTCCTCCTGCCACATCGTGTGCTTGTTTACCGATCCCGTTCCTACCCCATCGTCGTCAGGTTAAACGCGACCACAATCTCGGTAGGGCGGCCATCAGCGGGACGTCATGCCCTGGCATCGTGGCGCCGCCCCCTCGGCGGCCCGCTTGCCTGGTTGATACAGCTATTTATACGCGATGCAATGTCACCGGAGGGTGACCGCGCTCACGGTGCGCATGAGAGGCTGGTCGGTAAGCCGAACGTAAAAGGGGCGGCCTTGCGGCCGCCCCTCGAGCAGGATGTCTCGGTTAGAAGAGCGTCGAGACCGAGGTCTTCGCCCACGCCATCAAGGGCGCCGCACCGGGCACCAGGCTGAGGAGGTTGCCCGCCCCGATGCCTGCCCAGATGACGATCACGGCGCAGATGACGCCCGCGATGCGAGCGGGCTGCAGGCCCGTGGCGCTCGACCAGTCGGACTTCGGCTCCTTCATGTACATCACGACCACCAGGCGGAGGTAGTAGTACACCGAGAGGATCGAGTTGATGATGCCGACGACCGCGAGCCAGGCGTACCCCTGCTGGATCACCGAGGTGAACAGGAAGTACTTCCCGAAGAAACCCGCCGTGGGCGGGATGCCGATCAGGCTCGCCATGCAGAGGGCCAGGACGAAGGCGACCAGCGGGAACTTCTTGGCGGCCCCCGCGTAGTCGTCGAACTCGACGAGCTTCTCGCCCCGGGTGCTCAGGAACGTGATGCAGGCGAACGCACCCAGGTTGGTCACGGTGTAGGCCACCAGGTAGTAGAGGATGGCCGCGGCCGCGGTGCCCTCGGGGGCGCTCGTGAGGGCCACCAGGCCCATCATGAGGTAGCCCGTGTGGGCGATGCTCGAGTAGGCGAGCATACGCTTCACGTTGGTCTGCACGAAGGCCAGGAGGTTCCCCGTGAACATGGTGACGACGGCGAGACCCGCGATCACCTCGACCCAGTGGTCCTTGACGGGCAGGAAGCCCACGGCCAGGACGCGCAGGAAGAAGGCGAAGCTCGCGGCCTTGACGGCCGTGGCCATGTAGCCCGTGATCGGGGCGGGAGCGCCCTCGTACACGTCCGGGGTCCAGGCATGGAAGGGGGCGGCCGCCACCTTGAAGCCCATGCCCACGATCAAGAGCGCCAGGCCCACCACCAGGAGGGGCAGCTTGCCCTCGCCGGGGTTGGCGAGGAAGTCGCGGATGACCTCCAGCTGGACCGAGCCCGTGGTGCCGTAGATGAGCGCGATGCCGTAGAGCAGGATGCCCGACGAGAAGGCGCCCAGGATGTAGTACTTGATGGCCGACTCGTTGCCCTTGAGGTCCGTGCGGCGGGCGCCGACCAGGACGTAGACGGCGATGGACATGACCTCGACGCCCAGGAAGAGCGCGATGAGGCTCGTGGCCGACGCGAGCGTCAGCATGCCCGTCAAGGAGAACATCAGGAGGCTGTAGACCTCGCCGTGACCCATCTGCTCACGCGGCAGGTAGTTCCACGCCGCCACGATCGTGAGGGCCGCCGCGGCCAACAGCAGGATCGTGAAGAAGTAGGAGTAGGAGTCGACGGTCAGCGCCCCCTCGAAGAGGACGTGCTTGACCGCACCCTTGTGCAGCGTCCAGTCGATGATGGGCCCCATGGCGGCGAACGCCAGGGCGGTCAGCGAGACCCCGGCGAAGACCGCCGGAACCTCCTTCGGCATGAACACCTCCAGCATCATGAGGAGGAGTCCCGTGAAGGTGACGATGAGGATGGGGAGTAACGGAAGCCACTCAGACATGTTCGTTCCTTAGAAACCGATCCCGCCGTGGGCAGGCGCTTCGGCCTGGACGGCGGTCACCGGCATGCCGGCGCTTGACTGCAGCGTACGGAGGGTGGATTGGACCGAGGGGTCGATCTGGTTGAGGACCGGCTGGGGGGCGAAGCCCGTCCAGACGATGACCAGGGCGATGGGCACGATGATGATCGCCTCGCGCAGCGACAGGTCGGGAAGACCGCCGCCCTTGGCCGGCTTGACCTCGCCCTGGTACTCGCCGAAGAAGGTGCGCGACACCATCCACAACATGTAGCAGGCGCCCCAGATGACCGAGGTCGTCGCGATGACGCCGAGCACGTTGTGGCTCGCGTACGAGCCGAGCAGGATGAGGAACTCGCCGACGAAGCCGTTCAGGCCGGGCAGGCCGATGGACGCCATCGTGAGCACCAGGAAGAGCGTCGTCAGCCAGGGCATGGCCTTGGCGATGCCGCCGAAGTCCGCGATGACGGTTCCCTTGCGCTCGTTGAGCATGCCGACCATGAGGAACAGGCCGCCGGTCGACAGCGCGTGCGCCATGAACATGAACACGGTGCCCGTCCAGGCCTGGGGATCCAGGCTGAAGACGCCGAGCATGATGACGGCCATGTGCGAGATGGAGCTGTAGGCCAAGAGGCGCTTGATGTCCGTCTGGGCGAGCGCCATCCACGCGGCGTAGATGATGCCCACGGCCGCCAGGCCCATCAGGTAGGGCTGAGCTTCCTTCGCGGCCACCGGGAAGAGGGGCAGCGCGAAGCGGATGAAGCCGTAGGCACCGATCTTGCCCATCACTCCGCTCACCAGGAAGGTGATCGGGCTGGGAGCCTGCACGTAGGTGTCGGGCGCCCAGGTGTGGAAGGGCGGCAGACCCGCCTTGATGGCGAACGCGAGCACGAAGGCGAGGAACGCCCACCACATGGGCGCGCCCGATAGCGGGGTGGCCAAGAGATCCGCCAGCTGGAAGCTCCAGCTGCCCGCCTTGGCGTGGTGCTGGATGGCCAGGTAGAGGATCGCGACGAACATGAACAGGGAGCCGACGATGGTGTAGACGACGAACTTGACCGTCGCCTTGATCCGCTCGGGGCCGCCGTAGTTACCGATGAGGAAGAACGCCGGCACGAGCATCAGTTCGAAGAAGACGTAGAAGAGGAAGAGGTCCAACGAGACCATCGCCCCGATCATCGCGCCCGAGAAGATCAGCAAGAGCGCGAAGTAGTTCTTGGCGCGCTCATTGATGAGCTTCCAGGAGGCGAGAACCGCGAACGGGGTCATGAGGGCCGTGAGCAGCACCAGCACGAGGCTGATGCCGTCCACGCCCAGGTGGTAGTGGATGCCGATGTCGACCAGCCAGGGCCGGTTGACCTCGAAGTTGTAGCCCGGCCGGTGCGCATCGAACGTGCCCAGGGCCGCCAGGGCGAAGACCACGTTGATGAGCGAGGCCACGAGCGAGTAGGTCTTGATCCCGTTGGCGTCGCGGATCGGCGCGAGCCACAGGCCCAGAGCCGCCAGCATCGGCAGGAAGATCAGGATCGAGAGTACGTTTTGATCCATGGTGCAATCCTTGTAGATAAGCCGCAGGCGCTAGTGCAGCGAGGACAGGCGGAGGAGGTAGTAGACGGAGATCACCGCCACCCCCACCAGGATCCAGAGGGCGTAGTTGCGGACCAGACCGGTTTGAGCCGTCCGCACCGCACCCGAGATGCCGGCGTAGACCTTGGGCGTGCCCTCGACCACGCCCTCGATGACGCTCTCCTCGGCACCCTTCTTGAGGAAGGTGTTCGAGAAGGCCACCAGGGGCTTGACCAGGAGGCTGTCGAAGGCCTCGTCGATGAAGTACTTGTTCCAGAGCATGTCCCACCACGCGGCGCGCGTGGGCTCGCTGGCGGGCGTCGCCTTGCCGTAGCGGACGTAGGCGAGGCCGATGCCGAGGGCCGCCACCACGACCGACAGGATCATGAGGGGCAGCTCGAGGCTGGCCACGGGGCCGTGGGCCGCCGCATGGTGGCCGACCACCGGAGCGAGCCAGTCGGCGAACAGGTTGGGACCCCAGATGTGGGGCAGGCCGAGGAAGCCGACCACCACGCTGCCGACGCCGAGGACGACGAGCGGCAACGCCATGACCCAGGGGCTCTCGTGGGCGTGCTCGACGCGGTGCTTGTCACGCGGCGTGCCGAAGAAGGTCAGGAACAGCATCCGCCACATGTAGTAGGCGGTGATCCCGGCCGTCAGCAACAGCACGCCGTAGAGGACGTAGTGGCCGTTCGAGAAGGCCTGCCAGAGGATCTCGTCCTTCGAGAAGAAGCCCGCGAAGGGGGGGATGCCCGCGATGGCGAGGCACGCCACCAGCATGGTCATGAACGTGATGGGCATCTTGGCCTTGAGGCCGCCCATCTTCCAGATGTTCTGCTCCTCGTGCATGGCGTGGATGACCGAGCCCGCGCCGAGGAACAACAGCGCCTTGAAGAAGGCGTGCGTGAACACGTGGAACATGCCGGCCGAGTACGCGCCGATGCCGACGCCGACGAACATGTAGCCGAGCTGCGAGACCGTCGAGTAGGCGAGGACGCGCTTGATGTCCGTCTGCGTGATGGCGATGGTCGCGGCGAAGAGCGCCGTGAGCGCGCCGATCGAGGCGACGACCATCTGGGCCAGCGGGCTCAGGCTGAAGATGAAGTTGGTGCGGGCGACCATGTAGATGCCCGCCGTGACCATCGTCGCCGCGTGGATGAGGGCCGAGACCGGGGTCGGGCCCGCCATCGCGTCCGCGAGCCACACGTGCAGGGGCACCTGGGCGCTCTTGCCCATGGCGCCGATGAACAGCAGCAGGGCGGCGGTGGTGGCGACCGTCGTCGTGAGCGCCGCGTCCTTGGGCAGGCCGTCGAAGAAGGCCTTGAGCTGGATGAAGTCCAGCGTCGCGCCGCCGTGGTTCAGCGTGTAGACGAACAGGAAGAAGATGCCGATCAGGAAGCCGAAGTCGCCGACGCGGTTGACGATGAAGGCCTTGTTGCCGGCGTTGGCCTTGTAGATGTCCGTGAACCAGAAGCCGATGAGCAGGTACGAGCAGACGCCCACGCCTTCCCAGCCCACGAACATCATGGGCAGGTTCTGGCCGAGCACCAGCACCAGCATCGAGAAGGTGAACAGGTTCAGGTACGTGAAGTACCGGCTGAAGCCGCGGTCGTGGCTCATGTAGCCCACCGAGTAGAGGTGGATCAAGGAGCCGATGAAGGTGACCGTCAGGATCATCACGCTCGACAGCGGGTCGAGCATGAAGTCCATGCCCACGTTCAGGTGGCCGGCCTGGATCCAGGTCGCCACGTGCTGGGTCATCAGGCGGCCTTCCTCGGGCAGGGCCCGCAGCTGGAAGAACAGCGTGATGGCCACCAGGCACGAGAGGATCGGGGCGCCGACGGCGACGGCCGAGACCAGGGCCTTGGGCGCGCCGTGCTCATGCTTGGCGTAGAGGAGGCTCAGAAGACCGTTGAAGATGGCGCCCAACAGGGGGAAGAGCGGCACCCAGAGCAACAGGTTGCTGGTAGTGGCGGCGAGTTGGGTGGTGGTATGTGCTTCCATTTGGGTCCCCTACCGCTTCATCAAGCTGAAGTCGTCGGTGTTGAGCGACTCCTTGTTCTTGAAGAGCAGAATCACGATCGCAAGACCGATGGCGGCTTCGGCAGCGGCGACGGCCATGACGAGGAAGACGAAGACGTGGCCGTCGAGCTGGTTGAGGAAGCGAGCGAACGCCACGAACGAGAGGTTCACGGCGTTGAGCATCAGCTCGACCGACATGAAGACGATGAAGAGGTTCTTGCGACCGACCACCCCGGCCACGCCGATGGCGAACAGCAGGGCGCTGGCGATCAGGAAGTGTTGCAACGAAATCATGGCTTCTCCCTAGATGCGGCGCTTGGCCAGGAGCACGACGCCCACCAGCGCGACGGTCAGCAGGACCGACACCAGCTCGAAGACGAAGACGTGGTGCTGGTAGAGGTACATGCCGACCTGCTCGATGGACCCGTAGCCGGGATCGGGCAGGGCGGGGAAGGCGCCCGCGGGCAGTCGGTTGATGGCCGCGATGACCACCCCCACCACCGGCACCAGGGCGACCAGGGCGATGCCGACCTGCGGGACCAGCTCCTCCTGATAGTTCAGGTCCGCTTCCCGCACGTTGAGCAGCATGATCACGAACACGATGAGCGCCACGATGGCGCCCGCGTACACCAGGATCTGGAGGATCGCGATGAGCTGCGCGGTGAGAAGGGCATAGAGCCCGGACAGCGCGAGGAAGGACACGACGAGCGAGAGGGCGGCCGAGAGGGGGTGGCGGCGGGTGATACAAACCAGACCGCCACCGATCATCACGGCGACCAGCAGGTAGAAGAGTACGGTGGTGAGCATGATGGGCTGGGGCTCCTAAGTGTTATTCCGGCATGCCTTGCGGCTTGACGGCCATGAGCTCTTCCTTGGTGATGACGAAGGACTTGCGGTTGAAGTCCGTGATCGAGTAGATGCCCGAGTCCATGCGGATGGCGTCCACCGGGCAGGCTTCCACGCACATGCCGCAGAAGACGCACTCCAGCAGGTCGATGTCGAAGCGGGCGGGCCGCTTCTCGATCGTGGGATCGGGCGATTCCTCGGCGACGATGTGGATGCACTCGGCGGGGCACGCCGTGGCGCACATGTAGCAGGCCACGCAGCGAACGTTACCGTCCTCGCGCTTGGTCAGGCGGTGCTTGCCGCGGTACCCGGCCGGGAATTGCTTCTGCTTCTCCGGGTACTCGACGATGGGCATCTGCCGGGGGCGGATCAGGTTGGAGATCAGGTGCTTGAGCGTGATCCCCATGCCCTTGACGATCGCGACCAGGTAGATTTCTTCCTTG
>JAKFBU010000042.1:0-27874 GCA_036676985.1 Candidatus Sericytochromatia bacterium
AGCGCCGGACCCGGCGCGGGCAAGACCGCCTTGCTGCGCCGCTGGCACGCGGCCAGCCCCGCTCCGGCCTCCTACACGGGGCTCACGTCGGACGACCTCTCCGTCGAGTTCTTCCTCCACCGCCTGCTGTTGCCCTGGCCCGAGATCCGGGCGCCCTTCGAGCAGTTGCGTCAGGACCTGCCAGGCACCGAGCCGGGGGCCCTGCTGGGGCTCGCATTGACCGCCGCGGCCCCCGACTTCCGCCTGCTCCTCGACGACTTCCACCTCTGCGAAGGGACGCCCCTCGAACCCCTGCTCCTGGGCCTCATCCGACAGTTCCCGCCCGCCGGGACCCTCGTCGTCGCCTCGCGCCACCGGCCGCCCCGGCTCGAGCGCCCCGGCCTGGAGGTCTGGGACGCCGAGCATCCGGCCTGGCAAGGCAAGGCAAGCCGTGAGGACTGGCAGGCCCTCCCTTCCGCCCTCCAGGAGCAGGTCGTGGCCCTGCACGTCGTCGGCGAGTTCGCCGACTTGCCGGACGGCGACGAGCTCGTGCGGCGCAACCTGGCCAAACGGGACGGCTCGAACCTCCTGCTGCTGCTCCCCCATTGGCGAGAGGCGGCCGAGCAAGCCCTGGGACGAGGCGTCCCCTCCACCGTCTGGCACCTGGTCGCCGACGGACTCAAGGCCCATGGCCGGCGCCACTTTCAAACCCAGGAGGGTCGAGCCGGCCAGCAACGCCTCGGCAAGGTGCCGCCCGAGGCGCGCCAAACGCACGCGTACTTCCTGCGACTGGAAGGGTCGATGCTCCTCGAGGCGGGCAACCTGGAAGGCGGCTGGGCGACCTTCGACATGGCCCTGCAAGCCTGCGAGGCAGAGCCGCAGGAGCTCCTCGACACCCTTCTCGAGATGGCGACGGGCGCCTCGATCCAGCGCGACCTCGAACGATTCGAGACCCTCATGGCCGAGCTCGCCCCGCAACAGGACCGTCTCACCGCCGCCCAGCGCGCTCGCTTCCTCAACCTCAGAGCCTGGGCGCAATGGCTGGCGGCCGACACCGCGGCGGTCCAGGCCCTCTGGGAGCAGGTGCTCTCCGTGCCCCCGCTCGGCGATCGCGCCGTATCCTACGAGCACTACCTGGCCCTCTTGGGCCAGCACGTCACGCAGAACAACCAGGGGATGAGGCTGGAGGCGACGCGCTACGCCGAGCGGCTTTTCGCGCTGGTCACCGAGCAAAACTTCGAGCGGGTCCTGCTCGATGCCCACAACGCGCGCCTCCGGTGCCACATGCTCGATCCGCAGGGGACCTGCTCCATCCAGACGGTGCTCGAGGTCCCGCTCCGGGCCTTCGCGGCCCCCAGCCCCGATGCCGTCCTCAACTTCGTGTCCCTGCTCGCCAGCCGGGCCCTGAAAGCGCTGGCCTACTCGACCGCCGACGGCTACTTCCGCCACATGAAGACCCTGGCGATCCGGTACGGGACCTCGGCCTTCGTGCAGATGAGCAACCTCCACCTGCTGGAGATCGCCTGCTTCCAGGGCCGAACGGTGGAGGCCCGGGTGCTCTTCGACGAGCTGATGCGTCACCCGCTGGACAACGACCAGCTCAACCTCGTCCGGCTCACGTGGAGCTGGGCCCTCGCCAAGCACGGCGACGCGGAGGCCGCCATCCGACTGCTGCGCGAGGAGGTGGACAACCAGCCCCTCGACGATCTCAGGGAGCATGCCCAGTCGCTGCTCCGGGCGATCGAGGGCGAGCCCATCCCCGCCCCGCCCGTGCTCTCGCGCCAGTCCTTGCGCAAGACCTTCTGGCAAGAGGCCATGAAGGGGAACTCCTGGCCCTCGAAAGTCGTCTGCCGGGCATTCGGCGATCTCACCATGACGCGGGACGGCACGTCCCAGCTCCAGCTCTCGCGCCACAAGGCCCTCACGCTGCTCGGCTACCTCACCCTCAATCCCGACGGCCTTCCCTCCGAGACCCTCGCCGAGCACCTGTTCGGCGATCCCACCGACCTCAACCTCCTGCACTCGGCCGCCCACAGCCTGCGTCAGGGCTTCAAGAAGCTGGGCACCGAAAACCTGCTCGAATCCGCCGGCGGGATGTACCGTCTGCGCTGGTGCGAGGTCGCCCTCTGCGACCTGCACGAGTTCGACGCGCTCTACCGCAAGGCCCGCGAGCTGGAAAACGAGGGACTCACCCAGGGAGCACGGCTCTTCTTCGAGCTCGCGCTCTGCGTCGCCTCGGCCCCGCTCCTCGACAACCTGCCCGACGATTTCGACAGCGCGCGCGCCGCGCATGCCGGCAAGCTTCGGCACGCCCGCGCGTTCTGCGCCTGATCGGACGGCCAAAACCCAGGCTTGGCAACACTTTGCAAGGACTTGCAAGTTATGATCCGCCCACCATCCGGTATACGTGAGTCATAGACCCCTTCCTCGAAGGCTCTAGGCACGTTACTTGGAGGCAATCGACCGACATGCTCGGCAGGCGTTACCTGGGTCCCCTCGCATTGCTCGCGGCGATCGCCCTGACCATCGGCTGTGCCCCCGAGGAGGAGGTCGTCGGCAAGGTCGTTCCCCGCCCCACCCCGACCGCTTCGACGAACGGCGTGGGCGGCAAGGTGACCGGGGGCAATGGTGCTCCCTCGGCCCAGCTGGTGCTGATCGAGCCCGACCTCGAGACGCTCTCGCTCAACGCCCCGGCGGCCGACGGCACCGCTCCGGCGGGCTATGCGTTCGAGCAGGCACTCACGGCCCGGGTCCTCCTGACCGACGGCAAGACGGATGCCCAGGGCGTGACCTGGGCGAGCGCCGACGCCGAACGCGTCATCGTGACCGACGGGGTGGCCAGGGTCCTGCCCGGCGCGACGGGCGACGTGGTCCTCACCGCGACCTCGGTGAGCGATCCCTCCAAGTCTGACTCCCTGACCGTCCACATCACCACCGACGGCGAGCTCGACCTGTCCGTCACCCCCGCGCTTTCCCTCAACGAGGCCGCCAACAGCCCCACGACGCTGCACATCACGCGGAACGGCACCCCGCTTCCCAACCAGTCGCTCACCAACGACCTGACGGTCCGTCTGCCGGCCGGGACCTACACCTTCCAGGTCACCCGCACCCTGCCCTCGGATCCCATGGTCACCTGGTCTGCCACCAACGTGGCGATCACCCCGAACGGCGTCACGTCCCTCCAGGGGAACCTCGAATGAACGCCGGCACGATGAGGCGGCTCCTCGCCCTGCTCCTGACCGGCACGTTGCTCGCCCTGGCGGCATGCACCAAGCTGCCTTCCCTCTCGACGCTGGGCTCCACGGTCACGGCGCTCGGCTCAGACGTGCTGACCGGCACCGTGCACCTCAGCACGCAGGCCACCGCCACCGACGTCTCGAGCGGCGCCACCGTGTCGCTGATCGACACCAGCGACGGCCACTCGGTGGCCGCCACCGTGACCAAGCCGGACGGGACCTTTTCGCTCGACATCAAGGGCTGGAAGTACCAGTCCAACACCCCCTATGTCCTCGAAGCGGTCAAGGGCCTTCCGGCCGGCGGCACCCCGAACCGGGTGGGGGCCGCCGCCGCGCGCTTGAGGACCCTCCTCCGGTACAACGGGGGGTGGGGGAGCCTCACGGCGGGCACCATCGACATCAGCCCAGCGACCACCGCGCTGTGCACCATCCAGAGCCTCAAGGCCCTGAGCACCGCCCAGCAGCTGGCCGCCATGGGGACGGTGAACGGGGCGAGCTACACCGGCACCGTGGGCGCCACCGGCATCAGCTCGGCCGAGTTCACGAGCGTCATCGGTCAGGTCAATGCGGCCCTGCTGCTCGATCAAGATCCCATGCGCTGTATCGCTCGGGACGTGAACAGCGGCGCGTTCGTGCGCCTGGAGCGAGGCGCCCTGGTCACGGACCTCTCGATCACCCAGGGCTATCGGGGCGACACCGTCGTCCTCTACGGCAGCGGGTTCGATCGGACGACGAACCTGGTGCGCTTCAACGGGACGCTCGCGACCGGCACCGGGAACCCCACGGGCACCGAAGTGACGGTCACCATCCCCGCCACCGCGATCGGCGGCCCCCTCACGGTCCAGACCGGCAACCTCATTTCGCTCGCTCTGCCCAACTTCACGGTGCTGGGCCTGGGCGTCACCTCCGGCAGCCCCATCACCACCGTGGCCGGCCGCTTGTTGCCCAGCCCGGGCACGCCCGCCGCGAACTGGAACTATAACTACCTCGCCGGCATCGCGGTGGATGCCGCGAACAACATCTACGTCTCGGAGGAGCAAAACCACAGCGTCTGGAAGATCGACGCCGCCGGCATCGTCTCGCACGTGGCCGGCATCGGGGTCGCCGGCAGCGCGGGCGGCAACGGCTCGGCCGCCGCGAGCACCGAGCTGAACCAACCGCACGGCCTGACGGTCGATGCGACGGGGAGCCTCTACATCACGGACACCAACAACAACCGGATCCTCAAGGTGACCAACGGCATCGTCACGACGGTGGCCGCGGGTGCGCTCAACAACCCTTACGACGTCAAGGCGGACGCCGCGGGCAACCTCTACATCGCGGACTGGAAGAACCACCGGATCCAGAAGGTGACGCCCGGGGGCGTCGTCTCGACCGTGGCGGGCACGGGGACCGCGGGTGCCGCCGTGGAGAACGTCCCGGCGTCGGGCGCCCCGCTCAACTTCCCCCGGTACGTCGCGCTGGACGCCACGGGCAGCCTGTACATCAGCGACAACAGCAACAACCGGGTCCGCATGGTGCCGGCCGTCAGCGGCACCTACTTCGGCCAGGCCATGACCGCCAACAACATCTACACCATCGCCGGCGGCGGAGCCTCCTCCCTGGAAAACGTCCTGGCGACCACCGCCTCGGTCGGTCCGAACGGCCTCGAGGTCGACGCCGCGGGCAACCTCTACATCGCGATCTACGGCCTCCACAAGGTCCGCAAGGTCGACGTGGCCACCGGCAAGATCAACACCATCTTCGGCACCGGCAACAGCCTCGCCGGTACCGACGGCGTGGCGGCGACCGCGGCCCAGGCGCCGTACCCCTACGCGCTGACGTTCGATAAGTCGGGCAACCTCCTGGTCGCCGAGTATGCCATCCCGCGCCTGCGCATCATCCCCAAGGTCGGCGGCGACTACTACGGAAAGACGGGGCTGACGGCCGGCTTCGCCTACACCATCTCGGGTCACGACTGGCGATACGCCTCGGGTGCCGACGGCAGCTCCGCGCTCGACGCCCAGCTCTACGGGGGAACGGGCATCGGGCTGGATGCCGCGAAGACCCTCTACTTCGTCGACACCTACATGATCCGCAGCGTCGCCAATGGCGTGATCAACCGGGTGGTGGGCACCGGGCTCTTCGGCGGGGCGCCCAGCGGCACCGTCGCGACCCTCGGAGGCACCGACGTCCGCGGCATGGCCGTGGACGCCGCCGGCAACCTCTACTTCACGCACACGTTCTACAAGCTCGCGATGGTGCCCAAGAACGACGGGACCTACTTCGGCCAGGCCATGACGGGCGGTCGGATGTACATCATCTCGGGCACCGGCTCCAGCGCCTACGGGGGAGACAACGGCCCCGCCACGAGCGGGGGCTTCGTCAATCCCCAGGAGGTGGCGGTGGATGCGACCGGCAGCGTCTACGTGTCGGATACCGGCAACCACCGTATCCGCATGATCCCGGCTGTCAGCGGCACCTACTTCGGCAAGGCCATGACCGCCAACAACATCTACACGGTGGTGGGAACCGGATTGGCCGGGGCCGGGGGTGACAACGGAGCGGTCACGAGCGCCACGATCAATTCCCCCCGAGGCCTCACGCTGGATGCGGCGGGCAACCTCTATTTCGCCGACTGCGGCAACCACAAGGTCCGCAAGGTGACGAGCGATGGGATCATCAGGACCATCGCCGGCTCGGGCCCCGCGGGCTCGACGGGCGATGGCCTCGCCGGCACCTTCGCCCGGCTCAACACCCCCACCGGGGTCGCCGTGGACAGCCTGGGCTTCGTCTACATCGCCGACAGCCTCAATCACCGCATCCGCAAGGTCGATACGACCGGGATCATCTACACGCTGGCCGGATCCAGCGCGGGCTACGCCGGCGACGGCCTCACGGGCGCCAGCGCCAAGTTCAACAACCCGCTGTCCGTGGCGGTCGACGCGTCGGGCAGCCTCTACGTGATGGATCGTGACAACCGCCGGATCAGGAGACTGGATCCATGAGGATGACTCGCCCCGCCCTGCTCATCGGCCTCCTGCTCGCCGGCTGCGTCCCGATCGCCGCGCCGCCGGCGCTCTCCGAGACCCCGCCCCTCGTCGGGCAGGTCGAAGGGGCTCCGGCCCGCGGCACCCAGGCGACGACGGCCGAGGTCGCCAACGGCGCCACCATCTCCTTGATCGAGCCGTCCACCGGGACCACCCTGGCGACCACCCTCACGGCCGCAGACGGCCGCTTCAGCCTGACGTTCAAGGGCGGCTTCAAGCCCGGGGGTGCGCCCTACTTCCTCGAGGCGATGAAGGGGCTGTCCAACAACGGCGCGGGCGTCGCCCTGATCCGTCTGCGGACGCTCGTGGCGCACGCGAACGGCGCTTGGATCACCCTCTCGGGCAGCGCCACCTTCCTCAATCGCAGCACCACCGCCCTCTCGGCCCTCTCCAACCTCAAGGACTTCTCGGACTCCCAGAACATGGCCCTGATGGGCAGCTTGAGCATGAGCACCCCTGAGACCCTCGAGGGGATCACGACGCCGGACACCTACACCCCGCCGGACTCCCTGACGGCCGTGCTCACGGCGAGCGAGTTCCACCGGGCCTGGAGCCTGGTGGATCAGGCCGTCACCCGGGACGTGGATCCCATCGCGGGGCTCTTCAGCCGCCCCGCCACGGGCTCGGCCGCGGGCTCGAACGTCGCCAGCGAGAGCTTCGGCATCTGGGACGGCTTCGGCTGGCAGTCGGACGGCTTCGTTTTCTCCAGCCTCTCGGCCGTGACGGTCGCGCGGGGCGGGACCGTCACCCTTTATGGGCACGGGTTGGCGACGACGACGGCCGGGGCCCGGGTGACGCTCGGCCCGGGGGGTACGGCATGCCCCGTGACGGCGGCGAGTGCGAACGGCACCTCGCTCACCATTTCGATCCCGGCGGGCGCCACTCCAGGCTCCTATTCCCTCCAGCTGATCATCGGCCCCTGGACCGCCACCCGGACCTTGACGGTCACCTAGCGCGAAGGGCCCTTGGTAGGCAGTTCAACTTCACCCACGACAAAACCGTTCGTCCCTTCGAGAAGCTTAGGACAGGCTTGAGCCTGGTCGAAAGGCGAACGGGATTTTAATTGGTGTCTAGCGATCCCACCTAGCCTCTCAAGCACCACGAGCGCTTTCAGCAGGCTTCCCGACCCGTCCAGCCGCAGCCATGCCGCGGCGCTCGTCGACCCTTCGAAGTAACCATAACCCCAGCACGAAGAAGGCGCCCGTCGAGAGCATGGCCACCTTCTGGTTGCCGCCCGATACATACGCGAGCAGGCCGTAGCTGAGCGGGCCCAGCACGGCCGACAGCTTCACGGCGAGCCCCCAGAGCCCGAAGAACTCGGCCTCCCGCCCCGGCGGCGTGAAGCGCCCGATGAGCGCTCGCCCTGCCGACTGGCACGATCCCAGCGCGAGCCCGATGAGGGTCGCCGCCGCCCAGAAGGCCGGCACGCTGCTAGAAAAGTAGGCGATCGCGATCGCCACGATCCACCCCCCGAGCGTCAGCGACAGCGCCGGCACCGACCCGACCCGGTCCTGCAAGGCCCCCACCCCGAACGCCCCCACGGCCGCCGCCAAGTTGACCACGAGGATCAGCACCAGGCTGTGCTCGACCGTGAAGCCCATGACCACCTGCGCGTACACCGCGGCGATGACGACCACCGTGTAGAGGCCCGCGTTATAGGCCACCAACGCCGGCAAGAAGCGAAACAGGTCCTGGAACCGGACGGCCTCCTCGACGGTGGCTCCCAGGCGCCTGAAGACGGCACCGATCCCCCCGGCAGGCCCGGGGACCCCGCGCTCCTCAAGCCAAAGCAGGCTCGGAAGGGCCGCGAGCCCATAGATCGTCGCCACGATGAGCAGGACGTACGGCACATACTCCGGGGCCGCCAGACCCCGCGCCTGGGCCCACGTCACCACGACGATGCACAGCCCCAGCGTGAGCAGGCCGCCGAGGTAGCCGACGGTCCAGCCGATACCCGAGAGGCGCCCGAGATCCGACGGCGGCGCCAGCTCGGGCAAAAAGGCGGCGATGAGGTCCTCGGCCGTCCCGAAGCAGAGGTTGGACCCGATCACCAGGACCACCGCCGCCCAGGGCGCTACGGCCCACCCCAGGAGCGCGGTCGCGACGAGGCACCCCACGGTCGCCACGAGCAGGTAGCGCTTTTTGGCCGCGCGGTGGTCCGCCTGGGCCCCCACCACCGGGGCGGAGACGAGCACGAGCAGGTTCGAGACGGCGATCGCCGTCGTCCAGAGCAGCGTCGCGCCCCCGGGCCCCAGGTCCGCCGCCACCTCCCGCACGAAGTACGCGCTGTAGATCGCCGTCAGCACCACCGTCGCGTAGCCCGAGTTCGCAAAGTCGTAGAAGGCCCAGGCCCAGCGCTCCCGGCCCATGGCGATCATGGGGGCCCCAGCCGGCGTTCCATCAAGATGGCCTCCAGGGCACAAGACAGACGCCACGCATCCCGGATGCCGAGCCCCCGGATATCCACATGTTGCAGGCCCCGGAGCAGGAAGAGGCGCGCCTGGTACGACGGCACCGCGCGGTCGAGCCGGATGCTCTCCGTGTAGGGGATGATGGTGTCGTCCTCGCCGTGGATGAGGATGAGCCGCGCCCGGAGGTCGGACAGGCCCCGGCGCGAGAGGTCCAGGGCCTGCATGTCGCTCCAGATGCCCGCGGGCAAGGCCTCGAGGAGCGCCGGGGTGCGCTCCGGGTCCGTGTTGCTCAAGAGCTCGTAAAGCGATCGCCCCTCCGCTTCCAGCCGCATGGCCAGCTCCTCGATGGGCGCCTTGGGATCGCTGATGCGGCGCTCGGCCATCTGCGTCAGCGTACTGCGATCGGGCTCGCTGAAGCGATCGACGTTGCTCAGGACGAAGACCCACTTGCCGTAGTCGTTGGGAGCCAGGTAGCGCCAGGGCTCCGTCGGCTCGAGCCGGTAATACCCCGTCGTGAAGAACCGGATGACGTTGGTGATGTCGTAGTAGCCCCCGATCCCGTACACGAATCGCACCTGGTCCCGCAGCTCGGGCTGCATGGCCGCGAGGATCGCCGGCCCGACGGCATAGCTGTGGCCCCCGATGCCCACCCGGCCCTCCGGTGCCAGCTCCCGCCGGGAGGCGAGGTAGGTGAAGGCGTCGGCCACCTCCTGGATGTCCGAGGGGCGCACCTTGAGGTCTCGCACGCCGGTCATGTCGGGCACCAGGACCGCGAAGCGCACCCGCGCGAGCGTGTAGGCGAGCGACACGAGGCGCGGGTCGTCCTTGCCCTTCTGGGCGGCCCCCGGCACGAGCACGATGGCCGCCTGGGGCGCCGCGCTCAGGCGGTAGAGATCCCCCGTGTAGAAGCGCCCGTCCACCGTGTAGTCCACCAGGCGCCGGTCCGGCCAGGGCGTGATCTGCTTGAGGCGGCTCGGGCCCTGTCCCGCCGACAGGTCTGCCAGCATCAGGAGGGACTCGTAGCTCGGCACGCACATGGGCTCGGTTACGGCCGTGATCGGCGCGCAGCCGACCAAGAGCGCCAGGGCGAGCCCCCAGAGGCGCTCCAGCGGCCTCATCCCGGGTCCCCCCGCTCGAGCGCGAGCTCTCCCGAATGGAGCAGGACGGCCTCGTAGGCGGCGTCCCGCAGCCGGGCAGCAGCCGCCAGGTCGCGCCCCGTGGGCCGGATCGGCTGCTCGATCGTCAGGTGCACCGCTCCGCGCCGCACGAACTTCGAACGGGCCCTGAGCAGGGAGCGCGTCCCCCGTAGCGCCATGGGCACCACCGGCACCCCGGCCTCGGCGGCCACCACGAACGCCCCCAGCCGAAACGGCCTCAAGCCGGGCTCGCGCACGAACCCGCCCTCCGCGAAGACGAAGAGCGAGTCTCCCGCCCGCAGCGGCTGCAGGAGGGCGCGGGCGTCCTCGATCGCCCGTTGGGCCTCCTGGCGCTCGACGTACCGGACGCCCAGGCGATCGAAGGGAATCCGCGTGAGCCAATGCCGGGCGAACTCGCGCTTGGCCACGTAAGTCATCTCGGGCGGCATGGTCGCCATGAGCACGATGGCGTCGAAGTAGCTCGCATGGTTGGCCACCAGCACGCACGGCGGACAACCCGCCAGGTGCTCGCGGCCATGGACGAAGACGCGCAGGCCATACAGCCGGAGCAGCAAGCGGCAGAGCGCCTTCACGAATCCCCGGCGCCAGGACCTTCGGGGCAAGAGCACCGTCACGAGCCACCCGACAGGGGCCACGAGCCAGAAGACGAGCCAGGCGTACGCCGAGTACAGCACGTCGAGCGCATTACGGGCGCCCCGCCTAAGGCCTGGCCCCAGGCCCGCGAGTCCGAGGCTTGCGACCTGCAGCCAGACCGCCCGACCGCCCGCGAGCTCGCCCCGCTCGTACAGCTCCCGGGTCGCCGAGCGCCGTATCTTGCCGCTCGAGGTCTTGAGCACCGCATGGGGCGGCGCGAGCACCACCTCGTCCGGCGGCTCGCCCAATCGCTCGATCGTGAGGTCCCGGATGTGCTGCACGAGGTGCTTTCGCTCCTCGGGACGGTCCTCACGCGTCTCGGCGATGACCACCAGCCGCTCGGTCCCCGCGTCCGCCACCCCGATGACCGCCACGCAGCCCTTGCGGATGCCCGGCACGTCGCCGATCGCCTCCTCCAGCTCGTAGGGATAGACGTTGCGGCCGCCCCGGATGATGACGTCCTTGACCCGCCCCGTCACGTAGACGTCGCCCCCCGCCAGGTAGGCGAGGTCCCCCGAGTCCAGCCAGCCGTCTCTAAACAGGCCCCGGGTGGCCTCGGGGTTGCGGAAGTAGCCGCTCGTGCAGGACGGCCCCCGGAACTCCAGGCGCCCCACTTGTCGCTCGGGCAGCTCGCGTCCCCACGCATCCACGATCCTCAGCTGATGCCCCGGCAAGGGCTGGCCACAGGCCACCATGCGCACGGCGTCCGGATCCTCGGGTGATGCGACCACGGCCCGGCCTTCCCGGAGCAGGGCTTCGCGCCGGACCCGATCGATCACCGGGCCGCGTCCCGGCGGCGGAAAGGCCAGCCCGACCGAGGACTCGGCGAGCCCGTAGACCGGAGCGAGGGCCTCACGCTTGAAGCCGTAGGACCGGAACCGCTCGGCGAAGTGCTCCAGGGTCTCCGGGCTCACGGGCTCCGCACCGTTCACCGCCATGCGCCAGCTCCCGAGCTCCAGGCCCTCGAGCACCTCGGGCTTGAGACGCCGCGCGCAGATCTCGTAGGCGAAGTTGGGCGCCGCCGAGAGCGTGCCCCGGTAGCGATGGAGGGCCCACAGCCAGCGCTCGGGTCGCGCGAGGAACTGCAAGGGCGAGAGCAGGACGAGCGGCATCCGGTAGTACAGGCTGCCGAGCCACGCCCCGATGAGCCCCATGTCGTGGTACAGGGGCAGCCAGCTCACGAACACGTCGCCCGGCCCGACCCGGGCCACCTCGCCCATGGCCCGGATGTTGGCGAGCAGGTTGGCATGCGTGAGGACGACCCCCTTGGGGCTCCCGGTACTGCCCGAGGTGTACTGCAGAAAGGCCACGTCCTCGGCATGCGGGCGTAGGCGCGCCGCCTCGCGTCCCCGCAGGGCCGTAACGGTCTCGATGGCCCGCAGGCTCTCCACGTTGGCCTGGAGGAGCCGTGCTAGGGAGCGCACCTCGGGCACCGAGACGAGCAGCGAGGCCCGGGCGTTCCGGAGGATGCCCGCCTGGCGCCTCAGGTGCTCCTCGAGCTGGGACGGTCGGAAGGGCGGGTAGATGGGCACGGGCACGAGCCCGGCCAGGAGCGCCCCGAAGAAGGCCTCCAGGTACTCGACGCCCGTGGGCAGCATGACGGCCACCGTCTCTCCCGGCTGCAGCCCCCGTGCCTGGAGGCCCGCCGCCACCTCGGAGGCTCCCGTCAGGAGCTCCCGGTACGTCAGCGCCACCTCTCCGGCATCCGTCTGCAGGTGGACGTGCACTCTGTCCGGATGGGACGCCGCGTGCCACTCCAGGACCTCCACGAGGGTCCGGGCATGGGCCGGGACCTCGCCCGCGGGCTCCGCGCGGAGGAACGCCACCCGCAGCTCCTCCGCGGCGACCCCGCCGGGCCGGGCGGCCAACAGGGCCCGCAGGACGTCCCCCAGGGTCTCGGCCGTGACGAGGAGCTGCTCCGGCAGGCGCACGCCGAACCCCGCCTCGACCTTGTGCAGCAGCTCCGTGCGCCCGAGGCTGTCCAGCCCCAGGTCCCGCTCCAGGGAGCTTTCGAGCGTCACCGGCCGCGGCCGCCCTCGCGGGTGCAGACCGGCCTGCAGCTCCCGGATGAGCTCCAGGAGCCGGGGCACGGCGACCTCCACCTCGGGACGCTGCGGGGCCATGGCGCGTCAGCGGAGGCCGATGGTCTTCCAGGCGTGGAGCGCGCCGTCGCTCCGGCGTGCCGTCTGGAGCGTGAGCTGGCCTGCCTGGCCCGCGATCCCGTCCTCGTCATTGGTCGTGTCGGGGGTGGCGCGGCCGCGGTAGTCCGGGTGCGAGCCCGTGATCTCGGCGCTCAGGCGGTCGTCGAAGACCAGCTGGGACGTGAGGGCCTCCTGGCCGCCGACGCGCACGGTGTAGTGCAGGTGGACCGTGCGTCCGGGGTACCATCCGGGGAAGACGCTGTCGAAGTCCACCCGGCCGCTCGCGTCCGTCACCTGGACGCCTCGCCCGTAGCGGGCCGCGCTCCCTCCCGAGTCCGTCCGGTTGCAGAAGCTGCCCGGTGCGAAGCCCGAGTAGTTGCCGCCCGGGCCCGCGTGCCAGACCTCCACCTCGGCGTTCGGGACCGGCTCGCAGCTGCCGGCGCGCACGACCCGCAGGGACAGCCGCATGGGCAGCCCCGCCATGCCCTCGCTGACGTCCCGCCGGGTGGGGGCCGGTACGCGGCAGGGGCCCGACGTGAACGAAGGCGTCAGGCCGCACGACTCGGCCGCTCCCGCGAAGGGATCCGGGTACGGGCCGCGCATGGCCGCCGTGCCGCCCGATGCCCACGCAGGTGCGGGGCCTTGCCTGATGGCCCGCTCCGAGGGGCCGTCGGGGCGGTTGCAGCCCGCCGGACCACTCCAGGCGAGCACGAAGACGACGATGCCCAGACCGACTTTCCACGCGTCAGGCCTGAACGACAGAGCCTCGCAAGACATTCCGCAACCCTCTCGCAAGCGGCGGGACGGCACCCGAGCGGCCGTCTCCTGGAGCCATGCTCACGATACGCACGGGCCATGGTCATGCAATCGGCTAACGTGGTCAACAAGTTATCGGGGCAAGCGTCGAGCCGGGAAAGCGGCGTCAGCCCTGGATCGAGACGCGGGACTCGAGCGGCAGCGTGAACCAGAAGCACGCGCCCTTGCCTGGTCCGTCGCTCTTGGCCCCGACGTGTCCGCCGTGCGCCTCGACGAGCGCCTTGCTGATGGACAGCCCGAGGCCCGTGCCGCCGACGCGCCGGGTCGAGCTCATGTCGAACTGCGTGAACGGCCGGAACAGGAGGTCGAAGTGCTTGGGATCGATGCCCACGCCCTGGTCCTCGACCTCCACCCGCACCTCGTGGTCCAAGACCCGGGCCCGCACCTGGATCCCCCCGCCTTCGGGGCTGAACTTCACGGCGTTGCTCAGGAGGTTTATGAGCACCTGCCCCACCCGCTGCGGATCCCCGATGAGATCCGGCAGCTCCGGCACGTCGATGGACACCTCGAGCCCCGACTTGTCGGCCAGGGGCTGGATGGTGGCCACCGCTTCGCGGATGATCGCCTCCAGGTCCACCACCCCCAGCGTCAGCGTGAACTTGCCCGCCTGGATGCGGCTCATGTCGAGCAGGTCGTTGACCAGATTCAGGAGCAGATCGGCGCCGCCCAGGAGCTTCTGGAGGTAGAACTGCTGCTGCTCCGAGAGCGGGCCCGCCAGCCCGTCCTGCAGGATGCTGCCGAACCCCGTGATGGCGTTGATCGGTGTGCGCAGCTCGTGCGACAGGATGCTCAGGAACTGGTCCTTGAGCTCGTCCATGCGCCGCCGCTCGGTCACGTCGCGCACGATGGCGGTCGTGAGCAGACCCTCGTCCGGCGTCTCCATCGGGCTCAGGGCGATCTCGACCGGGAACTCCGAGCCGTCCTTGCGCAGCCCCGCGAGCGGCAGCCCGGCCCCCATGGGGCGGGTGCGCGGGTGGGCGAAGTAACCCTCCCGGTGGCCCACGTGCCCCGTCCGGAAGCGGTCGGGGACCAGCATCTCGATGCGCTGGCCCAGGAGCTCCTCGCGGGTGTAGCCGAAGAGCTCGACCATCTGGGCGTTGGCGTAGACGATGCGACCTTGCCGATCGACGGTCACGATGCCGTCCGGCGCCGCCTCGAGCAGGTTGCGGTAGCGATCCTCGCTGAGGCGCAGCTGGTGGTCGACCCGGTGACGATCCGAGACGTCCCGGAAGATGGAGAGGACGAACCGCCCGGACTCCGTCTCGAGCGGGAAGCAAGTGACTTCCGCGGGGAGGTCGCCGCCGTCCTTGCGGCGCCCCATGAGGGGCACGCGCGGCCCCCCCTTTCCGATCTGCGGCTGCTCCAGGGCGGCGGTGTGCAGCTGGACGTAACCGGGACGCGACGTCTCAGGGACGAGCACCCCGAGCGACTGACCAAGCAGCTCGCCCGATTGGTAGCCGAACATGGCCTCGGCCTGCTGGTTGGCGAAGACGATGACGCCCTGGGCATCGGTGATGACGTAGCCACTCGGAGCCGCTGTCAGCACCTGGCGAAATGTTTGCTCGTTGAAGGGGAACTCCGGCTGCGCCATCTACGCGACTCCTCTCACCGACACCAGCATACCGCCTCTTCGGTCACGTTCGTAGTCCGCCGCGACCGAGAAGTCCGTTCGGACCCGCCATGGATGCTCCGGTCCGGGGGCGCCAGCGGCGCATGGCGGCTGAGTCGGAGCCGGTCCCGCGGCGTGGGGGCGGAGCGCAACGGATCCCCTCCAGCACCAAATCGCGGGTCCATCCTCAAGACGCGGCACCCTATCGTCCCCCCACCGGGCTCGGTCGAAGCCAGAATCCTCATGCACGCATGTCATCCTGGCAGGGGTATAATATTATTGCTTTATAAGGCTGCATTTTAGTGTCACCCAATGACATCGAGGCAAGACATGCGACGAAACTCCCGCGGTACCGCATCCACCCGAGACGGACGGCCCCGAGCGGCCGTGGTCCTGCTACTGGCCACCCTGGTCGGCGGCTGCTCGCCTGCAGGCTTCTTCGCCACGATTGGCCGGGCCACCCCCTCGCCCTTGGGCGGCGCCTTCATCGGCGGCAGGATGGGCCAGGAGGTCGAGCCGCCGCTCGAAACCGGGGGCGGTATCCATGCCGTCTCGCCCGATCCCCATCTGCTTCACCCGGCGAACATGTACTTCTCGAGCCACAGTCGGACCTTCCTCTGGCTCTCCGACTCCGGCGACACCCTGATGGCAGCGGAGCTGGACGGCCAAGCGCGCGAGCTCGCTCCCTACAACCGATCGGGTTACATGGCGCTGCCGCCGCTCTGGAGCGCGGATGGTCGGTCCGTGATCATCAGGCAGTACCCCACACGCCCGAGGGGCGGCTACGCCGAGGGCCTTCCCCTCCAGGCCTTCCGCATCGGCTTGCAGGACGGTGCCTCGAGCGTCATCGGGACCATCGCCCCGGACTGGTACCTCGACGCCATTCCGGATGGCTCGGGCATCTGGACCACTCGTCCCATCGAGGCGTCCCAGCGCCCCCCGGACGTCATGAACAACGAGCAGCGCAACCTGTATGTCCAGCTGCCCGGCCAAGCGGCGACCGTGGAGCTGGCCATGGGCGGACCGGGCTTCGGCTCCTGGAGCCCCGACGGGCAGGCCTTCGCCTACTTCGAGTATCCGAACCAGGACCCGCGGCAGGGCATGGACCTCCGGCTCTACGATCGTCAGAGCAAGGCCTCGCGCACCGTCCATCACCTCGATAGCAACCCCTTCACCTACGGTCCGCCCAACTTTCAGTGGTCCGGCCGGCGCCTGGCCTTCAGCGTCCAGGCTCCGCCCGACTGGAAGTCGCTCACCGTGCATTCCGTCAACGTGGACGACGGTCAGAGTCAGGTGCGAACCTTCACGCTGCCGCTCGGCGCGAATGACGTCCTCAACAAGCTCGTCTTCTCGCCGGACCTCGAGCAGGTGGCCTACGAGGTGTCGGAGACCGTGGCGTACCAATCCGGGAAGGCCAGCGGCACGCGCCTCGAGTCGAGAGGCATCCGGGTGTTCTCGCTGAGCGACAGCCAGGTCGTTTCACTGTCCCCGCGCGGCCGGATCGTGTGCTGGTTGCCGGGCGGTCAGGACCTGATCGCCACCACCGGGCGGGAGGATGACACCCGGTTCTACCGGATCGACGTGCCCGCGGGCACCGGCAAGCAGTAGGGGGCCCCAGATGTTGTACCGACACCTCTTCACCTGCGCCCTCGCGCTCACCCTGTCCGGCTGTGCCGCCGGCCTGTGGCCGTTCACGGGCGGTCCATCGGTCCAGACCTTCGTCTCGGGCGGCAAGGGCTTCGCGGACGGTCCGGCGAGCCAGGCCCGTTTCTACTGGCCGGAAGCCCTGGCCCTCGGTGCCGACGGCACCCTGTACGTGTGCGACACGGGCAACTCGGCCATCCGCAAGGTCACCCCGGCGGGCGAGGTCTCCACGGTCGCCGGAGACGCTGACGGCTACGCGGAGGGCAAGGGAGCCCAGGCGCGGTTCAGCCGTCCGACGGGCATCACCGTGGGTCCGAACGGCGTCCTGTACGTGGCCGACACCGGCAACCACCGCATCCGGACGATTGCCCCCGACGGCACCGTCAGCACCTTGGCAGGCTCGATCGCCGGAAAGGCGGACGGCACGGCGGGCGAGGCCCGATTCCTCAGACCGAGCGCCCTGGTCGCGACGGCAGAGGGCCGGGTGTACGTGGCAGACGCCGGGAACAACCTGATCCGGCTGGTGGAGCCCGACGGCACGGTCAAGACGGTGGCGGGCGGCGGGGACGGGGGCGATGACGCGATGGACGGGCAGGGGAGCAGCGCCAGGTTCCAGCTGCCACGATCGCTTGCGATCGCGCCGGAAGGGCACCTCTGGATCGCGGACGGGGACAAGCTGCGTCGGCTCGATGCGGCGGGCAACGTCACGACGGTCGCCTCCCTTGGCCTCGGCATGCAAATCTACGGCAACAACGGGATGTCCGGTGCCTCCTACGGGTCGGCCTCTTCGATCGTCTGCGACCAGGACGGCACCGTCTATGCCGCCTTCCCGGACCGCATCCAGCAGGTGGACCGGGAGGGGAAGGTCTCCTTCGTGGCCGGCTTCAACGACACCGTGATGACCAGCTTCGACGGGAACGTGGGGGATGCCGACGGCGCCGGCGGCAGCGCGCGCTTCCGGGTGGCGTGGGGCCTGGCGCTGGATGGCCGTGGCAACCTGTTCGTCTGCGAGCGGGAGCCAGGGCGCATCCGCAAGCTCGCCTTGCGCTGATCGGGCGGCCCGAGGTTCGGTAGCGGCTACGGACGAGCATCCGACAGATAGGTAATATATTACCTACATGAGAGACGAGGACCGCACCCCCCTTCAGGCCGAGCTGTTCGGCTCCCTGTTCTTGCTCACGCAGCACCTGGCCCGTCGAACGGACGTCGTCATGGAGCCCGTTGGGCTGACCACCAAGCAGTGGCTGCTCCTGGCGGTGCTCGTGAAACGCTTCGCCCACCGGTCGCCCACCCTGAGCGAGGCCGCCCAGGTCTACGGCTCCTCGCGCCAGAACGTGAAGCAGATCGCCCTGCAGCTCCAGAGCCAGGGCTACCTGCGCCTGGTGGACGATCCGCAGGATCGCCGCGTCCTGCGCCTGGAGTTGAGCGACCGGATCGCGGATCTGGACTCGCTTCGCGAGCGCGAGCGCCAGGCGGGCCTGCTGGCCGAGCTGTTCGGGCACCTCTCGAAAGCGGATCTCGCAACCTTCAACGCCCTCGTCCGCCGCCAGTTGAGGGCGATCGCCCCCAGCGGCCTCGACTAAGGAGCCCCCCATGACCAACGCCACAAAACTCCTTGCCGCCACGCTCGTGACCCTGGGTCTCCCGGGCTGCGGGACCATGAAAAGCCACTTCGCGGCCGAGGTGGCCACCGCCGGGCTGTCGTCCGAAACGGCCCCCGGGACGGTTGTCACGGAGACCGACCTGCTGGCGCTTCCCGCGCCGGTGCAGCGCTACATGCGCTTCATGGGGGTCGTGGGACGGCCCCGGGACTGGTCCTTCCAGCTCAACAGCAAGGGGCGCTTCCGGCTCAAGCCCGAGGATGGCGCATGGTTCGACGTGGAGACCTGGCAATACAACACCCGGCTCGACGTGGCCCGGCTCTTTCGCATGGAAGGGCGCATGAGCGGCCTCCTGCCGGTCGTGGCGCGCGATACCTACGTGGCGGGCAAGGGCCGCATGGTCGGGAAGCTCTTCGACCTCGTCACGGTCGCGGACGGCCAGGGCCCCGAGTACGACCTCGGCGAGCTCGTGACCTACCTCAACGACGCCGTCCTGTTCGCTCCGTCCTTCCTGCTCGGGCCCGAAGTGACATGGTCGGCGATCGAGGCGGATGCCTTCGACGTCGCCCTGACGGATCGGGGGCGGACGGTCACGGCCCGGGTGCTGCTCGACGCGGAGGGCGGCGTGCGCGACTTCGTGACCACGGATCGCTACCTGGAAGACCCCGAGGATCCCAAGCATCCGCTCGTCCGTGGGGAGTGGCACACGCCGGTGGTGGGGTGGCAACGGGTCGACGGGCGCGCCCTGCCCACGGCAGGCCAGGGCATGTGGCAATTGAAGCAAGGGCCCTACGTCTATGCCGAGCTGAACTTCGCGGCCAGCGGGTGCGAGTTCAACCTCCCGTCCGGCCGACCGTAGGTCCACGAGCGGCCAATCTGACGGCCGCCCCGCACGTTACGAGGCGCCGAGGCCCAGCACACCTGGGGCGTGGGCGTCCCGGCGACGCTGGGCCGGACCTCGGCCCTCCATCCCCCGACCACCACGCCTTCCGTGCCCGCGTCGCTGACGCAGCAGCTCCCCAAGATTTAAAGGAACCCTAACCGACGCTTCCCTCTCCGTTAACCCCATGTTTGGTCGCTCCCCCGATAAGGAGGGCAGAAGACACGGGTCACGAGAGGGTACGCGCATGTCGGACTTCATGCAGGTAGTCAATCAGATCGGGACGATCGCGGGCCAGGTGGCCACGGTCGTGGGCCAGGTCACCGGCCGTTCACCCGGCATCAACCCGGGCGCGCCCCTGCCGCCCTCCTACCCGCAGCCCGGCCCCATGGCCCAGGACCGCGTGCAGTGGTCGCCCGGCGCCGTGCCCGCCTATCCGACCTATCCCACGCAGCCGACCGCCCCGGTGCAGACGCTGCCCGCCCCCGTGCCGACCACGCCGGCGCCCGGCGGCTTCATGCAAGTGATGTCCGCCTTCTTCTCCAAGATCGCGAACTTTTTCAAGCAGCTCTTTGGCGGCGCCCAGCCGGGCGCTCCGGTCGGGGCCCCGCCCCCCACGGCGCCGGTGCCCATGGCGGACGCCCGCGAGCAGCTCTTCCAGATGTTCCCGACCGGCCAGGGTACGGTCCTCGGCTTCGTGCCCGTCACGGTGAGCAAGTACGCCGACCGCATCGTCGCCTCCGCCGGCAGCTTCGGCAGCGCCGCCATCGTGAAGTACCAGGGCGACTACCTGCTGTACGAGGGCAACAAGCAGCCCGTGAAGGTGTCGAGCGTCGTCAGCAGCCGCTCGGCCACCGGCGACATGCACTTCGACATCACGCTCGAGAACGGGAAGAAGGTCGGCGCCGACATCTTGGCCGACGGCCGCACCATCCGCTACGACCGCTACACGCTCACGCTGCATTAAGCCACCCCGCCGCCCGCAGGGGACGCTCTCCGCTTGGAGAGCGCCCCCTGCCTTTTTATGAATCAATTCATTTCCGTAAAGATTCCCGCTTCTTAACCGAATCTGTACGCAACCTTTTCAGATCATTTACCTATAACCAAACCAACGACCGTCCTTATGCAAGAAACGAGGGAGTCAATGAGCGGACCTATCGCGGAGCGCAGCTCGCTGCAACTGAACCCGGCGCGTCCCGCCCAGCCGACGGCCATGCGCCAGGAGGCGCCCGGCGAGCGGCTCAACCTGACGCTGGACCAGCTTTCCCTCTCCAAGATTGTCGCCGAGGCCCCCAAGAGCGAGGCCGACGTCATCCTCGAGCAGGTGATCCGCCCTGCGGTCGAGGCCGGCGAGCAGAAGCGCGACGTCTTCGCGCCGGCGCCCATCTCGCCCGGGCCCTCGAAGGAGGCGATCGCCATCCAGAAGATTCGCTTCGCCGACATGGTGCGCGGCGGCAAGGAGTCCGAGCTCGACTTCGAGCGCTATCCCGGCGACCTGACGCCCCGTCCCCAGCCGCCCGTCTTCATCGACCGCGACCCGCGGACGGGCCAGCCCGATCTCCGGCTCAAGGAGCTGCGCGCGCGCATCTCGGGCGGCGACTACGACGTCTACGTGAAGATCGAGGGCGACGGCTCCATCGGCATCGACCGCATCATGAAGGGCGGCCGCAACATCACGTCCATCGCCAAGGACGCGGTCGTCGAGAAGATCAAGGAGGATCCTGCCCTCTACGGCACGCTCGCCGCGGTGGCGGTGGTGGGGGCGGTGGCCGCCGCCCACGAGTACGTCAAACGCACCGGCGACCCCATCGAGTTCGACGCGTTGAGCCACAACTTCCTCAAGCGCGACAACTTCAGCGTCAAGGGCAAGCTCAAGGCCGAGCTGACGGGTGACAGCAGCTTCGTTAGGGCCTCGGGCGCCGAGGTCGGCGCGCACTACACCACCGAGAAGCTCGACGCGTTCGCGAGCGCCAAGTACCGCGTGCATCACGACGAGTGGGAGGCCAACCTGGGGGCCAACTACAAGCTCGACAAGAACGTGAACCTGACGAGCGGGGCCTTCTACCGGACCAAGAGCAAGGATTACGGGGCCTTCGTTGGCCTGAGCGCCGTCTTCTAGATCGAACGACCAGAGAATCAGCGGGTCCCGGCCGATGGCCGGGGCCCGCTTTCTCGTGGGAAGGGCATTTCACCGGGATTGCCGACCCTGGATGCCCGCTTTCGCGAGCATGACGGGAGCGCCCAGTCACGTATCAAGGGCAAGCTCCCGTCAACCGTATCGTGGGAGAGGCTTTGCAGCGCCAAATCGGCGCTCCCGTCACCCTCGCGAACGCGGGGGTCCACGGCCGGGACTCCGGCAGCAGCCCAACCAAGCGAGCGAGAAAAACTCCGCCGACCTCATGGTTGAATCCAAAGCGACGAAGCATTAGTTTGTGGGACATCCAAAGGGTTTGCCTTGGTGTGTGATCTCGATGCGGGGCGCAAGGGCCTCGAGCCCCCGCCACCCCCTAAAGAGGAGGCTCCCATGATCCGTCTTCCTTGGCGCGCGAGCGTCACCGTCGCCACCCTCGTGGCCCTCACCGGCTGCGGGTGGTTGCCCGGATCCTCCGGCCCGGTCGTGGACGCCGGGTCGGGCTTCGCCCTCATGGTCCAGGCCCCCGAGGCCTATCGCGGCAACAGCTCCGTGAGCATGCGCTTCAACATGCCCCGCCGCTCCGGCTACTCGGTCGCCGCCCTGGCCTCGGACATCGACCGGATCAACGTGACCCTGCTCGAGATGGGCGCCATCTCGATGCCGGCCGACATCCCGATGCCCACGCCAGTCTCCATGCCCGCCGTCGGGCCGACCGCCCCGTCCCGTGAACCGATCAAGCCGCCGCCCACCGAGCCGTGGCCGAGCGACCTGGAGGACTTTCCGACCATCCTCCCGGACAATCCCACCCAGCCGGTGGGGCGGCCCGCGCCGCCCAAGCCCATGCCGCCCGACATGGCCCCGCCCCCCGATATGGCCATCCTGCCGGCGCCGATGCCCATGCCGGGCGCCAAGCCCCTGGTCTCGTCGCCCATCGTCGCCGAGGCCTCCATCAGCAAGCGAGATCTGGACAAGGGCCAGGGCGACGTGGTCTTCAACGACCTGAAGGCCGGCGTCTACGGCATCCAGATCGTCGCTCTGGACCGCGAAGGCCACGCCATCGGCAAGTCCATGCAGAGCGTGCAGGTGCTCGACGGCGAGACGACCTCCGTGGACACCCGCCTCGTGCTGTCGGGCTCCGGCAACGTCTCGGTGGGCGTGACCATCATCGAGGGTCAGGTCGGCGACGGTGGTGGTGCGGTCGACGGCTCGATCGGCGGCGACGTGGCCACCGCGAGCCCCGTCCTGCCCCCGCCCCCGCCGGTGCCCATGCCCTGGCCCCGCAAGGGCGGATAGGCACTCCGAGCGGCATCCGCTCGTCCCATGTCGGCCGCGCAGGGAATTGGAGCTTTGCTATAATGCCCCTTTCCCCTGGACGGGCCCTGGCAGATGATCGACACTCCATGGCTGGCCTATCGCCGGCCCAACCCCAGAGCATCCATGCGCTTGTTCTGCTTTCCCTTCGCGGGCGGCGGAGCGAGCGCCTTTCGGATGTGGGTGCAGCGCCTGCCCGACGTGTTCGAGGTCTGCCCGGTCCAGCTGCCCGGGCGCGAGGGACGGCTGGCCGAGCCCCCGATCCACCGGATGGCGACCCTGGTCCCCGCGCTCGCCGAGGGGCTCCGAGCCCACATGGACCGGCCTTTCGCCTTCTTCGGACACAGCATGGGGGCAGCTATGGCCTTTGCGCTCGCCCATCACCTGGAGAGCCTGGGCGCGCCCGGTCCGCGCCACCTGTTCGTTTCGGCCGGCAGCGCCCCGAGCCATCATGACGGCGCGCCCTTGCACCGCTTGGCGGATGCCGAGCTGGTCGAGGAGCTGCGGAGCCTGGGCGGCACTCCGCCCGAGATCCTGGCGGACCCCGAATGGCTCGAGCTGCTATTGCCCCTCATGCGCGCGGACTTCGAGCTCCTCGAGACCTACTGCCCCCAAGGGGCCCGGGTGCGCTGTCCCATCTCGGCCTTCGGAGGACTGCATGACGGGCGCGTGCGCCGCGATCGCCTGGAAGCCTGGCAGTCCCTGACCCACGGCGCGTTCACCCTCCGCATGGTCCCAGGCGAGCACTTCTACCTGGGGTCGGCCATGGACCTGCTTGCCGAGGGAATGATCCAAGACCTGGGCCTCGCCCGCCCGGCCCTCTAGGCATGGCTCCGCACGAGCTGCCGAGTCACGACCGGGTGGACGTCTGGCATGTCCCCCTGGACGTTCCGAGCGCGCGGCTCGAAGCCTCCAAGGCGCTCCTGTCGCCGGACGAACGAGCGCGCATGGAGCGCTACTGCTTCCAGCACGACCAGGCGCGGTTCGCCCATACCCGTGCGGTGCTCCGTCGCCTCCTGGGCGACGTGCTCGGCATGCCCGCCGCGGCCGTCTCCTTTGCCTACGGTCCCCATGGCAAGCCCCGGGTGCGAACTGCGTCCATGGACGTGCGCTTCAACGTCTCTCACTCGCATGAGGTCGCCCTCATCGCGATCGCCCTCGGACGCGAGGTGGGCATCGACGTGGAGCGGCGCCGGGCGGTGCCGGATGCCGGCACGATCGCCCGCGACTCCTTCCCGCCCTCCGAGGCCGCCCTTGGCGACGAGGCCTTCTTGGAGCTCTGGACGCGCAAGGAGGCCGTCCTCAAGGCGAGCGGCCTCGGCCTCGCCGAGGGCCTTTCCGACGTGGAGGTGGGCGTCCGACCCCTGGCGGAACGGAGCGTGGTGGCGTTGGCGACGCATGGGAGCTGGTCGCTGCTGAGTTTCGAACCGTGCGAGGGCTACATCGCAGCGGTCGCCGCCGAGGGCTCAGGGTGGGAGCTGGCGCGGCATCGGGCGCCCGACTGATCCAACGACGTCCAAACGATAGAAGATCAAACCAAACAATTAGAGCCGCTTGCCTTATAATTCGATGAGAATTCCCTAATTTTGACGGCCAAGGCGGTGCGATCGCCCGGGCGACCCGCACGCGCCGCGCGCCAACGGCGAAAAGGCAGTCGGCCGCTCGTTCTTCGCCGCCTATGACCCATTCGATCGTGAGAGCCTGCGCCATGTCCTCGAGCCTCGTCAGCCCCCGCCATGCGTCCATCGTCGAAGCCCTGTCCCACCATGCCCGGACGAAGCCGGAGCAAGCCGCCTACACCTTCCTGGACGAGGCAGGCGAGCCGTCCGCGACCCTCACGTTCCGCCAGCTGCGGGACCGCGCGCTCGCGGTGGCCCACCACCTCCTCGCCGAGGGCTTGCGCGGCGAGCGCGTCCTGTTGCTCTTCCCACCCGGGCTCGACTTCATCGCGGCCTTCTACGGCTGCCTCTACGCAGGGGTGGTCGCCGTCCCCTGCTATCCTCACCTCAACACCCGGGGGATGGCCAAGCTCGACGGCATCATCCGGGATGCGGACGCCCGGGCGGCCCTGAGCGTAGGCTCCCTCATGCCGAGCCTCCGGACCGCCGGTCTTCCGGTGCCCTGCTGGGCCATCGACGAGCTCCAAGCAGGCTCGGCCGCCGAGATCCCGCTCGTCGCCGATGGCCTAGCCTTCCTGCAGTACACCTCCGGCTCGACCTCCGCCCCCAAGGGGGTCATGGTGAGCCACGCCAACATCGTGGCCAACCAGGAGGGCATCCGCTCGGTGTTCAAGACGACCGAGTCGGACGTGGTCCTCGGCTGGCTGCCCGTGTACCACGACATGGGGCTCATCGGCATCGTCATGCACCCGGTGTACATGGGCGTCTCCTGCGTGCTCATGGCGCCGACCACTTTCATTCGCCGCCCCATGGCATGGCTGGAGGGCATCTCGACCCACCGCGCGACCATCAGTGGCGGCCCAAACTTCGCCTATGACCTCTGCGCGCGGCAGGCGACGGCCCAGAACCTCACGGGGCTGGACCTCAGTTCCTGGCGCCTGGCCTTCAGCGGCGCCGAGCCCGTGAGCGCCCAGAGCCTCGATCGCTTCGCCGCGGCCTACCAGTCGGCGAGCTTCCGGGCCCAGGCCTTCCTGCCCTGCTACGGCATGGCCGAGACCACGCTCATCGCGACGGGAATTCCCGCCGGCGACGGGGCTTCGAGCCTCGCCGTGGACGCCGAGGCCCTGGCAACGGGCCACGTCCAGCCCGCGGCGGCACCGGACGACGCCCGGCGGCTCGTCAGCTGCGGCCCGGTGATCCCTCAGCACCGGCTCGCCGTCGTCGACCCCGCGACGCTCGAGCGCTTGGCCGACGGCCGTGTCGGCGAGATCTGGATCGCAGGCCCGAGCGTCTCGTCGGGCTACTGGCGGCGGCAGGAGCTGACGCAGCAGGTGTTCGGCCAATGCCTCGGCAGCGAGGGGGGCTACCTGCGCACCGGCGACCTCGGGGTCGTGCAGGACGGCCAGGTGTACGTGACCGGGCGCCTCAAGGACCTGCTCATCATCCGCGGCCGCAACCACTACCCGCAGGACATCGAGGAGACGGTGGCCACCGTGGGCTCGCCCGTCCGCGAGGGGGGCGTGGCCGCGACCGCGACCGAGGTGGACGGCAAGGAAGAGCTCGTGGTGGTGGCCGAGGTGGGCCGCCACTGCGACCCCTCGACCGTCAAGTGGGTCTGCGACGCCATCCGCCGGGTGGTCGCCGAGGAGCACGGCGTCTCGCCCTACGCCGTCGTCCTCCTGAGGGCCGGTCACCTACCCAAGACCACGAGCGGCAAGATCCAGCGGAGCGCATGCCGCCAGGGCTTCGAGAGCCGAGGCTTCGAGGCCTTCGTCTACGACGTCGCGGAGACCGTCGAGGCCGCGGGTCCCTCGATCCGCGCGCAGGTCGAGTCCGCGGCCCCCGGCGAACGGACGGACCTGCTCGAGCGCTACGTGCGCGAGCGCCTGGCCCGCAAGCTCAACCGCCGACTGGAGGACATCCCCGCCGACCAGGGCCTCTTTGCGCTGGCGCTCGACTCCCTGGGGGTCACGGAGCTCAAGGTCATGCTCGAGCAGGAGTTCGGCGTGGGCCTTGCCCTCTCCCTGATGCGCTCCGACCCGAGCCCGCGGACGATCGCCCGGTACCTCGTCGAGCGTCTCGACGAGGCCACCCCCTCCGAGGCGTCGAGCGAGATGCCCATCCAGGTCGACGACCTCTCGGACAGCGAGGTGGACCGCATGCTCGCCCAGATGATGGCGGGACAAGGCTAGTCATGCAGCTCGAAGGGCTCACGCCGGATCAGAAGCGGGCGCTCCTCAAGGAGCTCCTGGCCAAGCAAGAGCGGACGTTCGCCCTCTCCGAGGGCCAGCATGCCGTCTGGGTGGCGCACGAACTGCGTGGGGTCCGGGACGGCTTCCACATGCTGAGCCGCACGGACTACGACGCCCCCCGTGATCCGCTCGTCCTGGCGGCGGCGCTCGACTTCCTGTGCGAGCGCCATCCGGCGTTGCGCACGGTGGTGGCCGTCCAGGACGGCGTGCCCGTGCAAGAGGTCCGGGACCCCCTGCCCGTGCCCTTCACCACCGAGGACGGCACGGCCCTCACCCTCGAAGCGGCGCATGAGCGCCTCATGGCCGAACTCCACCGCCCGTTCGACTGGGCTCGGGGGCCCTTCCTGCGGGCATGCCTCATGCTCCTGCCCGGCGGGCGGCAGACGCTCCTCCTCTCGACGCACCACGTGGCCATGGACCTCTGGGCCACCACCCGGCTGGCCCAGGAGCTCGAAGAGGCCTACCAGGCGATCCAGCGCGGTGAGACACCCGCTCTCCCGCCGCCGGCAGGCACGTTCAAGGAGTTCGTCCGGCGCGAGCAGGCCTTCTTGAAGAGCGACGAGGCCGAGCGCCAGTGGGAGTACTGGCGCGATCAGTTGATGGGCGAGCTGCCGGTGCTGCAGTTGCCGACGGATCGCCCGCGCCCGCCCCACCAGAGCGGCCACAGTGCCAGCGTCCCGCTGAGCGTCTCTCCGGAATTGGCCGAGCGCCTCGTGACCGTGGCCCAGGGCCTGGGCACCACGCCGTTCACGCTCCTCCTGGGGGCCTTCCAGGTGCTGCTGCACCGCTACTCGGGACAAGCCGCGATCATCGTGGGCGCTCCGACGCACGGTCGCGAGTATGCGGGGGCCGCCGAGGTGGCGGGCAGCTTCATCAACATGCTCCCGATCAAGGCCGAGTTCGGATCGGACCCCACCTTCACCGAGTTCCTGGCCCGGCTGCACGACACGGTCCTGGACGCCCGCGCCCACTCGGAGCTGCCCTTCGCGCGTCTGGTGAGCCGGTTGCAGGTCACCCGCGACGCCGCCCGCTCCCCGGTCTTCCAGGCCACGTTCTCGCTGGAGGTCTCAAGGGGCCAGCTCAAGGCATCCCACCCCGATCTGGCAGCGCTCAGGGGCGTGCCGGGGGACGGCTTCACCTTCTATCAGGATGTCGGGGCCTCGGACCTCGCCATGACCCTGGTCAAGAGCCCGACGGGCATCGCCGGCGGCCTCGCCTACGCCACGGACCTGTTCGACGAGGAGACCATCCGGCGCATGGGCCGGCACTTCCAGGCCCTGCTGGAGGGCATCGTCCAGGGCCCCGAGCGCCGGATCTCCGAGCTGGAGCTACTGGCCCCGGAGGAGCGGCACCTCCTCCTGCAGGGCTGGAACGACACCATGGCTCCTTGCCCCGAGTGCACGCTCCACGCCCTCTTCGAGG
>JAKFBU010000043.1:0-102667 GCA_036676985.1 Candidatus Sericytochromatia bacterium
TCGCTCGTGCCGAGGACCAGCAAGGCGTCACCGGCCAACAGGGGCATGTTGGCGTCCGGGTTCGGAGTCACCTCTCCGCCCCGGCGGATGGCCAGGACGGCGATGCCCACGAGGTTGCGCAGGTCCAGATCGCGCAGGCTCTGGCCGCAGTAGGGGGAGGTCTCCGTCACGTCGACCCAGACCAGGTCGGCGCCGCCCAGGGCCTCGGTGAGGGTCGCCACCAGCTGCGGATCGAAGTTGTCCTGGAACTGCCGGTAGGCGCCCGAGCGGATGAGCTGCGTGTAGCGCTGGATCTCGCGTGACGACACGCCGACCTTGCCGAGGGTGTAGCGGATGACCTCGACGCTCGCCTCGAACTCGGGCTGCACCACCTCGTCCGCCCCCAGGTCGTAGAGGGCCGCGACGTCCGCGCTCCGGTGCGCCCGGGCCAGGACCTCGAGCTTGGGGTTGAGCTGACGGGCGTTGGTCACCGCGAGCTGGCAGCTCACGGGGTCGGGGAGCGTCACGACCAGCACCCGTGCCAGGGGCAGGTAGGCGTGGCGCAGCACGTCGATGTTGGACGAGTCTCCGTACATGCACGGGATGCCGCGCCTCCGGAGGTCCTGGATCACGTTCTGGTCGCTGTCGATGACCAGGAGCGGGAAGTTGTGCCGGATCAGCACCTCGCCCAGGTTGCTGCCGACCCGTCCGAAGCCGCAGATGACCACGTGATCGGCGAAGCCCGCAAGCTCCGCGGTGGCCAGGGGAGCCTTCGGGCCCTTGGGCTTGTAAGCGCGCACCCACGGCAAGCGGGTGAGGGCCAGGTACAGGGGCGTGGCGCTCTGCATCATGAGGGGCGTCAGGATGATGGTCACGAGCGCGCCCGTCAGAACCAGGGCGAAGAGCGTCTCGTCGATGACCCCCTGCTGCTCGCCCATCTTGGCGAGGACGAACGAGAACTCGCCGATCTGGGCGAGGCCCAGGCCGATGGCGATGGCGGTGCGGCCCGAGTAGCCGAAGATCTTGGCGGAGACCGTCGCCAACAGGGCCTTGCCGAGGATGATGGCCGTGACCAGCCCGAGCACGGCCTGCCAGTGGGCCACGAGGAAGCCCGGGTTGATGAGCATCCCGACCGAGACGAAGAACAGGGTCGCGAACAGGTCCCGCAACGGGCGCACGTCCGCGAGGATCTGGTGGCTGTGGTCCGACTCGCTCACGACGATGCCCGCGATGAAGGCCCCGAGCGCGAGCGACAGGCCCATCAGGTAGGAGGCCGCCGCCGTGCCGAAGCACAGGAGCATGGCCGACAGCAGGAAGAGCTCCTTGTTCCGCGTGGTGGCGACCTTGCGGATCACCTCGGGGAAGAGCTTGGTGCCGAGCCAGAGGACCAGGACGAGGAACACGGCCGCCTTGGCGAGGGCGGCGAGCATGGGCCAGCCCAGGATCTGGGCGGGGTCCGTCAGATTGGGCATGAGCACCATCATGACCACCACCGACAGGTCCTGGACGATCAAGGTGCCGAGCAGCGCCTTGCCGTGGGCCGAGTCGATCTCGCCGCGCTCGATGAGCACCTTGAGGACGATGATGGTGCTGGACAGGGCGATCATGCAGCCGAGCAGGATGCCCGCGCCCAGGCTGAGTCCGAAGAACTGAGAGGCGACGGCCGAGATGCCCACCGTGAGGAGGATCTGGGCGCTGCCGCCCATGACCGCGACCTTGCGCACGGGCTTCAGCTCACCCAGGGAGAACTCGACGCCCAGGGCGAACATGAGGAGCATGACGCCGAGCTCCGCGAACAGCTCGATGGTGTGCAGATCGGAGACGAGGCGGAACCCGTAGGGTCCCACCAGGAGGCCTCCGATCAGGTAGCCGATGATGACCGGCTGCTTGAGGCGGTAGAACAGGAACCCCATCACGAGGGCGGCCATCATGACCGCCGCCAGGTCCCTGAGGAGTAGAAAGACTTCCACGGCCACCTCCTAGCGCCGGGTCGGCCGGAGGGATCCGGCCGCCGGGAGGCTCGAGGGCGCGCGGCGACCATGGGGCCGCCGGGCCGGGACAAGTAAGATCGTGGGGCAAAGCATCGGCTTCTCCTCTCAAACGTCGGGGGGAGACGGGAGAAGCGAACCAGGGCAGGTGGGGCCGGCACGCGAGGCGCGGACGGTCCGACGTCACGGTAGGCTGTAAGCCCGTGAGGGCCGATCGGTTACTGCTGACTGGCCGCCTAGCCGATGGGTGGCGGGGCCCGCAATCGGAAGTGGACGGCGGGAGGCAGGGCGACTTGTCGCGCCCGCCAAGGAGAAAGGCCCGCTTGCCCGCGAATGCCGGCGAACAGGGACACGGAAACCAGCAGGGCCGTCCAGCTGGATTTGAGGTCTTGACGGGCGTCCACCGTCGCCAGCAAGGTGGAGTCCTGGAACAAGGCGTCCTGGTACTCGACCGGGCGAGGGGTGGTGTCGATGGCGGACGTGGGAAGGACCTCGGCCGCGATCTTGGGCGGGAAGAACATGACCCGCGGGCTCTTGAACGGGACCAAGGAGAACAGGGCCGTCACCGCAAGCGCAAGGACCAGCGAGAGCAGGCGCGCGGTGCGATGGAGGTGTTGGGTTTTTAGCGAGGCGTCATAACGCTGCACGAACCCCCCTGAAATCTTGGCAGAGCGTTCTTATGTTACACCAAACCTACAGGTTGTGTCACGTCGCGGATCGAGTAGGGACGCGATGGGGCGTCATTCGGGCGCTCGGGGGCATCGCGCGAGGCCAGCGCCGCGGATAGCCGGGCAAGCGTGGGTATAAGGCAACGACCAGGCTTCACCGCGACTTTGCAAGGCAACCGACCATGGCTGAACCCCTCAAGAGCTTCTTCTCCCCCGACCTCGTCCGCCGCCTCGCCGCCGACCTCGCGCGCGCCGAGCCCGCCTTCCCGGCCGCGGCGTTCCGGGCACAGGCCACCGACGGGCTCGCGGCGCTGGAGCTGATGGACCGGGCGCGCCACATCGCCGTGGCCCTCGGGGACCATCTGCCCGCTGACTATCCGGACGCGCTCGAGGTGCTCTTGAGGTCGCTGGGGCCCGTCCATGCGACCGACGAGCTGGTCGGAAACGGCATGGCTCCTTTTTACTACCTGCCGCACGTGGTCTTCGTGGCCGAGCGCGGCCTGGAGCACTTCGATCGCTCCATGCAGGCCCAGTACGAGCTCACGAAGCGCTTCACCGCCGAGTTCAGCATCCGGCCCTTCCTCGCTCGCTACCCGGAGCGCACGATCGCGGTCCTCGCCGAGTGGGTCTTGGACCCCGACCCCCACGTCCGCCGGCTCGTCTCCGAGGGGACGCGCCTCAGACTGCCATGGGCCAGCCGGGTCACCTGGCTGGACGAGCATCCCGAGCGTGTGCTCGAGCTGCTCGAGCAGCTCAAGGACGATCCGACGACGCTGGTGCGCCGCAGCGTGGCCAACAACCTCAACGACCTCGGCAAGGTGCATCCCGCGCTGCTCATGCGGACCTGCGCGGCGTGGCTCGCAGGCGCCACCCCCGAGCGCCGCGCGCTCGTCGAGCACGCGCTCCGGAGCGCCGTGAAGCGCGGGGAGCCCGCGGCCTTGCAGCTCCTCGGGTACGGCAAGCAGGCTGCCGTCAGCCTCGAGAACGTGCGCTTCGAGCCGGCGAGCGTCGCCATCGGCGAGCGGGTCCGCATCCTCTTCGAGCTGCGCAGCCATTCCGAGGTCCAGGAGGAGGTGCTCGTGGACCTGGCCGTCCACTTCGTGAAGGCGCGGGGGCATGTCTCGCCCAAGGTCTTCAAGCTCAAGCGCCTGTCACTGCCTGCGGGCGGGCAGGTGGAGCTCCAGGCGTCGGTGTCCCTCGCCGTCCATTCGACGCGCGTCCCGCAGCCAGGAACTCACGCCGTCGATGTCCTGGTGAACGGTCGGGCCCTGCGCGCCGGAGCCTTCGAGGTGACCCCCTCCTGATGCCCGCTCCAAGCAAGGTTTTCGGCCAAACGGGGAATAGAGTCCTCGGCCAGCTTGCCTTTTGATCCGAGGTGTCGCCCGTGTCCATTTCCCGCCCATCGTCTCAGAGCCCCGAGCTCAGGGTCTCCGCCCCGCGTGCCTTCCAGGGAGGCGCCGGCGCTCAGGTCGAGCTGGCAAAAGAAGCGGTGGAGGCCCTCAGGGGCCCCGGCGATGCCCTCAACCTCATGAGCGGCAAGAAGTTCCGGATGATCCGCGCAGAGCTCGACGCGTCCACGCCCTACACGGGCCTGCACGCGGAGCGCGGGGCGGTGCCCAGGGCCATCGATGTCCCCAACCCCGACTCGCCGGACGGCCAGTGGGATCCGTACGCTTACATGCCCCGGTTCGTCTTCGAAGCGGGCGAGGACGCCTTTCCCGTGCCCCCGAACTTCGATGGCGACACGGACCTGGCGAACAACGGTCCCACCGCGGCCAACGCCGGCGACGGCCACTATCAAGACGGCGTCGTCGGCGGCCGTCAGCCCCTGACCGGCGCCTTCACGGTGACGAAGAAGGGCGAGTACCACATCCTCACCTACAGCTTCTACTACGCCCACAACAAGGCCGGGGACTACCACCAGAACGACTACAGCACGGCCCAGGTCTACCTGAAGCCCGGCAAGGACGGCAAGCTCGCACCCACCCACCTCATGACGAGCTGGCACCATGGGGCCATCCTGACCCCGTGGCAGGACCTCGGCAAGGACGACCAGGGACGGCCCATGGTCAAGGTCCAGCTCGGGTCCCACGCCCTGCAGGTGCTCGGTAAGGACGAAAAGCCGCCCACCAAGGGTCTGCAGATCCAGGGCGACGGCCAGGCCGTCCTGGACGGCCGTCCGGTGGATCAGAAGCTTGCCTTCGAGGCCTTCCAGACCAACGTCAAGGACGCGCGCTATCTCGATCCCGGCCAGGCCGAAGCGCTTCCGCGCCTCGAGGCCATGCGCTGGGGCGAGGCGGCCGTCAACCCGTTCCTGCCCTCGGTCTTCGAGGAGGCGACGCCTGTCTGGCAGGAGATGGCCAAACGGGGCCTCGACTCGGTCGAGAAGGGCCTCGGCGAGGTCAAGGACGGTCTCGAGAAGGGCCTCGGCGAGGTCAAGGACGGTCTCGAGAAGGGCCTCGGTGAGGTCAAGGACGGCGCCGGGAAGCTCTGGGGCAAGGTCAAGGGCCTGTTCTAGCCTTTACGGCACCTGGTACTCCCGGATCGCCGCCCGCACGTCCGCCTTCAACTTCGCCGGGTCCGTGGTCGGGCGTTCGGTGAGGGCGAACAGCCGCTGCCAGAGGGCGACGCCGTCCTTTTCCCTCAGGAGCTTGATGCGTTCCGACTGCTGGTAGAGCCCGTCCCAGACCGCCTGCACCTGTTGCCAGGTGCCCTTGTTCGCTTGCCACCAGCGGCGCGCCGCGTCGCAGCGGGCGTTGTCCACCCGGCGATAGCTGTTCAGCCCCTTCTCCTGGACGAGCGGGGTCTCTTTCGAGCCTTCGACCTTCAATTTCACGTTGTCTTGCTCGTGCACCCAGCCGAAGTCCTTCAGCTCATGCCGGTTGCGCCGGACGAGCACGTTGTAGTCGCTGCGCGTGGTGAACTCGCGCCGGGGCAGTGGCGACCAGGCCTCCGACTCCCAGTAGGTCTTGCCGTCCGAGCGGATCCAGGTCCCCAGCCCCTCGTAGCGAGGGCTGTCGTCGACCTCGTAGACCCGCTGGACCCACTTGCCGCGGGCCTCCTCGGGGGTGAGGCGGCGCTTCACCCAGAGTCCGTCCCCCTTGTAGTCGAACAGGTAGGTGGGCTGGTACTCCCATTCCTGCCGCCAGTGCTTCTGGGAGCCGCCCGGAACGACCAGGACATGCTGCAAGCCGATGTAGTCCGGGCGCTCGCCGTCGACCTCGACCCACTCGAGCCCGCCGATGCGCTTGGGCTCCTTGGGCTTGTAGCCGGGTGCCAGGGCGAAAGTCTCGGCGTACTGGAAGGTGACCTCGAAGCAGCCGCACTGGCCCTGAATGGCTTGCTTGTCGGCGGGCGGCGCCTCCGGCGGGGTGGCCCCCGCCAGTATCAGGAAACCGAGGGTTGCGGTCTTGAGGTCCATGGGGATCGTCCTCCGGCGCCATGGTCGTCAAGACGATGGCCGGAGGCAAGGTCGATCTGGTCATGAGGGAGTGGTCGTTCCGGCGAGAACGAGCCGAGCGGTCGTTGGGGGGATAGGCGGCTGCCACGATACGAAGAAGGCTTCGACCGCCCCGTCGCTATGGAAGGTGCCGGTGCGGCAGGGACCACCGCCAGTGCACGGAGGCCATGCGCAGGCCGATCACGAGCCCCAGGAGCAGGGCGAGGGGGGCGCCTTCGCGCGGCCAGCCGAGGCCGATGGCGAGGGCGGCCAGCATGGCCCAGGCTCCGTAGACGTGTCCCCGCTGGAAGACGAGCGGCTTGCGCTGGGCGAGGAGGTCGCGGATGATGCCGCCGCCCGCTCCGGTCAGCAGGGCCGCCGCCACGATGGCGACGAGCGGAAAGCCGCGGCCCGCCGCGTAGAGGGCCGCCTGGATCGAGAAGGCCCCGAGGCCGATGGCGTCGCACCAGAGCTCCGGCCGGCGCCAATGCTGCAGCAGTTTCTGAGGCAGGCAGAAGGCCGTGAGGATGGCGGCGGCCGCAACCCCCATCAGGAGGCCCTGGTTCCAGATGGCGGCCGTCGAGTCGCCCAGGATCAGGTGCCGGATCACGCCCCCGCCAAAGGCCGTGACGAAGCCGAGGAAGAGTACGCCGAGGAGGTCGTAGCCCTCCTCCATGGCGACAATGGCGCCGCTGGACGCGAAGGCGACGGTGCCGATGACGTTCAACCAGTCCCAATCCATGGGGCCAAGCACGAGGGTAGGGTCCTTTCCAGGTCCGGCGTTCGGGGCAGGCTCCGGGAGGCGGAGCCGGTGCGGACTCTACCTTACCACTTACGGGCAACCTACGTGGCCAGAGGGTTCGCCCCTCCGAGGCATCGGGCAGTCGAGCGACTACTGGCGTCCCAGCGTCGCCCGACTGTAGATCATGGCGTGATCGGAGGTCTTGCGTTCCAGCTCCCCGCGCTCGCGCTTGTAGCCCGAGAACTTGACCTGCTGCGACCCGAAGATCCAGTCGATGCCCATCTGGGCAGGCGGCCGCCCGTCCTTTCGTTCGTTGGCCGCGTTCATGTCGGCCCCCTGCGTCATCGCATTGAAGTACTTGATCTTGTCGTTCATGTCGCCCGTGACGATGACGGGCAGCCCCGACTCGCGCTTCAGGCGGTTGACCAGCTCGACCTGCTTGGCCGCGGCCTTGTCGCGCTGGGCCTGCTGGGCGCCCGTGCGGTAGCCGGGGGCGTTGTGGAAGTTGAGGAAGTACGCCTCCTGGCCGGTCTCTTTGTTGCGCAGCTTGACGATGGGCGCCGGCCAGTCGTTCCCGCGATGAGAGGGCATCCGGACGATCTTGCCCTCGACCAGATCCCACTGGTCCTTGCGCCAGGCGATCGAGTTCTGGGAGCCCATGGCCATCTTGGTCTTGCCCGGATAGAGGCCGTACGTGTCGCCGGCCACTCGCTTGAACTCCTGGGCCTGGTCCGGGGCGAGTTCCTGGAAGCCGACGATGTCCACGCCCTTCTGGCGCAGCAGCTCGGCGGCCCAGCGAATTCGCGTCACGCCCGACGCGTAGCCCTTGGCGTCACCGCCGGGGGCCGTGTGGTTGCTGCCGAGCACGTTGAAGGAGCTGATGACGAAACTGGTCTTCTTCCCCGCGGGCTGGGACGTGCCGGGAGGTGCCGGAGTCGGCGCGGGAGACGGGAAGAACAGCCTATCCACCAGGTCCCCGAGGCGCTGCAAGAGGCTGCCGAGGACGGGAAGGTCCATCAGGCCCGTGGCGACGGGCGGCGCGGGGATCGGTGCCGCATAGACCGGCGCGGCCGGTAGCGATTGGCTCGACAGGTGCAGCTGGTCCAGCAGGGACTGGTACACCGACATCGGCATGACCGTCGGCGCGGACGCCACGGCGACCGGCGGGGTCCAGGCGCCGTAACCCGCGGCGTAGGGCCCCGGTGTCACGGGCAAGGGTGCGAAACGATCTGCCATGAGCCTTCCTCCCGCTCCGTCTATCGGCCCGGAAGGGGATGACTTTCTTATTCTCTGTTTAAAGATGAGAAAAGCCTCGCCCGTTGCGGGCGAGGCTTCTCGGAGAGCCGGCCTAGGGGATGGCGATTTCCAGGGCCGCCGTGGCGACCTCGGTGTCGTCGTCGACCTCCACGTCCAGCTGGGCATCGGCGCCTGCGATCGCCTGTCCGTTGAGGTCCTTGGCCTGGGCTTTCAGGCGGTAGGTCGACATGCCTTGTAGGTTGTCGAACGAGACGGTCGAGGGCACCTCGTCCGCGGGAAGGCTCCGCGTCGCGAGCAGGGTCTCCACGTTGCCCGCAAGCGCGTAGAAGCCGACGTCGAGCGCGGTGAAGAGCACCGAGCCCGTCGCGCTCAGCGTCACGGCCGCGGTCGCCGCGAACGGGGTGGCGACGAGCCGGACCGTCAGCGGGGCCATGGTGGGTTGGTCGTTGCCGAGCACCGGCACGTCGACGTAGGACTGCTCCGGGATGCTGATGAGGTCGCCCTCGTCGGTCCCCGGCGCCTCGTAGGCGGACGCCCGGACGCGATAGGTGACGTTGGCTGCGAGGTTCGTGAAGGTGAAGGGGGTGTCCAGCTCCCAGCGGATCAGGTCGGCCGTGACCGGGGCTCCGGACGACGTCAGGACCGGCGTTTCCACCTGGGACGTGACGCGGCTCAGCGCGAGCACGACGTGGTTCACGCGGGTGGCGTCGACCTGGGGCACCACCGCCTGGGCCGCATAGCCGCTCGCCTGAAACCGGGGGGTGAGCGTCAGCGTGGCGGTGCCGGTCGTCGTCCGCGCGACCGGACCGGCGGCCGCACAGCCGCAGAGGGCCAGCAAGAGAAGGGGAGCAAACCGAGTGGCTTTCATAAGGGTACCTCGTCGGGGCGAGGGGGGGCCGGCACGGCCGGCCCCCCTCCGGTTACTGGATCGGGAAGCGCTGCACGTGATTGTTGGTGAAGACGTACAGCGAGTTGCCCGCCACCACGCTCTCGTGGCCCCACTCGTTGTCGGTCAGCGAAACCCCGTCGACCACGGAGAAGGCCCCCAGGGTGCCGTCCGGGTTGACGGTGGCCGCCTCAATCGTGGACACGCCGCCGCTGCCCGAGTTACCCCCGATGGCGTAGAGCTTGCCGCCGATGAAGACCCCGCACCCGGCGTCGCGCCCGGTATTGAGGGTCACGCCCGCCTCCTGGATATTGCCGAGCGACCCATCCGGGTTGATCGGGGCCCGCAGGACGCCCTTACGCGTTCCATAGCCGCTGCCGAGGAGGTAGAGCGAGCTGTTGGCGCGAACCGTCGCGAAGCCGGCGTTGGCCGAGGGAAGGTTGAGATCCGGGTTGGTAACGAAGTTCCCAAGCGTCCCGTCCGAGTTGATGGACGCCACCTGGGTGGTCGAAAGCCCGGAGTTGTTCTGCAGGGCGCCACCGAGCACGTAGACCTTGCCGCCGCCCACGTACAGCCCGAACCCGGCGACCCCCGTTTGAAGCTGACTGCTCACCGTCTCGAAGGCCCCGAGCGTCCCGTCCGGGTTGATGGTCGCGGCCTCGATGCTAGTCAACCGGGCATTGGCCTGGGGATTGTAGCCGCCGAAGACGTAGAGGCGATTGCCGATGACCGCCCGGCGGAAGCTACGGCGCGGCACCGTGAGGGTCACCCCCGCGTCCACGAAGGCCGACATGCTGGCCGCCGGCAGCACGTTGGCCACCATGACCTTGGTGTTGGCGCTGTAGGCGCCCATCTGGTAGACGCGGTTGCCGATGCGGATGGGCTCCAGGTAACCGCCGACCGCGTCGGTGATCGCGAAATCGTCGGCCTTGGCCTGCAGCGAGCCGTTGATGCCCACGTTGATGCTCTCGGAGGCGACCGGGCGATAGCCGCCGTCGATCACTGCGACGCCGCTCGAGGTCGCCGTTCCCGAGAAATCGACGTCCGTGAGCGTGACCACGAGCTGCTCCATGGGAGGCTGATCGTTGTTCGTCACCGTCACGTCGATGAACGACCCCTCGGCCTTGCTGATGAGGTCGGCCGCGTTCGTGCCGACGGCCCGATAGGCGTAGGCCCGGACGCGGTAGGTCCGGCCGGCATGCAGGTCCGCGATGGTGATGGGGTTGGTCAGCTCATCCCGCTGCAGATCCACCTGGACGGGCGTCCCGCCGGCGCCGAGCACGGGGGTCTCGTCCTCTCCCTCGAGGGCGAAGAGCTTGATCACCAGGTGGTCGATGCTCTGGGCGGTGTGCGGCGTCACCACGGCCGAAACCGCGTAGCCGCCGTTGACGATGCGCGGCTTCAGGACCAGCTTGCCGGTCGCGGCCACCGTGGCCGAAGGCGCGGAGGACAGGGGCAGGTCGAGGGCGGTGCAGCCGGCCATCAGAAGGCTGGCGGCCAAGAGGGCGGCATGCGAAGCGTTTTTCATTGCGACATCCTTGTCTCGCGGAGCCGGGGCGAATGACGACCCGGTCAATAGTGGGAAACGGGAGCGGCGTGCCCCTGCGGCCACGCGGGTCGCTGCGGCAAATCGGAAAAAGTTGCTCAGGAAATGTGATTGGGAAAGGATATCAAGCGCGACTATAATGGTTTCGACGCTTGATTGGAAAACTTTAATGACTCAGGTCGAAAGGCTTGGCATCGGTTCACCCTCCTTGGTCGTGGCGGATCACTCCCTTGATCCGCTCGCCGGGGTTCGCCGGATGCGCGGCGTCATTCTGCGCATCGAACCGGCCGTTGGGTCTTCGAACCCCGTTGGCGACGAGTTGTCGTCTCTAATAGGGTAGGCGGCCGGCATGTCGCTGGGTAGTGTGGTTTTTTTGGAGAATTCCAATCTTTTTTCGATTCTTTGGGCCCGCGATCACGCCGCGCGGCCCGCAGAGGTGCCACAATTCTTGAACTGCTGCCTTATGTGGGGATGTTGGAACCATGGCGACTGATCAGCCGCACCGAATCCTGGTGGCCGAAGACGATGCCGAGTACCGGGCCGTTCTGGTCGAGTGGCTCCGCGACTCGGGTTACGCGGTCGAGGAGGCGCCTCATGGCAAGGCCGCCATGGAGCTTGCGGGCGAACAACGCTTCGACGTGGTGCTCACCGATCTCAGGATGCCCGAAGCCAACGGCCTGGAATTGCTCGAATGGTTCAAGGTGATGCAGCCGGCCGCAGCGGTCATCTTCCTGTCGGGCCAAGCCACGATCCACGATGCCATCCGGGCGCTGCGCGAGTGGGGCGGCTTCGACTTCCTGGAAAAGCCCGTCGAGTTGACGGAGCTGACCTCGATCATCGAGCGGGCGATCGCCCAGAGTCCGTCTCAGGCCACCGTTTCCCCACCCGAGCCGCCGTCCGTTCCGCCCTCGACCCTCACGCAGCGCGCCCTGAGCGTGATCGCCGAGCGCTTCCGCGAGCCGATCGGCCTGAGCCAGCTCAGCCGGGAGCTGGGCTATTCAGCCGCCTACCTGACGGATTCCCTGCGGCGAGAAACGGGCAAGACCGTGTTGCAGTGGATCATGCACCACCGCCTGGAGGAGGCCAAGGGCCTCATGGGCTCGACCGACTGGACGGGCCAGCAGATTGCCGAGGCAGCGGGCTTTTCGAGCTACAACCAGTTCCTGCACCAGTTTCGCCAGGTGTACGGCGTGACGCCGAGGGCGTGGCGCGACGCTAGCAAGACTCGCTGAGCGCCGGGAAGGGGACTGACTCCTCGCCCTCGACGAACAGGGGCACCGTGAACCAGAACGTGGTGCCGACGCCGGAGAGGCTCTCCACCCCGATCGTGCCCCCATGCGCCTCGACGATTGCCTTGGCGATGAAGAGTCCCAGCCCCACGCCCTGATCGCGGTCGAGGGCTTCCGCGTGGACCTGGCTGAACCGCTGGAAGAGTGCCGGCAAGGCGGTGCTCTCGATGCCCGGTCCGTTGTCCTGGACCTCGCAGCGTACCTGGTGGCCTTCGAGTCCGACGCGCACCTGGATGAGCCCGTTGGCGGGAGTGTAGCGGATGGCGTTGTGGATCAGGTTCCGGAAGACCTGCTCGAGCCGCGTGCGATCCCCGCAGACCTCGGGCAGCTCCGGTGGGAGGCTCAGCGCGAGGGTATGCCCCTTTTGATCGGCCAGCCCACGCATTTCGGCCACCATGTCTTTCGCCACCGTCCCGAGCTCGAGCGAACGCGTGCGCAGCCGGAAGTGGCCGCTCTGTAGCTGGCCTGCATTCAACAGGTCGCCCACCAGCCCGATCAGGTGGGTGAGGCTGCGGCGGATCCGGTCGTGCTGGCTGATGCTCTTCTCATCCAGGGCCTGCTCATGGCGCTTGAGGATGCTGAGCGATCCCAGGATCACGCTCAGCGGGACCTTGAGCTCGTGGCTGACCATGTTCAGGAACTGGCCCTGCATGGCCTCCGAACGCCTGAGCGCCTCGATTTCCTGGCTCTGGAGCCGGACCTTCTCGAATCGCTCGAAGAGGTTGAGCCAGACGGCGAGCAGCTGCGTGAGCTCCTTGAACAGGGCGCGGTCGAGCTCGGTGTACGGAAGGTCGGACTTCTTGGGGCCGATTGCCGCATGGCCGAGCACGTGATCCTGGACGACCAGGGGCAGGATCTCCCAGGGCTTGCCCTGCGGCGGCGGGAAACCCGCGGCGAGCATGGTCGCGAGCGCCGAGCGTTCGGCGTCGGTGCAGCCGCGACCGGCGAACGGCCGGAGGCCGTCTCGATCCAGGACCAGCGCCACGCGGGTCGGGGCGAGCGACTGCTCGAGCGTCTCGAGATAGGCCTCGATGAGCACCTCGGCCTGCACGGTTTCCTGGGCGGTCCTGGTAAAGGCGGCGATGACCTCGTCGAACCGGTAGGGGCTCCGGAAGAACCTGGCATCCAGCCACCGCTTGACGCGATCGCGCACCGGGACGAAGGCCAGCGCCACCAGGGCCGTCGCGACGATGCTCGGCAACTTCGTGCGGTCACCGAGCACGGCCTGGGTCGCCCCGGCGCTGAGGAAGTAGAGCACGGTCAGCACGCTCACCGAGATGGCGTAGGTGATCGAGCGCTTGAGGAACGGCGTGAGGTCGAACAGCTGATGCCGGACGATGGCGTAGGAGATGGCGAGGGGCCAGAGCGGCAGGGCGAAATTCTCAAGGCCCTCGAGATCGAAGGCGAGGCCGAGCGTCTGAGCCTGGGGCACGATCAAGGCGGGCACGGTCGAAAGGAGGGTCCCCACCAGGAGCGCCGCGCTCTGTCCCTTCTCGCTCGGCGTGCTGCGCGGACTGAAGTAGGTCCAGAGCGAGTTGGCGAGCAGGACGAGCTCCCCCAGGGCGATGTAGGCGAGGTGTCCGAACGTGACCCAGAACAGCCCGCGATCCGTCTCGTGACACGCCACCAGGACGACCGCGAGCACCAGGCCGACGACCACGTTCACCCTCCGCGCCCCTTCCAGCGCCGGATGCCGGCGGGGGAACTGGAGGGCGAAGTTGGTGAAGAAGAGGGCGATGAACCACTGCAGGAGCTTGCTGGTGTCCTGGAACGGCGATAGAAACGTCGTGCTCTGATCGAAGACGGTGAGCAAGGCCGCCGTGCCGGCCAGGTGAAAGGCCAGGTTGGCCGTGGCCAGCGGGTCTCCGGGTTTCAGGACGGAGACGAGGCTGCCCAGCACCAGGAAGCTGATGCCCGTGATCCAGAGCGCCAGGAACGTGCTGGCCCAGAGCCGCACGTCATGCGCCTGGGTGGCGATGACCTTGGTCATGCGGGTCGTGGCGCCGTTCGGCAGGTGACGCTCGAGGTCGTAGGCGAGGGGAGTGCCGACGGGCCTGGTGGCGACGTAGGCATAGAGGTCGCGCGGGTCCTCGAGCGCCTTGCCGTCCACCGCCACGATCCGATCGCCCGGCATGAGGCCGGCCTGGGCACCCGTGCTCTGGGGGGGCAACTGCATCTCGACCGCCCGATCCATGCGGAGCTTGAACCCCGGGTAAGGTCGGTCGAGCCAGGAGAGGGCGGTGGCGAACGAAACGATGGCCGCCACCAAGAGGGTTATGACCATCGCCCAGAAGGCGGCGCGTCGGAGTCCGGCGTCGCCCATCGCCAATGCCGTGCGACTCAGAAGTTGCTTCATCAGGGTGCTGTGCGATTCCTTTGCATCGTTTGGCGTGCGTGACTGGGCCTACCTACCTTACCCCGTTCACCACCGGGCGATCGCACGTCTTCTACCGGCTAGCTGGCCGAAGGCGCAATCGTCGGCTCCTCCTCGGCCACCGGCAGGGCAGGGGCGGTCCGGCGCTGGGCCGTCTCCGGGGGAACGTCCGTGATGGCGTAGTGGGCATTGGGGCAGATGAGGACCAGCTTCGAGGGCCCGATTTGAAAGTCGATGGTGTGACTCGTGGTCATAGGTAACTTGCACCGTTGGCAGCCCATGGCCGTCACCTCCCTTGCCGTGAAAAACGGAACCAGGACCGCGAAGACAGGCCCCCATGGACGCCTGTCTCCGCGGTCCTTCCAATCTACCGAACGGAGGTCGTTGCCGACTACTGCAGATCTTTAGGTCAAATCAGCGATTTTTCAGGACCTTGGAACTCACGACCGAAGGAGGGGCTGCTCCAGTCCCGCCTCGTTGTGTCGGTGCAGGTCCGCGTAGCGACCGCCCGCTGCGAGCAGCTCGTCGTGCGTCCCGCGCTCCGCAATGCGGCCGTCGGCCACCACCAGGATCTGGTCCGCGTGCCGGATGGTGCTGAGCCGGTGCGCGATCACGATGGCCGTCCGTCCTTGCATGGCCGTGGCCAGCGCGCGCTGCAACGCCCCTTCGGTCGCCGAGTCCACGTGACTGGTGGCCTCGTCCATCACCAGGATCGGTCGGTCCGCGAGCATGGCCCGGGCGATCGCCAAGAGCTGACGTTGCCCGTGTCCCAGCTTCCCCGCGCCCTCGCCGAGCGGGGTGTCGTAGCCCTGCGGGAGGGCCTCGATGAAGTCATGGGCGCCGACGGCCTTGGCCATCGCCACCAGCTCGTCGCGGGTCGCGTCGGGTCGCCCGTACGCGAGGTTCTCGGCGACCGTCCCGCTGAACAGGAAGGGCTCCTGGGCCACCACCGCGATCTGCGCGCGCAGGTCCGCCCGCGACATCTTCCGGACGTCCGTCCCATCCAGCAGGACCTCGCCCGCCGAGACGTCGTAGAACCGCGGCAGCAAGTTGGCCATGGACGTCTTGCCGGCTCCGGTCGGCCCCACGATGGCGATCGTCTGGCCCGGCTCCGCCACGAAGCTCACGCCGCTCAGCACCGGCCGATCGGGCACGTAGTAGAACGCGACGTCCCGGAACTCCACCCGGCCTTTCACCCTGGCCTGCGGGACCGCGCCCGTTTCCGCCTCGGGCGCCTCGTCGAGGATCGCGTAGATGCGCTCGGCACCTGCGAGGGCCGCCTGCAACTGCGCCGAGACCTGGGCCACCACCTGGATGGGCCAAAAGAACTGGCCGACGTACAGCATGAACGCCGCGAGCAGGCCGAGCGTCAGCGAGCCCTGCAGCACCTGCCATGCCCCGACGCCGATGACGGCGGCGATGGTCAGCGCGCTCAGCACGTCGACCGCCGGCGTGAACACCGAGGTCGCCACCGCCGCGCGGACGTTGGCTTCGCGGTTGGCCTGGTTGCGCTCGCGGAAGCGGGCCTCGCTCTCCTCTGCCCGGTTGAAGGCCTGCGCCTCGCGCACGCCGCCGATCTCCTCCTGCAGCTCGGCCATCACCGCACCCGTGGTCTGCCGGGCCTCGCGGTAGGCGCCGCGCGCCCACCGGGCGAGCACCCAGATGATGACGCCCATGACCGGCAGCGCCGCCGCGCACACCAGCGCGAGCAGGGGGTTCAACAGGGTCATGGCAACGAGGATGCCCATGACGCCGAAGACCGCGCCGATCGACTGCGTGAGGCCCTGCGAGAGCAGCTGGTTGAGTGCGTCCACGTCGTTGCTGACGCGTCCCATCAGGTCCCCGATCGGCCGCCGATCGAAGAAGCCGATGGGCAGCTCCTGGAACCTTGCGAAGAGCCGCTGCCGCAGCTCCGCGAGCACCCGCTGGCCGATCGTGCCGATCATGAAGATCTGGGCGCGCTGGGCCAAGGCGCCGCTCAGATACACGACCGCCATGCATGCGAGCGTCACGAGCAGCCCGCGGCCGTCTTTGTGTCCCACGTTCACGTCGATCGCGCGGCTGACGAGCCAGGGCCCCAGCGCCTGAGAGACGGCGACGATTAGGATGAGCGCCGCCGCGCTCGACAGCGCCCGGCCGTGGGGGCGCAGCTCACCGAGCAGCCGTGCGGTCGTCGCGCCGCGCTGTTGTGGCTTGGCGTCGAGCCCCTGCAAGACGCCCTGTACGCCACCGATCATGCGTCACCTCCCGGCAGGCCGGCGGCCGCCATTGGTCTTGAGAGCTGGGTGCCCACGATGTCCTGGTAAACCGGACTCGTGCTCATCAGCTCGTCGTGCGTGCCCTGGGCCACCAGGCGACCCTGGTGGAGCACCAGGATGCGGTCGGCCTCCCGGACGGTGCTGAAGCGGTGGGCGATCACCAGGCAGGTGCGCCGGTGGTCGCGCATGAGCCGGTCCAGGGAGGACTGGATGGCGGCTTCCGTCTCGGCGTCCACCGCCGAGGTGCTGTCGTCGAGGATGATGAGGCGCGGGTCCACCAGGAGGGCCCGGGCGATCGCGATGCGCTGCCGCTGGCCGCCCGACAGGCCCACGCCACGCTCGCCGATGAGCGTGTCGTAGCCGTCCGGCAGGGCGCGGATGAAGTCGTCCGCCCGGGCGGCCTTGGCCGCCTGCTCGATCTCCTGGCGGGAGGCCGACGGCCGCCCGAAGGCCACGTTGTCGGCGATGGTGCCCCCGAAGAGCAGCGGCTCCTGGAGCACGATGGCGATCTGGCCGCGCAGGGAGGCGAGCCGCACGTCCCGGACGTCCATGCCGTCCACGCGCACATGGCCCGAGGTCGCGTCGTAGAAGCGCGGCACGAGGTGGGCGAGCGTGCTCTTGCCCGAGCCGGTCATGCCCACCACCGCGACCGTCTCGCCGGCCTTGACGGAGAACGTGAGGTCCGTCAGCACGGGCTGCTCGCCGCCCGGGTAGCGGAAGGTGACCTGCTCGAAGCTCACGTCGCCGTTGATCGGCGGCAGCTCGACCGCGTCGGGGCGATCCGTCACGTCCAGGGGCGCGTCGAAGAGCTCCCCGATGCGGCCCGCCGAGACGCTCGCCCGCGACAGGATCATGGCCGAGAAGCCCAGGGTCATGATGGGCATCAGGAGGAAGCCCAGGTAGTTGGTGAAGGCGAGCAGGGTGCCGATCGTCAGCTGGCCGCCCATCACCTCCCAGCCCCCCAGCCCCACGATGGCGAGGGTGCCCAGGTTGGCGAAGAGCATGACGATCGGGAAGGTGTTGGAGCCGGCGCGGGAGGCGGCGATCGCCTGCTCGAGCACGCCCTGGTTCACGACGTCGTAGCGCTCGGCCTCGTGCGCCTGTCGCCCGAAGGTCCGCACGATGCGGACGCCGGCGAGCGACTCGCGCATGAGGGTGTTCATCTGGCCGGCCAGGTGCTGGAGCCGCCCGAACAGGGGACCGATCGTGCCTGTGAAGCGTCCGAGCAGCCAGACGATCGGGAGCAGCATGAAGAGCGTGACCAGGGCGAGCTTCCAGTCGAGCACCAGGATCACGACGACGCTGATGAGGAACATGACGAGCGACTGCACGATCTGCACCACGCCCGAGCCCAGGAACGCGCGCACCTGGTCGACGTCGTTGGTGAGGCGCGTGAGCAGCTGGCCCGTCTCGTTGCGATCGAAGTAGCTGAAGCTCAGGCGCTGGACCTTGGCGAAGAGCTCGTCGCGCAGCTGGTAGGCGACCTGGTGGGAGACGCGCTCGCCGAGATAGACGTGCAGGAAGCCGAAGACCCCGCGCAGGGCGGCAAGCGCCAACAGGATGCCCAGGGACAGCGCCAGGGCGTGGGAGTCGTGCTGGCCGATGCCGTCGTCGATGGCATGGCGGATGATGAGCGGGCCCGCCAGGTTCGCGAGCATCACCACCAGCACCGAGAAGAGCGCTCCTGTCACCATCAGGAGGTGGGAGCGCAGATACCCGAGGGGGCGCCGCAGCACCTTGAGCCCGGGCCCGGCCGGCCGCGCCCCGGGGCGACTCTTGTTTGGTTGCATGTGAATCCTGTATCCCCTCTAGCTTGCCAGGCCCATGCTACTGGCCTCGGGAACGACCGCGTCTTCCAGACGGCGTGCGACGATCGCCTGATCGCGAGCGCCTTTCCACCTGGCCAAGGAGCGCGACGAATCCCCGTGGACGGCGTTACTTGCCGTCGATCTTGACGTTGGTGAACACCACCGGGTGGTCGGTGGTCTTGTTGATGAGGCCGTCCCGTTCCCGCCGGAAGCGGGTGAACTTGACGTCCTTGGAGCCGAAGATCCAGTCGATGCCGTCCCTGCGGCGCGGGTTCGCGGCCTTGAGGGGGGCGCCCTTGGTGAAGATCTTGCGCGCTTCGCCCACCGAGTTCATGTCCCCCATGACGAACACCGGCAGCCCGGACTTCTCCAGGAGCTGCTTCGCCAGGGCGGCCTCCTTGCGGGCGGCCGCGTCGCGGAAGCCTTCCTGGTGGTGGTACCGGCGCGTGTTGGCGGGGTTGTGCGCATCGATGAAGTAGGCCTCCTGCCCCGTCTGCTTGTTTCTCAGGAGGACGTACGGCACCTTGGAGTCCATGCCCCCATACGAGGGCACCGTGAGGTGGTCGCCCTTGACGAGCTTCCAGGTATCCTTGCGCCAGGCGAGGGTCGTGTCGTGGTAGCCGGGCTTGCCGCTGGCCCCGGCGAACGTCCCGTACTCGTCGCCTGCCGTCTTCTTGAAGGCGACGAGCTGATCGTGGGACATCTCCTGCATCCCAACCACGCTCACATCGTTGGCCTTCAGGATCCGGGCCACATCGCGCATGCGCTCGGGCCCCGGGGCATAGCCCTTGCTTTTCCCGGCTCCGGAGCTCAGGACGTTGAACGAGCTCAGCACGAACTTGGTGGGGCCGTCGGCCGGGTCCTTGTCCTTGTCCTTTGCCCCGGGCTCGAGGGCCTGGGTCACGCCGGCGGCATACTCGTCGCGGGTGACGACGCCGTCGCGATCGGCGTCGAAGTCCTGGACGCCCTTCGCCTCTTTGCCCGCGAGCTGGCCATCGCCGTCCAGGTCGAGCTTCTTGAACGTCACGTTGATGCCTTCGCCCAGGTAGTCGGCCTTGACCGTCTGGCCGAGGAACGATCCCTCGACCCCGGCCTTGCGGTCGGCTTCCTGGCCGCTCTGGAACTCGAGCTTCGAGACCCGGCCATCCCGGTTGAGATCGTAGTGGTCGTACTTGCCGGCCTCGGCGGCATTGAGCTTGCCGTCGCCGTTCCGGTCGGCGCGGTCGAATCTCCGGTCGGTCCGCTCGTCGACCCTGGCTCGCCAGTCGGCTCCCACGCCCGCGCGGAACTCGGCGCGGGTGACGGTCCCGTCGCGGTCCGTGTCATAGTGCTTGACTTGCTTGGCTTCCGATTTCGACAGCACGCCGTCATGGTCGCCATCCGCCTGATCGAAGGCGTGGTCCCGAATCGCGGTCGCGGCCTCGTGGCGATCGGCCCGAAAGCCCGCCTCGAACTCTTCTTTAGAAAGGTTGCCGTCGGCGTTCTGGTCATGGCGCGCGAGCTGGGCGGACTCGGCGGCGCTCAGCTTGCCATCCCGGTCCGCATCCAGGCCCTGGAAGCTCAGCTTCGATTCGCGACGGGTCACCTTGCCGTCGCCGTTCTGGTCGCGGGCCGCAAACTTGGCGGCACCCTTTTCCAGCAGCTCCTTGTCGGCCAGCACGCCGTCCTTATTGGCATCGAGCGCCTTGAAGGCCGAGGCGAGCCTTTCTTGCTCGGAAGGCTTGCCCTTGGAAGGCCGCGCTTGGTGCTGGGGACCGTTGGGTTGGTTGATCTTCATGGCGACTCCCGGTGAGCTGGGCAACCTCGAGTCTTATGCCACCGAGAGTGGGATTCCTTGCGCGCCGAGGGCCGGAGCCGACCAAAATCCCCGGCCGAAGCCGGGGATGATGGGCTCGGGTTTACTTGATGGCGGTGCGATCGACCACCGAGACCGTGTTCTCCGAGAGATTGGAGACGAAGGCCTTGGCATCGGTGAAGGCCATCTTGTGGTGGCCGGCCCCGACGGTCACCACGGCGATCGCCTGCTGGGTCTCGGCGTCGAGCACCGTCACCGACCCGTCGCCGTCGCCGCCGATCCAGATCTCCTCGGCGGCCCCCTGTCCCGGCTTGCGAACGGCATAGAGGTGCACGGGCTTGGCGGGCGTCCCGGCGACCCCCTTGCCCACCTTGATCTGGCTGTGGACCTTGCGGTTCGCCACGTCCACGATCGCGACCTCTCCGGAGCCCGCGCACGTGACGTAGGCGAAGCGTCCGTCGGCCCTGAGGACCATGTCCGTGGGGGTGGAGCCCACGGGCAGGGTCGCGAGCGTCTGCTTGGCGTTCAGGTCATGGAGCACGACGGTGTTCGAGTTCTTGTTGCCGTAGAGCAGCACGGCGCCTCCGTCCAGGGTCGAGATGCCGATGGGACCGGGGTTGTTCCCCTCCTGGAGGGTGACGAGCGAGTCGGCCGTCCCCGGCTTGACGAGGGAGACGGCGTTGTCCGGGCCGTTGGGCACGGCCAGGAACCCACCCTTGACGGCCAGGAAGCCCGCCGTGAAGGCGGTTGCCCCGGGGCGCCTCACCGTGAGGGACTCGGTGGCGGCCGCGGCCTCGAAGCCGTTCGGCCAAGCCACCTTGACCACGTTGGCGTCGGCTGCGGTCCCGACCGCCAGGTAGGCCGTGGTGTCATCGACCCACGCGAGCTTGGAGCCAGGAGCCTTGCCCAGCGCCACGGTTCCCACGACGCTTTGGCTGCTGCCCTTGATGACCCGCAGGACATGAGCCTTGGAGTCCATGGTGACGGCGTACAGGCCGTCGTGCGTGGCCTGGGCCTGCGTGGGGCTGTTGGTGGTATTGCCGCCTTCGAACTCCAGGGTCTTGACCACCGCATCGCTGGCGGGGTCGATGAGGGAGATGGTGCCGGACTTGGGGTTGGAGTTGACGATGATCCCGCCGGCCAGGGCGATGCCGTGAGGGCCCTCACCCACCGGGATGGTCTTCGAGTGGCTCAGTTGCTTGATGCCGTCCGGAGCGCTGATCTGAGCGGGGGACGTGGGGGTACAGGCGGTGACGAGCAGGGTGCCGGCGATCGCCAGGGGCAAGACGCGCGGTGCGAGACGACTCATGGAACGACGATCCTTTCGGTGTGAGGTCGCGGGGTGTTTACAAGAAGCGGTAGTAGGCGAGGATGACGTTCTGATCCGTCATGGCGTTGACCCAGGGGCCTCCCGGGTCGCCCCCGTAAGCGAGCCGGAGGCCCTGCCCGTGCGTGAAGCGCCATTCCACGCTGGGGGAGAGCTTCAGCTTTCCGAGCTGGGCGGCTGTGGGCGAGACGTCGCTCGCGGACGCCTTGCCCCAGAAGGTGGAGGCTCCTAGCCCCAGCCGCCAATCCGGGTGGACTTCCCAGTTCGCCTGGAGCTGGCCCAGCAGGGATTGACCGACGTAGAAGGCGGTTGCCGCCCCGGCGCCCGGTGTGGTGAGGGGTTGCTGAACGCCGACGCTGCCCGAGAGTTCGACGGGGCCCAGCGATTTCAGGGCCGATAGGCCGAGCTGTGCGCTCACGACGCCGCTGCCGGTGATGCTCGCGGCCTCACCCGACGTGTTGCCCGCCGGCAGGATCATGCCCCCCCAGACGGCGAGAGAGGGCCAGAGATCCGTGCTGCGAAATGCCACGTAGGACGCCTGGAGGCTGATGTCGCCAACTCCGCCGCCAGCCTGGGACCTGCTGCCGCTCTCTGCGTCGTCGATGGGGAGGACGGCGCCCTGGGCAGCCCACTGGGCGCCGTTGAGCGAGTTCATGGCGACCGGGACGAGCATGCCCAGGCTCCAGTCGTTTCCTGGGTAGTACGTCAGGCCGAGGTTGGCCTGGAGGGTGTTGAGGCTGCTGTCCTGGGGCTTGGGCGTCCAGACGCTGCGCTCGTTGAAGCTTCCGGTGACGTCGCGGAAGCTCACGATGGTCTGGTAGAGGAACTGGCCCTGGGCGGCAAAAAGGGTCGAGCTGCCGGAGACCGACGAGATCTCCGCCCCGCTGCCCGGCAGCGCGCAGCTGCAGTTGCATGCGAGCGCAGGGCTCGCCAGCGCGCCCAGCGTCAGGGCCGTGGCGGCCAGCAGCTTGAAGGGAAGGGGCATCACCTATTCTCCTTGTTGGGGTCGAGGGAAGGGAATGCGGCTCGCAGGGGCCTCCGAGGCCCCTGCGAGGTCGGCGCCGCTAGTGGTGAGCGTGGCCGGCCGAGCCGTCGGCCAGGTCGAGGGCGGCAATTCCCTCCTTGATTTGCGCTTCGAACCATGCGACGAACTTGGGATGCGGAGCGAACCCGCTGCCATGCTCGAACGTGAGGCCCTCGAGCAGCCGCTTCTCGGGACCCTGCGCCGTGGTCCGAGCGGGGATCACGATCGCGCGTCCCCCGTTGAGGCCGGCGTCCTGCACGAACTGACGGACCTTCACGATCGACGGCTCGCGCTTGTCGGGCCAGTCCTCGCGCCAGGTGGCCGTCTTGATGGCGCGGAACCGGGAGCCGCCCTTGGCGCGCATGGTCGCGGCGATCGTCTCGAGGTTCTGCTGCCATTCGGCGTTGCGCTGGTCGTTCTCGGTGCCGTGGGCCACCAGGATCACCGTCTCCTTGCCGGCATCCTTGGACAGGGCGTTGGCGCGGTCCAGGAGCGCCTCGGCAAAGAAGGGGTGGGCGTCGAGCCCGCCCACCGTGCTCATCACGGCCGAGCTCAGGATCCGGGAGGTGGCCATGGCGCCGTGGCCCCCGTGGCCTCCGCCGTGACCCCCGTGACCGCCGTGTCCCCCGGCCCCATGGCCACCGGCGGTCACGTGATGGCCCATCGCCTGGTGATGGACGGCGGCCGCGACGTCGGCGCCGATCATGTGCTCGACGTCCCGCTTGAAGCTGTCGTTGAGACCGAAGACCCGGACGATGACGATGGCCTTGGCGCCACGGCTCTCCAGGCGCCGCACGGCGCGTTCGGTGACGACGGAATCCGCCATGGAGAGGGCCGGCTCGATCATGTAGCGCTGCGTCAGGGGGCGGACGGCCTCGATCATCGTGCGGTTCCAGTGGTAATCGGAGCCGTGGGCCATGAGGATCACGCCGATCTCGTCCTGGCGAATCGGCGCGCCGCGATGGCCCTCCTGGCCGAACCAGAGGGGCATGGCCGCGTGGGTGGCGATCTCGCCCTCGATCACCTCGACGCCCTTGGGGGTTGCTTCCTTGACGCTGGCATCGAAGCTCATCATCCCGTCCAGCTTCTTGCCGAGGTGGAAGGGCACGATGACCGGGCGATCGCTACCCTTGACGGCCGCCTCGAGGTCGGCCTTGAGCTTGTCCTGAGGACCGGCGACGACGACCTTGAGCGCGCCGAAGTCCATGCCCTCGGAAGCCAGCGTGGCGACGCGCTGCAGGTCGGCCTTCATGGTCTTCTGGCTGGTGCTGTCGGTCGCCCCCGTCCCGACCACGATCACCGTCCGCCCGGCCGGCTTGGAGACGGCCTGGAGGCGGTTGCCGAGCATGTCGACGGAGAAGTAGGACTCGCCGAACGGGCGGCCCCAGGTGATGGTGGCCCCCGCATGCGTGGTGCGGTCGCGGAGAATTGACTGGACGTGCTGATAGCCGGGATCGGCGTTCGAAAGGAAGAAGGGCAGCACGACCACGTGCTTGGCACCGGCCTTGACCAGGGCCTGGATGCCTTCGCTCACGCTGTGCCGCGTCCGATCGTCCGTGGTGTAGACGATGGTCGCGTTCCGGCCCTGTGCGAACGCCTGGAAGCTGTCTTGCAGCTCGACGTTGCCGAGGAACCCGCGATCGGGTGCCACCAGGAGGTAGGCGGTAGCCGCGCTCTCCTTGGCGGCTGCATGGCCGTGGTGGGCCTGGGATCCGCCGGGTAGGGCGATCGCGGGCTGAGCGGTCCAGACGCCGAGGGCCATCATGGTCGAAAGGGCTCCGGCGCCCAGTAACTGTCGAAGTGGGTTGCGTTTCACGGAAGAAGTCTCCTTGCGGTCGGACGCCCGGGACGGGAGTCGCTGGGTCGGTTTGGCAGGTGGGCCGTCATTCGTCCTGCAGGACGAAGGCGATGGGCACCTCGATCCGAAGCTCGGGACCGAGCTCGGGGGGGAGCGGAACGAAGGGGGCAGCCGCCATGACCGTTTGCAGGGCCGCTGCGAGCAGGTGAGGATTCGGCGAGCTCTCGGAGGCATGGATCTCGCACGGCTGTCCGGACCGATCGACGCGGAAGGCCACGAGGACCGTTCCCGCGATGCCCCGGCGCCGGAGCAGGGGGGGGTAATGCTTGTGCGCCTCGAGGCGCTCGCGCAGGGTCGCCAGATAACCGGAACGCACGGCTGCCATGTCGGCAACGGCGCCTTCCCGGCCGCTCTCCGTCGTGCCTGCCGCCGGGAGGTCCGCATCCTGCGCCGCGGCATCGCTCGGACCCGCGTCGGGAGTGAGGGCCGATCCGGGCACGGCAACGGCCAGCGTCGCGGTGGCGTTGGGAGTGACGGCCTCGCGCACGCTGGCCTTGGGGCTCGGCGCCGGGGCGCGCGACGTCACGGTGCGGGCCCGGTCAGTCTTGGCCGGCGCGAGCTTCCTGACCGAGGACCGGACCGCCTCGCGTGGGACTGCGGGCAGCACAGGCGCTGTCAGGTCCAGCATGACCGGGATGACTTCGGGTGGCTCCAAGGCCGGAAGAGCGTGTGGATCCCAGCCAAGTCCGACCGCCCCGAGGGCGAGGCCCGCATGGAGGAGGAGGGAGGTGGCGAGGGCTCCGGGGAACCGGGGCGCCGGCAGCATGGGGAGGGAAATCGAGCGCATGTCGAAGTCTCAAGGGGGCAAAGGGGGCCGGTGTCATCCCGTCCGGTCGGCGGACGGGATGACGTGGAGCGCCTAGAAGGTCGTCGAGGTCCCCGTGGCGACGCACCATTCCAGCTCGTAGGTGCTGGACTGGTAGCTGCGGATCTTGAGCTTCGCGAAGCGGCCGTCGGCCGTCCGCACGACGTAGATCAGGTTTTTCGGGGTGACGACGTGGGTGGCGGAGTTGTAGTCGTACCAGGCCTTCAAGGCCGGGTTGCCGGTGACTTGGACCGTGCCCGTCTGGCCCGCGTAGTCGAGCGTTTCGTCCACCGCGACGGTCCCGGCGGGGACCGACGCCAGCTCCAGGAGGCTCGTGGCCGTGCTGACGATCGCGCCGCCCTGCTGGCCACCGCTCGTGCCGCTGTTGGTACGGATCCGCGTCCCGCTCAGGGCCAGATCCCAGTCGCTGCTGGTCAAGGGATCGGTGGGCGTGACGACCTGACCGGTGCGGAGGTTCAGGTAGGTCTGGCCGCTCGAGGGGGCGGACACGGACTTGGTGGTGAACGGCGCGGCGACCTCGGCCCAGCGGAGGGTCACGACGCGAGGGGTCTTCGCCGCATCGTAGTAGTCGGTGATCCGGACCTTGTAGAACTTGCCGGCCGTCGTGCGAATGACGTAGACCACTTGCTTGGGCGTGACGACGTGGGTGGTCGCGTCGTAGGAGTACCAGCCCCCGTTGACGAGGAAGCCGGTGTCCGGGACGTTGCCCGTGTCGTCGGAGTCGGCAGCATCCGCGACATAGCCCGCCGCCGGGGCGGTGGTGAGGGCGTCGAAGTCGACGCCCTCGAGGCGGGCAACCGAGACGTTGCCGCTGCCACTGACGCCGCCGTTGGCCTTGATCGTCGTGCCCTGGAAGGCGAGATCCCAGTCGGTCGAGGCCTCGGGCGAGGCGGGGCTCACCTCCGAGCCGGTGCCGAGGCTGAGGTAGGTCCATGAACCGGTTTTGGCGGCATCGGCGTCGATGATCGAGGTGGACACGCCGTTGCTGACCGTGGTGGTGATGCGCGCCGCGGCGGTCTGCGTGCCGTTGCCGGTCTGGGATCCGGTGGTCGGGGTCTGGTTCGTTCCGGTCAAGCTGCCGGCGAGGTTGGGGGCGCACCCCGTCAGGTTGGCGGCGAGGGTGCCGGCGAGCGCGAACTGGGTCAGGGGGTGATGGAGGGGGAGGCGAACGATGATCATGGCTGCTCCTTGCTGGGGACGGGCTAGAAACGGGACGTGAGGCCTGCGAGGACCGTGAGGGGCTGGATCGGGAGGTAGGTCGGGTCACCGACGTTCAACAGATTCGAGCCCTGCACGAAGGCCGTGAGTTGACGGGTGAGCGTCTTGGTGAGGCGAGCGTCGAGCGTGGTATAGGCGGGAGCCTGGGTGAGCGGCGCGCCGGCGGTGCTGTCGTCGTAGAAGGGGCGGGTGCCGTTGAGGGCTGCCCGGGCATAGGCGCCGAAGCCCCAGGCGTCGTGCTGGTAGCGTGCCGTGAGCGTGCCCTTGTGAAGCGGGCGTCCTTCGAGCGGGCGGTTCAGGCTCCGGTCGAGGGTGTCGTTGAGCGTGTAGCCGGGCTCGACGATGAGCCCTTCGAACGGCTGAAGTCTCAAGGAGGCCTCGAGGCCCCGGGTCATGGCCGAGCTGACGTTGACGTACTGGTACTGGGTGATGCTGCCGGCCTCGCTGGGGCGCGCCAGCTCGGTCTGGATGAGGTTCGCGATCTCGTTGTGGTAGAGGTTCATCCCGAGGGCCGACCAGGAGGTCAGTCGGACCTCCATGCCGAGGTTGAGGCTGCGGGCGGTCTCGGGACGCAGGACGGGGTTCCCGATGACCTCGTAGCCGGCGGACGGGTTCTGGAACTGCAGCATGAGCTCCTTGAAGTCCGGGGCCCGGAAGCCCGTTCCGTAACTGGCGCGCAGGGTCAAGGCCTTGGTGGGATCGAGGCGCAGGGCGATCTTGGGCGCGAGGTTGGAGCCGAAGCGGGAGTCGAAATCCATGCGCACGCCGGGCACCACCACGAGGGAGGGGATGCCGAGGGCCTGCCATTCGTCCTGGGCGTAGAGGGCGCCGCGGACGCGATCGCCATAGGCGGCGTTCAAGCGATCCGTGGAGAGGCGCTCGTAGGCGACCTCGGCCCCCGAGATCAGGAGGTGCTCGCTGCTGAGGGATCGCTCGTCCTGGAGGTTCAGCTGCGCGAGCTGGTCGATCGTCTCCTGGAACTGGTCAAGGGCGTTCGAGCCGCGTTGATCCTGCAGGAACTGGTCGCGGTAGTAGTTGTAGTAGGCGGAGAGCTTGAGGCTGGCGAGATCCGGCAAGCGCAGCTCCGGCTCGAAGGCGGCAGAGAAGCTCTCGGTTTGGTTGCGACGATCGAAGACGGCCCCTGCGGCGTTGGAGTCGACGCCCCGCTGACCACGGTTGAGGTAGTCGAGGTGGGTCTTGAGGGCGAGGCCGTTTGTCAGGTGAAAGGTGTTGTTGTTGGAGAGCGTGACCTCGTCGTAGGCGCTGCCCGTGGTCGAGACTGTATCGGGCGTTAGGTCGTAGGCGTCCTGCCGGCGCCAGCCGGCGGTCAGTCGGGAGTTCAGGGCGTCGTTGCTCGTGTCGACGGTGCCCGAGAAGAGGCCGGCGTTGTGGCTGCCGTAGGCGCCCTGGGTCTCGAAGGAGAGGGGGGCCTGGGCGGAGCGGGTGAGGATGTTGACGACCCCGCCCATGGCCTCGGACCCGTAGAGGGCCGAGGATCCGCCCCGGACGATCTCGATGCGATCGATGGACTCGATGGGGAAGCGGCTGAGATCGACGGTCCCGCTCAAGCGGCCGGTTACCCGCCGGCCGTCCACGAGGACGAGGACGTGCTTGGAGTCGAGGCCCTGAAGGCGGATCCCCTCTCCCTGGAACGAGGAGACGACGTCGATGCCCGTGCGCGAGAGCAGGAGATCGGCGGCATTGCGGGCGCCCGACGCCTCGATCTCGGCGCGGGGGATGACCTCGGTGGCCACCGGTACGTCGGCCATGCGGCGCTCGCTGCGAGTGCCGGTCACCACCACGTCGTCGAGGCGGTGCACGTCGGCGGCATGGGCGGGAGAGGCCGTCAGGAGGAGCAGTGCCGCGAGGGGCAGCCGAGCGAATGGACGAAACGACGGGCGGGAGGACATGGGGGCTCCTGGTGTAAATGCGAATCATTCTCAATAGGCAAGCAGTATATTGCAGTCGTTTCTCATTTGCAATGAGAATGAGAAACATTCTCATGTGCAATTGAGTGGTCGAAGGGCCGCCGAGCAAGTGAGCATGCGTCCTGAGGCCGGGCAATAATTTCTCTGTCTCATGCGAGCAGCCCCCTAGGCCGCCTGGCATGCGATGTGCCATCATGGGCCTCACCGAGGAGGAGACCCCATGAAACGGATGACTGTCGCGCTCTTTGCAGCCTCGTTCTGGTGGACGGCCGCACCGGCACAGGCCCTGCTCTTCGAGCGGGCCGACATTCACCAGGGCCAGAGCGTGGTCGGAGTCGGGTGGAACGACGGCTATGGCGTCATCGTGGGCGCGAGCTACGGGTTGACGCCGACCCTCAGCCTCGGCGCGATGGTGTCGCAGAACACCCGTCCGAGCGTGGTCGGGACGCTGAAGCTGGGCGAAACGCCGTTCGGTCTGAGTTACGGCGTCTCGCTCGGTTACGTCGAGGTCGGCTATTCAGCGCCTCAGCCCACGACCGGACTCACTTACGGGCGCTTTGCGGGCGTCGCCATCCCCTTCGCCGCGCGGCTGGGCGGCCCCGAGAGCCCCTTGATGCTACGCGGAGACCTCGTGCGGGCCCACGTTCCCCTCGGCGGGGAGAGTCCCGGCTTCGAGTGGATGAACGTCGAGATCGCCTATCGCTGGGGAGTGGTCGAGTTCAAGACCGGCACCCGCAGCCCCATTGGCTTTCGACTTGTTTTCTAGCGCAAGCGGTCGCCTCGCGAACACGCGGGCGCGGGCGCCTGCTCGACCTGCCGTCGCGGTGTCATGCCGTGCAGGGGGACAATCCCACGCCAAGCAGTCGCTGATGGCACCCGTTCGGCCATCAGCCCTGGAAGCGGCGGCCGCTTGGATCACGATCGATTGGCGGCCTTCATCCTCGCGAGGAGCGGGGCGTGTTCGGCGGCGGCCACGTTGATCCGGGTCCAGGGTGTCGGCGTGCCGGAGGGGGAGAACAGCGCGCCCGGGGCCGCGACGATGCCCTCGGCCCAGAGATTGGTGGCGAGCACCTGGCTATCCACCTCGCCACGCGCCCAAATGAACATCCCTTCGCCGGCGGGCTCGAGCGGCGTGAAGCCGGCCGAGACGACGGCCTTCAGAGCTCGGGCACGGGCATGGGCCACGCGATCGCGCAGACGGGAGACGTGTCGCCGGTAGGCGCCGTCTTCGAGGATCGACGCGACGGCGACTTCGGCAGGCTGAGGCGTCGTCACACCCGCAATCAACTTGCCCTCGATCAGCTTTGGCACCAAATCCTGGGGAGCCGCCACGTAGCCGACGCGCCACCCCGGCGCCACCGTCTTGGAGAAGCTGCCCAGGTAAAGGACGCGCGTCAGGCCATCCAGGGCGGCTAGGCGCGGCGGCGGGTGCATGGCCAGGTCGCCGTACACGTCGTCCTCCACGATCCAGGTTCCGGAGGCTTCGGCCAGCTTCAAGAGGCGAAACGCCTTGCCAGGAGACAGCGAGCCGCCCGTCGGATTGTGCAGCGACGCGGTCGTCAGGTAGAGCTTCGGTCGGTGGCGCGTCAGGAGCTCCTCCAGCGCGCCCAGGTCCGGCCCATCGCCGGCCCATGGCACGCCCAGCACCCGAGCCCCGCGGGCGGCGAATTGGGCGAAGGGCAGGAAGAAGGCCGGATCGTCCACCAGCACCACGTCCCCCGGCGTTATGAGCGCGCTAATGACCACGTCCAAAGCCTGGGTCGCACCGAGGGTCGTGACGATCGCCTCCGGCTGAACGGGAATCCCCAGTTCGCCGAGCCTTCGGGCAAGTGCCCGGCGCAAGGTGGGGTCTCCATGCGGATCCCCGTAGCCGAGGGCCATATCAGCCTCACGTGAGGCGGCGCGCAAGGCTCGGGCCGCGAGCGTGCCATCGAGCCAGGCGGCCGGGATCAAGCCCGCGCCCGGTGAGCGCTCTATCTCGGCGGTTCGCAACATCGCCTTGAGTAGCCACGTCGCGGACGCTCCGGGCGGCATGGGCTCGAGACCCTTCGCGTTGGTGGCCGGCGCGCCCTGGGTAGGAAACCGGGCGTAGAAACCGGCGCCCCGGCGCGCCTCCGCCCACCCGGCGGCGGTCAGGCGATCGTAAGCCTCCACGGCCGTGAAGCGCGAGACCCCCCAGTCGTCGGCGAGCTGGCGGACCGAAGGCAGGCGCGCGCCGGGTCGCACGAGGCCAGCCTCGATGCGGCCACGCAGGTGCTCGACCAGCGCCGCCGTCCGTTCACCTCGGGGCGGCAGGCGGTGGCCCGGTCGATCAACCATGACACGATCATTCTCCATACGCTCAAGTGTACCGGTACTGTACTGATTTGTCATGACAGAATCGAGCCGTCACTTACTGCTGGAGGGACCTGTTCATGACGTTTCCCGTCACCGACCTCGCCGCTTTTCTCACCTACGCGGCTGCCATGTCGATCACGCCGGGGCCAAACAATGCGATGCTCGCTACGCTGGGCGCTCGCCATGGGTGGCGGGGGGCAGCCCCGGCAGCGGCTGGAGTCTTGATCGGAACGTTCGGACTCCTCTTGGTCGCGGGCACTGGCCTGGGTGCCGCGGTTGCGGCATCGCCTGGACTAAGGGGCCTGCTCCTGGTGGCTGGCGTGGCCTACCTGGCGTATTTGACCATCGCCCTCTGGCGTGCCGACCCCTCGACTTCACCCGAGGAGCGTCCGGGCATGGGCTTTTGGGGGGCGATTGCCTTTCAGGCCGTGAACCCCAAGGCCATGTTGATGGCCATGACGGCCGCGGCAGGGTTTCTGATTCCGGCCGCCGGGGTGCTGGATGCCCTGCTGATGGCCGGGCTGTTCATCGTCGTGTGTGGGCCGTGCGTCGCCGTTTGGGCACTAGTGGGCGCTCGACTCGGCACCTGGTTGCGGACGCCGAGGCGGGCGAGGGCGTTTTCCCGCTCGATGGCCCTCATCATGGCCGCCACGGCGATCGCCTTGGTGTTCGAGGGCTGAGTTCCAGGGCCAACTAGCCCACTACGAGACGGCCGGCGCGAAAGAGCGCCGACATGTGCAGCCGGTTAGCTCAATGTCAGGGAGTGTGTTATGAACGGTCATTCGCGGTTCGAGACCAGCGGCAACGCCTCTTCAGATTACCTATTCGACTACCTCCCGCTGACAACGCGACTTTGGCTGGCCTTTCGTGCGGGAGTGACCCGGCGCCTGGACCTCTTGCCGATTTCCGGCAGTTCCGTGCGGGCCGCCTTCAACGACTTTCAGAACCTGAACTGAAAGATTGTCAGCCCCTCACGGACTCGGGCGATTGCCTCCGGCTACGAACGGGCGGAGGCCTCCGTGGCATGCCCCGGATGCGAACCGAGGCAAGCTTCCCGACGCCCTTGCGGCAGTCTAGAACGAGTAGGACGTGAACGTGCCGCTGAAGCTCGCCGAAACTGAACCGCTGGCGCCCCCGGCCAAGTAAAGGGGCATGCGTGGCGACATGGGGACGTTTTCGACGACAAAGGTGGTGTCGTAACCCTCCCGGCTGATCATCCGTGCCTGACCGCCCCCGGTGGAGACCCACGTCATGCCGTTGTCCGAGTACGTCAGCGAGGAGCCCGAGGTCGGGGTCGTCCCCGCGGCAGGTGCGGGCCCGATGGCGAACGTCTTGCCGGGCGCGAAGTCCGCGTCGTCATAGGTGCGGAACGAGAGGAATCGCCCGGGGCTCGCACCGTCGGACAAGTTGATGGTGGTGACCCCGGAGGACCGGACGCCCAACCGCGTGGTCGCCAGGAACGCGGACGTCAGGCCGTTGTACCCCCCGTCGAAACCACTCAGGACGACCTTGTTGTCCGCCTGAGCGTCGGTGCCGGCCGAGGGAGACGCGCTCGGGGCCAAGGTCTCGGACGGACCGGGGGACGAGGTGACGGCGCCTTTTAACCCGTCCGTGAGGTCTGCACAGCCGCCAATCATTGCAAGGCTGACCATGAGCAGCGAGAGCCAAACGGACGCGCGGCGATGTGACATTGATGTCGGTCTTTCGGTAGTAAGGCGTGGCCCCCTGACAGTAGCATGCCCGCCAGACGCCGGGCAACTGCCGTATCGGAGACCACCGGGACGGAGCCGGCCTGATGGGGCTGTTCGAGGACCGCGGCCTGAAGGTGGGGCCATCTACCAGGCTGACAGGCGCGCCCAGCGTCGTTCCATCGGCGCAAGCGCGTCACGACCCGCTAGCGGGTCGTTCGTTCGGAAAGAAGCCGTTCGACCGTCCGAGCATCGACGAAGCCTTCAGATCCGCCATGCTCGCCGATCATGTAGCCGGCAAAAGCCATGGCCCGCTCGAGCGCAGCCCGGGGATCCCGGCTTTGGGCATAGAAGTGCATGAAGCTGGCGAAGAGGGCGTCACCGGCCCCGACCGTGCTGACAACGGGCCGCGAGGCGATCGCCGGGACGCGCTCCGCGAGGCCTTCGCCGGGGATCGTCAACCAGGCTCCTGCGGCTCCCATCCCGATGACGACCACCCGGGGGGAGAACCGCTCGGCCAGGCGATGGGACCACGCTTCGGGGGACACCGGGAGGCGCTCGTGACTCATGAACAGGACGTCGGCCGCGGCCATGAATGCATGGTTGTAAGCATCGTTCAGATCGGCGATCGCATGGACGTCCGTGGCAATGGGAATTCCCCGCCGTTGGGCCTCCGGAATGAGGGACCGCGAAAACGGGATGTTGCAGAGGATGGTCCAGTCGCATCCGTCCAACGACGGAGGTTCCTGCCAGGTGGGCCGATCGGGGAGTTCTTTCAGGTCCGTGTTGACCTGCCGGCGGCCGTCTCGATCGACGAGCACCAAAGATTGGGGCGTCGCCTCGAGGGCCGCGCGCACGTAGCGATCTGAGATCCCGACATCCTGCAGCGTCTGCCGGATCACCTCACCCGGAACGTCCTGGCCAATCATCGAGGCCAGGCGGACGTCCGAGCCGAGCGTGGCGAGCGCCTTGGCCACGTTGAAGCCCACCCCCGAGACGCGGCTCGTGATCCCGTACCGGGGGTAGTTGACCGGATGGTAGAGGACGGGAAAGGCGTCCACCGGGAGGGTCGTTTCGAGGTTGATGACCCCCGACAGCAGGAATCTCGTCATGGGAAATCTATACCCGCTTCCCTACGGTGGCCCGACAACCAGAACAAGACAACCACCGCCCGGTCTTCACCAGGGGGTGTCTGTGGGCTTGGCTGGACGAGTTTAGAACTGGAATGGTTTGTTAAGCAGGCGCCTTAGCATGAGGCTCACATCCCTCCGGTTCTCTACCATCCCCCTCAACCAGCACATGTTGCGACGTCTGGCTCGTGCCCCACCTGGTGACGGGAGCGATGCGGCGGACGTTCACACGACACCGCACTCAACCGTCTCGAGTCCATTTGGCAAGACATCATGCGCTACCTATGCAGCAGCTTTGCTTCATGCCTCACCTCCAAAGCATGTCGGAGGCCCTCGGTGAATTAGCTGACGTAAAGTCAGGCAGACTGCGTCGTTAGACCAATCTGCTCAGCGGCGGATGCTCGTCTCAAGTTCGATCCGTCGCTCTGCCCCCAGCAGGCTCGAAGTGACGGAGTGGCTCACGCGATCGGCATGCCCCTCGAGAGCCTGGTTCTTGTAGGTCTTCATCCAGGTCTCGTGGAGATCGCGGTTGAGTCGGAGGTAGTCGCTCCCGGTGAGCGGCTTGCCGGTCCACTTGAAGCGCCACTCCTGCACCAGCAGTCGCTCCCGAGACGAAAGATCGGACTTCATGAGCTTCAGGAACAGTGCCTCCTGGGAATGGCGCGTGACCATGCGCTCGGCCCCTATGGGGGAATATGGTCCTGGCTTGAGAAGGTCCGGAGCGGGATTCACGTAATTCTCGCTCTGGAAGGCCCGCTGATACTGGCCGACCTCCTCGCGCATCGTCATCGGCAAGTCCAACTGATGTCCCTCGCGCGCCAGGAAGCCCTGATAGGCATGGGTCTGCTCATGCACGAGGGTGTCGAGCACGTTCACGAGGGGGCCCTTCAGTTCGAGCGGGTTGAGCGTGATCCGGCCGTCCTTGTAGGATCCCGCGAGGTGGTCCGTCGACTCGAAGGCGACGTCTGGAGCAGCGAACTTGAAGGTCCCTGCCACCTCCTCGCTCACAGCTTGACCGAGCCTCTGAGCCACCTTCAGGCGCTGATCGGCACTCAGCCGCTCCCAGGCCGCCGGCGCGTCCTTCCAGGTATCGATCGGCATGCCCGCCTCCCGGAAGGCCGCGGGTAGCGAGGGGTTCTTCGCGAGCCGAGTCGAGAGGTCGGCCGCGAGGTAATCGTACATCTGCCTGAGCGATCCGGCGCCGCGAGCCTGAAGCTGCTTGAGGAGGCTATTCTGGTCGGCCAGTTGCTGTCGCGTAACTGGGCGCAGGGCGGGAGGGCCATCGAGGGCGCTGGCTGGGACACGCGCGTAGGAGTTGCCCGCCGGGTCCGCCAGGGTGACGGACTGGCCATCCGCCGCGATCCCCGTGATCGTGGCCACCTTCAGGGTCACGGGCGCGCCGTCCCGATCCGTCACCGTCACGCCCGCGACGGTTTTGCCCAGTTGCTCGGGCCGTGCGAGTCCGAAGGACTCCATCAACTCGGGGCTGGCTTTCACCGTCAGCTTGTTCCCCACCCTGACGCCCTGATCGATGAGGCGCAAGCCCATCTCTCCGTCCTTGGTCAGGGTGAAGCCCATGAACTCGGCCTGCGGCAGGATCAGCTTCTGGCCCGGCTGGGCGGGGTGATCGATCGCGACATTCGAGGCTCGGCGAGCGCCGGGGCTCGGCAAGGGCTCGCCTGCCGACGTAGCCGGGCCCTTGCCGTAAGGGGTCGCCACGCTCGCGATGGCGGCGCGATCCGCGGCGTCCATTGCCTGGGCGCCGCGGCGCAGCATCTGGCGCCCCTTGGCATCCACGTTGCGCGCGGCGAGGTTGGGGCCGAGCGAGCTGACCGCTCCAGCCAGGGCCCCACCCATGGCCTGATCCGTCACCCGGTTCTGCCACCCCTCCTGAAACCCTTCGCCGGCCTCGTTGAGCAGGGCCGCTCCGCCTGATCCGGCCGCCCCCGAGGCACTGCCCAAGGCCGCCTGGGCTCCCTTGACGGCGATCGCGCTCTCCAGGCCCTCGCCCAACAGTCTACTCCCGGCACCCTGGGCGATTCCGCCCACGGTTGCCCCCACTCCGATGCTCACGGCAAGCCGCGAGAGCCACCCTTCCTGGAAGCCCTGGGATCCCTCTTGAGCCAATCCCGTCATGCCCCCGATAGCACCCTGCAGTGCAGCGCTGCGGGCCACGGTCTGGGTGAGCCCTGCCGACATGCCGCCCGTGAAGACGGCCGCTCCGGCGTTCAAGCCGCCCAGCAGGAAGTTCCCGGCTCCCTCTTCCTTGAGGCTGTACTGGTTGTCCAGGAGGGCATGCGCTCCGACCGTGGCCGCTCCGCCCACCACCATGGCTCCGGCGATCATCGCGACGCCGATGGGTGCTCCCAGCCCCGTCATGACCAAGGCGGCCCCGCCGAGGGTCAGCAGGCCTGCCGACACATCGGCTGTCAGCCCTGACCAGAACTTGTTGGTTGAGTTGAAGGCCTGAATCTGTTCATCGACTCCCCGGCCTGCGTCCTGGGCTTTCATGAGGGCTGCCTGCAGGAACTCGCTTGCCGCCTGAAGCTTCACTGGATCCCCATTCGCTCCTTCCATCATGTCGTGGAACGTCTCGAGGTCCTTGGGCAGCTCCGAGCGAAGAACGCGCAGGGACCGGGCGACGGAGGAGTCCAGGGCGTCCCGGTTGCCTTTGGCCATATTGACCAGGGTGTTGAAGCCTTGTGCCACCACATTGCCGTCCGTGGCCTGGGCCGCGGCGGCCTCGATAGCGCTGGCCTGCTCGGCGGTCTTCGCCTTGACGAGGTTAGCCAGTGCTTCAAGGCGCTGGGCCTCGTCCTGGGGGGCGCGAACACCTGCCTGGATCGATGCCTGATCCGTTCCAAGAGTGGGCGCGAGGGGCAGCGGAGCGGGAGTCCCCGGAGCTCCGTTAGTCGGCGCAGGGGTCATGCGCGCGCCCGTGCCAAAGGACGGGGTGGACTTCGAGGTGGAGGAAAGGGTCATCGTCCGCGCAGTCTTCGGCTTACGGCAGGAGGGGCGAGAAGGTTATTATTCCCGGGCACCAAGCGAGCCTAACGCTTGACCCTTTTCGGACGTTGCCATGCGGGGCAGCCCCCCTGTTCGCCGGGCTCGACAGGATAGAGAGTCTGGATTCGCTGTGCGAGGGCCAAACGCATCGGATGGCGTTCTTCCATAAAAAGAACCCCGGATCTGCGAGCTTACTCGCTTTCCGGGGCCATGAGTGGGCTTGGCTGTACGAGTTTCGAACTGTGACCGTTAGTTTGTAACCTAAGCGTAAGATGCCGGCGCGACGTTGTAGAGCTCGCGGGGTTGAATTCCGCCCCTTCGCCAAGCCTCCGCGCCCGGGGGCTATCCGCATTCACCCGAGCCGGACGCGGAAGACACACCTGCCGCCAGCTGTTAGAACGCCTCAGCGAATGACATGGCCTCGAGCTTTAGATCCAAGCCCTTCTGGTATTCAGTTACGCGCTTCTCGAAGAAGTTGGTGACCGGTTGAACGTCTTGCAAGGCCATGAACGGGAAGGGATTCTTCGTGCGGTAGCGCTCTGCAAAGCCGAGCTGAACCAGACGCTGGTCCGCACAGTACTGGAGGTACTCGGTCATCAAGGGCTTGGATAGGCCCGTGACCCCAAACTGCAGCGCATCCTCGCAAAACTGCAACTCGACCGCGATCGCTTCATCCAGCATGTGGTGGACCGTCGATTCGAGCTCCCGCGTGAAGAGGTCGGGGTATTCGCCTTGCATGGACGTGATCGCCTCCATCGCGGCCTGGATGTGCAGGCTCTCGTCCCGGAAGATCCAGTTGGTCGCCGTCGCGAGCCCGGGCAGCAGGCCCTTGCTTCGTAGGAAGTAAACGTACGCGAAGGAGCCAAAAAAGAACAGCCCCTCGATGCAGGCAGCAAAGCAGATCAGGTTCAGGATGAAGCGCGAGCGCTTCTCGTCCGTGTCCAGCCGCTCCAACGCCTCCATGGAGTCCATGTACCGGAAGGCGAAGTCGGCCTTCAGCTTCACGCTCCGCACGTTCTGGTACGCGGCGAACGCCTCCTCGCGCTCGGAAAGATCGGGCAAGTAGGTATCCGCGAGCAGGAGGTAGGTCTCCACGTGGAGCATCTCGTCGAACAACTGCTTGCCGAGGAACATGCGGAACTCGGGCGAGTTGACGTGCTTGTAGAGGTTCAGAACCAGGTTGTGGGCCACGATGTTGTCGGCTGTGGCGAAGAAGGCCACCAGACGCTTGATGAGGTGGGCCTCCTGGGGTGTTACACGGTCCCGCAAGTCGCTCAGGTCCACCGAGAAGTCCAACTCATCGGTAGTCCAGATGTTCTTGAGCGAATCGCGGTACAGTCTGAAAAACTGGGGGTAACGCATGGGGCGCAGGGTGAGCTCCAGGTGTGGATCTAACAGCATTACTGGCAGGCCTCGCAAGTCTCGGGGTTCTCAAGCGAACAGGCGATCGCCTGGCTTGGCACCGTCTGGGCGACGGTCGTCTTGTGAATCTGGGTCTTGGCACGAGAGCGCAAGTAGTAGGTGCTTTTGAGGCCGCGCTTCCAGGCATACATGTACATCGAGGAAAGTTTGCCCAGGCTGGGGTTCTCCTGGAAAAGGTTCAAGGACTGGGACTGGCAGATGAAGGCCGAACGGTCGGCGGCCATGTCGATGAGCGCCTTCTGAGGAATCTCCCAGGCGGTCTTGTAGAGTTCCTTGAGGTCGGAAGGGATGGCCGATATGGCCTGGATCGAGCCCTCGTTCGCGATGAGCTGGGCACGGATCTCGGGCGTCCAGAGACATCTCGCCTTGAGGTCCCGCACCAGGTAGCGGTTGATCTGAAGGAACTCGCCCGAGAGCGTCTCCCGCTTGAAGAGGTTCGAGACCTGTGGCTCGATGCATTCGTAGCTGCCCACGATGGAGCCGATGGTCGCCGTCGGTGCGATCGCGATGAGCAGGCCGTTGCGGAGCCCCCGCTCCCGGATCTGCTGGCGCAGAGGGGCCCAGTCCTCATGCAGCTCCGGAATCGCATGGCCGGCCTGGACGGCGAGATCCATCTGGAGCTGCCCGTCGGCGTACCGGGATTCGGCGAAGGCCGGGAAGGGCGTGCCCAGGCTCGCGCGCAGGGCCTCGAAGTAGATGACTTCTGAGATCCGGTTCGAGAGCTGGCGCGCTTCCGCGGACTCGAACGGGAGCCGTAGCTTGAAGAAAACGTCCTGTAGTCCCATGAGGCCAAGTCCCACAGGGCGCCAGCGACGATTGGAAGCCGCGGCCTCGGGGATAGGGTAGAAGTTGCGGTCGATGACCCGGTCGAGGAACGTCACGGCCGTGCGCACCACGGCACGCAGGGACTCGAAGTCGAAGCGCCCGTCCGCGTCGACCAAGGCCGGGAGGTTGATCGAACCCAGGTTGCAGACGGCCGTCTCGCTGGAGCTCGTGACTTCCAGGATTTCGGTGCAGAGGTTGCTGGAGTGGATGACATTGCGGGGCAGCCGGGTCTGGGCGGATCGCCTGTTGGCCGTGTCCTTGAAGCACATCCAGCCGTTGCCAGTCTCGGCGAGGGCCTGGATCATCCGAGCGTAAAGCGCCCGGGCGCTCACCTGCCGGCGGGCCAGTCCCCGTTCCTCCAAGTTCGTGTAGGCCGCATCGAACGCGTCGCCCCACAGGTCGACCAGTTCGGGCGTCTCGGAGGGGCAGAACAGGCTCCAAGCCTCGTCCGCCTCCACCCGTTTCATGAACAGGTCGGGGATCCACAGGGCCAAGTTCAGGTGGTGGGTTCTACGCTCCTCGGCGCCAGTGTTGTTGCGCAATTCGAGGAAGGCCTCGATGTCGACGTGCCAAGGCTGCACGTAGATGGCAGCGGCTCCCTTCCGCTTGCCGCCCTGGTTCACGGCATGGACCGAGGAGTCGAGCACCTTGAGGAAGGGGACGAGCCCGCTGCTGATCCCGTTGTTCCCGTTGATGAGCGAGCCAGAGCCGCGAACCTGCGTCCAGTCGATGCCGATGCCCCCGGACCACTTGGAGAGGCGGGCGCAGTCCGCGTAGGCCTTGTAGATCGCCTCCAGGCTGTCCTCGCCCACCGTGAGCAGGTAGCACGAGGACATCTGAGGATGCCGCGTGCCCGAATTGAAGAGGGTGGGCGAGGCCGTCATGTACCGGAAGGTGCTCAGCGTCTCATACAGTTCGATCGCTTCAGAGACGCTCTCGGCGAGGCCGAGGGCCACGCGCATGAACATCCACTGGGGACGCTCGATGACCTGCCGCCCTCGCGGATGTCGCAGCAGGTATCGATCGTAAACCGTCTTGAGCCCGAAGTATTCGAACAGGCGATCACGCGAATGATCGATGGCCGCGACGAGCCTGGGCAGGTCGGTCTCGGCTCGGATCCGGACCTCGGGATCGAGCAGCTTGAGCGCGATGCCGTCCGCCAGGTACTGGTCAAAGGAGCGGTCCTGGCCGACCTCCTCGGCGATGTACTCGGCCAGGAGGCGCGCGCCGACCAGGGAATAGTTCGGCTCCTCGGCGACCAACATGACGGCGGTTGCAATCGAGCGCTCATCAAGCTCGCGCGTGGTGCTGCCCTCGTGCAGCCCGCTGATGGTCTGCTTGGCCACTTCGACGGCGTCGACCCCTTCTAGACCCTCGCAGGCGTGGCTGACGGCCCGCAGAATCTTCTCGAACTTGACGTCTTCCTTGGAACCATTGCGTTTAATGACTTGCATAGCGGCTCATCTCTTTCGGTGAGGGGGGTCATGCGCGGCTCGACGCGATCGCGTCGAGCCGCGCGCGAAGGGATGAATGGTGGCGGATCAGCTGCAAGGCACGCTCGGGCGCCTCGGGCAGGAGGCCGAACCCGATCAGCATTCGAACGTCACGCCCGACCACTTCGGCCCCAAGCGCCGCCGCCTGGAAGGAGGTGGCCATGTTGAAGAAGTAGACCTCGCCGTTGTCGCGGCAGCAGGCGACGGCAGCGGTCTCCGTGCCAGGCCTGTTCGCACAATCGACGACGACGTCCGCAAGCGCTTCGCCCGTGATGGCTAGGAAGCGCTCTAGCACGCTGGGCGGTCGGGTCGCATCCGCCACCAGCGGGGTCACCCAGGGAGGCAGCCCCTCGAGGCATGCGACTTGCTCGGAGAGGGGAACCAGCGCGATCACCTGGCCGGTGGGGCCAACCTGGTCGGCAGCGGCATAGGTGGCGAGTAGCCCGGCCTTGCCGGCGGCGCCGATGACGAGGATGCGAGCACCCGGCTGTGCCAGGCGCTGGGTCTGGGGAACGACCCCACACACATCGAAGAGGCTCAGGGCCAGCGAGAAGGGCAGGTCCTCGGGGATGAGAGCATACTTGGCCGCCGGAGAGAGAACGGCCCTCCCTTCGACCCAGACCTGGTGGTTCTCCGGGGTGAGGTGTCGAACTCGGCGCAAGGTGAGGGGGACCAAGGTGTTGGAGACGAGGGTCGCCACACTGGATCCAAGGGGCACCTCACCCTGACGACCTCGCCCCAGGGCCACGATGCGCCCGGCCATGACGCCGCCCGAGCCTGTTCGCGGGTTGTGCAACTTTCCGCGCTCGGCAACGATCGCCAAGATCTCGGAGGTGATCGCCTCGTGATCCCCCCCATGCTGGCGCATGAGGTCTTGAAAGCTCGTGGCATCGAGGTTGAGGACCGTCACGTCCATGGCAAGCTCATCGGGCTCGAGATCGGGGGCCGGGTCGAGACGCCAGGCATGGTAGGGAGTGGCTCCCACCGGGGAGACAATCCGGTTGAGCCCTGCGAAGCTACTCATGGCGCCTCCCTTGCGGACAGTTGTTGCGCAGGCGCTCGGCGATCACCCATTCCTCCCTTGCCTCTGGACTGTTTAGCAAGAGGGCAGGGACCTCGCTGGGATGACCGTCGTCCGAGAGGGCGACCATGTGAAAGTAGCCGCTCGTCGCATGCTCACGGCTGCCGCCGATGGGGTCCTCGGCGAAGAGCTCGACCTTAACAGTCAAGGACGTTCGCCCCGCATAGACGACCTGGGCGACGAGTTCGACCAGGTGCCCGTGTTTGATGGGCAGGTGAAAGTCAATGCGTTCCGTGGAGGCCGTCACGATGGCCTTTTGGGCATACCGGGAGGCGGCCAGGAAGGCCGCTCGGTCCATGAGATCCAGGACCTTGCCCCCGAACATGGTGCCGTAGTGGTTGGTGGCGTTGGGGAAGACCATTTCGGCCAGCCGAACGGGTTCGGCCTGGCGTGCCGCGAGGGCAGTAGGCGAAGACATGCAGAGCTCCTCACTCGTGAGCCGCGGCCACAAGCCGGCAACAACGAGTCTGGGAGCCCTAAATGACGGCGTGAAGGGACATGGACCTTCAAGCGTGCGGCTCTCTGAACCTCGAAGAGCGGGTGGCACGCGTCATACCTGGTAGGCGATCGGGCTCACGAGCGAAGGCTCGCATACCGTTGCGGGACAGCACCGGATTCTCACCGGATTTCCCCTGGGCCAGGCGACAATACGTAGCACTACGGTATTTAAGCTTGCTGGCTTTGTCAATCACCAAGCGACGGCGAGCCCGGGCCCATGTGAGGCAGAAGCAGGGCGTTGAACAACGATCACCGGCAGTTTTGGCGTCTCGACGGCAGGTGGTAGGTACCGGGGTTGCATTCCCGCCGCTCCGACCGCCCCCCTGCTCTGTGAGGACGAGCGAGAGTCATGGCACGATTTGGTCGTAGCGTCAGTTTGAGGCTGTAAGAGTAGCCCTGCCAGCAGGGCCCGTCGTTGTCCGTGGCGAGGCGGCGATGGGGAGAAAGTTCAGAACCAATCAGTCCGCTGTCTTGCCTCGGGTGGTTATTATTCTGGTCAAGGTCATAACCGGATTCGAACTAAGGAAATTCCCAAGAAACCCGATCTATCCTGGATCGAAAGGAGACCAAAGACGCGCAGCCAGCACCACGCTCTTAAACAATGAACCCCCGAAACGCGATCTTCCTCGCGTTTCGGGGGGACTAGTGGGCACAACTGGATTCGAACCAGTGACCTCATCGATGTCAACGATGCGCTCTAACCAACTGAGCTATGCGCCCTGAATTCCTTGGAATTCAAGGAGAGGCGGCACCCAGATTCGAACTGGGGGTGGAGCTTTTGCAGAGCTCTGCCTTACCACTTGGCTATGCCGCCGAAATGCTTCGGCCCGCGATTCCCCCAAAGGAACCTTCGGGCCGACGCGAGAGCGGGTGACGCGATTCGAACGCGCGACAGCCTGCTTGGGAAGCAGGTACTCTACCAGCTGAGTTACACCCGCGAAGCGAATTCCAAGATACCGAAGGTCCCGGCGATTGTCAACCGAGCGCTGCTGTCGCCCGAGGAGGATTAACTTAATATTTCTTGACACTCCCGCTCTGCGGCCCTTAGGATCGTCCCGTAATGTTACCTGGGTGCCGCATGGTTGCTTGCTCGGGGCCCAATCGCACGGGTCGGGGGTACGGTCCAGCGCCGTCCCCTCCGTTCAGCGACCGCAGCCGATTGAGAGGAGGGTCTTTCATGGCGATCGAACTGAAGCCTCAGGTCGTCGCACATGTCGCAGAGCCCATCGCCAAGGTCGAAGCCACGCCTCGCATCACCGACCGCGTCGCGATCCGTGTCCTCAACACCCCCAACTTCCAGGAAGCCACGCTCCGCAAGCTCATCACCCCCAAGATCGAGGTCGACCAGGCCGAGGGCCTGGTCTCGATCGTCAGCCAGGGGTTGAGCCTCACCGAGGAGAAGCGCACGGAGGGCGACGAGGCGATCCTGATCGAGGTCGCCGCCCGCTACCGCCGCGGCGAGGGCGCCATCAAGCAGCTCTACCGCTTCCTGGTCTTCCAGGAGAACGGCACCACCTACTGCCAGCGCCTGCCCATGGGCTCTTGGGCCCCCACCGACCCCGATACCTGCTTCGAGTGGCTCGGCCGGGGCGGTCACCAGCAGGGCGACTTCGTCCTCTTGCCCCGCAAACGTCTGCCCTCGGGCGTCATCGAGATCGAGCGCCCCAAGGCCCTCAGCGCCTGGAAGCGCGCCGTCGAGAACCTCAAGAACCTCTTCAGCGACTCGCTGTTCAACGACGAGGTGATGAGCACCGAGTGGGGTCGCCTCATCGGCCGGCACAACCCGGTGGACTGCACGGTCTACCGCAAGGACAACCGCCTCTACCTGGTGGCTCCGCACGACACCGAGGTGCAGCACCCCGAGCACGCGACCCTCTCGATCCCCAAGGGCACCTACGAGATCGTCGAGGACCGCGCGAGTAGCTACTGGCGCAAGGCGATCGACTAGGTACGCCCATCGCCATGCGGCACCGGTTTGGAGCGATCGCCCTGGCGGCGATCGCTCTCTCCCTTTCGCTACCGGCCGAGGCCGAGGTCTATCGCATCCAGGCCAGGCCCCTGTCCCCCTTCAAGTCCCGCGCCGTCCAGCCGGACCTGAGCCCCGATGCGCCAGCGGCGATCGAGGTGCCGGACTGGCTCGACTGGGCGCTGCGCCTCATGGACGGCCGGGCCTTCACCTTCGCCCAGCCGTCCTGGGACGGGACGCTCGTGCCCGGCCTGAACTGGCGAATGGGGCTCGAGGCCGGGCTCAAGGGGCGCATGGACCTCGGCTATGGGCCGGCGCTGGTCGTCAGCGGCCGGCTGAGCGGGCCATGGGGAGCCGTCGACAACGCCAGCACGGTGCTGGCGAGCGCCGGGGGCATGGCGTGGCTGTCGGAGGTGACGCTCGGACGCGGGCCCTGGGCCCTCAATATGCGGGCCTGGGACAGCCCGGGGGTCAGCTCGGTTGGTCGGTCGGCGACTCTGACGCTGCGGCAAGGCTTCTAGCCTCGGGCCGCGCGTGCATGTACAGCACCGTCAGGGCGATGGTGCTCCAGACGTGGATCCAGATCATCGCCATCCAGCCGAAGACGCCGATGGGGAAGGGCAGGATCCCGAGAATGGCCGCCAAGAGGTAGCCCACGGCCTGCAGCGACAGCAAGCCGATGATCAGGCCGAAGTGCGCCTTGACCACCGCCAGGCTGTCCTTGAAGGCCTGCGTCCAGGGCTTGTTCGCGAGCACCACGGCCTGCTTCCAGAAGAGCAGCCCGAGCGTGACGAGCCCGTACCAGAGCACCGCCAACAGGGCCATCATGAGCAGGCGATCGACGGCGAGGATGAGGGCCGGATCCGCGTTGAGCAAGACGTCCGGCTGGGTCTGGGCCTTCTCGAGGAGCTGGGGCAGCTCCTTCTGGAGCCGCAGGAGCATGGGCTCGCCCACCCACGTGGCGCCGGCGTAGATGAGGGGCAGGGCCACCAGGCCCACCAGCGCCAGGAAGGCGACGGTGCCCATGAGGAGCCCGCTGAAGTGCCGCCCGATGGCCACGAAGAAGTCGTCCCACTGGGGCTTCTGGTCCGCCTCGGCGCGCGCGATGAGCGCGTACCAGCCCGCCGTGACCGCCAGGTTGACGAGCCCCGTGATGAGGAGGCCGAAGCCGGGGGCGCCCGTGGGGATCATGAGGCTCGTGAAGAGGGCGACGCCGAGCGGCGGGGTCCAGAGGATCGGTTGGGTCCGAAGCAGGGTGGCTGCGCGACCGACAAGTTGCTTGAGGGAGAGCATCAGGGTATCCTTGAGGGTAGATGGCGGCGCCGGCGCGCCCGGGCGGGGTTTTACGACCCATCGTACCGAGCGGACGGCGGGCTGTCCACACGAGCGACCCCTTTTGGAGGCGACCTTGACCGCGACGCTGCTGGACCTGTTCGGCGTGCTGATCCTCGCCTATAACGTCCTGAGAGGCCTGACCACGGGCCTCATCCGCACGTCGGTGGGGGCCATCGCCGTGGTGCTCGCGACCTTTGCCGCCTTCCAGTACCAGGAGGTCGCGGCTCCGCTCGTGGATCCCTGGGTCCCACCGAGCTTCCCCATGGCGTTCCTCTTGCGCCCTCTCATCATCTGGCTTATGGCCTACGTGGGCATCAACCTCGTGGGCTGGGCTCTGCGCTGGGCAGTGCGCGTGACCCCCCTGGTGCTCGCGGACCGCATCGGCGGGGCCGTGTTCGGCTTCTTCACCGGGGTGGTGGTGCTCGCGATCCCGATGATCCTGATCGCGAACTTCCCGCTGCTGCAGCAGATCCCCTTCATCCAGGACGCGCTCGCGCACTCGGCGATCGCGGGCATGCTGACGCCCGTGGTCCACCTGGTGCTGGGGCTGGTGCCGGTGTTGCCGCCGGTGGAGATGATCTAGGGGGCCGTCCGAGCTTGCGGGACCGGTCATGCACGGGAGGAACCGTTTGCCTTTCGACCAGGCTCAAGACAAACGGTTTTATTGTGGGGGAACGGGGTTGTTGAGGATGTCCTGAGTGGCATGTCCTAGGCTTGAATAGCCACCCATTGAGACCCACAACACAACCGTTCACCTTGAGCCTGGTCGAAAGGCGAACGGTTCCTTTTAGAAAAGCGCCGTTCAGGCGATCGGCTCGTAGAACGCCGGTTTGAGGTTGGGCTCTTCCTTCTGGAGCGCCGCTCCGAAGGGCATGCGGATGGTCAGGAGCGTGTCCCGCACCAAGAGGTGATCCGCCGTGAGCAGGGTGAAGCCCGCGGCCTCCAGCGTCTCGGTCTTGGCCGGCTGGTAGTCCGGGCTCCAGGCGAGCACGATGTTCTCCGGGAAGCCCCGGAGCTTGCCCAGCCCGAACCGCAAGAGCGTCTCGTACAGGTGCTCGTAGCCGGGGTGGACCATGAGCCGCAGGCTCTGCGGCAGGGGCTTGAAGTGGCCCTGGATGCGCAGGTAGCCCACGATCTGGCGATCGGGCGTCTCGAGCACGTAGCGCAGATCCTCGAACAGGCCCAGCTTGCGCCGCCACCGGGACAGCGTGTGCTCGATGAAGCCCTGCTCGAAGTCCCCCACCGAGCGCGAGTCGACGAGCCGCACGCTCGCGGGCGTGCAGGCGCTGTAGAGGTCCAAGAGGGCCGCCGCGTCCTTGGGACGGTAGGGCCTGAGGCCCTCGGGCGGCTCGACGGGCTCGAACTCGCGCAGGTTGTCCGGGGCGAGCTCGTAGTAGGAGAGCGTCGCGTACTTGCGGAAGCCCTTCTTGGCGTAGAGGCCCATGGCCGCCAGGTTGCGGGTGTCCACCTCGAGCGTGAAGCAGCGCGCCCCCATGGTGCCGTAGCGCTCGAACACGTAGTCGAGCATCTCGCCCGCGACGCCCCGGTGCCGGTAGTCGGGGGCGACCGCCACGTAGTCGATGTGCCAGCGGGTCTGCTGATGGTTGCCCGGACTCGCCTGGATGAAGCCCACGATCCCCGTCTCCGCCTCGGAGACGTGCAGGTTCATGGTGTACTGGTAAGGGTTGGGGAAGAGGGAGAGGGCGCGGACCAGGGGGTACATCTTCTGCCAGCGCGCGAACTGGCCTGTCAGGTCGACGCCGCGGCGCTCGAACTCCTCGGTGAACGACCGGTCGAAGATCGTCTTCAGCGCAGGCAGGTCCATGAAGCGGACCGGACGGATCATCGCTAGGCTCCCTGGCACAAATGCGCCCGCTACAGGGCTTGGCGCTATCGGGCCCCTTGCGCCAAGCGGTCGAAGACTCGATAATGATGGCGTTATTTTACCAAGGTTGGAACTGAGAATCAACAGGCCTCGAACCCGCACGCCAAGCGATTCCGAGCCCCCGAATCCCGGTTTCGGTCGATGCTAGCAGGTAACCAATGGCTACGACTACCCGCAAATCAAGCCTGATCGCCGACAATCGCCGGGCGCACCACGAGTACCACATCCTCGAGACCTTCGAGACGGGCATCGCGCTCACGGGTACCGAGGTCAAGAGCCTGCGCATGGGGCGCGCCAACCTCTCCGACAGCTTCGCCCGCATCGAGCAGGGCGAGGTCTGGCTGCACCACATGCACGTGGCCCCCTACACCCACGGCAACCGCTACAACGTCGATCCCATGCGGCCCCGCAAGCTCCTGATGCACAAGCGCGAGATCTCGCGCCTCATCGGCAAGACCAAGGAGCAGGGCCTCACGCTCGTGCCCCTCAAGCTCTACTGGCACGGGGACTGGGCCAAGGTCGAGCTCGGCCTCGCCAAGGGTAAGCAGCTCTTCGACAAGCGCGACGCCATCGCCGCCAAGTCCACCAAGCGCGACATCGAGCGGGCCCTCAAGGAGCGCTCCAAGGGAGATTAGGGCGTCCCGCGAGACGGTTCCGCCCGGCCGCCGAAGGGCGCCCACCGACGTCCCTGCCGGGTCTCGGGGGTGACGTTAAGGCGCGGCAAACGCCGCGTTATGCCTTGACAAAGGTGCTGCCGGTGCTATACTGGTCCGGCGGAATTACGCGTCCGCCCTGGATCCGGCAGCCTGCCACGGGGCGGGTTTTGCGGATTCAAGCGTCTCATCTGGAATCGGTAGCCTGAAAGGAGGTCCCGCGTGTTGATCGATGTGGAGACTCTGCTGCAGGCCCAGGACAAGGACACCCTCGTCGACTTCGCCGAGGCCGTGGACTTTCCCGCCGATCTCGGAGCGCTCAAGCGTCCCCTGTCGGGCACGGTGCACATCGAGCGATCGATGGACGACCACATGCTGCGGCTGACGGGCCGGATGTCCACCTTGGTGGACCTGGTCTGCGATCGCTGCCTCGGCCCGACACCGACCGAGGTCGCCTTCGACCTGGACGAGACGCTCGAGGTGACGGACACGCCCAGCGAGGCGCTGGAAGTCGATGACGCCATCGCGGCGACCGGGGATCTCGATCTGTCGGATCTGCTGCGCCAAAACCTGTTGTTGCACCTGCCCAGCCGCAGCCTCTGCGGTTGCGAGCCGGCGTATCTGGCTGAGCACAAGCGCATCGACCCGCGCTGGCGCAAGCTGGAAGCCTTGCTTAACCGAACGACCGAGGAGGAATCCAAGACCCATGGCACAACCTAAGAAGAAGACGTCCAACTCCAAGCAGTGGCACCGCCGCTCGCACTGGAAGGCCGAAGCCCCCAACCTCACCACCTGCAAGAACTGCCGCGCTCCCAAGCTGCAGCACACCGTCTGCCGTACCTGCGGCTACTACAACGGCAAGCAGGTCCTTCAGGTCGCTCAGTAACCTGAACTCCCTTCATCGCCGGATCGCCACATGACCGACGTTCGCATTGCCCTGGACGCCATGGGCGGGGATCACGCCCCGGCCGAGATCGTCAAGGGCGCCGTGATCGCGCTCAAGGGCGATCCGGCGTTGTCGTTGACCCTGGTCGGGGACGAGGTGCGCATCCGCGCCGAGCTCCAGGGCCAGGACGCCCCCATGGATCGGCTCTCGGTGGTGCATGCCTCCGAGGTCGTCGCCATGGACGAGGCCGCCACGGCCGTCCGTAAGAAGAAGGACGCCTCGATCGTCGTCGCCATGGACCAGGTCAAGGCGGGTCACTGCCAGGGCGTGGTCGCGGCGGGCTCCACCGGGGCCGCCATGGCCGCCGCCCTCTTGCGGCTGGGCCGCATCCCGGGCATCGAGCGCCCCGCCATCGCGGTGGTGCTGCCCACCCTGCGGGGGCCCGCGATCCTCCTGGACGTGGGCGCCAACGTGGACTGCAAGCCCCAGTACCTCCAGCAATTCGCCGTCATGGGCAACGCCTACGCCCAGGCCGTCCTCAAGATCGAGCGGCCGCGCGTGGGGCTCGTGAACATCGGCGAGGAGCCCGGCAAGGGCAACGAGCAGACGCTCGAGGCGTACCGCCTGCTATCCGAGACCGAGGCCATCCACTTCATGGGCAACCTGGAGGGGCGGGACCTCGCGCGCGGGGCCGCGGACGTGGCGGTGGCGGACGGTTTCGTCGGCAACGTGATGCTCAAGTTTGCCGAGGGTCTCGGGGAGCTCTTTACAGGGCTCCTGAAAGACGAGATCATGAAGAGCGGCTTCATCGGCGCCCTGGGCGCGCTCCTGTTGAGGCCGACCTTCCGCCGCTTCAAGCGACGGCTCGATTACGCGGAGTACGGCGGCGCCCTCCTCCTGGGGGTCAACGGCGTCTGCGTCATCAGCCACGGCTCCAGCAAGGCGCACGCCATCGTCAACGCCATCCGCGTCTCCAAGGAGGCCATCCTGGCCGGCACCCTGGAGCGGATTGCCGAGCCCATCGCGGCCATGTCCACGAGCGCCCCCCAGTAGAAAGTCCCTCATGACCACTTCCTTGCTTCCTGTGTCCATCGTCGGCTGCGGCTACCACGTGCCGGAGCGGATCGTGACCAACGCCGACTTCGAGCAGGTCATGGACACCAACGACGCGTGGATCCAGGATCGCACCGGCATCCGCGAGCGCCGCTTCGTGCACGAGGACCAGGCCCTGAGCGACCTGGCCATCCCCGCCGCGCGCCAGGCCCTCGCCCATGCGGGCCTGCAGGCCGCGGACGTGGACCTCATCATCGTCGCGACCTCCACGCCGGACATGTGCATGCCCAACACGGCCGCCCTGGTCCAGCACGCCATCGGCGCCCCGCGCGCGGCCTGCTTCGACATGGAGGCCGCCTGCAGCGGCTTCGTCTACGGCATGATCACCGCCGCCCAGTTCCTCGCGACGGGCATGTACCGGACGGCCATCGTCATCGGCGGCGACGTCCTCTCCAAGTTCCTCAACATGACCGATCGCACCACCGCCATCCTATTCGGCGACGCCTGCGGCGCGGTGGTCATGCAGGGCGGCGGCGAAGAGGGCCTCATCGCCTCGTACATGGGGGCGGACGGCGCCGGCGCCGAGTGCATCACCATTCCCATGGGCTCCCGGCGGCCGCCCACCGCCGAGACCGTGGCGGCCTTCGAGCACACCGTGCACATGAACGGCCGCGAGACCTACAAGTTCGCCGTCGACATCGTGCCCAAGTCCATCCAGGCCGTGCTCGACCAGGCACAGCTGACGGTGGAGGCGGTGGACCACTTCATCCTCCACCAGGCGAACCTGCGGATCATGGACGCCGCCGCCAAGCGCATGGGCGTTTCCATGGACAAGTTCGTCGTCAACATCGATCGCATGGCCAACTCGAGCGCGGGCACGGTTCCTTTGGCGCTCGCCGAGGCCGTCGAGGAGGGCCGGATCAAGCATGGCGACCTGCTGTGCCTGGTCGGCTTCGGCTCCGGCCTCACGTGGGCGAGCGCGCTGGTGCGCTGGACGTGCGATCGCCCCTTCCCCAACGCCAACTAGACATCCCGACAGAGGTGCCATGAACGTCGTCTATTTGTTCCCCGGCCAAGGCTCCCAGGTGGTCGGCATGGGCCAGGCGCTCGCCGCCGAGTTTCCCGAAGCCGCCCGCACCTTCGAGGAAGCCGAGGACGTCCTCGGCCTCCCGGTCCGCCAGCTCTGCTGGGAGGGCCCGGAAGACACGCTGCGCGCCACCGAGAACGCCCAGGTGGCCCTCTTCGTGACCTCCATGGCCGCCCTGCGCGCCCTGCGGGCCCAGGGGGCCCCCGAGCCCGCCTTCGTCGCCGGTCACAGCCTGGGCGAGTACTCGGCCGCCTGTGCGGCGGGTGCCATCGACTTCGCCCCCGCCCTCAAGCTCGTCCGCCTGCGCGGGGAGCTCATGGCGCGCGCCGAGGCGGGCACCATGGCGGCCGTCCTGGGCCTCGACGAGCAGGTGCTCGAGGGTATCTGCCGCGGTGCTGCCTCCACCGTCGTCATCGCCAACTACAACTCGCCCGACCAGCTGGTCATCTCGGGCACGCCCGAGGGCGTGGCCGAGGCGAGCCAGAAGGCCACCGAGGCGGGCGCCAAGCGCGTCGTGCCCCTCACGGTCGCGGGCGCCTTCCACTCGCCCCTCATGGAGGTGGCCTCGGCCGAGCTGACGCAGGCCCTCAAGGCCGCGCCGTGGCGTGACAGCCGCGTGCCCGTCATTGCGAACGTGGACGCCCTGCCCACCACCCGGGCCGCCGAGTTCGCCGACAAGCTCGCGCGCCAGCTGGCCTCCAGCGTCCGCTGGACCGACACCATGCGCTGGATGGTCGGCCAGGGTCCCGCCACCTTCGTCGAGGTGGGCAGCGGCAAGGTGCTCTCGGGCCTGGTCAAGAAGATCGACCGGAAGCTGCCGACGGCCGCGACCGAGGATCCCGAGGCGCTGCGCAAGGCCCTCGAGACCCTGTCGGCCACCGCCGAGGCCTGACCTGCTGCCGCAACCCTCGGTTGCGTGGTAAAATCTCAAATCTTTCGCCCACACATCCCCGACCCACCACCACACGAAAGCCACTAGAGACCCAGCATGAAGCCACTTGAAGGTAAGGTTGCCCTCGTCACCGGCGGTTCCCGCGGCATCGGCCGCGCCACCGCCCTGGCGCTCGCCGAGGCGGGTGCCAAGGTGGCCGTCAACTACGTCAGCAACTCGTCGGCGGCCGACTCGGTCGTCGCAGAGATCGCGCAGCGGGGCGGCGAGGCCAAGGCCATCCAGGCCAACGTCTCGCTGGCGGCCGACGTCGAGCGCCTCGTCTCCGAGGTGACGGCCTGGGGCGGCCGGATCGACGTGGTCGTCAACAACGCGGGCATCACCCGCGACACCCTGCTGATGCGCATGAGCGAGGACGACTGGGACGCGGTCATGGACACCAACCTCAAGAGTGTCTACCTGGTCTCCAAGGCCGTGACCAAGCCCATGATGAAGCAGCGCTCGGGCCGCATCATCAACGTCTCGAGCGTGGTGGGCGTGATGGGCAACGCCGGACAGGCCAACTACGCGGCCTCCAAGGCGGGCATCATCGGCTTCACCAAGAGCCTGGCCAAGGAATTGGGCAGCCGCAACGTCCTGGTCAACGCGGTGACGCCCGGCTTCATCAAGTCCGAGATGACCGAAAAGCTGTCGGAAGACGTCCAGAAGTCCTACGTCGAGGCGCTCCCCCTGGGACGCTTCGGTGAGCCCGAAGAAGTGGCCGCACTCGTCGTGTTCCTCGCGACCGGCGGCAGCTACATCACCGGGCAGGTCTTCGGCGTCGACGGCGGCATGCACATGTAACCCCCCCACACGGAAGGATACCTACCAAAAATGAACGAGCAAGAACTCTTTGAGAAGGTCAAGCAGGTTATCGTCGAGCAGCTCGGCGTCAACGCCGACGAAGTGACGCAGGACAGCTCCTTCACCGAGGACCTGGGCGCGGACTCGCTCGACACCGTCGAGCTCGTCATGGCGCTCGAGGAGACCTTCGAGATGGAGATCCCCGACGAGGACGCCGAGAAGCTCACGACCGTCCGCGCCGTGCTGGACTACATCAAGAAGCATCAGCCGGCCTAAGTCAGGCCTTGCGATCGCGCCCGTTCGTGGGCGCGATCGCCGTAGTGGCGCCGCTTTTCCCCCTGCGATAGAATGGGGGATCCGGGTCTGCGTGCCCCGCGGTTTGCCACGCTAGTTGGGAGTTTTCCAGTTCCATGAAACATCGCGTCGTCGTCACGGGCCTGGGGGCCCTTACCCCCCTGGGGACGTCCGTGGACCAATTCTGGTCCGCCATCCAGGAAGGCCAGAGCGGCATCGGTCCCATCACCCTGGTGGATGCCTCCGCCCTGCCGGTGCAGTTCGCCGGTGAGGTGAAGGGCTTCGACCCCACCCTCTACATGGACCGCAAGGAAGCCAAGCGCTCCGCGCGCTTCACGCAGTTCGCCATCGCCGCCGCCAAGCAGGCCTGGGAGAACGCCGGCCTCAGCCTCGACCAGGTCGACCCCGAGCGGGTGGGCGTGTTCATCGGCAGCGGCATGGGCGGCCTCGACGTCATCGAAGAAGAGGTCGGCAAGCTGCGCGACAAGGGCGCGAGCCGCGTGAGCCCCTTCCTCATCCCGACGGTCATCGTCAACATGGCGGGCGGCAACGTCGCCATCCAGCTGGGCCTCAAGGGCCCCAACCTGTGCCACGTCTCGGCCTGCTCGACGGGCGCGCACGCCATCGGCGACGCCTTCCGCCAGCTGCAGTACGGCAGCGTCGACGTCATGCTCGCGGGCGGCACCGAGGCCAGCATCACCCCGCTCGCCATCGCGGGCTTCGCGGCGGCCAAGGCGCTCTCGCTGGGCCACGCCTCGGGCGATCCCACCAAGGCGAGCCGGCCCTTCGACGCCGAGCGGAACGGCTTCGTGATGGCCGAGGGCGCGGGCGTCGTCGTGCTCGAGACCCTCGAGCACGCCCAGAAGCGCGGCGCCAAGATCCTCGCCGAGGTCGTCGGCTACGGCATGTCGGACGACGCCCACCACATCACGAGCCCCGCCCCCGAGGGCGAGGGCGCCCAGCGCGCCATGCGCCTCGCGCTCAAGGACGCGGGCCTGACGGCTGCGGATGTCAGCTACATCAACGCCCACGGCACCTCGACCGAGGCCAACGACAAGTACGAGTCGGCGGCCTACCAGGGCGTGTTCGGCGACCAGGTGCCGCCCGTCTCGAGCACCAAGAGCATGATCGGGCACCTCCTGGGCGCTGCGGGCGCGGTGGAGGCGATCACCTGCGTGCTCGCCATCCGGGACGGCGTCATGCCCCCGACCATCAACTACGAGAACCCGGATCCCGAGTGCAAGCTGGACTACATCCCCAACCAGGCCCGCAAGGCCCCCGTGAACGTCTGCATGTCCAACAACATGGGCTTCGGCGGCCACAACGCGAGCCTGGTCATCCGCAAGTTCCAGTGAGACCCGTCTCCGACTTCGTCTCCCTCCTCGGCCTCCCTCCAGGGGCCGAGGAGCTTTTTGAGCAGGCCCTGACGCACTCGTCGGTGGGCGACAGGCCCCACTACGAGCGGCTGGAGTTTCTCGGCGACGCCGTGTTGAAGCTCGTCATCGCCGAGTGGATCTACGCGCGCTTCCCGAGCCTGCCCGAGGGCGAGCTCACGAAGATCCTGACGCGCGTGGTCTCGGACGCGACCCTGGGGGCGATCGCCCGCGAGCTCGATCTGGGCTCGTTCATCCGCCTGGGCCGGGCCGAGGCCAAGTCCGGCGGCGCGCGCAAGGTGGGCACGCTCGCGGCCTCCCTGGAGGCCGTGCTCGCTGTGGTCTACCAGACGCACGGGCATGCCGCGGTCGCCGCGCTCATCCAGCGGCTCTGGGATGCGGAGCTCACGGCGGCCGCCGCCGCTCCGGGGGCCGAGAATTACAAGGCGCGGCTCCAGGAGGAGACGCAGGAGCGCTTCGGGACCCTGCCCACCTATCGCGTGGTGGGCGGCGAGGGCCCCCTGCACCAGTACATCTTCTTCGTCGAGGTCGAGGTCGAGGGCAAGGTCCTCGGTCACGGCCGGGGCGCCTCCAAGAAGCAGGCCGAGCAGGCCGCGGCTTCCGAGGCGCTGACTGCCCTCGGGAGGACGTCGTCATGACCCCCATTCTCGTCGCTCCGTCGGTGCTCTCGGCGGACTTCTCGCAGCTGGGCGCCGAGCTGCGGCGCATCGAGCACGCCGGCGCCGACTGGATGCACCTGGACGTGATGGATGGGCAGTTCGTGCCCAACCTGACCTTCGGCCCGCCCGTCATCGCGGCCATGCGCTCGCACTGCACCGTGCCCTTCGACGTGCACCTGATGATCGAGCGTCCCGAGCTGTCCCTGGCGGCCTACAAGGAGGCGGGGGCCGACATGCTCACGGTGCATGCCGAGACGTGCCCGCACCTGCACCGGACGGTGCACGCCATCAAGGAGCTCGGCCTCAAGGCGGGCGTCTCCCTGAACCCCTCCACGAGCGAGGAGGCCCTGCGCTACGTCATCCAGGACGTGGACCTGGTGCTCGTCATGAGCGTCAACCCGGGCTTCGGGGGGCAGTCGTTCATCCCGGCCGTGCTGCCCAAGATCCGGGCCCTCCGGGGGCTGATCGCGGAGACCGGCCGGGACGTCCGGATCAGCGTGGATGGGGGCATGAACAACAAAACCGCCCCTCTCGTGGTCGAGGCCGGGGCGGATGTGTTGGTGGCGGGTTCGTTTGTCTTCGGCGCGCCGGATGCGGCGCAGGCCATCGCCTCCCTCAGGGGGAGACCCGCTGGGACTTAAGTGTCCCGGTGCGATCGCCAGTTGGAGCGATCGGAGTCGCCCTTGTCACCGCGGTTGATGGGGCCGAAGTTGTCGGCCGGCGCCGCGGTCTGCTTGGGCGCAGGGGCGGGGAAACCCGCCTTCTTGATCGGCGTGCGGCGCACCCGATCGAATCGTGATGTTGGCTCCATTGCCATACATACCTCCTTGTCGGTCTCCGGAAAATGATACCGTGCAACCGTGTCAAAAACGGTGTGCGACGCACACTCCGAGCCTTCATTAACCTACCAATCTTAATATATCTTTGCGGAACCGTCAAGCCTTGACCCGGCCTTAACAAATCGCAAGCCGGGAGGCGTTCCAAACGGCTCTGATCGAGGAATAAACCTAATTAGCGCCCCGTGACGGGGTTGGGATGCGCTTAGTTAGGGGATTTTGACAGAGTGCTGCCTAAGAGACTTCTAATCGCCGCGCTGGCGGCCATGACGATGGGGTGCGGTGCGCCGCAGACCCTGGCCATGGTGGGGCCCGCGCCGACGGCTCCCGAGGCCTTCTTCATCACGCAGTACACCCACCCGCGCTTCCACCCGGAGACGGTCCCCCTCTACAACGCGAACTGCGGACCGACGAGCCTCGCGATGGCCGTGGCGGCCTTCGGCAAGGCTCCCGCGAGCGCCTCCGAGAGCCGCGAGGAGCTCATCATGTCGGTGCGCGAGGCCATGACGGGCGGACGCGACAGCAACACCTGGACCTATCCGTCCCAGTTCCCGACGGCCGCGCACCGCTTCGGGCTCGAGGCGCAGATCGTGCGCGGCGGGGCCGCGGGCGTGCTCGCGCAGCTCGCCATCCCGGGGCGCATGGTGATCGTCAACGTGAACCCGAGCCCGGCCTATGCGTCGAGGCTGACGTACAACCTGGACGGCGGGCACTTCGCGCTCGTGACGGGCTACGACGGCGAGCGCGTGCACCTCAACGATCCGCTGGCGGACGGTCCGATGACCATCAGCCGCGAGGAGCTGGAGACGGCCCTCAACACGCCGCTGGGGCCGGGGATCGCCCCCTACCGGGGCGGGATCGCCGTCTGGAGCAAGTCTTAGCGCCTTTCCAAGACACGAGCGCCAGGGCCTGGGCCCTGGCGCTCGTTTTTTCAGCGGGTCGATTAGGGTGCGACGACGTCCGTGCGCTCCGGGGCGGGCTCAGATCTCGGGGAAGGCCTTGGGCAGGGACGGCTCCACGGCGGTCGGCGGCGGGGCCGGCGCCTCGATCAGGTGATCGCGCTCGCGCTGCTGCTTCAGCCAGAACCGCAGGGTCGTGACGAGCACGGCCGTGACCGGGATGGCGAGCAGGATGCCCAGGAAGCCCGCGACCTTGCCGCCCGTGAGGACCGCCGCGATGATGAGCACCGGGTGCAGGCCGGTGGTGTGGCTCATGACGCGCGGCGCGATGATGTTGTCCTTGATCCACCAGATGAGGAGCCCCGCGAAGAGCACCTTGCCGAGCACCGCGCCCCCCTGCAGCCCCGCGAGCAGGAGCGCCGTGCCGAGGCCGATGTAGAGCCCGAAGTAGGGGATGATCTCGGCGGTGCCCCAGATGAGGCCCGCGACGATGCCGTAGTCCATGCCGATCAGCGTGAAGGAGGTCGAGGCCGCGACCATGACCACGCTCGCGTTGATGAGCTGACCGCGCAGGTAGCGGTTGAGGCTGTGGTCGAGCTCGACGCGCAGGTACTCGCCCTGGGTGGCGACCCGCAGCGGCATCAGGTCCATGAGGCTCCGCCAGAGGCGCGGGCCGTCCTTGAGGAAGTAGAAGGCGCACACCAGGATCATCGCCATGCCGAAGAAGCCCGAGAAGGAGCCCATCAGGAGGCCCGGCAGGTTGGTGGCGGCGCTCTGGCCGATGGACTCGAGCCGGGGCAAGAGCCATGTATCCAGGCGCAAGTCCGCCTGGATCTGACGCGAGGCGAGGCGCTCGCTCAGCTGATTGAGCTGGGACTGGAGGTTGACGAGCTCGCCGGGCAGGTGGCCCAGGAGCATCTGGATCTGGCCCACCAGCATGGGGACCAGAAGGGAGACGCCGATGCCTCCGACCAGCACGAAGACCATCACCACCAGGCCGACGGCGAGCCAGCGCGGCATGCGGCGACTGAGGGGCTCGACGGCCATCTGCAGCACGTAGGCCACCAGCATGGCGCTCACGAGGATCGTGAGGACGTCCTGCAGGTAGCCCGTGGCTCGCCAGACGACGTAGCCCAGGCCGATCCACAGCAGGATCGTGGCGGTGCGGAAGAATCGTTCAGACCAGTTGTGGTTCATGCCCTCGCCAGATACGGATCACACCACAGGGACGCCCATTGCATCGGGTTCTTGACGGGCACCGGATCCTGGCACGAGGCGAGGTTCGGCGCGGAGTTGACCCCCTCAGGAAGGCTCAGGATCTCGCTGGCGTAGAAGACCGCGCCTTCCTCGACCTGGTGGGCGAGGTTGGTGTCGAGGATCTCCTGGATCGCCGCGTCTGCTCCCAACTCCGAGAGGATGCGCAGCAAGTGGGGCGTCTCGCGCGGCCAGCAGACGGCTTCGTGGTACTGCTCGTCGCCTAAGAAGACCCGCTCGGCACTATCCTTGGCGATGACGCCGAAGGCGGCCGGGCGGCCTCCCCGGCTGCGGCTCACCAGCAGGTGCGATCGCACGGTCGACCAGACCGACGACAGCTCCTGGCGGGTGAAGACGCGGCTTCCCAACAATGCCACCGCCTCGATGCCAGGCGACGTCACCATCGGGTCGGGTCGACCCTCCTTGGTGATGAGATTATACAGGAAGCCGACGCCCGAGTTCCAGAAAAGCCGCTTGTAATTGGCGATCGCCCGATCGTAGAGGCTCCGAATCTTGAGCGCGAGCGCCTCGTCGGCCACGAGATCGGCGAGGCTCAGCCCCACCTCCAGCATGCGGATCCACTGGGCGTTGATCTCGGGCAGGTAGAAGCTGCTCTCCTGGTACTGCGCATGGGCATAGTGGCCGTCCTGGTAGTGCTGGATCTCCTCGATCTGCCACTGGCGATCCACCCGGATGGGCAGGTCGACCACCTTGAGGCCGTCCACCTCCAAGGTGCGGCGGCCGTTGAGCCAGGAGTAATGGGCCGTCGTCAGCAAGAGGCCGGTGCCTGCGAGCCGCGGAGCCCCCGGCGAGACGGGCGCCTCGAAGGCGGCGAGGGCCTTGGCGAAAAGCGCGTAGAGGTCCTGGGCCACCTGCGGCTCATGCAGATAGGCCGGATGCTCGGACAGGAGCACGAAGAGCATCAGCAGCGGATCGGCCGACTGGTAGAAGTCGGACGGCAGGCGGCCGGTGCGCTGGAAGTGCGCGAGGTCGGCCGTGTGGTCGGGCAAGCGATTGGGGAGCCGTCCCGATTCGGGGTCCTGGTAGCGCAGCGCGAGGCGGATGGCCTCGCGGATGCGCCCGGCGCGCCCGAGCCGCGTCAGCGTCTCGTGGTTGTGCAGGAGGCTCGCGAACAGGGGCCGCAGCCAGGCCGTGCGGAACCACCAGCCGCCTGCCTCGGGCACGCGGTAGCCGCCCACCGGCAGGCCGTACTTCTCGGCCATGACGTAGCTGCGGGCGACGACCTCGGGCGAGGCCCCCGGAAGGGCTCGCGCGCAGGCCTCGTAGGCCGCGGCCTGGGCCTTGGCGAGGCTCGTGTGCTCCACCTGGACGTAGCGGGCGGCCTGCACGGCCTCGTCCTCGCTGGGGGCGGCCGCCACCGTCAGGAGGACCGGACGCTCGAGGTCGAGCACGAGCCGCCCGAGGGTGACGCCGCGGAAGAACTCGCGCTTGAACTGGAGCTGGCCCTGGACCTGCTCGCGATCGCCTGACCCCAGCCGGTAGTACAGATCCCACACCTGGCGCTCGCTCTCGAACGAGTGGGCGGCACTGGTGGCGAGGGCCACGTGCCGGTGGTTGGCGATGGTGAGGAGGCGCGACTCCTTCTGCAAGACTTGATGGCCCTCGGGATCCGAGTAGTAGAACATGTGCCGCATGTCGAAGATGGGCTTGAGGATTAGCTGGGCCGGCTCGTCACCCTCGCCCTGCCAGCGGTAGCTCGCGGCGAGCACGCCCGTGTCGGCGGCCGAGAAGAGCTGGTAGTGGATCTCGAACCGTCCCTCGGGCGCGGAGTAGCGATAGACGGCCCAGTCGGGCGAGGCGGAGACGGGCTCCGGCATGAGCTCGACTGGAGCTCCCGCCACGAGCACCTGGAAGCCGATCCGATCCAGGATCTTCCAGTTTTCGCCGTGCATGAGGGCGAGCATGCCCTCGTAGGCGTAGTCCGTCCGGTGATACAGCAGGCCGTCCAGCTCGCGAAAGGTCAGGGACGATTGGCACCACTCGGCGCTCGGCACCCGGAGGGCCAAGCGCCGGGTGCGCGCATGGTCCCAGTCCGCATTCTCCAGGGGGGGAAACGTCGTGGCATCGACCTGGCGATGACTGTCGATCATCGGTCTGCTTGCCTCCTCTTCGAGTGCAAGGGCGCGGACAGCGATGAAAAGCGCTTGTTACGACAGTATATGACGAATTATGAATGGAGGCTACGGAGTTCTTACCGAGATGTTACGACCGCGCGAGCAGATCCAGGGAGCGAAGCGGACGTTCCGTCCGGGTCGTGAGCGCGGCCTTGAGGGCCGAACGCCCGTGGGCCAGGAGCCCGGGCTGAAGGGTGTGGCCCAACAGCTCGCCCAGCTCGACCGCGGCCAGGCGCTGCAAAAGGGTGAGGCCCTTGGCATGTAGCCGCATGCCGCCCGCCACCGCGTAGCAGCCGTCGCACAGGGCTCCGCCGCCTTCGCCGGAGAAGCCGCAGCCCTCCGTGCCGAGGGCGGCACCGCACTGGACGCAGGCGGAGAGCTCCAGCTCGTAGCCGAGCCCGTGCAAGAAGGTCAGCTCGAACCATGCCGTGACGAGCTCGGGGCTCTCGGCCACCTCAAGGGCGAGCAGGCTCGCGGCGAAGAGGTCGAAGAGCTCGGGATGGGCCTCGCCCTCCTCGAGGAAGGCCTCGATAAGCTCGGCGAGGTACATGCCGTGCAGGAGCCGGTCCAGGTCCGCGCGCAGGGCCCGGTGGGCGTGGTCGGTCTCGCACTGGGACACGACGTCCATGTTCTTGCCGGTGGCGAGGAACCAGGTGGCCTTGTAGAGGGGCTCGCTCTTGCCGCCGAGCTTGCTCTTGGCGCGGCGGGCGCCCTTGGCGACGACCCGCTTGAGCCCGTGCTCGCGCGTGAAGAGCACCAGGATCTTGTCGTACTCGCCGAGGGCGTGTTGCTTGAGCGTGATGCCGGTCGTGGTGTAGGTCGCCATGCGTCTCTCCTCTCCTTCATTATCCCACGCGGGGCGCCCCAAGACCAGTCATCATGCGGTTGCGGGCGCTTTCGGGCGTGGGGCGGGAACGGACGGCTGATTACCCGGGCCACGGGTGGGTAAGAAGCAAATGTTAGGCGCTCTAAGGAGGCTGGATTGAGGATGCTGCGCACGTTTTCCTGGATGCTTATCCCCGCGATGGTCCTGGGGCTGGCCCCTGCGGCCTTGGCGGACGTCGTGATCACCAAGAGCGGCGAGCGCGTGTACGGCACGGTCCTGACCGAGACGCCGGTGGGCGTGTCCATCCTGGAGCCCGGCGGCCTGATGCGCGGCTTCCACGTGGACGAGGTGCAGGAGGTCCGGCGCGACCCCGCGACCCGGACCGCGGCCGGGGTGGCCGAGGTGCTGGAGCGCGATCGCGTGGCCTACGAGGCCGAGTGGGCCAGGCTCCAGGCGGTCCAGAGCCAGCGCGAGTCTTTCTTCCACCTGGGGCACCAGCTGACGGCCGGGGTCCTGGGCGTGACCGCAGGCTCGCTGATGGTGGGGGGCGGGGCCAAGTACCGCCTCCTGGTGGGGCCTTACCTCGCGGCCTACACGGGCGTCGGCTACGGCATGGGCCTCGGTCGCCTCAAGCAGGGCAACTTCGACGAGGACGGCAACCTGGTGGACACCACGAACGTCACGGCGACCGCGCTCGAGGTCCCCTTCGGCCTGGAGCTGCGCTTCGCGGGCCTCTACGTGGGCGGTGGCGCGGCGTACCTGATGGCGAACAACGTCCCCACCAAGGACGAGTTCGTGGTCGCGAACCACGCGGCGGTGGTGCCGCAGGTGGTCCTGGGCTACCAGTACCAGTTCAAGCAGGGGCCGCTCGCGGTGGGGCCGGTGGTGGGCCTCGATCTGCGCTACACCCCGGCCGCCCGGAACCTCGCCAACGGTTACTATGGGGGCGGGATCTTCGGGGGCTGGACGTTTTAGCCTTTGGAATAAGGAACCGTTCGCCCATCCAGGGGCTCATGCAGGAAACCCGTTCGCCCAATGTCTCGGGTGAACGGGTTTCTAGTACTCAGGGACTTTCTAAGGTCGGCTAATCGACTACGTAGCCCAGCTGCTTGAGGCTCTTTGCCTGCTTGCGCCAGTTGGGCAGCACCTTGACCCAGAGCTCCAGGTAGACGCTGCGATCCAGGGCCTTTTCGATGGACTGACGGGCGGCCGCGCCGATTTCCTTGAGCTTCGAGCCCTTCTCGCCGATCAAGATGCCCTTCTGGCTGTCCCGCTCCACGAAGATCGTGGCCTGGATGAAGGTCTTGCCCCCATCCCGCTCCTTGAACTCGTCCACCCGCACCGCCACGGCATGCGGCACCTCTTCGGAGGTCTGACGCAACACCGCCTCGCGTACGAGCTCACCCGCCAGGTCCCGCTCGGACTGGTCCGTGACCTCGTCCTCGCTGTAGAAGGGCGGACCTTCCGGCATGCGCTCGACGATCTCCTTCAACAGGGGCTGCACGCCCTTGCCGTAGAGCGCCGAGATCACGTGCACCGAGACGTGCTCGCCGAGAGCCTCGTAGCTCTGGAGTACCTCGGGATCGACCTTGAGCGAGTCGACCTTGTTCAGGACGAAGACGACGGGCTTGTTGACCTTGGAGAGCAAGTCGGCCACGTACTTGTCGCCGCGCCCCGCGCTCGTGCGGCCATCCAACAGGAACAGGATGAGGTCCACCTCCGAGAGCGAGTCGACCGCGGTCTTGACCAACTGCTCGCCAAGGAGATGCAGGGGCTTGTGGATGCCCGGCGTGTCGACGAAGACCACCTGCGCATCGTCCTCGGAGTGGATGCCCTTGATGCGGTGGCGCGTGGTCTGGGCCTTGCTCGAGACGATCGCCACCTTCTGGCCGAGGACCTTGTTCAGGAAGGTCGACTTGCCCACGTTGGGGCGACCGACGATGGCAACGAAGCCCGAGCGGTAGGCCTTAGGCATCGACGACTCCTTCGAGATCGCGGCTGGTGAAGCTGAAGGGCAAGAGCTCGTCCAGGCCAAGCTCCCAGGGCTCGCCGGGCTGGGCGAGCACGACCTGCATGGGGCCGAACTCCGCGAGCACCTGGCGGCAGGCGCCGCAGGGCGTGCAGGGAGCGGCCTTCTCGGCCACGATGGCCACCGCCACGAAGCGCTGGATGCCCTCGGAGACCGCCTTGCCGATGGCCACGCGCTCGGCGCACATGGTCAGGGGGTAGGAGGCGTTCTCGATGTTGCAGCCCGTGAAGACCCGGCCGTCCTCGGTCAGGAGGGCGGCGCCCACCGGAAAGCGGGAGTAGGGGACGTGGGCATGCCGCATGGCCTCACGGGCTTGCTCGATCAGGGCCTGGCGGTCGAAGCCGCCGGTGCGCGCGCTCATTAGTGAACCTCCGCAGGGACGGGGGACGGGGGGGACGACGTCTTGAGGATGGCCTGCACGAACCCGAGGAAGAGCGGATGAGGCTTGCCGGGCCGGCTCTTGAACTCCGGGTGGAACTGGCAGGCGACGAACCAGGGATGCTCGGGCAGCTCGACGATCTCGACCAGGCGCCCGTCAGGGCTGGTGCCGCTCACGACGAGCCCCTTCTCCGTCAGGCGCGGCAACAGGGCATTGTTGACCTCGTAGCGGTGGCGATGACGCTCGCTGATCTGGTCCGCGCCGTAATAGGCATGCGCCTTGGTGCCCGGAGCCAGGCGGCAGGGGTACGCGCCGAGGCGCATGGTGCCGCCCATGCCGTTGACGTCCTTCTGCTCGGGCAAGAGGTCGATGATGGGGTACGGGCTGCCCGGGTCGAACTCGCTGGAGTTGGCCCCGCCGAGCCCCGCCACGTTCCGGGCGAACTCGATGACCGCCGTCTGCATGCCGAGGCAGAGGCCCAGGAAGGGCAGCTTGGACTCGCGGGCGAAGCGGATGGCGTTGATCTTGCCCTCGATCCCGCGCAGGCCGAAGCCGCCCGGGACCAGCAGGCCGTCGATGTCCTCCAGGTGCTTGTCCGCACCGTCGGCCTCGACCTCCTCGTCGGCGTGGATCCACTTGAGGTCCACCGCGACGCCCTCGTGGGCCGCCGCGATTCGCAGGCTCTCGATGACCGAGAGGTAGGCGTCGGCGAGCTTCACGTACTTGCCCACGATGCCGACCTTGATGGTGCGGGTGGGCTTGCGGAGGCGCTCGACGTAGTGGTCCCAGGCCTGCGAGTCGTTGGGGCCGTCCGCGGGCAGGCGCAGGCGGGCGAGCGCCTGGGCGGCGAGGCCCTGGGCCTCGAGCATCTCGGGCACTTCGTAGATGTAGCGGACGTCTCCGCTTTCGATGACGGCTTCCCGGTCGATGTCGCAGAAGAGGGCGAGCTTCTCGCGCACGTGCTCCGGCAGGGGCTGCTCGGTGCGGCAGACCAGCACGTCGGGCTGGATGCCCAGCGAGCGCAGCTCCTTGACGCTGTGCTGGGTGGGCTTGGTCTTGAGCTCGCCCGCGGCCTTGAGGGAGGGCACGAGCGTCACGTGCACGTAGAGGACGTTGTCGCGCCCGGCGTCCTTCTTGAACTGGCGAATGGCCTCCAGGAAGGGCAGGCCCTCGATGTCGCCCACCGTGCCGCCGATCTCGACGATGGCGATGTCGGCCTTGGAGCCCACCAGGTGGATGCGCTCCTTGATCTCGTTGGTGATGTGCGGGATGACCTGGACGGTGCCGGACAGGTAGTCGCCCCGGCGCTCCTTGGTGATGACGTTGAGGTAGACCGCCCCCGCCGTCACGCTGTTCTCGCGGCCGAGATCCGTGTCCGTGAAGCGCTCGTAGTGGCCGAGATCCAGGTCCGTCTCGGCGCCGTCCTCGGTGACGAAGACCTCGCCGTGCTGGTAGGGGCTCATGGTGCCCGGGTCGATGTTGATGTAGGGATCGAGCTTCAGGATCCGCACGGAGTAGCCGCGATTCTTGAGGAGCCGACCAAGGCTCGAGGCGACGATGCCTTTGCCGATGCTCGAGACGACGCCGCCGGTGACGAAGATGTACTTGGTGGGCATTAATTCCTCGCTGATTCTCCCTTAACCCTAGAGTATATCGTACTTTCGCCCATGATTCTCGCTTCGAGGCGGCCTTTCGCCTAGCTTGCCTCCGCCGAGGGGTCTTCCGGCAGCCCGAGGGGGCCGGTTCCGTCCCGGTAGATGCGCACGCGCGTGAGGCGGCGCGCCTTGACGGCCTCGGCGACCAGGTAGAGGCGCTCGTAGGTGACGGACTCGCCGGGCGCCGGCGCCCGGCCCAGGAGGCCCACGACGAAGCCGCCCAGCGTGTCGAACTCCGCGTCGGGAAGCTGCAGCTTGAGCGCCTCGTTGACCTCGTGGATGGAGAGGCCGCCGTCCACGAGGATCGAGCCGTCCGGCTGCGGCTCGATGGCCTTGGCCGCCACGTCGTCGTATTCGTCGTGGATCTCGCCGACGATCTCCTCGAGGATGTCCTCGATGGTGAGCAGCCCTGCCGTGCCGCCGTACTCGTCCATGACCACGGCCATGGGGAGGCGATCGCGCCGCATCTCCCGCAAGAGCTCGTCCACCCGCTTCGACTCGGGGATGAAGAAGGCGGGGCGCAGGAAGGTGCGGGGAATCCGCTTGGGCCGCTCCTCGGTCGTGAGGAAGGCCAGCAGGTCCTTGACGTAGAGGATGCCCGTGATGTGGTCGAGCGTCTCGTGGTAGACGGGGATGCGCGAGTGGCCCTCGGTCAGGGCCAGGTGCAGGGCCTCCTCGAAGGTGGCGTCGTCGCCGAGCGTGACCATGTCGATGCGCGGGACCATGATCGCGCGGGCGATGGTGTCGCCCAGCGCGAAGATGGACTGGATCATCTCCGTCTCGTCCGACGCGAGGTCGCCCGCGGCCTGCCCCACGTCCACCAGCAAGCGGATCTCGTCGCGGGTGGCCAGCGAGGTCGTGCGATCGCCCATGCGCAGGATCCGGTTGGTGCCCGCGACGAGCGCGTTGGTGAGCCCCGTGACGGCCCAGACGGCCGGGGAGGCGAGGGCCATGATCGCCATCATGGGCCGCGCCACCCCCATGGCGTAGCGCTCCGAGTGCTGGGCCGCGAAGGTCTTGGGGGCGATCCGGGTGAAGACCACGATCAGGAAGGTCATCACCAACGAGGCGACGGCCACGGGCCATTCGCTCTCGGCGGAGCGCAGGTAGCGGGTGGCGAGCACCGTGAAGATCGCCGTGGCGATGACGATCAGGGCGTTCTCCAGGAGCAGGATGGTGCCGAAGAGCCGATCGTGCTGGGAGACGAGGCGCTGCACGGCCTGGGCCGAGCGCGAGCCCTTCTCGGCCAGGCTCGCGATGCGCAGCTTGTTCACGGAGATGATCGCCGCCTCGGAGCTTGAAAAGAAGCCGATGCCCAGGAGGCAAAGCAAGAGGACGCCGAATCCCGTGAGCTCGTCCACGGGGCCTAGTGGGACGCTACCATCCATTCGTCGGGGGCCATCCTCTCCGCGTGCTTGGCAACCGAGGAATATTTATACCCCGGCCTGGCCGCATGGATGGTTCACGAAACTTAATGACCTGATATCATGGCGTCGGTGTCGAACGAGGCACCCTGGCAAAGGAGGCCTCCATGGCCGAGACCGCCCTGTTGAGCCTGCCCGAGGCCATCCGGCCCCTGGCGGACGCGTATCAGGCCGCGCTGTGTCGCTTCGTTCGCGAGCCGAGCGAGGCGGATCGGGCTTGGGCCCATGAGATGGGCGAGCGCCTGATCCAGGCCGCATGCGGCCCCGAGGCCCTCCTGGAGATGCATGCCAACGCCCTGCGGCACTGTGAGGTCCAAGACGGCCACACGCTCGTATCGCGGGCCAACCAGTTCCTGGCCGAGGCCTCCGGCGCCTTCATCACCGAGTACCGGCACCATGCCGAGCAGCAGTCCGAGGGCTCCAACTGCTATCAGTGCTACGCGCGCATGCTCGAGGTCCTCAACGAGAACGTCATGCGCCTGAACCAGGAGCTGGGCGAGCGCCACGACGAGCTGCAGAAGGCCCATGACGAGCAGGTCGTCCTCAACCAGCAGAAGACCGACCTCCTGAACATGATCAGCCACGAGATCCGCACGCCCCTGACGGCCCTCCTGGGCTACGGCGAGTTCCTCGAGGAGGGGACCTACGGCCCGCTCAATCCCGAGCAGCTCGAGGTGCTGCACAAGATGATGCAGAGCGGCAAGGACCTGCTGCTACTGCTCAACAACCTGCTCGACATGTCCCGCCTCGAGGCGGGACGCCTCACGCTGGACCGCCAGCCGACGCCCCTCAGGGAGCTGATCGATCACGCCGTGGAGCAGGTCGAGTTCCTGGCGCGGCGCAAGGAGCTTGCGATCGACGTGTGCTGCGTGCCGGAGGATCTGCCCCTGGTCTGGGTGGACCCCATCCGCATCATCCAGGTGCTGGTCAACCTCCTGGGCAACGCCATTCGCTTCACCGACGCCCACGGCACCATCACGATCGGGGCCGAACCGCAGGGGGACATGGTGGAGGTCTGGGTGCGCGACACCGGCATCGGCATCACGCCCGAGGCCCAGCAGCGCCTCTTCCAGCGCTTCTCGCAGGTGGAGAGCGTCAAGCGTTATGGCGGCACTGGCCTCGGTCTCTCCATCACCAAGGAGCTCTTGGCCCTGCACGGCGGCGCCATCCGGGTCGAGAGCGAGCCCGGAAAGGGCGCCACCTTCCGCTTCACCCTGCCCGTCTGGAACGAACTGGACCACCCCGCCTAGTCCCTGCAGGTCCGCCTGCCTCGACCTGGAAAGGAGCCCGCCCATGCCCAGACCCTTGCTTCCGTCAGCCCTCGTCCTCGCGCTGCTCGCGCCGGCCTCCGCGGCCTGGGCGCTCCCCGCCCCCTACCGGATCGCCGCCACCTACGCCTCAAAGCTGGACCAGCAGCTGCTCGTGGCGGTCTTCAAGTCGGATCCCGAATGGGTCGACCAGCTGCTCGCGGCCGGGGCGAGCCCGAATGCCCGGTTCTACGGAGACGCCTTCGGGGAGGAGGACGCGCTCGACTTCGGCGTCGGGATCATGGAGGACTTTCCGGCCTACGTCCGGCTCGTCCAGGCCAACGACGGGCGCATGACGGCCCTCATGCTCGCGACCCTGAACGGCAACCCGCCCATCGTCGCGCGGCTCCTGGCCCGGCGGGCCGACCCCAACCGGCGCTCCGGCGACGCCAAGGACACCGCCCTCATGGCGGCCGTTCGGAAGGGCCAGCGGGAGATCGCCCTGCAGCTGTTGGCGGCGGGGACGGACGTGACGCTCAAGAACGCCGCGGGAGAGACGGCGCTCGTGCTCGCCGAGCGGTACGCTCAGCGGGAGCTCGCGGAGCTCCTGCGGGCCAAGGCCCAGGAGGTCACGGTCGGATAAGGCGCCACAGGGGCGGACCCAGCAGCAGGACGCCCACCACGATGGCGTTGAGGGCGGCGGCCATCACCGCCCCCGCGGCCACGTCCTTGGCGGCCTTGGCGAGCGGGTGGCGGCGATGCGTCGCGAGGTCCACGGCGTTCTCGATGGCCGTATTGAACATCTCGCAGATGACCACCAAGCTGCAGACCACGGCGATGAGCGCCAGCTGCAGGGGCGGGAGCTTGAGGCCCACGGCCAGCGCGAAGACGGCGATGCCGCTGACGGTGTGGATGCGCATGTTCCGCTGGGTGCGGAGCATGAAGTAGAGGCCCGCCGACGCGTACTTGAAGCTCGCAAAGAGACTGTGCGCCTTGAACCTCAAGCGTCCTCCTCGCGGCCCAGGCCGACGGCCGCGAGCAGCTCGCGCTGCCGCGCGCGCATCTCGGCCTCCTCGTCGGGCGTCATGTGGTCGTAGCCCAGGAGGTGCAGGAGGCCGTGGGCGAGCAAAAAGCCCAGCTCCCGGTCGAAGCCGTGGCCATACTCCTTGGCCTGGCGCTCGGTGGTCTCCAGGGAGATCACCACGTCGCCCAGGGGATAGGGCAGGGGCTCGGGCGGGAGCTCCTCGTCGGGCTCGAACTGCGGGAAGCTCAGGACGTCGGTCGGGCGATCCACGGCGCGGTGCTCGCGGTTGAGCTCGTGGATGGTCGCATCGTCCACGAACGTCACGGAGATCTCCGCCCGCGGCTCGACCTCGGCGGCCTCGAGCATGCGGGCGATGACGTCCTGCCACCGGGCGAGATCCAGGTCCCGTTCGGTCTCGTTAGCGAGCTGGATGTCCAACTTTCTTTCCTTCGCTCTTCTTGGAGCCCAGGTCGTTGAGCAGCTGATCGGGGTACTCGATGCGCTGGTGGTAGAGGCCCTGGGTGATCCGGATGAAGGTCTGGGCGACGATCTCGAGCTCCTGCAGGGTCAGCGGGCTCTCGGAGAGCTCGCCGTCCGACAGGCGCTTGCTGATGATCCGGCGCACCGTCGCCTCGATCTGGTCCACGGTGGGGCTCTTGAGGGAGCGCATGGTGGCCTCGGTGGCGTCGGCGAGCATGACGATCGCCTGCTCCTTGGTCCAGGGCCGCGGGCCCGGGTACCGGAAGCCTTCTTCGGCCACGGAGTCCGGCCCCTCGGCCTGGCCCGCCTGGTGGAAGAAGTAGCTCACCAGGCTCTTGCCGTGGTGCGTGATGATGAAGTCCGAGATGTCCTTGGGCAGCTTGTGCGCGCGCGCGAGCTCCATGCCCTCCTCCACGTGCGCGATGATGACGCGCGCCGACAGACGGGGATTGAGCTTGTCGTGGGCGTTGTCCAGGCCCAGCTGGTTCTCGACGAAGAAGACGGGCCGCTTGACCTTGCCGATGTCGTGGTAGTAGGCGCCGACGCGGACCAGGAGGGCGTCCGCCCCGATGGCCTCGGCCGCGGCCTCGGCGAGGTTGCCCACCATGATCGAGTGGTGGTAGGTGCCGGGTGCCTTGGTGAGCACCAGCCGCAAGAGGGGCTGCGACGGATTGGCGAGCTCCAGGAGCTTGAAGGGCGTCACGATGTCGAAGATGGCCTCGAAGTAGGGCAGGATGCCCACGGCGAGGATGGCCGAGCCGACGCCGCCCAGCGCCCCCCAGGCCGCCTTGAGGCCCCACTCGCGGACCTCCGCGGGGCCGCCGCCGCCCGACAGCGCACCGAGGGCGAGGATGAGGGCGACGTTGGCGAGGCTCGCGAACAGGCCCGCCCGCGCGAGGTCGGCGCGCGCCCGGATGCGGAAGACGGCGAAGACGGCCGCCACGGACCCGCCGATCTGGACGAGCACGGCCCCCGCGCCCTCGAGGGCCGAGGGGGCGCCCGCCCCGATGGTCGCGCCCGCCGTGAGGGCCATCAGGAGGATGGTGAACAGGGCGATGCGCGGGTTGAGGAAGACGGCCAGGAGGATGGCCGCGGCCGGCATGGGCGAGAGGTAGGGTGAGGCCTTGAGGAGCTCCAGCACCCACACGGCCGTGAAGACCATGAGCGTGACCAGGGATAGTACGTAGAGCCGTCGGGGCTCCCGGATGAGGTTGGGTTCGAAGAAGCGCAGGTAGCCCGCGTACAGGCTGACGAGCGTGGCCACGGCGATGACGACGCCCAGCGCCGGCACGTAGGCCGAGGGGTGAGACGTCGTCTGGGGCATCCACGCCACGTGGATCTGCAGCAGGAGGACGACCAGGAGGATGCCCGTGCCGCCGCACGCGATCCACTGGTGGGTCTCGATCCGCTGGAGCCGCTCGCGCAGCGCCTCGGGGATGCGCTCTCCGGCGCTAGCGCGCAGCTTGTCGAGCGTGAGCTGAATCATCGATCCGTCGGGCCTCGTAGGACTCGTAGGCGGACACGATCCGGCGAACCAGATCGTGCCGGACCACGTCGGCTTGCGTGAAGGTCACAAAAGAGATGTCGGGAATTTTTCCCAGCAGTTGCTCGATGTTCAGGAGTCCCGACGTCTTGCCGCGGGGCAGGTCCGTCTGGGTGGCATCGCCCGTGACGACCACCTTGGAGCCGAAGCCGATGCGCGTCAGGAACATCTTCATCTGCTCGGGGGTGGTGTTCTGGGCTTCGTCCAGGATGATGAACGCGTCGTTGAGCGTGCGGCCCCGCATGTAGGCGAGGGGCGCGATCTCGATGGTCCCGCGTTCGAGGTATTTCTGGAAGCGCTCCTGGTCGAGCATCTCGTAGAGCGCGTCGTAGAGGGGGCGGAAGTAGGGATCGACCTTGGCCTGGAAGTCGCCGGGCAGAAAGCCGAGGCTCTCGCCCGCCTCGACGGCCGGACGGGTCAGGATGAGGCGGCTCACGCGCTTGTCGCGCAGGGCCTGCACGGCCATGGCCACCGCGAGGAAGCTCTTGCCGGTGCCCGCAGGCCCCAGGCCGAAGGTGAGCGTGTTCTCGTGGATCGCCTGGACGTAAGCCTTCTGGTGCAGGGTCTTGGCCCGGATGGGCTTGCCGCGCTGGGTCGTGACGATGGTCTCGGTGTAGAGCGACCCGATGGGCGCTTCGGGGTTCTTGATGAGCTGCTGGAGGGCGTAGGTGAGCTCGGAGGCCTTGAGGGCCTGCTTGTCCTGCCACGAGTCCAGCTCGGCGAAGAGGCGCCGCCCCAGCTCCACGGGCTCCATGGCGCCCGTCAGGATGATCTCGTCTCCCCGCATGGTGGCCTGGATGCCGAGCTCGGTCTCGACGAGGCGTAGGTTCTCCTCGTTGGTACCCGTCAGCAAGAGGGCGCTGTGGTGGTCTTTGAGGGGGATGCGGATCTCCGTGGACATGCGTTCTCTCTAGGGCAGTTAAACCGGGGCGCTGTCCCGGCATGATACCAGAAAAAGCAGCACGGAGCCCACGTTGTGGGCTCCGTGCGGACGAACTAGGCCAGTGGTCTAGCTGCGGCGCTTGCGAGCGGCTTCCGACTTGCGCTTGCGGCGCACGCTGGGCTTCTCGTAGCGCTCACGGCGCTTGATCTCCGACAGGATACCGGCCTTCTGAATCTTCTTCTTGAAACGCTTGAGGGCGCTCTCGATCGACTCGTTTTCGCCGAGACGAACTTCTGCCAAGGAATTTCACCCCCTCTGAAACGGCAATTCCTGAGCTCGGTGCTCAGAGGGATCGATCTTAACCGACCAGCGGGGAAAAGGCAACTCCCTCCGATCTCCGGGAGATCGGGCTCGGCCATCTCCTTAACCCGGCGGCCACTGCAGGGCCCGCCCCCCGAGGACGTGCCAGTGCAGGTGCGGCACCGTCTGCTGGGCGTCGCGGCCCACGTTGGTGACGACCCGGTAGCCGCTCTCGGCGATCCCCTCTTGCCGGGCGACCGCGTTGACGGCCTCGGTGAGGTGGTGGCAGCCCTCGCCGGACAGCTCGGCGAGACTCGGGACGTGGCGGCGGGGGATCACCAGGACGTGCACCGGCGCCTGCGGGTTGATGTCCCGAAAGGCGACGGTGTGCTCATCCTGGTACACGAGCTGGGCCGGGATGGCCCCCTCGACGATCTTGCAGAAAAGGCAGTCGGACATGGCGAGGTTCCTTGCGACGATGCGGGCTTAGCGCTTGGGGTGCGGGGTCGGCGTGGGCGAGGGGGTCGGGGAGGGGGCCGACTGAACCTTGTAGCTACGCAGGGGCGGCGCCTCGATGTGGGTGACGCCCTCGGGCATGTTGCGGTCCACGGTGACGCCGCGGATCGGCAGGCCCGGCTTGGGGGTGGGCTCGGCGGCCATGGCGGGGGCCGCGGCGACGAGCGTGGTGGCGATCGCGATCGCAGAAAGCATCGGTTTATCCCTCTCGGACGAAGGTGGCGGACAACTGGACGGGGACGACGAGGCCCTGCCGCCCTTCGACGGGCAGGACGATCTTGGTGGACTTGGCGAACTGGTTCTTGCGGACCGTCGCCAGGATCTCGTATTTGCCGGGCTGGACGCCGCGCACCGTGATGGGCACGACGGTCTTGCCGCGCTTCAAGGAGCCTTCCCAGCTGATTTCCCGGGCGTCGACCGGCTGGTTGTTGGCGTCGACGAACTCCAGGCCGTCGGGCAGGTCGATGGTGAAGGTCACCTGGTCGACGTCCTCGGCCATGTCGAAGCCGATGTTGACGGCGGTGGGCGTCGCCACCGAGACCGCTGCGGTCTGGATGGTGGGCAAGGGGGCCTGGGTGCGCAGCGCCATGGTGCCCACCGTGAGGAGGAGGGCCGCGGCGACGGCGCCGGCGGCGAGGCTCGGCCAGTTGATGAGGGTCGCGACCCGGCCCAGGACCTTTCGCTCGGCCTGAACGGGCGCGGGCTCGGCGTCGAGCCGGGTGCGGATCCGGTCCATGAGGTCCGCGGGCGCGTCGGGCGCCTTGCGGCTCTTGAGCATGGCGATCACGGCCTGGAGCTCGGCGAGGTGCTCGGCGCAGCCGGGGCACGCGGCCAGGTGCTGGGCGATCGCCTCGCGCGGCACGTCCGGGTCGGTCGGATCCAGGAAGTCGGACAGGTGATCTTGGATTTGCTCGCAGGTCATGGTTGCCTCTATCCGCCTTGATACTCGCTCGGAAGGTATCCGGCGAGCTTTGACTTCTGGCCCATCAGGCGCTGCCTGAGGGTCTCGCGTGCCCGGTTGAGACGGCTCTTGACGGTGCCCAGGTTGATGTCGAGCATCGAGGCGATCTCGTCGTAGCTGTAGCCCTCGATGTCGTAGAGCACCAGGGGCTCGCGGAGCTTGTCCGAGAGCGTCCCGATGGCCTCGGCCATGATGCCCTGGAGCTCGTTCTGCTCGGTGGGCTGGTCGAGGCTGGGGCCCATGGCCTCGGGCAGGACCTCGGTGGCCTCTTCGTGCTTGCGCACGGCGCGCTTGAGCTCGTCGAGCGCGGTATTCCGCACGATGCGGCCGACCCAGGTGGCGAAGCCCGCCTGTTGCCGGAAGGAGGCCATCGACCGATAGGCCTTGATCATGGCGTCCTGGACGATGTCGGCGGCGTCGTCCTGGTTGCCCATCATCTGATAGGCCAAGCCGTAGAAGCGGTTGAGGTGGGGGGCGATGAGCTGCTCGAAGGCCGCCTTGTCCCCCGCCTGGGCCCGCCGCAACAGCTCGGGCTCCTCTGCGGAGTTGGCCACGCCGTGTCCTTTCGCTGGAGTCGAGGGGGTAGACGAAGCCTTCATTCTACCGGACTCAACCTCCCCCCACAACTTGGGGGCGGACGGGCGCAGGATGGCAATCGCGTTGGATCCGATCATAGGGTCCCTCTTGGTGCGTGAACCGTTCCTGCTCCTCTGACGAGAGCGGGGGCCGAGATGTTCGATCCGCCCTGCGGGGCGGCCGCGCGCCCAGGGGCGTGATATAATGAGGTGTTTCCCACCATGGACAGAAACGGGCACGTTGACAGGCGTCAAGGGTGCCTGCAACACAGAAAGGGGCGACCGATGCGCGGCGGAATGGGCGGTATGGGTGGCATGGACCTCCAGAAGCTGATGAAGCAGGCCCAGAAGATGCAGGAGGACCTCCTCAAGGCCCAGGAGAACCTGGGTTCCCAGACGGTCGAGGGCACCTCGGGCGGCGGGGCGGTGACGGTGACGGCCAACGGCCACAAGGAGATCACCGCGGTGCGCCTCAAGCCCGAAGCGGTCGATCCGGACGACATCGAGACGCTCGAGGACCTGGTCCTCACGGCCATTCGCGATGCCCAGGCCAAGGCCAACGCGCTCGCCGAGAACCAGATGGGCAACATGATGCCCCCCGGCATGAACCTCCCCGGCTTCGGACGGTAACGCCTAGAAGGAACGTCGGTGTTCTACTCCAAACCCCTCGCTCAGCTCATCGAGGAGCTGCAGAAGCTCCCCGGTATCGGGCCCAAGAGCGCTCAGCGCCTGGCGTTCCACCTGCTCAAGCAGCCGGACGGGGACGTCAAGCGCCTGGCGCAGAGCCTGATCGACGCCAAGGAGCAGATCCGGCTCTGCTCGGTCTGCTCGAACCTGAGCGTGAACGACCCCTGCGAGCTGTGCGCGCACCCGACGCGGGACGTGTCCACGGTCTGCGTGGTGGCCGAGCCCAAGGACCTGGTCGCCGTCGAACGGACCAAGGAGTACAAGGGCCGGTATCACGTGTTGCAGGGCCTCATCTCGCCCATGGACGGCGTGGGTCCGGACCAGCTCAAGATCAAGGAGCTGCTGGACCGGGTGGGCTCGGGGGAGATCCAGGAGATCATCCTGGCCATCAACCCGACCATCGAAGGAGAGGTCACGACCCTCTACCTGAGCCGCATGCTTAAACCCCTGGGCGTCCGCGTCACGCGCATCGCCTTCGGCCTGCCCATGGGCGGCGACCTGGAATACGCGGACGAGATGACGCTCGTCAAGGCCCTCGAGGGCCGGCGCGAGGTCTAGTTCCGGCGGTTTCCAAGAACGAACAGCGCCCCCGACCGAGGTCGGGGGCGCTGCTTTGCAGGAGGCTACTTGCGAACGGTGCTGCGGGTGAGCTGGCCGAGCGATCGCTTGCTGGCATCGTAGGTGCCCATCACGATCTGCTCGCGGGGCCCCATGATCGTCTGCGACACGATGCGGGCCTTGAACGTGTAGACGCTGCCCATGCCGGCCAGGGTCTCGATGAGGCGGACCTCGATGCCGGAATCCGGGCCCTTGGGCTCGGAGGCCTCGAGCGTCTCGATCAGGTCGCGGCGGACCAGGATGCGCTCGGGGTAGCCCGTCGTCACCTGGAAGTCCTGGATCTCGAGGGCGTAGCTGAACTTCTTGTCCGTCACGCCGACGCGCTTGACGACCGTGCCCGTGACGAAGGCGCTGCGGACCACCTCGGTGAGGTTGTCGTTGCAGGCGGCCATCAGGCCCTTGTGGTTGCGGATCGGGAGCAGGGCGCCGGTTTCGTCGCGCAGGAACGCGCCGCTACCGTCCATGTTGATGGTGTAGACGCTCTCGATGCGGGGGTTGCAGGCTACGACCTGGATCTTCTGGCCGACCATCTGCTCGAGGTTGCGGCTCGCCTCGACGAGCATGAGGGCCGTCGCCGGGACGTCCTTGGCCTGGGTCTTGGCCGTGGTGGCCTTGAGGGGCTGGGTGGGGGCGACGCCGCAGCCCGAAAGGGTGAAGGCGGCGGCGGTTATGATAAGAAGCAAAGGCTTGATAATGTTCATAGGGGAATCTCCTCACTTAACGTGTCTTTATGATGACAAACCCCGCACACGCCAAGGTATAGGACTATTTATATCAAGTTAAAGATTTGGTTAAGGCGTCGTGGGTCTGGTAGGCTGCTGGTGGAAACGCTCGAAAGGAGCTTGCGATGAAGAAACCCCTGGGTGTGTTGCTCTTGCACGGGTTCACCGGCCTGCCGGAGACGGTGAACGGCCTGGTGCCGCATCTCGAGGCGGCGGGCCTGCCCTACCGCATGCCGGCCATGCGGGGTCACTTCAGCAAGCCCGAGGACCTGGTCGGCGTCACGTGGCCGGACTGGGTCGCGGACGCCGGAGCGGCCCTGGACGACCTGCTCGCCGAGGTGGATCAGGTGGTGGTCGTCGCCCTCTCCATGGGCGGCCTCGTGGCGCTCAAGCTCGCCATGGATCGTCCGGAGCGCCTGGCGGGCCTGGTGCTGGTGGCGCCGGCCCTGCGCTTCGTCGACCCGTTGACCTCGCTGACGCCGCTCCTGTCGATGGTCGCGAAGTTCTGGGCCATGCCCAAGGCTCCCAAGGACTGTGCGTACGAGGCCCGGAACTACGCGTACTTCCCCACCAAGACGTTCGCGTCCTTCCAGGACTTCGCGCGCCACGTGGAGGTCAACCTGCCGCGGGTCAAGACGCCCATCTGCCTCATGCACTCCAAGGTCGACCGGACCATCCAGTGGATCTCGTCGCAGATCATCCACGATCGCGTCTCGTCGGAGGTCAAGGAGCTCCACTGGTTCGAGCGCTCGGGCCACGAGATGATGATGGATCGGGAGAAGGATCGGGTCTTCGAGCTGACGATGGCCTTCGTCCAGACCCGCACGCCCGCGGTGGAGGCTTAACCGGAAGCAAGTTCGAGCTTAAACTGGCTATAAAGAGATCATTGAAGTCTAAAACCCTGAAAGGTTGATATACAGATGATCTCGGCTATTTCCGGTTTCCGGTTCACTTCCCTGACCCAGGCTCCCAAGGCGATCGCCCTCGCTGCTCCGCAGGCAGCCGCATCGGGCGATCGCCTCGCCATTTCGGCGCGCCCCAACTGGATCTCCGTGGTTCCCGGCAAGGACAGCCTGTCCCTGCGGGTCGAGCCCGGCACGACCCTGTGGAGCCTCGCGTCGCTCTACGCCACCGACTACAAGCAGGACAACCAGTTCGGCCAGCGTGACGCCCGCGACACGGCGCCCTTCGTGACGGATCTCCAGAAGGCGAACGGCCTCAAGAACAGCACCCTGCGGGTGGGGCAGACCCTCAAGGTCCCCACGAGCAAGGTTGGCACCAACCTCAACCTGGACCTGGCGATCGCGGTCCAGAAGTCCGTCGATGCCCGCCGCAAGGCCGGTCAGCAGCTGCCCGAGCTGGACTTCACGTCGCTGCGCGTCGGTCCTGGTCCCGTCGACTCGTACCTGGTCGAGGTCAAGAAGCGCGGCTCCAAGGACTTCCAGCGCTTCCACGTGTCGGACGACCTGAGCGGTGAGCGTCCGAACTCGTTCCTGGTGCACCTGCCCAGCGAGACGCCGTTCGAGGCGCCCAAGCCGTCGACGTTCTTCCAGGCGGGCAAGGATCAGCTCAACCTGACGGTGTCCTACAACGTGACCCTCTGGGGCCTGGCGAGCAAGTTCGCCACCGACCTCGGCGGCGACGGCAAGGTGGACGGCGCGGACATCAAGGCCTACATCGAGACGGTGAAGAAGGCCAATGGGCTGAAGAGCGACATGATCCGGGAGGGGCAGTCCCTGGTGCTGCCCACGGCGGCAAAGGGAACGAATGCGAACCTCGAGGCGGCCATCGTGATCCAGAAGGCCTTCGATGCCCGGGTCAAAGCGGGTGAGCCGATGCCTTACGCGGACTACACGAAGCTGACGGTGACGAAGGCTCCGGACGGCACGATGCTCGTGGCGCTGCCGCTGTTCGAGGATCCGGCGGTCATCGGCGTGGTCGTGAAGCCCGACCAGTCGGGGCAGTATCCCGGCGGGTACGACGTGAAGCTCGCGCACGAGTAAGGGTTGAAGTGAAGAGGGGGCACGCGGTTTAGCGTGCCCCATTTGTTCCTCATAAAGAGCGTTAGGTCGAAAGACGCTTGGCACCACGGTGGTACAGCTGGACCGCCAGCACCACCCCGACCAGGGCCACCAGGCCGTCGCCGAACATCAGCGCCCCGTGCAGCACCGACCCCGCAATCGAGATGATGCGGCCCCAGGGGGCCGTGACGGGCGCAAAGGGAATGGTGAGCTGCATGAGCAGGAGCTTCGCCGCATACCAGCCGAGCACCAGGCAGCCCATCTTCGAGAAAAAGCTCCCGCCTTTGGCTGCCTTGAACACCGCCCGGCTGCGCGCGGGGATGCTCAGAAAGCGCGTCTGCGGCTCGACCACCGCGACCACGCCCATCATGACGCTCGCCGACAGGACGTAGAGCCCTGCCACCACCGCCAGCAGGAAGCCGCCACCCGCCGCCATGGGCAAGGCGAGCCCCGACCAGCCGTCCCCCAGACCGCCCGCGAGCCAGGCTCGCACCGACTGGGCCAAGAGCAGGGCGAGACCCGCCAAGGTGCCGCCCACCACGCTCGCCACCGCGCCGAACCAGAAGATGGCCCGACCCGAGTGGAGCACGCCGTCGTTCCAGTCCTCGGGCCGCGGAGCGCGATCCTGAACCAGGGCATGGGCCGTGTTGATCCAGCCGCCGACCGTGAAGAGCAACAGCGTAAGCAGCAAGAGCGCCGTCGTGACCGCAGGGCGGCTCGGATCGGGCATGCCCTGGACCGCCGCCACGAAGGCCGCGACCCCGTCGCGCCACAGCGTGCGCACGGCGAGGGTTTCGGCGATCGCATACGGCGCGTTGAAGCCGACCTCGAAGCCCGCGATCGCGAGCACCAGGGCGACATACGGGCTTGCGCCGGGCGGGTGCAGGAGCACCCCGGCGTTACGCCTCAACAGGCCCATGGAATGGCGCAGCCCTTCGGTCACCGGCTAGTCCCGCGGCTTGTTGTGCGGGAAGAGGAGCACGTCGCGGATCGAGGCGGAGTTCGTCAGGAGCATCACCAGACGGTCGATGCCGATGCCCAGACCGCCCGTGGGCGGCATGCCGTGCTCGAGGGCCGTCAGGAAGTCCTCGTCGATCCGGTGCGCCTCGTCGTTGCCCATCTCGCGCTCGCGCAGCTGATCCTCGAAGCGGCCGCGCTGATCGAGGGGATCGTTGAGCTCGCTGAAGGCGTTAGCCAGCTCGCGGCCCACGATGAAGGCCTCGAAGCGCTCGGTGAGCACCTCGTTGTCGCGATGGCGCTTGGCCAGGGGCGAGATCTCGATGGGCATATCGATGATGAAGGTCGGCTGGATGAGCGTGTCGCAGACGAGCACGTCGAAGATCTCGTTGATGAGGCGGCCGCGGGTGTGCTCCTTGGGCAGGGGCACGTGCAGCTCCTCGGCGAGCTTGACGAGCGCGGGCACGTCCAGGTCCACGACCTTGCGTCCGAGCTGCTTCTCGATGGCCTGCTCCATGGTCATGCGCGACCAGGGCGGCGTGAGGTCGATGGTCTGGTCGCCGTAGGGAATGACCATGGTGCCGAGCACCTGCTGGGCCACGGAGCTGACCAGCTCCTCGGTGAGGCGCATGACGTCCTGGTAGTCCGCGTAGGCCTCATACACCTCGATCATCGAGAATTCGGGGTTGTGTCGGGTCGAGATGCCCTCGTTGCGGAAGCTGCGGTTGAGCTCGTAGACCTTCTCGAAGCCGCCCACGATGAGGCGCTTGAGGTAGAGCTCCGGCGAGATGCGCAGGTGCAGCTCCATGTCGAGCGCGTTGTGGTGGGTGTTGAAGGGACGGGCCGCGGCGCCGCCGGGGATGGCGTGCAGCATGGGCGTGTCCACTTCCATGAACCCGCGATCGTCGAGGAAGCGGCGCACGGCCTTGATGATGGCGGTGCGCTTCTTGAAGGTGTCGCGGACCTCGTCGTTGACCATGAGGTCCAGGTAGCGCTGGCGGTAGCGCGCCTCGACGTCCGTGAGGCCGTGCCACTTGTCGGGCATTGGGCGAAGGCTCTTGCTGAGGAGCGTCCACGAGGTCACGGCCACCGAGAGCTCGCCGCGCTTGGTGCGGCGGATGGTCCCCTCGACGCCGATGAAGTCGCCCAGGTCTAGGAGGCTCAGGTTCTCGAAGGCCTCCTCGCCGATGGTGCCCTGCGACAGGAACAGCTGAATCTTGCCGGTGCCGTCCTGCAGGTCGACGAAGTTGAGCTTTCCGGACTCGCGGCGGCCCATGATGCGACCGGCGACGCGAACCACGTCCGTGGTCTCCTCGCCGTTGGTCAGGTGCGCATACTTTTCCTGCAGGTCACCCGCAACGTGCGTGCGATCCCACTTGGCGGGATAGGGCTCGATGCCCTTGGCGCGGATCGCTTCGAGTTTCTGGCGACGGACCTGCTCTTGCTCGGACAGTTCGGCCTTCGGCAGGGTGGTCGACGTGGGTTCCAAGGTGGCCTCCTGGTATGCGTCTAGAACGGCTGAGAGAGCTTTGATTATAGCATGAGGGCCCTCTGAGGGCCCGAGGCGACGGGGTTTGCCGCCTTAATACCAACGGTAGGAAATGTTGTCGGTGGTATCGACCGCACCGAACCGTTGCGGCTGCGTGCCGGTCAGTTCGGTGTACTTGGGCGAATACCAGTCGCAGTCGACGATCTTGCTGCCGTTCTTGGCGGTCACCGAGATGGCGGCCGCCACGTCGCCGCCCGCGATCTGCGACTGCACGCGCCGCTTGATGACCTCCCGCAGGTCGTCGGCGTTGAACTCGTCCACCTTGAGGCGCAGCGTGATCGTGTGGGCGCGGGCGTTACCATTGCCGACCCGTTTAACGGTGGTCTCGAACTGCGCGTCCGTCAGGCGCTGCCCCATCATGGACTGCGCCGTGAAAGCCTTGTCGAACGAGACCTCGAAGGCGTTCGGCCCCGACATGGCGGCCGAGAAGCGCGCCTTGAGGCCCTGCTCCACGCGGACGGCCTGGATGGCCTCCGGTGTGAAGTCCACGGCCAGGTTCCGCTCGGGCAGGTACAGCGTGTAAGTGCGCGCCGCGCGGTTGTAAAGGATGCGCCCCTGGGGAGCCAGCGCCCGGAGGACGCCCGGGTCACCGCCGATCTGGACGCCGGGCAGGTTGAGAACACCCATCGCCTCGGCGGGCACGCCCCCGCCCGAGTAGCTGATCGACTCCAGCACCAGCTTACCGCCCGCCGGACGGTACTTGAGCTCGAGGCCGAGGGAGGTGTAGCGGAAGCGGTGGTCCTTCATGGCGAGGTCCGGCGCCCCCAGGACGGCCTTGACCTTGGAGTCCGGCAGGCCGAGCTCCAGGTCCTCGAGCTTCATGATCTTGGCCGGCTTGGAGGGATCCGACGCCTCGCTGATGGCGTCCTTGGGCGGCGGAGTCTCGGCCCGTGCGGTCGCCTTCGGCTGGATGGCCGCGAGTAGGGCCCGCTGGCGCTCCTCTTCCTCGAGTCGCATCTCGTTCAGCGCGATCGCCCCCACCGTGACGAACGTACCCATGACCAGACCCGCGCCGATGAGCGCGTTGCGGATCCGGACCTTGCGGGCGTCTTGCTTCTTCTTGCGCCGGCGCTTGCCGGACTTGGGGCGCTTGCTGGGAGGCATGGCGATTCTCCTCCAGGCTTCCTACCCGAGCGGACGGGCGAACGAAACGGGCCCCGGCGATCGCCGGGGCCCGTTCCTTCCGGATGGTGCTTAGACGGTCGCGAGGGTCGCGCCGGCCGAGCGGACGCTCTCCAGGGCCTTGACCACGTTCGTCGAGACATTCTCCATCTCGGCGGCGGTGTGGCAGCGGCTGACCGCGCGGCCCACGCCCACGCCGTTGGCGCCCGCGGCGATCGCGAAGGCGGCGTTGGCCGGGGTGATGCCGCCCGCAACGAACAGGGGCAGCTCGATGACGCGGCGGATCTCGGCGGCGTTCGCGAGAGCGGCCGTGATCGAGGCGATCGCGCTCTGGGTGTCGACGACGTCGACCGAGCTCTGGACGCCCTCGGACTGGATGAGGTCCGCACCGGCGGCCTGGAGGCTGGTCGCGAGGTCCAGCTGGGTCGCGAGCGACAGGCGGCCCGAGATCGTCACGCACAGGGGCAGGCGATCGCCCACCGCGGCCTTGATCTCGCGGGTCCAGTTGAGGATCTCCTCGGCCGTGGGCTCGATGCCGCGGGCGTAGAGGGCATCGAAGTTGCCGAGCTCGAGGACGTCGGCGCCCGCCTCAGCGGCGGCGACGAGCTTCGCGGGCTCGGTGGACGAGACGAACACGGCCAGGTTGGTCGAGGCCTTCACCTTGGCGATGAGCTGGGCGTCGGCGGCGATGTCCACGGCGTGGGCGCCGGCCGCGGTGGCGGCCTCCACCACGTTCAGGACGTTGGCGACATCGTAGTTCTCGATCCCGGCGATCACCTTCACGAAGGTGCGGCTGGCGAGCGCCTGGTTCATGCGGGTCATGGCTGCGTTGGAGTGCATGGCGACTTCTCCCTAATCAAAGTGCTCAAAAGACAAGCGAGCTTTGATTATAGGGGCCGCGCGCTCCTGTTGTACAGCCTAGCCCAGCAGGCCCTCCTCGCCTTCCTCCTGGAACCCGCCCCGGTGTCCGCCCGGGAAGTCGTTGGGGTCGAGGATGGGATCCTGCAGCTCCGGGTTCTGGGTGCGGGCCGAGGTCTCGTCCCGCTCGAAGACGTAGTCCGCGTCCTCCTGCGCCTCTTCCTCCATGCGCCGGAGGCCCTGCACGGAGGCGAGCGTCACCGTCGTGATCTTGTCCGGGATCACGATCTCGTCGCCCCGGAACTCCATGTCCGTGCTCGGCGCCAGGATCTGGGTCTTGCGGTGCTCGGTCTCGATGGCGTCGTTGGTCACCTCGTAGCCGAGAATGGCGCCGTCCTCCTCGTCCACGAAGAAGTCGACCACGGTCCCCAGGCGCTTGCCGCTCCGGGTCACGATCGGGTGGTCGAGCAGCGTGCCGGTGGCCGAGACCAGGGAGTCGTCGCCGTAGTTCAGCAGATCGAGCCCTGCCGTCTCGGCGATCTCGTCCGAGACAACAGCCTGGTGCGGATCGAAGCTCGCGATCTGGGTGAAGGGCAGGTCGTTGTCGGAGCCCGAGACCTGCCGGTTGTCCATCACCCAGGTGATACCAAGCTTGACGACGCGCTGCTCAGCCGGATCGAGGAACGCGTCGGTGATGTCACCCATGTGGACCTGGCGCTCGGTGACCACCGGAAGGTCCATCAGATTGCGGCCGCCTCGAATTCTCACGCTGTCACTCCTTCCGCACTGCTGTTGGGCGTTAATATAACGTTACGTGCATGGGAGTACAACAGCCGAACGGACCGGGCCGGAGGCCCTACCGGAAGGCGTTTGCGGTTACTTCTTGAGGGGATCGAGGAAGTCGGTGCCGCCGGTTCCGCTCTTCTGGACACCTGCGACCTTCTTGATGAGCAGGAACAGGCGCGTCAGGTCGTTGCGGAACTCCTGGGCCTTGAACTCGAGCTGGCGGAGGCGCTCCTCGAGGTGTTCGGGCAGCTCGGCGCCGCTGTGCTCGAGCAGGATTTGCTTGCGCTCGCCGAGCAGCATGTTCAGCTGCTCCTGCGTGTAATCCCGCTCGTTCGAGATGAGCTTGTACATGTATTGCGGGTTCTGGAACTCGGGGATGAGCGTGGGCGTGGCCTCGTAGGCGGCGATCAGGTAGCGCCGCTCCTCGGACTGCTTGGCCTTCTCTTCCGGGCTCAAGGGAGCCGTGACGGCCTTCTTCTCGCCGATGGGACCGGTCGAGCCACCCTCGGTGGGGCCCGTCTTGGAGCGCACGAACTGCTCGCCGGTCCCGGGCTTCTTCACCATGGGGCCGGTGTTGCCCGTGCGGCCGCGCGAGGGCGTAGGAGCAGGGGCCGGCTCGGCCTTCTTGAGGCCCAGGGAGCCGAGGATGTTGTCGAAGAAGCCGGGTTTCTTGTCGTTGGCCATGCTGCGCCTCTAGCCCCGGATCCGGGTGCAGCTTACCTATACCCTCGTTGCCTGCCTTTGTCACCAGGGGGCGGCAAGGCGCTCCCCGTCACGAAAAAGGTCCCCCCGACGTGCGGGGGGACCTCAGGACCGGTTCGACTAGGTGAACAGGTGGGTGATCGTGTCGTAGATGCCCGTGTTGCGGAACATGCGGTCGAAGGCCATATAGCCGAGGATGCCGATGGCACCCGCCGCGATCGTCAGCGGCCAGCCCACCACACCCAGGGCGCCGAGGGCCGCGATCGCCCCACCCGAGGCCAGGGCCGAGACCACGCCGCCGACGGCACCGCCGAGCGTGTCGCCGAAGACGTTGCCGAGAGCCTTGCGCCAGGTGCGCTCGCCTTTGAGCATGAAGAAGAGGTTCTCGGCGACCGAGAAGACGGCCGAGAAGATGGCGCTCGACTTGAAGGCCTTGCCGAGCCCGGGCAGCATCTTGGCGAACCCTTGCTTGATGGTCTGCCAGCCGGCCGAGTTGCTCGCACCCTTGGTGAACTTGCCGAAGAAGCCCTTGACGGACTCGCCGACCTTGGAGAGCGCACCCTTGGCCTTGCCGAGGATGCCCTTGGCGCCGTTCATGATCCCGTTGGCGGCGCCACCGCCCGCTTCGGCGGCGACGGCGACGTCCTTGGCGGCCTCGGCCACGGCCTTGGCACCCTTACCGGCCTTGGCGGCCTTGGTCGCGACCTCGGTGGCCTTCTCGGCGGTCTGAACGACCTCGGCGGCGGCCTTTGCGCCCTTGCCGGCGCGAGAGGCCTTGGCGGCCGTCTCGGTGACCTTCTCGGCGGTCTGGACCACGTCCTTGGCGGCCTTGGTCGTCTTCACGCCCTTGGCGACCCGAGCAGAGCTCGTGGCGGTACGGCCGGCGACCTCGGTGGCCTGGGCGGCCTTCGAGGCCTTGGCGGAACGGGTGACGGTGGTGGCCACGGTGCCCGACTCGGCGGCGACGGTCGCGCCCTTACCGGCCTTCGCGGCCTTGGTCGCGGTCTCGACCGCCTTCTCGGCCGTGGCGACGACCTCGCCTCCTGCCTTGACGGTGGCCTGAGCAGCTCCCTTGGCGGCCTTGGTGGTGGCGACGCCCTGCTTGCCGAAGGCCGCCATGACCTCGTCGGCCTTGTCGCTCAGGCGCAGGGCTTCTTGCACCTGCGGGTTGGCAAGGCCGAGCTTGTTCTTGGCATGCACCATGCGGAAGGCGGCCGGAGTGTTGCCCTGCTGGTAGAGCTCCTTTGCCCGCTTCATGCGGTCGGCCAGGTCGGTGAGCGTCTTGGCCTCGGCCACGTTGCCCGTCTTGGTGAGGACCTTGGCGCGCTCGGTCAGGCGCTTGGCCACATCCGTGAACTCGCCCGCGCCCTTGAGGTTCGCGACCTTGACGGGGACCTTGGCCCCGTTGGTCAATACCTGCGCTGCCTTGCCGTTGCTCGCCGTCTTGCCGAAGGCCGCGACCACGTCATCCGCACGGTTGCTGAGCCGGAGGGCCTCCTGCACCTGCGGGTTGCGCAGGCCAATCTTGTTCTTGGCGTGCAGCATCCGGAAGGCGGCCGGGGTGTTGCCTTGCTGGTAGAGCTCCTTGGCCCGCTTCATGCGACCGGCCAGGTCGGTGAGGGTCTTGGCCTCGGCAGCATTACCCGTTTGCGCGAGGACCTTGGCACGCTCGGTCAGGCGCTTGGAGACGTCGGTGAACTCGGCGGCACCCTTGAGGTTCGGGACCTTGACGGGCACCTTGGCGCCATTGGTCAGGACCTGTGCGGCCTTGCCGTTGCTCGCCGTCTTGCCGAAGGCGGCCAAGACGTCGTCGGCCTTGTCGCTCAGGCGCAGGGCTTCCTGGACCTGCGGGTTGGCAAGGCCGAGCTTGTTCTTGGCATGCAGCATGCGGAAGGCGGCCGGGGTGTTGCCCTGCTGGTAGAGCTCCTTGGCGCGCTTCATGCGATCGGCCAGGTCGGTGAGGGTCTTGGCCTCGGCGACGTTGCCAGTCTGCGTGAGGACCTTGGCGCGCTCGGTCAGGCGCTTGGAGACGTCGGTGAACTCGGCGGCACCCTTGAGGTTCGGGACCTTGACGGGCACCTTGGCGCCGTTCTTGAGAACGGTCGAGGCCTTGGGCGCGACGGGTGCTGCCGGCACGGCAGGCGCCGGAGCCACCGGAGTCGCGGGCACGGAGGGCTTGGTCGCGACGCGGCGCGCGCCGGTGGCCACGCGGGTGGTGGTCTTGGGGGCGCGGGGGCGCGGAACGGTCTTGGTGACCTGGGTCGGGATCTCGCCCGGCGTGACGGGGGGCTTCTCGATGGGCACCACGGGAGGCTCCACGTTCACCGGGGGCTTCTTGGGCCGCGCGGTGGTGGAGGCGTCCTTGATGGCGTTGCCGATGGGGTCCTTTGGGGTCGCCGGCTTGCCCTTGGGCACCTTGGTGGCCGGGTCCTTGATGATGTTGGCGGCAGGATCCTTGGCGCCCGGGGAAATCTCGACGTGGTCACCCGGCTGGAAGCCGGTGAGCTCGCCCACGCCCTTGCCGACGAGCTTCCAGCCCTCGGCGACCTGCTCGTTGGCGAGGACCGACCTGGCGCCGTCCTCGAGCGTATGAGGGAGATCCTTGAGCGCGGCCTGGGCCTTTTCCGGCAGGTTTCCGAGCGACTCGGGCAGGTTGGACGCCAGCGAGCCCGCCTGTGAGGGGAGCTGCTTGATGCGCGCCATGAACGTCTGACCCCAGTTGCGGATATCCATGCGTGTTCCTCCGGACGGTCCTTCTTATGTATCCCCCAAAAGGCCCGCTTTCTTTCCTATTTTTCGGTTAATTGTCTGTAAAAGTCCAAGGCAAGAGCCGGCTCCCAGACGGGAGCCGGCTAATGGGGTGGGGTTGGGGGTTGGGGTTGGGGTTGGGGGAGGAAAGCTGATTAGCGGGCCGGGGCGAAGGCGGGCTCGGTGCGCTGCGAGAAGTCGACCATGTCCTGGCCCACCTCGCCGATGCCGCGGACGACGCTGCGGGCAGCCGCCTTGGGCACCTCGACGGCCTGGGTGCCGAGCCAGTTGAGGCCCTCGACCGTGGAGTTGTAGGCATCGTTCACGCCCTTGGCGAGCACGGTGCCGGCGTTGCGGACGGCCTGGCCGGCGGCCCGCGAACCGTTCTGGATGGCGATACCGGTCTGCTCGATGCCCTTGCCGATGGCGACGCCGGTCGAGACGAAGCCGTCGAGGACGTAGTTGGCGCCGTGGTTGATCAGGCGGCCGAGCGACTGGAAAGCACCCCGGATGCCCTTGGCGGCGTTGTTGATGCCGGCGGAGATCTGACCACCGACCCAGCTCGCGCCGTCGGCGATCGCCCGACCGGCATTGCTGACGGCCTTGACCATCGGCAGCTCGCCGACTTCCTTGCGGGCGGCAGCGGCCTCGGCGTCCATGATCTTCTGAGCGGCGATCTTCCACTTGCCCTGGGGATCCATCGGCAGGTTCCAGATCTTCTCGAGGGCGGCCTTCTTGTGACGGGCGTGGATGGCCGCGATCTCGGCGACGAGCACCGGGGGCAGCGTCTCGGCGACCAGGTGGAGGCCGGTGAGGGCCGAGTTCATCTTCTTGTCGAACTCACCCTTCACGTACTCGCCGACCGTCGGGTAGCTGGCCTCGGTCGAAAGCTGAATCGAATCGCCCTGGAGCGCCCGGCTCTGAGCCTGGGGCTTGGGGGCGGCGACGACCTCGCCCTGCTGGGCGGTCGCGCGGACCTTGGCGGTCTGAGTGTTGTTGAAGCTGCGAATCTCGAACATATCCCTTTTCCTCCTATCCCCTGCGGGGTCCCCACCCCGCACCAGGTCATTAACGCCTCGCTAACACCTGGTGATTCTCTTATCCGGAGATCGGCCGGGAACTTGCCTAAAACCAGTTGAAAGTTGGGTTAAACATGGCCAGCCGGCTCCCTTTCGGGAACCGGCTGGTCGGGGATGGGGATGGGAGTTGGGGATTCGGGGGTTGGGGAGAGGGGGAGGATTGGGGAACGGTGGGGGCGCCTAGTCGAGACCGCCGAGCGCCCACTTCGAGAAGCGGACCAGGCCGCTGCCGACACCTTCGACGCCGTGGAGGACACCGCGAGCGGCGGCCTTGGGGGCTTCGACGGCCTGCTTGCCGACCCAGACGGCGCCATCGACCACCGCGTCACCGGCGGCGACGATGCCGCGGCCCGCGGCCCGGGCGCCGGCCTCGATCTGCTGGCCGGTCCACTCGACGCCCTTGCCGATGGCGACACCCGTGTCGACGGCGGCATCGAGCACCGCGTCGGCGCCCTTGGCGACCTGGCGGCCGGTCCAGACGACCCCGTCACCGATCGCCTCGCCGGCGGCCGAGATGGCACGCACGCCGGGCAGGGCGCGGATTTCGGCGTTGGCCTTGGCGGACTCCTCGTCGCTGATCTTGCGAGCGACTTCCTTCCACTTGCCCTGGGGATCCATCGGGAGATCCCAGACGCGATCGAGGGCGGCCTTCTTGTGCTTGGCCTTGATGGCGGCGATCTCGCCCAGGAGGAGCGGGGGGAAGGCGATCTCGGCGGCGCCGTGCAGGCCGGTGAGGGTGTCGTCGACCGCGTTGTCGATGCGGCCCTTCACGTACTCGCCAACCGTGGGGTACTGGGGATCGGCCGGCTTCTGGGTGGTCGGCGGCGTCACGGGAGCCGGGGTGGGCTCGGCGGGCTTGGGCTCCGCGGGCTTCTGCTGGGTGGGCTCCGTCGGCTTGGGCTCGGCGGGCTTGGTCGGCTTGGGCTCGAAAGGATTGGCCGGCTTGGGCTCGGGCTTGGTGCCGACCGGAGCGGGCTTGGTCGGCTTGGGCTGCGGCTTGATCACGACGGGCTTGCCGGGCTTCTTGGCCGGGGGCAGGCGGAGCGTGGTGCCGGGGAAGATCAGGTCGGGGTCCTTGATCTTGTCCTTGTTGAGGGCGAAGATCTCGGGCCAGCGGGTGGCATCGCCGAGCGTCTTCTTCGCGATGCCCCAGAGGCTGTCGGCATTGCGGACGACGTAGGTGCCGCCGAGCTGCACGCTGTCACGGCTGCCGACGGTGCCGCGAGTGTTCATCTCGGGCGTCGCGCAGAACTCGAAGCGGCGCGGCTGGACCGGGGTCGTGGCCTGGTTGGCGAAGAAGTTGATCATGACGTTACCCTCCCGAGGTAAAAACTGTTTTTCCATCCCATCCACGGGTCTTATCGGGAGGATGCGACCGGATTCGGTAAAACCGCCGTTAACTTTGATTGAAAGTTAAGGCCGGCGCGAGCGCGCCGGCCTTAACTTAGGGGTGAAGGATCGCTCTACAGGCCGATCTGACGGCCGATGACGATCCGCTGGATCTGGCTGGTGCCCTCGCCGATCTCGCACAACTTGGCGTCGCGCATCATGCGCTCGACCGGGTAGTCGCGGGTGTAGCCGTAGCCGCCGAGGATCTGGACGGCATTGGCGGCCACGCGGCTCGCGACCTCGGAGGCGTAGAGCTTGGCCTGGGCGCCCGCGAGCGTGTGGGGCGCGCCGGCGTCCTTGAGGCGGGCGGCGTGGTAGATCATCAGGCGCGCCGCGTGGATCTCGGTGGCGGCGTTGGCGAGCATCTCGGTGACCATCTGGAACTTGCCGATGGTCTGGCCGAAGGCCTCGCGCTCCTTGGCGTAGGCGAGGGCGTTCTCGTAGGCGCCCTGCGCGATGCCCAGGGAGAGGGCCGCGATGGAGATCCGGCCGCCGTCGAGGGTCTTCATGGCCTGGACGAAGCCGGTGCCTTCGTCGCTGATGCGGTTGGCCACGGGGATCCGCACGTTCTGGAACGAGAGGGCCGTGGTGGGCGACCCACGCATGCCCATCTTCTTCTCATGCTTGTCGATCGAGAAGCCGGGGGCGTCGGTGGGGACGATGAAGCTCGAGATGCCCTTGTTGCCCTTGCTCTTGTCGGTCATGGCCATGACGATGACGTACTTGGCGTGGGTGGCGTTGGTGATGAAGTTCTTGGCGCCCTGGATCACGTAGTGGTCGCCGTCGAGGGTGGCCGTCGTCTGCTGGCGGGCCGAGTCGGAGCCGGCCTGCGGCTCGGTGAGTGCCCACGAGCCCATGAACTGGCCCGAGGTCACGAAGGGCAGCCACTGCTGCTTCTGCTCTTCGGTGCCGAAGTAGACCAGGGGCATGGAGCCGAGCGAGATGTGCGCGGCGTAGGACAGGCCGGTCGAGCCGCAGACCTTGGCGATCTCCTCGACGGCGAGCACGTAGGTCAGGGTGTCGGCGCCGGCGCCGCCGTACTCGGCGGGCACGGGGATGCCCATGATGCCGAGGTCGGCCATCTTCTTGAAGGTCTCAACGGGGAAACGCTCGTTCTCGTCGATCTCCCGGGCGATCGGGGCGATCTCGCGCTGGGCGAACTCGCGCACCATCTCCTGGACCTGGAGCTGCTCTTCGGTGAGCCCGTAGATATTGGAAGCCGAGTATTGGCTCTTGGTCATCGTCGTGGCCATGGGGTTCCTCTCTGGGGTGGGCTGTGCGGGGCACGGTAATGCGCTCCACACCTGCATCGGCGCAAGCCACCATTATAGGATCCGCCAAGGCGTTGATCAACCAAGCAGTTTACCTGGGCTTAACCCCGTCCCGGCCGCGGGGGCGCAGCCAGCCCGCGAGCTCCTGTCCCACCCACACGACGCCCACCAGCAGGTAGAGCGGATCGCTGAAGAAGGCGGGCTTGTTGCCCTCGATGCGGTGCCCGATGAACTGCAGGATCCAGCCGAGGACGAACATGGCGAGGCCCACCGGCCACCGCCCCACCATCACGGGCAGGCTCAGGACGATGAGCGGGATCCCGACGACATGCGTCAGCTTGGTCCCGAGCTTGGTGTGCTCGGCCTGGTAGGAGGCCATGTACGCACGGAAGCGCTGAGTCTTCATGGCGCCATTATAGGTCCGGCGCCGGACCATGGTCTGGCGACGATTATACGGAAAAGTCACGGATTGCACGGGTCTTGGCCGGGCGATATACTTATGATCTAGTAAACGGGACGTTTCAGGGATAACCGAAGCTCCAAGGCGGAGCCGAAACCATCCGCTCCCAATCGTTTCGACTTTTGGTCCGAAAGGATGGTTATTCAATGTCGATTACCATGGCAGAAGTACAGCAGGCGGGCATCGCCCTGGCGCTCTCGTTGAGCATCGGCCTGGCGTGCCGGTTTTTCAACCTGCCCCTGCCCGCTCCCCCGACCTTCATCGGCGTTCTCATGATCGCGGGCCTCGCCCTGGGTTACTTCCTGGGCGGCTTCTGGCGCTAGGCCACTACCTGCTCATTAGACGAAAGGCGAGCCGACCGGCTCGCCTTCATTCGTTTTAGAACTCGAGTGTCAACTGGACCTGCTGCCCGAGCCGGCGGAAGCCCGTCTTCTCGTAGAGCCTGAGCGCTGCCTCGTTGGTCTCGAGCACGAAGAGATCGATGGTCTCGGCTCCACGGGTGGCGAACCAGTTGAAGGAATCCTGCACGAGTGCCTTGGCGATGCCCTGGCGCTGGAAGCCGGGATGAACGGCCAGCCCTTCGAAGAGACCCTGCTGCTCGATCTGCCGGAAGTGGGTGTAGCCCCCGATCTGGCCCTCGATCTCCAGCACGCGCGTATCGACCGTTTTGAGCCAGTCCTCGTAGGCACGGCGGCTCAGCTGCCAGTCGGTCTCGGAGGTCTGGTGGTGGATCTCCAGCAGCGTGTCCAGATCCTCCGGGCGGTAGGGACGGATGCGCGCATCCACGGTCCCCGGCTGGGGAGCGTCGTAGCGGTACCAGGCCATCTCGTCGCCCAGGCGGAAGCCCAGCCGGCCGAGGACCTTGGCCTCCTCCATGTGTCCCGCCCACACCTCGACGATCTTGACGCCCCGGATCTGCAGCCGGCGGCTGTAGTCCGCCCAGAGGCGCTGCATGCCGTCGTTGAAGCGCTCCGAGGTGTCGGCCGCATAATGGAAGTAGGCCTTGGGCTCGACCCCCACGTGCTGCGAGTGCAGCATCAGGCCGGGCTCATGCATCGTCAACTCCGGCAGCCTGGGAAGCTGATCGAGCAGGTGGTTGCGGAAGTTGGTGAAGCTGCGTCGGGCCGAATGGACGGGCCAGCCCTCGATCTGAGAGACCCAGTCGTCGGAGGTTTGCGGCGCGGAAACGTCAGGCATGAACAGTCCTCAAGGTCGGGGCCCAGTGTTTCATTCTACCCCAAATGCGCCTCAATGTTGCGCATGCGCCTGCCAGGCCCCACGATCTTCCCGGATCCGTTCCACTGGGCCTCGTATGCTATAGTGACGAGAGGCTCGGTTGCATTCTTGCCGGGCCTTTCCCGTCCCGAGGGACGTCGAGCCCTCGGTGCCGCGCAGGAGTTGCACGTGCCCGATACGGACCTTTTTCTGAAGAGCCGCCGAGTCGTGACGCCGGACGGCGAGCGCCCGGCGACGCTGCACGTCAGAGACGGCCGGATCCACGAGATCCTGGACCCTTTGGCCCTCTCCCCGGACGTCCCGGCCCACGACCTCGGCGACCTGGTCATCATGCCCGGCGTGGTGGACACGCACGTCCACGTCAACGAGCCCGGCCGCACCGAGTGGGAGGGGTTCGAGACGGCCACGCGCGCCGCGGCCATGGGCGGCATCACGACGCTCGTCGACATGCCCCTCAACAGCATGCCCGTGACGACCACGCTCGCCGCCCTCGAGGTCAAGGAGGCGGCAGCCCGGGGCAAGGGTTGGATCGACTACGGCTTCTGGGGCGGCGTGGTCCCCGGCAACGCCGCCGAGCTCGAGCCGATGATCCGCGCGGGGGCCATGGGCTTCAAGGCCTTCCTGTGCCACTCGGGCATCGACGACTTCCCGGACGTCTCGGATGCCGACCTGCGTCAGGTCATGCCCATCCTCGCCCGGCACGGCATCCCGCTCCTCGTGCATGCCGAGCTGCCCATCCACCCGGCCCCCGAGGACGGAGACCCCCGTAGCTACGCCACGTTCCTCGCGTCGCGCCCGAGCAGCTGGGAGGTGGCGGCGGTCCGGCGGATGATCGAGTTGTGCCGCGAGTACCGCACCCCGGTGCACATCGTCCACCTCTCGGCGGCCGACGCCCTGCCGGATCTGGCGGCTGCCAAGCGGGAGGGCCTGCCCATCTCGGTCGAGACCTGCCCCCACTATCTCGTCTTTTCGGCCGAGGAGATCCCCGACGGTGCCACACACTTCAAGTGCGCTCCGCCGATCCGCGAGGCCTCCAACCGCGAGCTCCTCTGGCGGGGCCTGGAGGATGGGGTGATCGACTTCGTCGCGTGCGACCACTCCCCTTGCACCCCTGACCTCAAGCTGATGGACGAGGGGGACTTCATGCGGGCCTGGGGCGGCGTGTCGTCGTTGCAGTTCAGCTTGCCGGTGGTCTGGACCCACGCCCACGAGCGGGGGCTGCCCCTGGAGCGGGTTGTTGGTTGGCTATGCGGGCGCACGGCAGCCTTCGCGGGCCTCGCGGGCAAGAAGGGGGCGATCGCCCCCGGTCACGACGCGGACCTGGTCGTCTGGGATCCCCTGGCGCCGTTCGTCATCGAACCGGGGATGATCCAGCACCGGCACAAGGTGACGCCTTACGCGGGCCGGACGCTGCTGGGCACGATCGAGGCCACGTATCTCAGAGGTAGGAAGATCGTCGAGCGCGGGCAGTTCCTGGGCGGACCCCAGGGCGATCGCCTGGTTCGACACGTTGCGGCAAGGGAGTTGGCATGATGGACTTCACGGATCTGATCGACCTGGCGTCGGAGCGCGTCGGCGGCGCGGCCCTGTTTGCGACCGACGAGTTCTTCGCGGAGAAGGAGAACCTCCTCAAGCCGGGCCGCGGCGTCTTCATCGCGGACAAGTACACCGAGAACGGCAAGTGGATGGACGGCTGGGAGAGCCGCCGCAAGCGTGGCCCCGGCCATGACTGGGTGATCATCAAGCTGGGCCTGCCGGGCAAGATCCGGGGCGTGGACGTGGACACCAACTTCTTCCTCGGCAACTATCCCGAGCATTGCTCGATCGAGGCCTGCAGCCTCCCGGGCGATCCCTCGCTGGACGTATTGACGGGCGATCGCACCCAGTGGACCGAGCTCCTGCCCATCTCCCGGCTCGAGGGCGGCAGCCAGAACCTGTTCGAGATTCAGAGCGAGGAGCGCTGGACCCACGTGCGCCTGCACATCTACCCGGACGGCGGCGTGGCGCGCTTCCGCGTCCACGGTGAGGTGGTGCCGGACTGGGCCTCGATCCTCGGCAACGGCGAACTCATCGACCTCGCGGCTGTCCAGAACGGGGGCGTCTCGGTGCTCGCCAACGACATGTTCTTCAGCCACCGCAACAACCTCCTGATGCCCGGTCGCGCCGAGAACATGGGCGATGGCTGGGAGACCAAGCGTAAGCGCGGTCCTGGCAACGACTGGGTGATCATCCAGCTGGGCGCCCCCGGCTTCATCTCCATGGCCGAGGTGGACACCAACCACTTCAAGGGCAACTTCCCGGACAGCTGCTCGCTCGAGGGGGCCTACCTCGGTGATGTGCCCGCGGACTACCTCACGAGCCGCAGCATCGAGTGGACGGAGCTGTTGCCCCAGACGAAGCTGCAGGCGCACACGCGCCATTACTTCGAAAAGGAGCTGCACCCGGTGGGGCCGTTCACGCACATCCGCCTGAACATCTTCCCGGATGGCGGCATCAGCCGCCTGCGCCTGTTCGGCAGCGTGGCCGAGCGCGTAGGGTCGGGCCGCCCACAGTTCGAGAGCTTGCTGGAAGGGCAGGAGCGTCGATGACGCTGGACGCCTTCAACCGCCTGGAGCCCCAGGCCGCCATCGACGAACTGATGCGCTGCTGCGGCTCCCTGCGCTGGGCGACCATCATGGCCTCGTCGCGGCCCTTCCGTTCGGAGCAGGACCTCTATGACGCGGCCGATCGGGTCTGGGAGTCCCTGACGAGCGAGGACTGGCTCGAGGCCTTCGGCCACCACCCCCGCATCGGGGATGTGGAGGGGCTGCGCAGCAAGTTCGCGACCACCCGCGCCTGGGCTTCCAACGAGCAGGCCGGCGCGGCCGTGGCCTCCGATGAGGTCCTGGAGGCCCTGGCGGCGGGCAACCGCGCCTACGAGGAGCGCTTCGGGTACATCTTCATCGTGTGTGCCACCGGGAAGGGCGCCGACGAGATGCTCGCGATCCTGCGCGATCGCCTGGACAACGACCCCAAGACCGAGCTGCCGGTGGCGGCTCGCGAGCAGAGCAAGATCACGCGACTGAGACTGGAGAAGCTGCTGAGCCATGACTAGCCCGATCACGACCCATGTCCTCGACACCATGCAGGGCAAGCCCGCGGTCGGCGTGCCCATCGCCCTGGAGCACCTCGACTCGTCCGGCAAGTGGGTCGAGCTCGCCCGGGGCACCACGGACTCGGATGGCCGCATCAAGAATCTGCTGCCCAACGGTCGACTCCTCGCCTCTGGAACCTACCGGATGAACTTCGAGACCGCGGCCTACTTCGAGGCGAGCGGGATCAAGGGCTTCTACCCGTCGGTGCCCGTGATCTTCGAGCTGCAGCAGCCCGGGGAGCACTACCACATCCCACTGCTCCTGAGCCCGTACGGGTATTCGACGTACCGGGGGAGCTAGCTCCTCAAGGAGCCACCTGGCCTGTCGCCACCAGGCGCTTGTAGAGGTCCATGTAATGTCGCTTGCGGCGGGTGTAGACCTGCTCGTTGTAGAGCTCGCCGAATAGGTACATCAGCCCCTCTTCCAGCTGCCGCACGGTCATTCCCTTTGGCCTGAAGGTCACATCGAAGAGCGTGCAGCGGTCCCAGTATTCATCCTGCAATAGGCGCCCCTCGGCCTTCAGGCGGTGGTAGAGGCGGGTATTGGGGAAGGGCGTGAGGACCGTGACCTGGCTCTCCAGCAGGTTCGAGTCCAGGATGAAGTCCCGCACCACCTCGAACGTGTCGGGCGTATCCCCGTCCAGACCCAGGATGAAGCACCCGTTGACCGTGATGCCCTTGGACTGGATGGTCTCGATGGCCTTGCGGTAGCCGTCGAGCCGCTTGCGTTTCCAGTTGGACCGGTCGATCCCGTCCAGGTTCTCGGGCGCCACGCTCTCGAGCCCGATGAGGATCTGCTGGCAGCCGCTCTGTGCCAGCAGCTCAAGCATCTCCGGGTCGTCGGCGACCGAGATGTCCGTCTCGGTGAACCAGCGGATGTCGCGCTCGGCCATCTCGCGCAGGAAGCGCTTGGCCCACTCCTTGTTCACGAAGGTGTTGTCGTCCGCGAGCTCGATGAACGGGTTCTTCCAGACCGCCTCGATGGCGTCGATCTCGCGCATGAGCTGCTCGACTGGTTTGATCCGGTAGCGTCCGTAGATCTTGGAGGCCGCGCAGAACTCGCAGTCCAGGGGACAGCCGCGCGAGGTCTGGACCGTCAGTCGGTTGTAACGATCGAGGTCGAGCAGGTCGTAGCGCGGTATGGGCGTGGTCGAGAGGTCGTACGACCCGGGCTTCGCCTCTCGGTAGTAGGGCTTTAGTTGCCCCTTGCGCGCATCCTCCAGGATGAGGGGCCATTGCGACTCGCCCTCGCCCACGCAGATGGCGTCCGCATGCCGCTTGGCCTCCTCGGGCATCAGGGTGGCATGCAGCCCGCCGATGACCACGGGGATGCCCGCCGCCCGGTACTGGTCGGCGAGGTCGTAGCACTCGTAGGCCATGGCCGTGAACGTGGACAGCCCCACCAGATCGAAGTCCGTGCGCAGCCCATGCTGCTGGAGGTCGGCCACCTCGAGGTACTCGACCTCCACCTCCGGCGGCGTGACGGCCGCCAGCGTGAGCATGGCGAGGCTGGGCAGGGACGCGATGACCTTACCGCGCTGGACGAAGCCCGGCAGGCTCACGCCGAGGGCGGCGAGCTCCTCCGAACGTACCCGCACCCCGCTCATGGAGATGAGCCCGACGCGCATGCTAGGCCTCCTTTACGACACCGTCCGAGCGGCGCGCCCCGTCGATGGCCTCGGCGATGCGCCGCAGCGTGTTGAGGTGCATCAGCTCGTGGTCCGGAATCGTGATGCCGTAGCGCTGCTCCAGGAGGGCGAGGAGCTTAAGGCCCTCCAGCGAGTCGATGCCGTAGTCCATGAACAGGTCGGCGTCGAGCTCGATGGCCTGCGGGTCGACCTTGGCACTCTTGGCGAGGACCGGGCGGATCTCGGCGAGCAGCGTGTCCATGGGGCGCTCCTTACTTCAGCAGGTAGCCCGAGGCGATGATCAGGTTGCCGATGAGGATGGCCGAGGCCGGCACGCCCAGCAGGATCTTGATGGGCCGGTAGAAGGCCGCGGTGAAGCACAGGATGGGCACGCCCACGGCCCCGAAGATCATGGCGTACGAGCCCGCGACCTTCCAGGTCGTGCTGAGGGTCGTCTCATCGATGTACTGCCCGAAGAGGATGTTCAGGACCGGCAGCATGATGAAGGCCACGTGCCCCAGGCGGATCAGCCGGCGCGGAATGGAGCTGTAGCCGTCGAGCCAGGTGGGGCCTTCCTTCATGGTGTTGAGGCCGAACTGTTCGGCCTTGAGGCCCATCAGCAAGCCTGTGATGAACCCCATGTTCATCCAGACCCAGCCGAACACGATGTTGAGGTAGCCTACGGGGTGTGCGTCCAAGCCGTTACCGTCCTTAAATGAACCATGCAGGGGCCGCCTCAGGTATTCCCGCCGAGCGGCCGCATCAAACACTTGCTCGCAAGCGCCGCGTGACGGCTCAGAAGGGGCGATAAATGGCGATCTTGCCCCGTTTGAGGGTATACTGTGGGGGCTCAACCTGGTTTTGAGAGGCATCGACGTCGTGCGCACCTTCTTGATCTACCTGGCCATCATCACCGGCTTCCTCAACCTGTTCCTGCAGGTCCCCCTGACGCCGGTTTACGCCCGGGGCCTCACGACCGACCTCCTGCTCGTCGCCCTCGCGGTCTCCGCCTACTCCATTGCGAACCTCGTCGGCAACCTCTTCTCGGGCCTGGTCGTCGATCGCTTCAACAAGGTCACGGTCCTCGTGGGCGGCCTGCTGCTCGGGGCCCTTGCCATGTGGGGCTCCGGCAGCGTCTCGACCATCCAGGGCCTCATTCCCTTCCTGATGCTCAACGGCCTGGCCATCTCGGTGGTGACGCCCGCGGCCTACACGCTCTTGAGCCGCCACCTGAGCGACGAGGAGCGCGGCCCGGGCATGGCCCGCTCCGGCGTGACCATCGGCTTGGCGGCCATGATGGGGCCGCCCATCGCGGGCCTCATGGCCGATCGCCTCGGCGAGCCCGGTGCCTACCGGGCCATCGGCGCCTTCCTGGCCGTCATGGCCGTGGTCATGGCCGTGTCCCTCAAGCGCCCCGAACAGGACGAGAACGCGGACGTGGGTCTCTCGGACCTCTGGGCCATCCTGGGCGATCGCAAGCTTTTCCTCGCCTGGGTGGGCGCGTTCACCCTCATGTTCGTCAACGGCGGCCTCGTCTTCGCGCTGCCTTCCTACGTGAAGGGCATGGGCTACTCGGCCGCGATGGTGGGCGCGCTGTTCAGCACGTTCGCCATCAGTGCGATCGCCGTCTTCGTCACACCCCTGGGCAACCTGGCCAAGCGAGTGGGGCCCGCGCGGGCGCTCGCGGCCGGTGCGGCTCTCATGGCGGTGGGCTGCGGGGCGCTCTCCCTGCTCCACCCCCTGCCCGCCCTGATCGCGGCCATGGCCGTCTACGGCGTGGGCTTCGGCCTGGTCTTCCCGGCGGCCCTCGCGGCGCTCGTCACCAACGCACCCGAGCATGCGCGCGGCTCGGCCTTCGGCATCTTCTACGCCATCTTCTCCTTGGGGGCGATCGCCGGACCCTTCGCCCTCTCGCAGGCGGGCCCCCTGCACGTCAGCCCCTTCATCCTGGCGGCGGCGTTGCCGGTCCTCTTCTCGCTGATCCTGACCGTCCTGGGGCGGCGCCTCATCAGCATCGTCGGCTAGCCGAGGGGGGCCCGAGGAATGGAAAAGCCCCCGGCCGGAGCCGGGGGCTTTCAATGTAACCGCGCCTACTTGCGGGTGCGGGCGTTGAGGATCTTCACGAACGAGCGGCTGCGGATCTCCTCGATCGAGAGGCCCGTCACGAGGGCCTCCTCCTCGGTGATGGCGCCGCAGCTGATGCCGCGCAGGAAGAAGTTCAACAGGCCCTGGCCGGTCGCCGCGTCGTCGAAGACGTCGCCCACGAGCGTGGCCTGGGCGGCCTTCTCGATGAAGTTCTTGAGGCGCGCCGAGGCCGCCTCCAGCCCTTCGAGGAAGAAGGCGTAGACCGCGCCGTAGCGGGTCGGCAGCTGGCCGGGGTTGAGATCCCAGCCCTGGTAGAAGCCGTTGACGAGCGAGTGGCGCACGTCGTCGTAGTGGTGCTTCCACGCGCGGTGCACGATCGTCCGGTTCTCGAGGACCTGCTCGGGGGTGAGCGGCGTGCCGTCCGCCCCGACGCGGTGGGGACCGATGGGCATGACGGTCGTGGCGCCGTCCGAGATCATGACGCCCGTGCCGGCCAAGGAGACCTGCATGACGTGCTTGGCGAAGTCGCAGGCGGCATGCTGCATGTGCTGGTAGGCCGCGGTGATGTTGCAGCCCGCCGTGTAGTCGTAGGTGCCGAAGTGGGCGCCGGTGCAGCGGCCCTTGGCGGCCTGGACCAGCCCGGGCAGGGCGACCTGGCCCGAGTGGCTGATGATGGACTGCGGCATCTCGACCATCAGCTCCATCTTGAGGCTGCCGGGTGCCAGGCCGAGCTTGGACTCGAGCAGGTCGAAGAGCACGACGAGGACTTCGACCTGCTCGGGGATGGTGACCTTGGGCAGCGTCACGACGAAGTTGTCGGGGAGCTTGCCCTGGGTCTCGCCCACGAGCGTGGTGATGAAGATGTCGAGGGTGCGGATGCTGCGGGTGCGCAGCTCCTCGGTGAAGGGTTTGATGCGGATCCCGAGGAAGGGGGGCAGCGTGCCGTTCGCCATGCCCTTTGCCACTTCCTGGGCGGTGAAGGCGGCGTGGTGGTCCTCCTCCTCGTCCGGGCGGTTGCCGTAGCCGTCCTCGAAGTCGATGCGGTAGTCCTCGACCGCCTCGCGGGTGAGCTTTTCGACCACGCGCGTGTACAGGGTGTACGCGAGCCACGCGGGCTGGTTGCTCGTGCGGGCATGCGGGTCCTTGCCGATGCGCTCCTCGAGGGCCGCGATCTCGGTCAGGCTCTCGGGCAGCGACTCAGCGCCGGGCAGGCCGATCACCTTGGCGAAGGACACGGAGTTGGGAGCGTACTCTTGCAGGGTCTTGAGCGCGATGCCGCTGATCTTGCGGGCGGTGTCCGACTTGAAGAGCTGGGCGCCGCCGTAGACCGTGTGCACCGGCTGGCGATCGCCCGAGTCTCCGGGATAGTGGCCGGTGAAGGTCGTGTTGGCGGCATGCAGCTTGGCGAGAATGCCCTGGGTGGCCTCAGCGGTCAGGCTGAACTTGGGAGTGACGGTGGTCGCCATCGATCATCTCCTTTGAGGATCAGGTCAGGGGGGTCCACAACAGACAGTAAGGGCCATTATCCCGCAAATCATGCGCCCTGTCGATCGCTCGACGACACGAGCGAATGGCTGTCAAGTCGACTAGGCGCGCTTTAGGGGCGATCGCCCATGCTGTCCGCCGCCTGAGTAGCCTCGCTACCCGCCGCGCCGAGGACCTGAGCCGCCCACAGCTTGAGCTCCGGCCCGAGGGAAGAGTCATCCGGCACGGGCGTGGGATGACCCGCGAGCGTTCGAGCCGCCGCATGGAGGATGGGACGGGCGCCGTCCGCCTCTCGGATCCACAGGTCCTTGCCGAAGTGCAGGATGCGTTGCAGCCGATCGACCTCCATGCGGTGGGCGGCGAGCACGCTCGCCAGGTCGCGGGAGCGGAAGAGCAGCTCCCGGCTCGCGTCGCGCAGGTCGGAGGCGAGGGTGTTGACCGTGCCAAGCGCCGCGTCGAACCCGACGTCCTGCCGGAAGGCCGCCGCCGTCCACTCTCGGGCGACGCGGATCCGGCGTCGGAAGAGCGAGCGGTACAAAAGGGCGCTCAGCAGGAAGTTGACGAGAAAGGCCGCCGCGGCGCCGATGAGCACCGCGAGCACGCGGGTCTCGAAGTGCTCGGGGGCGGAGGTCGGGCCGAGGATGACCACGAAGAGCGCGGTGAAGGCCGAGACGATGTGGGCGTCCTTGAGCTTGGCGAGTCCCGAGAGGAGGACCGATAGTCCGACGGCGAGTCCCAGGGCCGACGGCCCGCGGAAGCCGGCATACAGCAGGAGGGTGGCCACGAGTCCGCCGACGAGGCTGCCCGAGACCTGCTGGACCGAGCGCTTGAGGCCCGTGACGACCGTGGGCGAGGTGCAGACGACGGCGACGAACGTGGCCGAGATGGCGTCGTTGACGTGCAGGTAGTTGGTCGCCACCAGCGCCAAGGCGGAGGCGAGGCCGACCTTGAGGCTATAGACGGGCCAGTTGGTCAGGGGGAGCGGTAAGTTCGCCATGTAGACACCTCAGGCTCCCATGTTAAGGGTCTCAAAATACCTGTCGGTGATGCTGATCAAGCATCTATGCGAGTCTTGTGTCTTGTGACAGAACCATGACATTCTGCAAGCCCGCCCATGACATGGCCTGTCTAAGATAAAGAGAGGGCCTGTTGCGGGGCCTGTTTGATATATAAAGGTGGTAACAACTTGGCACGACTCGATGATTATCGGCTGACCCTCGGGTCCAATGAATACGTTCCGCTCGTCATCGGCGGCATGGGCGTCGACATCTCGACCTCCAAGCTCGCCCTGGAGGCGGCTCGCCTCGGCGGCATCGGTCACATCTCCGACGCGCTCGTCCTGTCCGTCTCGGACCGCTACTTCAAGACGGCGTTCCTGCGCGAGAAGACCACCCGTTACAAGGACGTGGCGACCATGGAGCACAAGCGCGAGGTCCAGTTCGACCTCGCGGCCGTCCGCGAGGCCCAGATGCGCCACGTGGGCGCCGCCATGGACGCCAAGCGCGGCCCGGGCGCCATCTTCGTGAACGTCATGGAGAAGCTGACAATGAACGCGCCCAAGGAGACGCTCCGGACGCGCATGGCGGCGGCGATGGACGCCGGCGTGGACGGCATCACCCTCAGCGCCGGCCTGCACCTGGGCTCGCTGGAGCTCGTCGCGGACCATCCGCGCTTCCGGGACGTGAAGTTCGGCATCATCGTCTCGTCGTCGCGGGCCCTCGCGCTCTTCCTCAAGCGGGCCAAGCGCGTCGATCGCATGCCGGACTACGTCGTGGTCGAGGGGCCGCTCGCGGGCGGTCACCTGGGCTTCGGCATCGACGACTGGCAGAAGGCGGACCTGCCCACCATCATGGACGAGGTCATCGCGTTCCTCGCCAAGGAAGGCCTCACGATTCCCGTGATCGCCGCGGGCGGCGTCTTCACGGGCACGGACGCGGTGCAGTACATGCAGCGGGGGGCTGCGGCCGTCCAGGTCGCGACGCGCTTCACCATCACCCAGGAGTGCGGCCTGCCCGACGCGGTCAAGCAGACCTACCTGGGCGCGGGCCTCGAGGACGTCGAGGTGAACACCCAGTCGCCCACGGGCTACCCCATGCGCATGCTCAAGTCGTCGCCCGCCATCGGGTCCAACCTCAAGCCCAACTGCGAGACCTTCGGCTACCTGCTGGACTCGGAGGGCGGTTGCGGGTACCTGGATGCCTACAACAAGACGGGCTACGACCCCGAGACGGGCAACAAGCTGCCCGTGCAGGACAAGACCTGCCTGTGCACGCACATGAACGCCTTCAAGGTGTACACCTGCGGGCACTACGTCTACCGCCTCAAGGAGACGACGGTATTGGAGGCCCCTGGTCGCTACCACCTGCCCACGGCGGAGCACGTGTTCTGGGACTACCAGTACAGCGAGGACCACAAGATCGCGCTGCCCAAGGCGCCTAGCCTCGTGACCGTCTAGCCACCGCCTCCGCGTACGCCGCGGGGTCGTTCAAATCCAACCAGGGAGCGTCGAGGTCCAACGGGATCTCGACGCT
>JAKFBU010000044.1:0-65762 GCA_036676985.1 Candidatus Sericytochromatia bacterium
CCTATAACGTCCTAACAGCTTCTTGATAGAAAGGACGTGGGGTATGCGGGGAAAGAACAGCAAGGTTTTGGGCTTCGTGATGGGCGCCCTGCTCCTGGCCGGCTGCGGCGTCAGCCCGGTGGCGGCCGACCTGGGCGGTGACGATGCCTATCCCGTCGATGCCCTGGCCCGCAAGCGCTTTGCCTACGCCCTCGGCGCCGACATCTCCAAGGATCCCGGCGTGAAGGCCGACGAGAGCTTCGAGATCCAGGCCGCCCTCCCCGAGAAGGTCGACCTGCGCAGCGGCTGCAGCCCGGTCCTGAACCAGGGCAACTTCGGCTCGTGCACCTCGTTTGCGACCATCAAGGGCCTGCAAGAGTTCCTGATGAAGAAGGAAGGCCGCTACAAGCCCCAGGCTCCCGCGTACATCTGGTACCAGTCGCGGCGCCAGATCGGCAAGAAGGCCGAGGATTCGGGCGTTCCGACCGAGTTCGCCGTGAAGATGCTCGACGCTTACGGCTCGCTGCCCGAAGAGGAGTTCCCGTACCTCGAGGATTCGAAGCAGAAGGATGACGCCGCGCGTCTGGCCTTCTTGACCCGCCAGCCCTCGAGCGACCAGATCGAGGCTGCGAAGAAGAACCGGATCGTGAAGGGCTACGAGATCGCGACCAAGCTGAGCAAGGTCCGCCGGTCGCTCGCCGACGGGATGCCCGTCGTGGTGGCGATGCGGGTGTTCGAGAGCATCGGTAAGACGCCCGCCTCGGGCATGCTGCCCATGCCGACGGCCGGCGACAAGTCGCTGGGCGGGCACGCGGTCCTGGCCGTGGGGTACGACAACGCGAAGAAGGTCCTCATCATCCGCAACTCGTGGGGCAGCAAGTGGGCCGACGGCGGCTACTTCTACATGCCGTACGAGTACGTGAAGCAGGGTCACGTTCGCCTGGCGGTCGTGCCGAAGATCTAGCGTTCGCGCTTGAAGAGCCCCCTCGAGAGAGGGGGCTCTTGCCATTGGGAGGGGGTCATGGCCAAGGTTTAACCTCGGCTTTACTCAGCTTTGGTCTTTCGGGGCGATAACTCCCTTAACAGTGCGCGCATGCCCCAGGAGTAACGGATGATCTCGTTGCAGACCAAGCCCCAGCCTCGCTCGACCAGCCTTCCGCCCGTCCGCGGGGGGAACGCCGTGCGTAACGTCTTCACCGACGAGGCCTCGCTGAAGGGCCTGCTCGCCGACATCCAGGGCGCCACGCGCAAGATCCAGTTCGAGACCTTTTTGCTCAATGGCACGGACGGCCAGGCCGTCGTCGACGCCATGATCAAGAAGCACCGCGCGGGCGTGAAGGTGCAGGTCCTCATGGACCGTGGCGCCTCGGCCCTGGACAAGGATCGCCTCTTCAACCAGCTCAAGGGCGCCGGGGTGGACGTTCGCTTCTTGCCCAAGATCGAGGGCATGCCCTACTCGGTGGACCACGCCAAGCTCACGGTGATCGACGACCGCATCGCCTGGGCGGGCGGCGCCAACTTCGATAACGAGAACAACCGCGACATGATGAGCCGCATCGAGGGGCCCGTGGTCGCGGACTTCCAGGCCACCTTCGACGAGGGCTGGCAGCGCGCGGGCGGCACGAAGCTGCCCGTGACCCGCGACGCCGCCCCCAAGGGCGACGTGTGGGTGGGCGTCTCGCAGAACAGTGCGAGCACGAACAACGCGCGCACCCAGGTGCTCACCGAGCTGAAGTTGATGGGCAAGGGTGATGCCATCGACGCCTGGATGATGGATCTCGGCGACCCCACGGTCGTGGACGAGCTCCTGAAGGCCAAGAACCGGGGCGCCGAGGTGCGCGTCCTGATCGATGCGTCCGTGCCCTTCACCAACGGCGGGTTCGCCGATCCGGCCATCAAGGCGGTCGCGGGCGGTGTGCCTGACCTCGCAGCCGTTCGCCGCCTCCAGGAGGCCGGCATCGGCGTCCGGCGCTACGTGAAGCCCGAGGGCGTCACCAAGCTCCACTCCAAGGTCTGGATCTTCACGGCGGACAAGGGCAAGGCCGACGAGAGCCTGCGGGTCATCGGCGGCTCGGTCAACGCCATCAAGGGCGCCTACGACTTCAACCACGAGCTCGGCTTCCTGATGTACGGCAAGAACGTGGGCACCGACGTGAAGGCCGCCTTCGAGGAGGACCTGGCCAAGCACTCCGAGCTGGTGCCGGCCCTCTCGAAGTGGGATCAGATGAAGTCGAAGGTCGTGGACCTGCTTGCCGAGTACCTGATCTAGGACACGTCCTGGAGCCTGCCGGCGCGTCCAGGGCGTCAGCGAGCGACGATGTGGCGGTTCCAGATGCGGACGTCGAGCTCCCACTCGCGGGAGACGGCCTCGGGATCCGGGCTGGCATAGTAGCAGTTGCGGCAGATGCGCGACCCCGTCGCGTTCCGGAAGATCAGGCCCGCCTTGGTCCAGGCGCGGGCGCAACCCGCACAGGCAAAGAACTTCATGGCCGACGCCTCCTGTTCAGACTGCGAGATGAAGTCGAGTCTAAGAGGAGGTTCTCGGTACGCCCCTGTGCACCTTGGACAAGGCTTCTCAGAGGTACGGAAAGGATCCGACCCGGAGCCAAGTAGCCATGGCCCCGGGTCGGATGAAAGTCGGTAAGCCTCCCTCAGCGGGGGAGGGGAAGGGTCAGTTGGCCCTCAGGATCCCGTCGTAGCGGGAGACGGACCACTTGCCGCCCGCCTGCCGGGCCTGCAACTGGAAGGTTCCGATGTCCCTGGACTGGAGCCATGCGAGCCAGAGCCCGTAGCGGGGCTCCTCCCACACGCGCAAGACCTTCGCGTCGCTCACGATGCGCGATCGCGCGAAGTTCCCCACCAGGGCGGTGATTTCTTCCTCGCTCATGGATCCCCCTGTCTTTGACGCTGCAGGCATGCTTCAGCAACTATCGGATCCATGTCATCCAAACCTGAGGCCCCATGTCTATGTAGAGATCGTGAGGCTTTGGGGCGCTCGTCCCCATGGGGGGTTGACCCTCACGTTACGTGATACTTTAGGGTGTGTCTCGGAGGTGAGCGAAATGCCCTACACGGTCAAGGCTGTCGCGGATCTGGCGGGCGTGAGCGTCCGGACCCTGCATCACTACGATGAGATCGGGTTGCTCAAGCCCGCGACCGTCAGTCCGTCCGGCTATCGGCACTACGCGGAGCCCGACCTCGAGCGGTTGCAGCAGATCCTGTACTTCCGGGAGCTGGGGTTCAGCCTGCAGGAGATCCGGGGCATCGTGACGAGCCCGGGTTTCGACCAGAGGGAGGCCCTGCGATCGCACCGGGAGCTCTTGCTCGAGAAGCAACGCCGCCTCCAGGCACTCATTGACTCGGTCGATCAGTCGATCGAGGCGCTGGAAAGGGGAACACCCATGGACAAGAAGGCGATGTTCGAGGTCTTCGGCGATGCGAAGCTCGAGGAGTACCGCGAGGAGGCGAAGGCCCGCTGGGGTCAGACGGACGCCTGGCGCCAGAGCGAGGAGCGCTCCAAGCGCTACACCAAGGAGGACTGGGTCTCGATCAAGGAGGCCATGGGGTCCATCACGCAGGGCATCGCGGCCCTGATGGACCGGGATCCGGCCGATCCCGAGGTGCAGCAGGCGGTCGGGCGGTGGTACCACCACATCAACGACTACTTCTACACCGTGAGCCCGGAGATGTTCCGCGGGCTGGGGGATATGTACGTGGCGGATCCGCGCTTCACCGCGACCTATGAGAAGGTGAAGCCGGGGATGGCCGAGTTCATGCGGAAGGCCATGCACGTGTTCGCGGATAACCTGGAAGCCAATGGCTAGGGTAGCGAAAGGCCCCCCTGAGCGTCGCTCAGGGGGGCCTTTTTCTTAGAGGAACCGTTCGCCCTTCGAGAGCCTCAGGGTGAACGGGGGTGTTGTGGGGCTCACGTAGAGGAAGCGTTCGCCTGGTTTACTGACCGGTCTGATTCAGCTGCTGCAGGGTCTCGAGCTTGCCGGCCGCCTCGCCCGCCTGCTGCTTGATGAGCTGGTTCATGGCGGCGTTGGCCTTCTTGTCGTTGGCGAGCCGCTCCGCGCTCTCGAGCATGGCGTTGTTGCCGCCGAGTGTCGTGCCGAGCCCCGACTTGGCCCCCGGCTTCGGCTGACTCGCCGCCTGCGCCTCGCGGAACATCCGCTCGACATGCGGCTTGCCCACCATGTAACCCAGGCCCAGCACGGCCGCGATCGCCGCGAACACCACCCCGCGCATCAAGAAGGCCGCCGCGCTCTCGTTCGCCACGTGCGAATGGGAACGCACCGCCGCCCCCGCATCGTGACCGGGCTTGTGGTCGGCATGCGTGACCTCGAAGCGCTTCCCCATGGGCACCGCCACCACCTCGATGGCCCCCTTCTTGCCGATGGCCGAGGCCACCCAGGCGCCGCGCCCCTTGTCGAAGCGCAGGTCCAGGACCTTGCCGGTCGAGAGGTTCTGGCGGGCGTAATCCGTGATGGCGCGCTGGGCGGCGGTCTCGTCTTTGGTCATGGGTCCTCGACACTAGGTCTTGCAAACGGGGGGTTGTCCGCATGTCTTATGCCCAGCGAAGCGCCCCCTAATCCTCGACATGCGTGGACGCGGCGTCGAGGGGCGGGCTCGTGACCTTCGTGCAGGGTGTCGAAGCTTTGTCCCGAAATCCCCGGGGACAAACGGTCGAGGCCCGGACTACGATGAGCCCGGAGGTGCCCCATGACCGATGCCCACCAGCACCCGATCGACGCCGTGGAGCGGATCTTGCAGGCCGTCCGGCGCTTCGACTACGTCGAGGCGGACCGAGAGCTCACGGTCGCCGCCTCCCTGTTGTCGCCCCCGGGCCTCGTCCGCCAGGTCGCCCTGCCCCTCATGCATGAGGTGGGCGATCGCTGGGCCATGAACCTTTTGGGCGCGGCCAACGAGCACCTGGCGACGGCCCTCCTGCGCAACCTGCTCGGCACCCTGCTGAGGACCACGCCCGTCACGCGCCAGGCCCGTCTGCTCCTCACCACCCCGCCGGGCGAGGCCCATGAGATGGGACTGCTGTCCGTGGCCCTGCTCGCGGCGGCCCACGGGTACGCCGTGTGCTACCTGGGGCCCGACCTGCCCCCGCACGAGATCGCCTTCGCGGCCATCAAGTCCCGATCGGACGTGGTGGGACTGAGCCTCGTCTACACGCCGGATCCCCCGGCGCGGGCGCGCGAGGTCCGGACGATCGCCGAGGCCTTGCCGCCTGCCGTCCAGCTGTGGCTCGGCGGCTCCGGCATCCGGGCGCTGCCCGAGGGCAGCCTGCCGAATGCCCGGACCTTCTTCACCCTCTCGGACGTGGAGGCGGGGCTCGTCGACCTGGAGCGCACCGGCGCATGAGCTTGGGCCCCGGCGATCGCCGGGGCCCAAGCTCTGGATGGGGGATGGAATAGGAGGGTTTCCTCTACCCTACTCCCATGGGTGTTAAGAGGCTGTGATCGGTCTCACCGCCCGCCGGGCAGCGCCAAGGGGCTCCGGCCTTCGATCCGCACCTCGAGCTGCACCGGGTCCAGCTTGAAGCGCGAGACGGCCTCCTGGAGCGTCCGGGCCTGCTGGTTGAGCGTGTCCGCAGCCGACGAGACCTGGGTCGTCGCCCTTGAGGCCTCCTGGGTGCTGCCGTTCAGGCTCTCGATGGCGATGACCACCTGGTCGGCGCCCTGGCGCTGCTCGGCCGTGGCGTAGCTGACCGTCTGCGTGAGCCGGTGCATCTCGTGGACGGCCGAGTTCACCTGGTCGTTCACCCCGGCCATCTGCTCGGCGGCCGTGACGATCTGCTGGCTGGCACGCGCCTGCTCGCTGGTCGCCCCTTCCACCTCTTGCAGGAGGGTGGAGACCTGGGTGGCTGCCCCCTTGATGCGCTGCAGGGCCTCGTGCGTGTGCTCGGCGAGCCTTACGCCCTGGTGCACCTTCTCGGTGCCCACCTGGGTGACGCCCACGGCCTGGGCCGTCTCGTCCTGGATGCCCTTGATGAGGCTCCCGATCTCGCGGGTGGCCTTGGCGGAGCGCTCGGCGAGCTTGCGGACCTCGTCGGCGACCACCGCAAAGCCGCGGCCCGCCTCACCGGCCCGGGCCGCCTCGATGGCGGCGTTCAAGGCCAGGAGGTTGGTCTGCTCGGCGATGTCGTCGATGACCTCCACGATGGCCCCGATCTCGCCCGACCGCTCGGCCAGCTCCTCGATGGTCGCGCGGATGCCCGTCATGGTCTCCGCGATGGCGGTCATGCCGGACTTGGCCTCGGAAACGGCCTGCTCGCCGGAATGGATGGCGTCGGCCGAGCCCATGGCGACCTGGCTGGCCCGCGCGGCGTTGCCCGCCACCTGCTGGATGGAGGCCGCAAGCTCGGCGATGGCGCCCGAGGTCTGCGTGACGGCCGCCGCCAGCTCGTTGGACTGGTCCTGGACCACCGTGACCTTGCGCTCGAGGTCCTGGGTGCTCGCATCCACGGACTTGAGGTTCGCGGCCATCTCCTCCATGGCCGCCGAGGTCTCCTCGCTGCTCGAGGCCTGCACCGATACCGTCGCCTCGAGCTGGTGGCTGGAGCCTGCGATCTGGACGGCGGCCGACGAGACGGCGTCGGAGGCCTGGCGAACCTGGCCCACGATGGTCTGCAGGCCGTCGATCATCCGGGCGATCGCCGTGCCGAGGCGATCGCGATCGCTCTTGGCCGAAACCCGCACGCTCAGGTTGCCGGCGCTGACCTCTTCGGCGGCCGTGGCCATCTCCCGCAGGTAGACCATCATCGTCTCGAAGGACTGCGCGAGGTCCCCCAGCTCGTCCTTGTTCCGCAGGCGGACATGGCGATCGAGCTCGCCGTTCGAGACGGCGTGGGCCACCTCCATGAGCTGGAGCAGGGGCGCCAGGATCCGGCGGTGGAACAGCACGGCCGAGAGCGCGACGAGCGTCAAGGTGACGATCACCATGAGGACCAGGAGGAGGGTGTTGAGCTGCTGCTCGCGCTGGGCCGCCGCGACGGCCCGCTCGGTGTCGGCGCTGACGGCCGTCGCCACGTTCAGGATGGAGTCGATGCCGCGCGTGGCCTCCTTGACCCAGGCGGCGGCAGTCAGGGGGTAGGCCGTCCCGGCGTCGCTCGCCTGGTAGACGCCCCGGCGCACCGCTTCGAAGCGCCCGAGGAACTCGGCGTCGAGCTGGGCCACGGCCTCACCGACCTTGGAGCCCTCGGGGAGATGCTTGGTGAGGAGGCGCAGCACCGCGAGGTTCTGGTCGACGATGGCCCGGTAGCGGCCGACGTTCTGGGCGGTCTCGCCCGTGATGCGTCCGCCCTGGGCGATGACCGAGCCGAGGGTGGCCCGCTCGCGACCCGCGTACTCGGCCGTCAGGAAGACGATCTCCTTGATCTGGAGGTTGCTGCGGTAGGCCTCGTCCAGGGGCATGCGGGCCGTGAAGGCATCCCGCCGCACCTGCGACAGGGCCTCGATGAAGCTCGTCATGGTGCCGATCCAGGCCTTGGGCGTGAGCGTCCCCTGCTGCGAGGCGAGGATCCCGTCGACGGAGCTCCGGGCGTCCTCCAGGGCCGCTCGTCGCTCGGAGAGGACCCGGAGGCTCTCCGAGAGCGGATGGCTCGTGTCCTGGCCCCCGAGGGAGCCTGCGATGGCGATGGCCTCCTGGTAGGCCTTGTCGCCGGTCTCGCGCAGCGTGCGGATCTTGGCCATGGTCTCGGCCGTCGCCTTGCCCGGCTCGGCGATCGCCGTGGCCGTCACACCGCGCTCGATGGCCTCGGTGGCGTTCGCCAAGAGGACGGCGTCGGCCAGCCGGTTGGCCTGCTGGATCCAGGCCGCCTTGGAGGACTCCGTGGCGACGCGCGTCCCCTCCTTGGCGAGCAGCAGGACGGCGATCAGGGCCATCAGGCCAATCAGGCCCATGAGCAGGTGCCGGATCTTCAAGTTTGTCATCGTGCCCCCCTTGAACATTCGATGGTTGAACTCGAGCGTCGTAAATACGGGGGGTGGGTATCATACACCCCCTGGGACTTCCAAGCTTAAGGGGGCGGTTAGCAGTCGAACAGCGGAGTTTCTACGGATCGGACGGTTAGAGTTCTCTCGGGGATCAGGACCTGTCGACATCCGGACGACAGTGCGGTAAGCGGTTTTACTTGCTTCATACGGGGTGGGGGTATCATGCCCGTCCCATGTATCCAAAGTCACATGGAGCGCCCCTTCGGGAGGCCCGCTCGGAGGTCGACAAGTTCCATGTCGGTTCTCCAGAGGGGGTCGCCATGGTTCATCTGGATTTCGTGAGCGCGGAGATGATGCTGCAGTTCGGGGCCTTGTGTCTCCTGGCGGCGCTTTGCTACACCGCCCTCTGGCAAGGAGAGGGGCCATGGGGACGTCTCGATGCGGTGCGCAGCGAGATCGAGCGCCGGAGGGAGAACGGATGAGCGATCTGACGACCAAGCCGCCCTTCCCCGAGATGGCCAGAGCCTAGAGGGTCTGGGGCTCCAGCTCTCCGGTCTTCGAGCGCACCGAGGGGGCCTTCAGCGGCAGCCGGAACCAGAAGGTGCTGCCCTGGCCCAGGGCGCTCCGCATGCCGATCTCGCCGTCGTGGGCCTCGATGATCGCCTTGCTGATGGAAAGGCCGAGCCCCGTCCCCTTCACGCCCAGGCCCGTCTCGATCCGGGAGTAGGCCCGGAAGAGCTTCTCGTGCTGGGTGGGGCAGATGCCGATGCCCGTATCCGTGACTTCCCAGCAGGCCATGCCGCCCTCGACAGACAGGCGCAGGGAGATGGTGCCGCTCTCGGGCGTGAACTTGATGGCGTTGCTCAAGAGGTTCAAGAGCACCTGGTCGATGCGCTGGGAATCGATGTCCGTGACGAGCGGCTCCTCGGGGACCGACACCTCGAGCATCAATCGTGCCTCCCGCACCTGCGGACGCAGGCTGTCGGCCACCTGGCGGGTCTTGTCGGAGAGGTCTGCGGGCCGGCGGTTCAGCTTGAAGTTGCCGGCCTCCATGCGTGCGAAGTCCAGGAGGTCGTCCACGAGGCGCTCGAGCTGCTTGGAGCTGCGGCGGATCTGCTGGAGGTAGTCGCGCTGGATGGTGCTGAGCGCCCCGCCGATGCCGTCCTCCATGAACTCCACGTAGCCGACGATGGTGGTCAGGGGCGTCCGCAGCTCATGCGAGACGGCGTTGACGAACATCCCCTTGAGGCGATCGAGCTCCCGGAAGCGCTCCAGCTCGTCCTGTTGGGCACTCGCCTGGCGAAGCTCCGCCAGGCGCCGCTCGACCTCGGACTCCAGCTGGCGGGCATGCGCCAGGGCCGTGTCCCGCTCCGCCTGGAGCCGGGCGGCCTGTTTGGCCCTGGCCTTGCCGCGCAGCATCATCGTGAAGCCGAGGGGAAAGGCGACGGCCATGGAGCCCAGCTGGATCAGGTGCTCGGGCGACAGGGTGCCGGCCGGGATCGCAAACTCCCAGGTGAAGTAGGCGAGCGTCAGGAGGGTGGTCGTCAGGGCCGACCAGAAGCCCCCCGAGAGGACTGCATAGGCGGTGGCGAGCCCCAGGATGGCCGTGAAAGCCGCCGCGAACTGGAGGGCCTGCTCGTGCGGCAGCGCCATGAACCCTGCGACGAGCAGCAAGGTGAGGCCAGGGCCCTTGAGGGCCTCGAGTCGTCGACGTAGGGCCGACCTCTGGGGGCGTGGTTCCAAGGTAGCTCCTTTGCTGCCTTCCGAGTCGCGTCATCCCGTGACGCTTCACGCTCTGTTCAGTTGCTTCGTTACCAACATTAAATGATTTCCAATTGGGGAATCAACGTGTCGTTACGATACTTAATAACGAACGATGGCGGCCCTTCCCAGCGCAGAGGCCCTGGGTGAGGCCTCCGAACTCCGGACGGGGGGCGGCCGTCGCAGCGAGCATGGCGCGGCGCCATGTCGATTCAGCACCTGTCGGGCGTCGTGATGCCAGTCTCACGGAGAGCATGACGGAAGCCGGGGCGGCTCCGACGGGGCATGCTGCATGGTCGCCCGGGCGAGCACCGCCCCACGGACCCGGCAGGCGCCCGCCGCTCTGACAGCCCGGGCCATGGCCCAGAGGGTCGCGCCCGAAGTGAGAATGTCGTCCACGACGATCACCGAGCGTCCCGCCAGGCGGTCCGCGCGGGCATGAAAGGCCGACTGGGCGTCGAGCCAGCGCTCCGTGCGGCCTTGCTGGTAGAAGGGCTGCGATCGCCCCAGCCGCCGCACGGCACGGCCGTCATAGCCATGGCCGAGCTGGCGGGCGAGTTGCCAGGCCAGGGGCTCGACCTGGTTGTAGCCCCGCTCGGCCCGCCGGGTGCCATGGATGGGGACCGGGACGACGAGCCAGGGGCCGTCCTCGAGAGGTGCCAGGAGCTTTGCGAGCTCTGAGCCCAGAACCAGGCCGATGTCCGCCCGGCCCCGGTACTTCATGGCCCGGATGGCCTGCCGCAGGCTGCCCGTGTACTGTCCGAGTGCGGTGACGGCCTCGATGGGCACCTCCTGCTGCGTGCACAGGGGACATGCCCCCTTGCGATCGAGGCTGCCGAGGCAGCGGGGGCAGCGGCGCCGGGGGAGGCGCGGAAGGGCCGCGAGGCAGGCGGGGCAGAGGGGATCCCCCTCCGGGCTTCCGCAGTGCAGGCAGTCGCAATCGACGAGCAGCCTCAGGCCCCGCTGGAGGGCGAGATGCCCCCAGGCGGGCGGCAGTAGGGGGCGGCGCGGGTGGGGCATGGTCCCTCCGGAACGGACCATGATGTAATAACTTTTAACTGATTATTGAGTCAATCGCCGGCCGCGCAGGAGCCAGAGGAGCAGCAGAGCGGTCGCGGCTCCCGTCGCGTCGATGGCCACGTCGGTGATCGCCGGGCCACGGTTGGCCACGAAGCCCTGGTGGAACTCGTCCGAGGCCGCATACAGGGTAGCAGCCGTCCAGGCGCCGATCAGGCGCATGGGGTGCCGGGGCAAGGCCCAGGCCCACAAGAGCGCGAGGATCGCATACTCGGTGAAGTGCGCCGACTTGCGGAAGAGCAGGTGCGCCAGGTCCAGCTGCGCAGGCGTGGGCTCGATCCCCAGGAGCTGGATCACGGCGGCGACGATTGCGCTAGAATGACTCCCCGACGACGAATCGGAAGACGCCAGGAAGATGACCGCCATCCAGGCGCACAGGTAGATCCAGCGGGCGGTCGGGGAGACGAGCCGGGATCGGATGGCGACCGGGACCGGATGTAGCACGCGCAGCCCTTTCAAGACGAGCCATTGCTCACTCATGCCGGGTTACGAAGCCCCGGCATGCGGGCATGAGGGAGTCTAACGCCAGGGCTATTAGCTTACGGAAAGGGGGAAGGCGCCGCAAGGCGCCGAGCCACCATGATCATCGTGATGAAGAGCGACGCCTCGGCGGAGCAGATCCAGCATGTCATCGATCGGCTGAGCACCCTGGGCTTCAAGACCCACCTCTCCCAGGGCGTGGAGCGGACGATCATCGGGGCGGTGGGCGACAAGCGCGCCATCACCGCGGACAGCCTCATGCTCATCGACGGGGTGAGCGAGGTCATTCCCATCCGCAAGCCCTACAAGATGGTGAGCCGCGAGGCGCACCCCGAGGACACGGTCATCCAGGTCGGGAACGTCGAGATCGGCGGACACGAGAAGCTCGTCGTGATGGCGGGCCCCTGCTGCGTGGAGAGCCGCGAGCAGCTCATGGCGACGGCCGAGGCCGTCAAGCAGGCCGGGGCGACCATCCTGCGGGGCGGGGCCTTCAAGCCGCGCACCAGTCCCTACTCCTTCCAGGGGCTGGGCGAGGAGGGCCTCAAGATCCTCGCCGAGGCCCGCGCGCGCTTCGACATGCCCGTCATCACCGAGGTGATGGACACCGAGGACGTGGAGCTGTGCGCGGAGTACGCGGACATCCTCCAGATCGGCGCGCGCAACATGCAGAACTTCTCCCTGCTGCGCAAGGTCGGCCGGACCAACCGGCCCATCATGCTCAAGCGGGGCCTCTCCGCCACCATCGAGGAGTTCCTCATGTCGGCGGAGTACATCCTCAGCGAGGGCAACAGCCAGGTGATCCTGTGCGAGCGGGGCATCCGCTCGGTGGAGACGACGCACACCCGCAACACCCTCGACATCTCGGTGGTGCCGGTGATCAAGCGTCTGAGCCACCTGCCCATCATCGTCGATCCGTCGCATGGCACGGGCCACTGGTACCTCGTTCCTCCCATGGCCAAGGCGGGCCTGGTGGCGGGTGCCGACGGCCTGATGATGGAGGTCCACCCCCAGCCGGAGGAGGCCCTTTCGGATGGTCCGCAGGCGCTCCTGCCCAAGACCTTCGCCAAGCTCATGCAGGAGCTGCAGGCCATGAAGGATGTCCTGCACCGTTACAACCCCGTCGAGAGGCCTCTCGGAGTCTAGCGTGCCGCCAACCACGGTTCGTTCTGGTCGCCAGAGGCCCGTTACGGGCGCCCGGAGGGGTTCCGGGTGGCCATGGGCCGCCTTGGCGGCTAGAATGAACCGTTCGGTTGGGACTTCGAGCCTGGAAATTGTGAGGTACGCTTAGATGGCGCGCATTTGTATCGTCGGTCTGGGGCTCATCGGGGGTTCCCTGTACGAGGCCCTCAAGGAGCACCACGAGGTGGTGGGGGTCGACCTGGACCCGGCCACCCTCAAGCTCGCCAAGGAGCGGGGCATCGAGGCGACCAAGGACCTGGCGGCGGGCCTCAAGGGCGCGGATCTCGCCATCGTGGCCGTGCCCCTCGGCCGGATCCCCGACATGCTCCAGAAGATCGCCAAGGCCGCCGACGACAAGACCATCGTGACGGACGTGGGCTCGGTCAAGCGCATGGTCCTGCGCGCGGCGGAGACCTACTTCCCGGCGGGCCGCTTCGTCGGCGGACACCCCATGGCGGGCACCGAGCACCGGGGCCTCGTCAACGCGGTGCCCGACCTCTTCGAGGGCCGGAACTACGTGCTCACGCCCACCAATCCCGCCGAGGAAAAGCTCGCCGAGCAGGTGCGCGCGTACCTCGCGCCCCTCAAGACCAACTTCATCACCATGGACCCGGACGACCACGACCTGGCGGTCGCCTACACGAGCCACATGCCCTTCTTGATGGCGACCTCGGTGGCGCGCATCGCTCAGGGAGCCATGAAGGACGTGCCGGACCTGCCCAAGGTCGCCGCCTCGGGCTTCAGGGACACCACCCGGCTCGCCATGAGCAACCCCACCCTCGGGCGGGACATCTGCCTGGCGAACCGTGACGCGCTCTTGCATGCCATTGCGGCCATGCGCTACCAGCTGAGCCAGTTCGAGATCATGCTGCAGAACGAGATCTCCGTCGGACTGGAAGGCCTGTTCGAAGGAGTGGGCAAGTGGCGGGAAGAACTGAAACTCTAGATCTGGCGGGCGATCGCCGCGTCGTGACGCCGGGTGGCTCCCTGCGGGGCCGCGTGCGCATCCCGGGCGACAAGTCCGTGAGCCACCGGGCGGTCATGTTCGGCGCGATCGCCGACGGCACGACCCGGATCACCCACTTTCTCCCCGGCGAGGACTGCCTGGGCACCATCCGGTGCTTCAGGGCCCTCGGCGTCCCCATCGAGGGCGACGGCTCCGAGTGGGTGGTCCAGGGCCAGGGCTTGTTCGGCCTCAAGGAGCCGTCCGAGGTCCTCGACGTCGGCAACTCCGGCACGACCCTGCGCCTGATGCTGGGCTTGCTGGCCGGCATGCCGGGCTTTGCCACCGTCACGGGCGACGCCTCGATCCGCCGGCGGCCCATGGGCCGGATCGTCCAGCCCCTGCGCCAGATGGGCGCCGAGATCTGGGGCCGCAAGGACGGGACCCTGGCGCCCCTGGCCATCAAGGGCGGCAAGCTCACGGCCATGGCCTACCAGAGCCCGGTGGCGAGCGCGCAGGTCAAGAGCGCGGTCCTGTTGGCCGGGCTCTATGCCGAGGGCACCACCAGCGTGACCGAGCCCGCCCTGTCCCGCGACCACACCGAGAAGCTGCTCGGGGCCATGGGCGCCCGGATCCGGCGCGACGGCCTCACGGTCTCCATCGAGGGCGGCAGCGCGCTTGCGGCCTGCGACGTGGCCGTGCCGGGCGACATCTCGAGCGCGGCCTTCTGGCTGGTGGCGGGGGCCATCGTGCCGGGCTCGGAGCTCGTGCTCGAGCACGTGGGCGTCAACCCGACCCGGACCGGCGTGCTCGACGTCCTCAGCCGCATGGGCGCGGACGTCACGGGCACCGACGAGCGCGAGGCCGCGGGCGAGCCCGTGGCGGACCTCACGGTGCGGACCTCCGAGCTGGTGGGCACCACCCTCAAGGGCGACCTCATCCCGCGCCTGGTCGACGAGATCCCCATCCTGGCGCTCGCGGCCTGCTGCGCCCACGGGCAGACGATCATCCGCGACGCCCAGGAGCTGCGGGTCAAGGAGTCGGACCGGCTGAGCGCGATCGCCACCGAGCTCGGCAAGCTCGGCGCCAAGATCCAGGAGCTGCCGGACGGCCTGGTCATCGAGGGGCCCACGCGCTGGCGCGGCGGCGAGACCCAGAGCAATGGCGATCACCGCATGGCCATGACGCTCGCCATCGCCGCCATGCTCACGCCGGATCCCGTCACCATCGACGGGGTCGCATGCACCGAAACCAGCTACCCGGGCTTCTGGAGCGCCCTCGAACGCCTGCGCGGCTAGCGGGCATCCCCGGATCGATCTTCGCCCGGCCGCCATGACAGCGGCCGGGCTTCCTTGCAACTTGCGGGTCCCGATGGTAGGATCCATGCGTTGGTGCCTTTGCGGGCAAACATCGGTTTCGGCCGCCATGCGCCGACCAAAAATAAACCACGAAAGAGAGTAACAAGGTCAATGAGGGAACTGGAAACCAACGCGCAAGAAGAGATGATGGAGATCGATTACGAAAGCACCTTCGTCGATTTCCAGCAGGGCGACATCGTCAAGGGGCGGGTCGTGCGCGTTTCGCCCGACGAGATCCTCGTCGATGTGGGCGGCAAGTCGGAAGGCGTCATTCCCATCAAGGAGCTGTCGGCGGTGCCCGTCGGCAACGTCCGTGAGTTCATCCACGAGGGCGACGAGCTCGAGCTCTACGTCCTGCGCGAGGAGGACGAGGACGGCGTGCTGACCCTGTCGAAGCGCCGCGTGGACCAGGCCCGCGGCTGGGTCCAGGCCCTCGAGGACTACAACGAGGAGCGCGTCATCACCGCCAAGGTCACCGGCGTGGTCAAGGGCGGCGTGATCGTCGATGCCTACAAGCTCCGCGGCTTCGTGCCCGCGTCGCAGCTCCGCACCAAGGGCTCGCATGAGGAGCTCGTCGGCACCGAGCTGCCGCTGAAGATCATCGAAGTCGATCAGCGCCGCAACAAGCTCATCCTGTCGCACCGCCAGGCGGTCGCGGCCGAGAAGGGCAAGCTTCGCGCCGAAGTGCTCGCCAACCTCGAGGTCGGTCAGATCATCACCGGCAAGGTCGTTCGTATCGCCGACTTCGGCGCGTTCATCGACCTCGGCGGCATCGATGGCCTCCTGCCCATCTCCGAGATCTCGTGGCAGCGCATCCAGCACCCCTCCAACGTCCTCAACATCGGCGACGAGCTCACCCTCAAGGTGCTCAAGGTCGACCGCGAGGCCCACAAGATCTCCCTGTCGCTCAAGCAGCTGCAGGAGGATCCCTGGACGACCCTGTCGGATCGTTACCAGGAGGGTCAGACGATCCCCGGCAAGGTGACCAAGCTCGCCAGCTTCGGCGCCTTCGTCGAGATCGAGCCCGGCGTCGAGGCCCTGCTGCCCACCGCCGAGATGAGCGACAAGCAGGTCAAGCCCGAAGAGGTCGTGCACGTCGGTCAGGAGATCACCGCGCTGATCAAGCGCTTCCGCCCCGAGGAGAAGCGCATCTCGCTGTCGCTCCGCACCGGCGGCTCGGATGTCACCGAGGAGGAGAATGACTAAGGGAGGGATCATCACGGAGGTCTTCCCTGGAAGTCTCGCCGATGCAGCCGGTCTGCAGCCGGGAGACATCCTCCGGACGATCAACGGCGTAACCCTCACTGACCTGATCGACTACCGCTACCAAGCGGCAGAAGAAGTGGTGGAGCTGTCCTTCGAACGCGAAGGGCAGCTTCACGCTGTTACGATCGAGAAGGACATCGACGACGATCTCGGCCTGTCGTTCCAGGACGCGGTCTTCGACTCGATCAGGGTCTGCGCCAACAACTGCACGTTCTGCTTCATCCACCAGCAGCCGGATGGCATGCGCGAGTCGCTCTACATCATGGACGACGACTATCGCCTGTCCTTCCTGCAGGGCAACTTCGTCACGCTCACCAACCTGCCGGAGCGCGAGTGGAAGCGAGTCGAGGCCCTGCGCCTCAGCCCGCTCTACGTGTCGGTGCACAGCACCAACCCCGAGCTCCGCGCGAGCATCCTGCGCCAGCCGCGCGGGCGGCTTTTGTTCGAGCAGCTGGATCGGCTCAAGGCGATCGGCATCCAGTTCCACGCCCAGATCGTGCTCATGCCGGGCGTCAACGACCGGGACGAGCTCGATCGCTCGATCCGCGAGCTGACGGAGCGCTACCTGCCCTACCTCTTGAGCATCAACATCGTGCCGGTGGCCCTCAACCGCTTCCGGGACGAGCTGGGGCTGACCAAGATCGACGCCCCCACGCCCGCGTGGTGCCGGGAGGTCATCGAGCAGGTCAAGCCCTGGCAGAAGTGGCTCAAGAAGGAGTGGGAGGATCCTATCGTCCAGCTCTCGGACGAGTTCTACGTGCTCGGCCAGGTGCCGGTGCCGGCGGCCAAGGCCTACGGCGACTTCACCAACGTCCAGGACGGCGTGGGTGGGGCGGCCTTGCTCGGCTGGGAGTGGAAGAAGCTCGCCAAGAAGCTTCCGAAGCGCCTGGAGGTGCCGCAGGACGTCCAGATCATCACGGGCAAGGCGGCGGTCCACATCGTCAAGCCCCTGGTGGACGACCTGGCTCAGGTCGAGGGCCTGCATGCGGAGCTCGTCGACACGCCGAGCCGGTTCTGGGGGGATCTCATCACCGTGACGGGTCTCCTCACGGGCCGGGACCTCATCGAGGAGCCGCGCCTCAAGGAGGGCAAGGGCGAGATCTGGCTGCCGGACATCACGCTGAAGGCCGGCACCGAGATCTTCCTGGACGACCTGGAGATCGCGGACGTGGAGGAGGCCCTGGGCCGCAAGGTCCGGATCATGCCGACCACCGCGCAGGGGCTCTACGACATGGTCGCCGGCACCGAGGAGGCGTCCCGCGAGGACACCCGCGCCCGGTTCGGCAACTACGAGCCCTCCTTCGACCTCCAGATCGCCAAACGGCGGCGCGCCTAGCCGGCAAGCACGGACAACCAGGCCCCCTCCCGCCCGGGAGGGGGCTTTTTCGGGTCCCGTGGTGGGTATAAAGGGGCCACTAGGAAGAGAGGCTGCAGTGAGTTCAACCCATACCGACTCCTTGCCGATCGCCCGGACGGCGGAGGCCCACGAGGCCCTGCGCGTCGAGGGCGTGACCAAGGTGTACCCCCGGCGCTTCGGCCGGGCCGAGGTGGTGGCCGTCAAGGACGTGTCCTTCACGCTCGGAAAAGGAGAGATCCTCGCGCTCTTGGGCCCCAACGGCGCGGGCAAGACGACCACCATCAAGATGATCGCGGGGCTGTTGCGCCCCACCGGCGGCCGGATCCGCATCGGCGGCATCGACGTGGCCCAGGAGCGCTCCCTGGCCGTCCAGCGGCTGGGAGCCGTGCTAGAGGGCAACCGGAACCTGCACTGGAAGCTGACCGTCGGGGAGAACCTCGAGTACTTCGGGGCGCTCAAAGGGGTCTCGAACCTCAAGGGTCGCTCCGAGGCCCTGATCCAGCAGCTGGACCTGGGAGACCACCGCAAGAAGCGGGTCGGCGAGCTGTCGCGCGGCCTGCAGCAGCGGGTGGCGATCGCCATTGCCCTCATCAACGATCCGCACGTGCTCCTGCTCGACGAGCCGACCCTCGGCCTCGACGTGGTGGCGGCAACGACCTTTCAGCAGACGGTGCGGGCGATCGCCCAGTCCGGCTGCGGCATCGTGCTCACGACCCACCAGATGGAGGTGGCGCAGGCCCTCTCGCAGCGGGTGGCCATCGTGACGGGCGGCCGCCTCGCGAGCCTCGACTCGCTGGACCAGCTCCTCTCGGCGCACCGCACGCCGGGCTACGAGGTCCGGGTGCGCGGCACGCTCGCGGCCTCCGCGCGGTCGGCGCTCTCGGCGCTCGGCGCCCATGATTTCGCCGAGGAGGGGGCCGCGTCGCGCTTCCTGTTGCCCGAGGGAACCCCTGAGCTGCTGTACCAGGCGCTCGAGCCGCTGCGAGCAGCGGGACTCGAGCTCGTGGGGATCCAGCAGCAGGAGGTGGACCTGGAAGAGGTCTACCGGCGCGTGGTGGGGGGTGTGGCATGAACGTAGCGACCTTGTTCTGGGCGGAAATGAAGCGAGAGTTCATCCTCTTGTTCCGCTACCCCTTCGAGCTCGTGAGCCGGCTGGTCTGGAACCTCGGCTTCGCGCTCATGATCTACTTCGGCTTCGGGGCCATCGGCGGGGCGCAGGCCTCCTCGCTGCCGGGCTTCGAGGAGGGCCAGGTGGGGCGTCTGTTGGGCCTGCTCATCACCTACATCGCCATCAACGGCCTGAACAACGCCGTCGAGCTCCTGGGTTCCGAGGTCCAGACGGGCACGCTGGAGCAGGCCGCCTTGAGCCCGCCGCCCCTGGTGCTCATCGTGCTGCTGCGGGACCTGGCATCGTACGTGGAGATGCTCGCGCGCTTCGCCCTGGTGCTCGTCATCGCGAGCCTCATCACGGGCGTGCGCTTCACGATCGAGCCCTTTGGCTTCGCCTTGCTGGTGACGCTCATGTACCTCGGCACCGAGGGGCTGGGCCTCATCCTGGGCGGGGCGGCGCTGTTGTACAAGCGGGTGGCGACGCTCGCCCAGCTCGCCGTGATGATGATCTTCGGGCTTGCGATCCTGCCCCTGGAGAGCCTGCCGAGGTGGATGTCGGTGTTCGTGGACAACTTCCCGTTCACCAAGGCCCTGGTGCTGATCCGGGCGCATGCGGTGCACGGGGAGCCCTTGAGCAAGCTGGTGGCCGACGGGTCGCTCATGAGCCTCGCCGTGAACACGGTGGTGTTCCTGGGGCTCGGCATCGTGGGCTTCGCGCTCGCCGAGCGCAAGGCCCGCGACTGGGGCACGTTGAACCAGTACTAGCCACAATTTGCCCCCCCTGCTAGGGGGGGCTTTGTTGTCCTTACCCCACCAATTTTCCCTTCTTTGTCCTTACCCCACCAATGTTCTCCTGCTGCGATTACGGCAGGCGCTCCAGCTCGAAGTCGTCGAAGTTCACCTCGTTGCCGATGGCCCTCAGGGCCACGTAGTGCGGGCGACTCGGATCGATCAGGTCCACCACCGCCTCGGCCTTGCGCTCCCCGTCGTACAACAGCGTGAACTTCCGCGCCTTCACGTCCACGATGGCCCCCACCCGCCGGATGTCCCCCGGTCGGGTGCCCAGATTCTGCTCCCAAAGCTTCGTCCAGCCCGCCGAGCTGTCCGGCACGCCGCCGTCGCACACCCACAGCTGCAGCTGGTTGGGCGTCGTCACGACCTCCACGTAGTGGTTGGCATCCAGGTAGTAGGGCTGCACCCCCTGATCCCCGGTGGGCGGCAGGTTGTAGGGGCTCCGGATGGGCTGCTGCGTCACCTCCATCCGGTACTTGGCGGGCATCACGCCGTCTTCCTGGCCGGCGAACGTGCCCCGGTACCGCAAGAGCGCGATGGGCGGACGCTCCTGGACCTTGGCCTGCTTGAGCACCCGGCTCTTGAGCTGGGCCGTGTCCACGTCCGTGATCTCCCAGCCGCCGCTGTAGAGCCACGTCGGCACCGGCTGGCCCTTGGCCACCAGCTCGTCCCGGACGTCCACGAAGGGGGCGTCCGCCGCGAGCGCGCCGAGCGGCATCTGATCGAAGTTCTGCCGGTACTGGGCCGGGGGCGCGGGGGTCGGGCTCGGGGGAGCGGCCGTGGCCAGGGGCCCCCCGCCGCCTCCCGGCGGAGCGGCGGGCGTCGACACGCAGCCCGCCAAGAGTCCCAGGGAGACCATCCCCACTGCCCAGCCAAAATGTCGCATGCTCGCCTCCGCGCCTTCTTCCGAACGTGCCCTAACTTAAGGGGCGGAGGCAGGCCCCGGCTAGGCTGCGTTGAACACGCCTTCTCATTCAAAAGGTGGAGGCAAAAGCCCGAGGGGGCGCGCCTGCGCCCCCTCGGTGCCGGGTTGATATCAGACCGGAGGCTGGCCCGGTCGGTTCATGGTGTCCGTTGTCGCTTGCTCGGTGACCGTCTCCGGCATGCGCGTGACGTTCATGCGCGTGGGGATGGCCGCCGTCGAGCGGATGCCCACCACGTCCTCGCTCAGCATGCGGTTGGGGATGAGCGAGGTGCCCTCCGGCGTCCGCAGGCTGGTCATGCTGGGTCCGATCATGACGACCTCGCCCGTGATCACGTTGCCCTCCAGGTCCCGCACGGAGATGGTGTCGCCCGTCTGGACCACCATCTTGAGCCCCGCGCTCACGGCCAGATCCTCGGCCTGCCGCCGGAGGCCCAGGCCGAAGGCGATGGCCGCCGCCAGGGCCACGGACCCGATGAGCGCCGTGAAGAGCGTCTGCACCAGGGCCGGGGCGATGTTGAGCTGGCTGAGGGCCGCGAGGCCCGCGAAGACCATGACGGCCCAGTAGGCGATCCGGCCCAGGAGGTGCGACCCGGAGACCGGGGCCGCCTTGACCAGGTTGCCTACGAAGCTCGCGAGCACCGCGCCGAACCCCACGATCAGGATCGCCGCGATCACGTTCGGGATGTAGGCGATGACCGACGTCAGGGCCGCGGTGACCTGGGGCAGGCCGAGCGCGTCCGAGGCGACCAGGATGGCCACCAGGAAGACGCCCCACTTGACCAGATTGGCGACGAGGTTGCTCGGCTCGAGGCGCATGCCCGAGCGGGCGATCGCCTCGTCCATGTGCGCCTTGGCCATCCAGCGGTCGAAGTGGATGGCGTCAAGCGCGCGGTCCGTGAGCTTGCCCAGGAGGCTCGCGATCCCCCAGCCGACGAGCAGGATGACGATGGCCCCGAGTAGGTTGGGAATCCACCCCAGTAGGTTCGTCAGGGCGACGGCGGTCGCCGCCCATGCGGCGGCGCCCCAGCCGGTGATTTGTTCAGGCATTTCGCTCCTCCTTCAGGCCCCTAGTGGCCCAGACCGGGTTCGCGCCCCGCGTTCTCGGAGGTCTCGGCGATCTGCTCCTGAGCCCGCATGGCTGCCTCGTCCGCCAGGCGCCGGGCCCGCTCGAGGCTCTCGCTGGTCTGGCCCTTGAAGCGGGTCGTCAGCTCGTCGGCCCGCTCCTGGCTGCTGCGCACCAGCTCCGTGATGCGCACGCGGCCCTGCCGGATCTGGTCCTGCGTCCGGCCCTGCAGATCCCCCACGTTGGTGCGCAACCGGCGCCTCGTCTCGGTGCCGGTCAGCGGGGCCCACAACAGGGCAGCCCCCGCCCCCAGGACCGCTCCGAGCAACGTCGCGGACCACCGGTTCATACCGACCTCCTTTCGTCTGCCATGAGAGAAGGCGGGGCGCTGCGGCCCCGCCTCGCCGCTAGTAGCCGCGGCGATGGCCCACCTGGCCCGAGATGAGCGAGTAGAGCCAGACCACCAAGGCCGCCCCGATGATCGAGGGGATGATGGCCAGGCCACCGATCTCGGGGCCCGACGGGATGTTCAGGAGCCCGAACAGGTATCCGCCCACGGCCGACCCCACCAGGCCCGCGATGATCGCGCCGACCCAGCCGCCCGGGATCGTGCCCGGGGCCAGGGCGTCTCCGATGAAGCCCGCAATGGCCGCTACCAACAGCATCACCAAGAAACCCAACACGCTGGCACCTCCCTCCCGTTTCCCCGGCCCGAGGTGAAAACCGCACCGTCAGGCCAGACGAACGATTTTGTTAAGAATCGTAACGACCTTAGCACGGTGCCCCATGGGCTGCAACCCTTGATTTGCAGGCCGATGAGGCGGATGAGGCGCTCGGGAGGCAGGATCAGCGGCTTCCCACCCGCGGGGGGCGGGCGTTTGCCCTCTTCCCCAGGACCTGCTCGTAGACCTTGAGGTAGCCTTCCACCATGGCCTGGGCGCTGAAATGCCGCTCCACCCAGCGGCGGCACGCGGTGGGCGAGAATTGGTGCGTGCGCTGCACCCCCTCGATGAGGCCGTCGAAGTCGTCGGCGATCCAGCCGGTGACGGCATGGGACACCACCTCCGGCACCGAGCCCCAGCGCGTCGCGATGACGGGCGTGCCGCAGGCCATGGCCTCGATCATGACCAGGCCGAAGGGCTCGGGCCACTGGATGGGGAAGACCAGGCACCGGGCCCGGGCCAGGAGGTCCCACTTGGGCTGGCCGCTCACCTCTCCGACGTAGCGGATCTGGTCGTCGAGATGCGGGGCCACCTGGGCTTCGAAGTACCCGCGATCCACCGGATCGACCTTGCCCGCGAGCACGAGCGGCTGCCGCAGCAGCCTGGCGAGCGCGATGGCCGTGTGCGTCCCCTTGGCCTCGCAGAGCCGACCGAGGAAGAGCAGGTAGTCGTCCTTCTTGCGCTCGACCCTGGGAGCCTGGAGGTCGATGCCGTTGTAGACGGTGCCCACGTAGTTGAGCTCGGGGCAGCGCCGCGCCTGCGCCGCCGAGATGGCCACGTAGCGGTGCTGGGCATGCTGCGTGTAGAGGGCGCGGCGCGCCGGCGTGAAGTCGTTGTGGATGGTCGTGAGCACCGGCGGCCGGACCGTGGCGGCCCGGAGCACGCCCTGGGTCTTCGTATGATCATGGATCAGATCGAAGTCCTGCGCCTGGGCGAAGGCCCAGGCCGCGTGCTGATCCTCCAGGGGCTGATAGGTGTCCTTGGTGTCGAAGCCGAGCGGGGTCAGGGCCTGCGGAAAGCAGCTCCGCAACTCGGCGGTGGTCCGGGAGTCCCCCGAGGCGAACAGCGTGACGGCGTGGCCCCGCTCCATGAGCCCCTCTGCCAGTTGCGCGATGACCAGCTCCGTTCCCCCGTATCCGGCGGGCGGGACCGGCAGGGCCACCGGGGCAATCAAGGCAATTCGCACGAGCGGATCCTCCCGGATCGATCGGATTCCGCCTTCGAGAGACGTGTCCGGCCTGGAAAAACGCCCCCCAGCATAGGCAACGCGTAACGGATTGTAAAGGACTGCTCGTCTGACCTCCAAAGCGGCCTGGCGACGGTTGTTCGGCGTCGCGGAGGTGTGCTAAGTTGGTGGCGCCTTTTCTTAATGTTTCGTTACAAATAACCCGCTCCGCAACGCGTCCCGATGATGGCCAGAAGACGCAGCAGGTGCGAGGGCAGCGTCGCCCGGACGGCCGAACGCGATGAAAGGGAGGCTTTGGTGAGACGGATGACGACCGGTTGGAATCCCTCAGACTACCGCCAGGCGATCGAGGGACTCTGCCAGGAGCGGCTCGCGGGGATCAACCTGATCCTCGCCTCGAACCGCGGTCCGGTGGAGTTTCGCCGCGAAGCGGATGGCCGGGTGTTCTACCGGCGCGGCCAGGGGGGCCTGGTCACGGCCATGAACTCCATGGTGCAGTGCGTCGATACCACCTGGGTCGCCTCGCCGCTGAGCCCCGACGATGCGCAGGTGGCGCATCAGTACGGGGAGCGTCTGGTGGTGCCCATGGGCAGCCGGAAGCTGCACGTGGCCTTCGTGAACAGCGAGGCCGAGCGCTTCCGCATGTTCTACGACGACATCTCCAACTCCTTGTTGTGGTTCCTGCAGCACGGGATCACCCATGCGCCGGAGCACCCGGAGTTCGACGAGCAAACCTGGCAGGCCTGGGAGGCCTACCGCCAGGTGAACCTGGAGTTCGCCCGGGAGATCGCCCGGATCGCCCGCCAGAAGGAGGGCCGCCCGGTCATCATGGTGCAGGACTACCACCTGTATTTGGTGCCGCTGTTCCTGCGGCGCATGCTGCCGGAGGCGATCCTGCACCACTTCACGCACATCTCCTGGCCCTCGCCCGAGGCGTGGCTCCAGCTGCCGGGGGCGGTGCGCGAGGAGATCCTCAAGAGCCTCCTCAGCTGCGACATCGTGGGCTTCCATACGCCGCGCTACGTCAAGAACTTCCTCTTGACCTGCGAGGACCTGCTCGACGTGGAGGCCGACCTGCGCTCCCGGACCGTTCCCTTCCAGGGGCGTCGGGTGCGGGTCCATGCCTACCCCATCTCCATCGATCCGCAGGAGCTCGCCGCGTTCGCCGACTCCGACCCGGTACGGGAGCACGAGCGGAAGCTCCAGGACGCGCGCATCCACCAGACGATCAACATCGTCCAGGTGGCGCGCACGGACCCGAGCAAGAACATCCTGCGATCGCTCAAGGCCTACGACCTGTTCCTCAACCGGCACCCGCAGTACCACGGCAAGGTCCGGTTCTGGGGGATCCTGCCCGCGAGCCGGCAGGGCTCGGACCGCTACCGGGACTACCTGGACAAGCTCAAGGCCACGGCCGAGGCCATCAACAAGCGTCACCGGCGCTGGGGCTGGCAGCCCATCGAGCTGTTTCTCGACAACTCGTACGCCCGTGCCGTCGCCGTGATGAAGCACTACGACGTGCTCATCGTCAACTCGATCGCCGACGGCATGAACCTGGTCGCCAAGGAAGGCCCCATCGTCAACGAGCGCGCGGGCGTCCTCATGCTCTCCGAGACCACCGGGGCCTGCGAGGAGCTGGGCGACGGGTCCATCGGCGTGAACCCCTTCGACCTGGTGGGCATGGCGGACTGCCTCAAGCAGGCCCTCACCATGCCGCTGCCGCAGCGCCAGCGCCTGCAGGACATCCTGCGATCGCGCATCGACGCCAATCCGGTCCACCGGTGGGTCTACGAGCAGCTCGTGGACGTCCTGGACCTCGTCGAGGCGCCGGGCCTGCGGGTGTGGATCTCGCCGTTCTACCAGGAGGGGAAAGTGTCGAGGGAAGAGGCCTAGCATGACGACCCTGCATGACATCGATCGAGCGGCCATGGAGCGCCGCCTCCTGGAGTTGGGGCTGGCGGGCGTCACGCCCAACACCCGGGACGCCAACCTGCGGGCCATCCGCATGATGCTCGACGGCACCCAGTTCTACACCTTCGGCATCCACAAGGTCGCGGACGCCCTGGCCCGCGGCATGCTGGACGAGGCGGGCGTGGTCGCCCTCATGGCCCGGGCCAACGGCCTCGCGTCGCCCGCGGAGTTCCTGGGCGACTTCGGCGTCATCCGGGAAGCGGCCGCCTTCGACGGCCTGGTCCGGGCCGCGCGCCTCTTTCGGCGCTGCGTGCTCTCCAAGGCGACCCTGGCCTTCGGGACGGGCCATCCGGGCTCCATGCTCACCTACTACAACCGCCTGGCCGCCTACGCCCGCTCTCACGGCTGCACCGTGGCGCTGGGCGAGGTCGGCTCGAAGGTGGGGGTGGACTGGTACCTGGACCACGTGGGCGACGTGGCCGTCACGAGCGACTACTGCGGCGTGCTGCACGGCCACTCGACCCGGCCCATGGACGCGGTCATCGAAACGTTCGGCAAGCCCATCGACCTGATCGTCGGGGACCACGGCCACGCGGGCTCGGCCATCAACCACGAGATCGCGTGCATCGCGGTCATGGACACCAACGACCCGGCCCTCGAGGTGGCCAACCACCTCGAGGTGGAGAACCTGGTGGTGGTGCCCCTCTACGACAACCGCCCCAACTTCGTCACGGCCCAGCTCGCGGATCTCTTCCTCGCCTTGGTCGAGGCCCTGGACGAGGTCCCTCAGGCGGTCGGCATCACCTTCGACCACGCCCGCTGAGGCGCCCTGTGGTAAGATGGGAGCCCGCGGGCGGTTAGCTCAGTTGGTAGAGCGCCTCGTTTACACCGAGGTGGTCGCGGGTTCGAGTCCCCCACCGCCCACTGCTTGGAGCGCCCGCCGATAGACCGGCGGGCGCTCTGGTGTTCAGTCGGTCATCCCGGTGGCCAGGCTGCGGGCCTCTTCGGAGGTGATCAGGCGATTCAGCTCGAGGAGGATGATGAGGCGATCCTCCAGCTTCCCGACCCCCTTGAAGTAGGCGGTGTCCACGCCGCCGCTGACCATCTCGGGCGTCGGCTCGACGGCCTCCGAGGCGAGGCGCAGGACCTCGCGCACGGCGTCGACGATGATCCCGATGGTCTTGCCCAGGACCTCCACGATGATGATCCGCGTGGCCTTGGTCGGCTCGAGGGGGGGCATCCCGAAGCGCTTCCTCAGATCGATGACCGGCACGATCTTGCCCCGCAGATTGATCACCCCCTCCACGAAGGAGGGGGCCCGGGGGACCCGGGTCACGGTCGACATCCGCACGATCTCCTGGACCGAGGCGATGTCCACGCCGTACTCTTCCTCGCCGAGCTTGAAGCTGGCCAGTTGCAGCAGGCTGCTGCTCTTCTCGAGCGTCGCTTCCATCGCTAGAACCTCGCGGGGATCGAGAGGGGCTTGGCGGCCCCGATGCGCACCTCGACCCGGGAGCCTTGATCCAGCTTGAAGAAGGCCATGGCCTGCTGCAAGCGGCGGGCCTGCTCGCTGAGATCGTCGGCGGCCCGGCTGACCTGCTCGGTGGCCGTGGCGGCTTCCTGCGAGCTCTTGGAGAGGCTCTCGACGGCGAGCACCACCTGATCGGCGCCTTGCCGCTGCTCGGTGGTGGCGTAGGTGACGGTCTGCGTGAGCTGGTTCATCTCGCCGACGGCCCCGGTGACCTGCTGGTTGATGGCGGCCATCTGCTCGGCGGCCGTCACGATCTGCGCGCTGGAACGGGCCTGCTCGCTGGCGGCGGCCGCCACCTCGTTGAGCATGGTGGTGACCTGCACCACCGCCGCCTTGATCTTGATCAGGGCCTCGTTGGTGTGAGCCGCCAGCTGGGTGCCCTCCTGGACCTTGGCGGCCCCTTCCTGGGTGGCGCCGACGGCCTGCTGGGTCTCCTTCTGGATGCCCTTGATGAGGTCTCCGATCTCCTTGGTCGCCTTGGCCGAGCGCTCGGCGAGCTTTCGGACCTCGTCGGCGACCACCGCGAAGCCGCGGCCCGCCTCGCCGGCACGCGCCGCCTCGATGGCGGCGTTCAAGGCCAGGAGGTTGGTCTGCTCGGCGATGTCGTCGATGACCTCGATGATCGAGCCGATCTCGGCCGAGCGCTCGTCGAGCACCCGGATGGTCTGCTGGATGCCGTGCATGGTCTCGTCGATGGAGGCCATACCTGCGGTGGTCTTGGTGACGGCGTCTTCGCCGGCAGTTGCGGCGAGCGCGGCCTCGCTGGCCATCTCGTTGGCATGGCCCACGTTGCCCGCGACCTGCTGGATGGAGGCCGCCAGCTCCGTGATGGAGCTCGAGGTCTGGGTGACGGCGGCCGCGAGCTCGTCGGCCTGGCTGCGGACCAGCGTGACGCGGTTGCCCAGGGTCTGGGCGCTCTGATCCACCGACTTGATGTTGGAGGCCATCTCCTCCATGGCGGCCGACGTCTCCTCGGCGCTCGAGGCCTGGACCGAGACGGTCCGCGAGAGCTCGGTGCTGGAGCTTGCGATCTGGACGGACCCGGCGCTCACGGCCTCTGCCGAGGCGCGGACCTGGCCGACCACCTCCCGGAGGCTCGCGATCATCTGGGCGACGGCGTTGCCGAACTGGTCCCGGGGGCTCTTGGGCGTGACGTCGCGGGTGAGGTCGCCCTGACTCATGGCCTCGGACACGCCGGCGACTTCCTTGAGGTAGGCGATCATGTCCTGGAAGGTCCTGGCCATGTCCCCCAGCTCGTCGTTGGTCCGGACGTCCACGTTCTGGTCGAGCTCGCCCTGGGCGATGCCCGCGGCCGCCTTGGCGATGGTCTGGACGCTCCGGGTGATCTGGCGCGAGAGCCACAGGCCGAGGCCGATCGAGGCCAGGACGACCAGGACGAGGACGGCGATGGTCACGCGCAGGGCGGTGCCGTAATCGTCGGCCGAGCGCTTGCTGGCGGCCGCGCCGTTGTCCACGTTGTACTTGAGCAACGCGGCGACGGCTTTGTTGACCTCGAAGAAGTCGGCCGCGGCCTGCTCGGAGTTGAGGCGGACGGCCTCCTGCTTTCGGCCGGCGCGACTGAGGGCGAGGACCTCGTCGACGCGCCTGAGGTAGTCCCCGTAGGGCCTCGTGATGTCCTCGAACATGGCGCGCTCGTGCGGCGAGGTGATGGTGGGGTCGTAGAGGTCCCGGTAGTGCTCGAACTCGTTACGCATCGACTTGAACTGCTCCTCCTGCTTGGCCATGCCGGCCGCGTCGCTATCGAGCAGGTGGCGCAGCGTGAGCCGCTGCAACTCGGTGATGTCGCTCTTCATGTAGCCGAGATACGAGGTGGCTACGAGCCAGTTGTCTGCGATCTCGCGGGTCGCGCCGTTCACCTTCTGGAGCTGGCCGATGGCGAAGACGCCCATGCACAGGGCCAAGAGGGCGACGGTGAGGAATCCACCGATGAGCTTTTTTCCGACGGTTAGCCTCATGCTGCGGGGTACTCCTTTCTTGATAAGTTGTCCAAAAGATCATTAACAAGTCAATAATGCTAAACATAGCATATTAATAACCGCCTCATGGTCGTGTGGTTGCTCGGGACCCGTGAGGATTGCGTCAGCAAGGACGGGTAGACCGCGTGAGTCGAATGAAGGGTTGGGATAGGGGCTGCCGACTCTACCGGGGCACATTCGATCCCCGTTGCGTTTGGGGTCACGCAAATAGCGCACCCATGGCGTCGAGATGAGTCATGGGGACGTCATCCGGCGAAACAATAAGGGTTTCGAAAGGCTATAACTTTCTAATGAGTGGGCGTTCCCCGGGCCCACGCGCCGACGCGGTCCTAGGGGCTGATGGGCAGGGTGAGCGTGAAGCGGCTGCCCTTGCCGATCTCGCTCTCGACCTCGAGCGACCCCCCGTGCAGCTCGGCGAGCTTGCGGGCGATGGGGAGCCCCAGCCCCAGGCCCCCGCGGCGGCGGGTGTCGCCGATGGCGAGCTGGCCGAAGGGCGCCCAGACCCGCGGGATCTCCTCTGGCGCGAGGCCCGGGCCCTCATCCCAGACGCATACCGAGACCCGGCCATCGACCGGCCGGACCTGCACGCCGAAGGCGCGGCCCTCGGGCGTGAACTTGCAGGCGTTGTCGATGAGCTCGACCAGGATCTGGGTGAGGCGCCGCGGGTCGGCCACCACCGGCGGGGTCGCGGGGTCGATCTCGACCCGCAGCGGGTGATGGTGCCTCGTTTGGCAGGCCTGCGTGATGTGGCTCGCCGTCGCCACCACCTCCGGCAGGTAGACCTCCACCTTGTAGAGCGGGAGGGTTCCGCTCAGGAGCGCGCTGTAGTCGAGCATGCTGTCGATGTGCTCCTGGAGGCGGCGGGCGCCGTCCTGGATGCCTGCCACGAGCTCCTCACCGGGGTACTTGTCCTCCAGGAGCTCGCTGTAGCCGACGATGATCGACAGGGGCGTCTTCATCTCGTGGGAGAGCGTCGAGAGGAAGTGGTCCTTGAGCCGGTCGAGCTCGGTGGCCTTCTTGAGCTCTGCCGTGCGCATGGCGATCTCCTCCATGGCCTTCCGGCGGTCGGTGATGTTGCGGATGATGGCGAGCATGGCCTCCTTGCCCCCGAAGCTGATGGGGCTCGCCGTCGTCTCCACGTCCACGGTGCTGCCGTCCAGGCGCACCATCTTCTTCTCGAACATGACCATCGGGTGGCCCCCGGCCCGGGCCTTGCCCATCTCCTCGCGGAAGGCCTGGACGTAGTCCGGGTGCACGAACTCGGTCAACGCGCGGCCGATGAGCGCTCCGGCGTCCTGGGCCCCGATGAGCCGGGCGCCCGCTGGGTTCACGAAGATGAGCCTGCCGTCCATGTCGACCATGATGGCCTCGGGCGAGAGCTCGACCAGCCGACGGTAGCGCTCCTCGCTCTCGCGCAGGGCGAACTCGGCCTCCACGCGCTCGGTCACGTCGCGGCTGACGACCAGCATGGCCTCGATCTCTCCGCTGTCGGCGGGCACGTCCTGGATGGTACTCTCCAGCCAGCGGACGGCGCCGTCCTTGCGACGCATGCGGTACCGGATCCGGAGCGTGGTGGGCTTTGCGAGCAGCTGGCGGCGGGCCTCCTCGATCACGGGCAGGTCGGCCTCGAGGATGAGCCGGCGCGGGGAGGTGCCCACGAGCTCGTCGGGGCGATAGCCGAGCAGCTTCTCGGAGGCAGGTGAGACGTACAGGTAGGTCCCGTCGGTCGCGTTCATGGTCAGCAGATCGCTGGAGTACTCGGCGACCAGTCGATAGCGAGCCTCGCTTTCCTTGAGGGCCGTCTCGGCCTCTTGGCGATCGGCCTCGGTCCGGTCGAGCGTCTCGACGCTCCAGAGCACGAGCCCGATGCCCGCGAGGCCCATGAGCAGGGTGATGAGTGCGGTCCCCGTGGCCGGCCCGAAGAGTCCCGCGTGCTCGCCCAGGAGCCGCAGCCACCCCAGGAGCAGGGGAGCCCAGAACGCGGCCGGGGCGAGGCGCCTCAGCACGGAGCTTCCGAGCGAGTTGCGGCTGAACTTGATCATCATGCCCCGCTCGGGCCGAGCGCAGAGCACGCCGACGGCGAGCAAGGCGAGCATGAGGGCCACGATCAGGGGCATGCCCATGGGGGGTTCGGGCCACAGGTCGAACGCATAGCCGATTAGGGCGATGTACGGCAGCATGAGGGAGCTGACGGCGAACCACTCGGCCGGAAAGCCGTGGTGAGGGGGTTCGAGGTCCAGGGTCAGCAGCGCGAGGCCGAGCAGGAAGAGGCAGAGGGACGTCGCCAGGGCCGGAAGGGGCAGCGATGGGGCGGCGGCGCGGAACGCCACCCCCAGCCCACCGTAGATCGTGGGGGCCCACGCGAGGGCTCGTGGCAGGAACCTCGGGAGGGGGCGCCGGGCCAGGCCAGGGAAGAGGGAGAGGCCCGCGGCGACGAGACTCAGGAGCGTCAAGGGTTGGAACGCGAAGTAGTGGCTGCGCGTGGGCTCGGGAACTTGCGGCCAGAGCCCGAGAGCCAGCCCTGCGATGATGCCGACCGCGAGCCCCACGCCTTGCGAGAAGGCACGGAAGCGCAGCGTGAGGACAGGGCAGGCCAGTGGAACCATGGCGACCTCGCGGTGGCATGTCACTCCGCCCTCAGCGTAACGTGCCGCCGGGTCCTCCGCCATCGCGGGACGGCGAAAAACCTGTTCATTTTATGGCGGTGGTTGATCTCTAGTCTGCGGTGGGATTTCCGCCGGGCCGGTAGCCCGCCAGGGAGTAGCTGACCAGCTCGGTCTCCGTGGCCTGGTCGCCGTGCACCGTGCGGGTCTTGATGATCCCGACCTCCGGCTTGAACCAGACGACCATGGTGGAGGTGGGCTGCTCGCTGCCGGCCATGGCCGTGCGGTAGGCGATCTTGTAGCAGCCGTCGAAGGTGCCGGCCTTGACCGTGAGGGTCTCGATGGCCTCGAGGCGGGCGAAGACGCGGTACTCGGTGGCCGCCCCCGCCTCGTCCCGGTAGGCGCCCTTCTGGGCGGTCCAGGTGTCGTTGACCTTGGCCTGGGTCAGGTAGCAGACGAGCGGGCTCTTGCGGTCGTCGGAGCCCTCGAGCTCGGGCAGCCTGAGGGCGATGCCCTCGGGGGAGCGGACCATGATGAGGCGGTTGGTCCGCTGCTTGCCCTCATGGTCGAGCACCTGCTCCATGGTGGCGTAGGTGCGGTCCTCCTCGTTCCGGATCCGCACGACCCGGGTGGTGCTCGTGTCCCCGTTGGAGAGGGCGTAGCGCAGGGTGTCGCCCACCTGGGGCTGGTAGGGAGTGGGCTGTGCGAAGGCCGGGATGGCCCAGAGGCCCACGGCCAGGCCCATGGCCAGCCCCATGCGGACGAGCTTGCTTCTCCAGTGGCCCATGGCATGCCCTCCTCTTCGTTCGACCGTTCCAGCTTAGGGGTCGCTTGCCCGCTTTCCCTCGGCCAGAAGGGAGAGCGCGACTGGACATGGCAGCCAACGCCGCCGCTTGGCGATCCGTCGTCCCCAGTGTGCGGGGAGGCGGGTGCGGGGTATAGTCAGAAGTGACCGGAAAGGATCCCGATGCCGCGCAACGATCAGCTTCGCCCGCTCTCTCTGGCCTGGGGACGCCCGGACGTCGGCTGGCTCCTGCTCCCGGTCCTGCTCTTGTGGGTGCTCGAGGCGACTCCCCTCAGCTCGGGCGCCTGGTTGGGGGCAGGGCTCATGGTCTGGGGGCTGGTAGGCGGTCGGGTCGCGCCGAGCGCCGGGACCGCCGAGGGGGCCCTGCACCGGGCCCGTCAGATCGTCGCGGGGCACGGTCGTTGCACGCTCGCCTACGGCGCCCTGTTGCCCGACAAGCGCCATTTCTTCAGCCCCTCGGGGGAGAGCGTGCTGGCCTACGTGCGCAAGGGGCGTGCAGCCGTCGTCTTCGGCGAGCCCATCGGGCCCGCCGAGGATCGCGCGGAGACCGTGCGGGCGTTCTTGCGCTACTGCGATGTGCGGGGGATTATCCCGACGTTCTACAACGTGGGGGAGGCGGGCCTGTCGTTGTACGAGGCCCTGGGCCTAAGGGTCATGCCCATCGGTGAGCGGGCCATGGTCGATCTGGCTGCGTTCTCGCTGGAGGGCCGGGCGAGCAAGCCGTTGCGCAAGGCCATGCACCGCATGGAGCGGGTGGGCTACCGGCTCGAGATCCACCGGCCGCCGCTTTCCGCCGAGCTCCTCGGGGAGCTCGCGGCGGTGAGCGCCGAGTGGCTGGGGAAGGTGTCGGGTGCCGAGCGGCGGTTCTCCATGGGGTGGTTCGACGAGGCCTACCTGCGCGACTGCACCGTGGCCGCGGCCTACGCCCCCGACGGCCGCATGACGGCGTTCGTGAACATGGCCCCCTCGTACCAGGGTCGGGACGTGGCCGCCGACCTCATGCGGCGTCGCGCGGAGGCGGAGCATGGTACCGTCGAGGCGCTGTACGTGACGTTGTTCGAGCACTCGCGGGCCGAGGGTCATCACGGGTTCGACATGGGGCTGTCGCTCGCGAGCCTGGACCTCGCGCGCTCGGGCTTGCCCCTGCCGGGATGGGCGTGGCGGGGGGCGCACGCCGCCTTGCGGCGGTGCTACAACGTGGAGGGGATCCACGAGTTCAAGAAGAAGTTCCACCCGCGCTGGGAGGCGCGGTACCTGGTGTTTCCGGGCCGCCGGTCGCTGTTCGAGGTCCTGTTCGGGCTCGTGCGGGCGGGGTCGGGCGATCGCCTCCTCGCGTACCTCAAGCGCCCTTCCGGCAGGTCGTGAGGGTCGGAGGCTAAAGAGGACCGGGCCGGCGACTGCCGGCCCGGTTCGTTTACGAGACGATCGCGACCTCGCGCAGCCGCTCCAGGGTGCTCGGCGAGAGGCCGGGGACCCGGTGCAGGTCGTCCAGGGACCTGTAGGGCCGGTGCGCGATGATCTGCTCGGCGAGCGCGGGGCCGACGCCGCGCACCTTGCACAGGTCCTCGGCCTCGACCGTGTTGAGGTTCATCGCGAGCGGGATCTCCGTGATCTTGTCGTCGAAGACGTGGTGCTCCAGGAGGTCCTGGGCACGCGCCCGGCGGGCGGCCTGGATGATGCGGTCCTGCACGTCGAGGCGTCCCTCGCGCCAGCGCGCGAGCGCCAGCTCGAACGGCAGGCGGACCGGGAAGGTGGCGATCCCCCAGACCAGGTTCCACATGCTCTTGGGCGCCTCGTACTCGGGCAGGTTGACGACATCCGACAGCGGGGCCTTGAGCTGGATGACGTTGGAGTCCGCCTCGACGCCCGCGACCCACTCCGCGGGGACGATGAGGTCCCGCTGGAAGAGGAACCCGCGCCGCACGATCAGGTGCGTGACCTCGTCGCTCTGGGGCCGCACTCCGAGCATCTCGAGTTGCCCGACCGCTCCGTCCGGACAGATCACCTCGGCGCCCGGCATGTGGTCGAGCGCCGACAGCGGCGTCGTTTCCGGTTGAGCCTCCTGCTTGTTGGCCATAGCTTGCCTCCCAGTCATACACAATCGTCGCCATGTTACAGAACGTATACCCCCGCTAGCAACTTGCGGGCGAGCGTTCCGGCAAAGGCCCGCCGGAAGCGCTTCCGGCGCGAGATTTGTTACAATTGAGTCTCTTCAGCGCACCAAAGGAGACCAACCTTGAAGATCCGCGTTCGTTTCGCTCCCAGCCCCACCGGCTACCTGCACGTCGGCGGCGCCCGGACCGCCCTGTTCAACTGGCTCTTGGCCCGTCACACGGGCGGCACCTTCGTGCTCCGCATCGAGGACACGGACCTCGCCCGCTCGACCGAGGCCTCGGTCCAGGCGATCCTCGACGGCATGCGCTGGCTCGGCCTCACCTGGGAAGAAGGACCGGACATCGGCGGGCCCTACGCGCCCTACTTCCAGATGCAGCGCCTCGACACCTACAAGCGCTACGTCGACCAGCTGCTCAACGAGGGGCATGCCTACCACTGCTTCTGCTCCAAGGAAGAGCTCGACGCCATGCGCGAGGAGGCCCAGAAGAAGGGTGAGGCCTTCAGCTACACGGGCCGCTGCCGCAACCTCCTGCCCGAGATCGCCCAGCGCCTGCGCGAGGAGGGCCGTCAGCCCGTCATCCGCTTCAAGACGCCCACCGAAGGTGAGACGGTGGTGGACGACCTGATCCACGGGGAGGTCACCTTCCAGAACGCCCTCCTGGACGACTTCGTGCTGGTGAAGGCGGACGGCGTGCCGACCTACAACTACGCGGTGGTCATCGACGACGCGACCATGGACATCACGCACGTCCTGCGCGGGGACGACCACCTGTCCAATACGCCCAAGCAGATCCTGATCTACCAGGCCCTCGGTCTGGCGACGCCCCGCTTCGGGCACATCCCCATGATCCTGGGGCAGGACCGGGCGCGCCTCTCCAAGCGCCACGGGGCGACCTCGGTGATGGCCTACGAGGAGCAGGGCTACCTGCCCGAGGCCATGCTCAACTACCTGGCGAAGCTGGGCTGGGCCTGCGGCGACCAGGAGGAGTTCACGGTCGAGGAGCTGATCGAGAAGTTCTCGGTCGCGGGCATCAACAACACGGCGGCGGTCTTCGACCAGGCGAAGCTGGACTGGCTGAACGGCGTCTGGATGCGCCGGCTCGCGACGCCGGACCTGGCCGAGCGGCTGAAGCCGCGCTGGCAGGCGAAGGGCTGGCTCCAGGCCCGGCACACGGACGAGTGGCTGAACGGCCTGGTGGAGCTCCTCAAGGAGCGCGCGCGGACGCTCGTTGAGCTGGTGGACTACTCGACGTTCTTCTTCGACGTGCCCATCGACTACAAGCCGGAGGCGGTGGAGAAGTTCCTCGTGCCGGAGAACCGGGCGATCCTCGAGGCCCTGCGCGATCGCCTGCCCAAGGCGGAGCCCTGGGACCTGCCGACGGTCGAGGGGGTGTTCCGGAGCCTGGCCTCGGAGCTCGGCGTGAAGGCCGGGGCGGTCATCCAGCCGGCGCGCGTGGCGCTGACGGGCTCGACGGCGAGCCCGGGCATGTTCGAGACGGCGTACCTGATGGGGCCCGAGCTCGTGGGCAAGCGCCTCCAGGGGGCGCTGGACCTGATGGCGGCGCGGGTCTAACCCCTTATGCCCCCCTTACCGAAGGTAGGGGGGGAAGGGGGGGTAAAGGGTCGGGGCTACGGGGATCCTGCTCTGAAGGGCCGACCAAGTTACCACCCCCCCAACCCCCCCTGCTTCGCAAGGGGGGCTTTTTTAGGACTCGAGGGCCTGCTTGATGAGGCGGCTCGCGGCGAGCTTGGACAGGCTGTCGACGGGCCCCGGCAGCATCTCCGGACGCTTCTTGGTGAGCTTGGCGAGGTATCGCTTCTGGGCATCGGTGGCGGGCTCGCGGTCCTGCCGCCGCTCCTTGGCCACCACGCGCAGCTCCTTGGCCTTGACCTTCTGCGCGGCCTCGCGCTGCAGCATGGAGAGCGCCCGCGGCACCTCGCGGCGCCAGGCCTGGCCCAGCACGTAGTCCTCGAGCCAGGTCCCCTCCGCGAGCACCTCCTGCTCGTCGTGCCAGATCTCCGTCAGGCTCTCGACCGAGAGATCGGGGTAGTCCCGCAGGTACTCCTTGAGCTGCAGCTTGAGGCGCTTGCCCTCGTTGGAGCCGAGCGACGGGAACAACGATCCGGATCCGAGCATAGGCACCTCCTCGAATATATGTTCTTATCCTAGCCCGGAGGCGGCTCCGTGTAAAGAGGGCTGAAATTACCGTGGCTCGTCACTTGTGGCTCTGGGACCCCGGAGATAGATTTAATGGCGAGGTCTTTCCAAGCTGAACAAGGATGGTAAAGACCTCCGCCAAAAAAGCGACTCTTTCCAAGCTGAACAAGGATGGTAAAGAGTCAGCCCCCGATAGCCCGCAAGAGCTATCGGGGGCCATTTCTGTTGCGGGTCTACGGCTTCATGAGCCGGTGCGCGACCACCGCCGCCAGGGCCCGCGGCATGAAGCGGATGGAGAAGACGGACAGCTGGTTCAAGAAGCCCGGCAGCACGCTGGACTTGCCGGCGAGCATGGCCTCGATGCCGGCCCGGGCGACGTCGGGGCTCTGCATCATCACCATGCGCTGGTAGGCCGTCGGCTGCTGGCCCGCCACCTGCAGGAACTCGGTGGCCGTCACGCCCGGTGAGAGCACCGTGACGGTCACGCCCTTGGGCTTGAGCTCCTCGTGCAGGGCCTCGCCGAAGCTGAGGACGAAGCTCTTGGCGGCGGCGTAGGACGCGTAGGTGGGAGCTGCCTGGTAGGCGCCCACGGAGCTGACCTGCAGGATCCAGCCCGTGCCGCGCGCCGCCATGTCCCTGGCGAAGAGCTTGGTCAGGTGGACCAAGGTGAGGATGTCGAGCTGCAGCATGTTGCGCTCGCGCTCCCACTCCAAGTCCACGAAGTCGCCGTGCAGGCCGTAGCCCGCGTTGTTGACGAGCACGTCGACGGGGTGGCCCAGCTCGCGGACCCGATCGTAAAGGGCCTGGGGTGCGTCCTCGGTGCCGAGGTCCATGGCGATCGCCGTCGCCTCCACCCCATACGTCGCCCGCAGCTCCGCGGCGAGCTGCTCGAGCAGGTCCGCCCGGCGCGCCACGAGCACCACGTGGCAGCCCTTGGCGGCGAGGATCTTGGCGAAGTCCACCCCGAGGCCGCTCGAGGCTCCGGTGACGAGGGCGCGCTTGCCTTGTAACGGGCTGGCCATGGCTACTCCTTTCGGGGGGCGTACAGCTCGGCTTGCAGGACCAGGTTCACGGCGTCGACGGTCTCGGCGATCGCCTCGTGCTGCGGCTTGCTCCAGAACCGCAGCTCCACCTTGGCGGCGTCCGCGGCGGCCTCCACGACGCGCGCGTCGGGCCCGGGCTCGCCGAGCACCCCCGGCACCCGGGCGACGGTGGCCTCCAGCTCGCGCAGGCGCTGAGCGAGGTCCGGAGCGGGCGGCACCTTGAGGGTGAGGACGCTCTGGCGGCGGCCATAGCGCGTCTCGTTGACCAGCGGATTGGTGAAGATCTGCGCGTTGGGGATGATGACCTCCTGCCCGTCGTAGGTCTCGATGGTGGTCGCGCGGGTCGAGATGGTCCGCACCCGGCCGTAGAAGGCTCCAGAGCGGATCTGGTCGCCGGTGTCGAAGGGGCGGCTGAAGAGGAGCAGGAGCCCCGCCACGTAGTTCTCCAGCACGTCCTTGAGGGCGAAGCCGATGACGAAGCCCGTGACGCCCATGCCGGCGAGCAGGCTGCCGATGCCCACGCCCATGACCGCCGTGGCGACGACGGCCCCCACCACCAGCACGGCGCCGAAGGCGAGCTGGCCGAGTGCGCTGCCGAGGTCCGTGCCCTTGACCGTGCGGTTCACGCCCGTGCGCACCCAGTCCCGGGTACGGCCCGCGAGGAACAGGGCGATGCCGAAGACCAGGAGGCCCACGACCAGCTGGGGCAAAAAGGCGATGAGCCGTTCGCCCATCTGCTCGAGGTTGCGGAGGGCGGGCGAGAGGTCCATGGGGCGGGCTCCTGGTGGACGGTCGGGCGCTACATCACCATTCTACCGGATGAACGGCTGCAAAATTATTCGGGAGCCTTTTACGGAGCCCCCTTTGCGGTATAGAGAAGTTGGCATACCGTTCGATCCCCGAGGTGCCATGACGCCGATTACGCCCCTGGTCCCGCTTCCTGCTCAGCCCATGCTGCTCGGGCGCATGGGGTACGACGCCATGGTCGAGGGGGAGGGCCCGCGCGAGCTCCTGCGCGAGGAGGAGCCCTTCTGGGCCCGGCTATCCGGCCTCATGTACGACGGCTATCGGACCGACGTGCATTCCGGCCGCTTCTTCTCGGTCTTCGGGCGACTCGAGGTTCCGAAAGTCTACGTCCCGACCCCCGACCATGCGCTCGAGGTCAGCGCGCCCGTGGCCCGTGCCCCGGAGAGCAACGTTTTCGAGCTGCCGCGCGGCGTCGAGGTATCGATTCTGCGCTCGAGCGGCGAGCTGGAGGGTGGCTGGATCCTCAAGGGCCGCACGGCGTCCTCGCAGGTCCTCCTCACCAAGACCACCGACCTCGGCGCCTTGAGCAAGCTCGTCGGCATCGAGGACCTCCTGCGCCAGAACATGTACCTCATCGGCGAGGGGTTGCAGATCAAGGTGCCGCGCTCCAGCGGGGCGCTGGACGAGGGCTGGGTGACCCGCGGCCTCATGAACGGCCGCCTCATGGTCGAGAAGCCCGGCGTGGGCCGCAAGCAGGTCACCCCGGAGCAGTTCTTCCCCTTCAACCGAGACCTCTGGGGCGGCGAGCGGGAGGCCGTCGAGAGCACGGTCACGCCCAAGCCCCTGAGCATCGCGCCCGGCACCGCCATCCGGCTCCAGAAGGCCAACGGCGACTGGCAGGAAGGCTGGACGGTCGTCTCCCAGGCGGATGACGGCACGCTCACCATCGAGCGCGAGTCCGAGGCCGGGCTGTTGAAGATGAAGCGCCCCCTGGACGAGATCCTGGAGCAGAACCCTTTGCTCTTCCCGGTGGGGATGCCCGTGCGCGTACCGCGCTCGAACGGCAGCCTGGAGGACGGCTGGTTCATCCAGGACGTGACGCCCACCCACGTGGTGGTCGAGAAGCCGGGCGTCGGCGTCAAGGACATGGAAGGCGCGGAGATCTTCCCGCACAACCGCGATCGCCTGCTCGGCGAGGGCGAGGGTCCGACCGTCGCCCCGAGCGAGGAGGCCATCGCCCAGCGATGGGCCTTCGCGCGCGACAACCGCCTCGAGGGCTGGCTGTGGGACGGCTTTGCCGACGGCGGTCGGGGCGTCAACCTGGACTCCATCGGTTGGCCCATCGATCCGCAGCGCGAGATCCTCGTGGTCGACCGGCTCAGCGACGCGGCTCTGCGCAAGCACCTGGCCTATGCCCGGGAGCTCGTGGATCAGGCCCCCTTCGCCCGCGCCACCGAGCTCGTGCGCTACGTCTACGACCAGATGGGCGGTCCGGTCCAGCGCATCGAGAGCCGGGTAGCGCTCGCCTGCGCCTCCCTGTGCGGTCAGCGAGTGCTCATCGGGGACGTGCGGCGGATCCTGGGCGGCGGCGTGGCCCGCCACCGGGCCCTCCTGTTCCAGGTGCTCGCCGAGGAGGCGGGCCTCCGACCGGTGCTGGTGCGGGGCTTCGCGGGCGTCACCTGTCCGAGCGCCCATGCCTGGAACGAGCTCGTGCTCGGCGAGGGCCAGCATGCCCTGGTCGACCTCTCCCGCACGCCCGAGCATGCCTTCGCCTCTCTGGCCGACCCGTGGACGGGCCGGTTCTATCACGGCGGCACGCCGGGCGATCGCCAGCCCGCCGAGGAGCGCGCATGAACGGCCAGACCACGACGCAGCGCCTGAGCATCGGCGATCGCCTGGACGGCTACGCCATCACGAGCACCGTCGGGGAGGGCGGCTTCTCCAAGGTCTACCGGGTGGAGGGCCCCTTCGGCGAGCAGGCCATCCTCAAGCTCGCCAAGAGCGTGAGCCCCAACCCGTACGGCGGCGGCACGGTCGCTTTGTGCTTCGCTCAGCCCATCGCCTTCCACACGGGCGGCATCGGGCCTGCCAAGCTCACGCCTAGCCAGGTGGTCGAGCGTGAGGGCCTCATGCTGCAGGGGCTCAACGATCCCCTCTTTCCGAAAGTCCTGGCGACCGGCCGGATGGCCGAGCGGGCCTACATCGTCTACGAGGAGATCGAGGGCGAGACGCTGCGCGCCCGGTTCAACCGCCGCGAGCCCATCCCCCTCAGCCTCTTCCTGGCCATCGGCGAGGCGCTCGCCCTGCGCCAGCGGGACGGCCGCCTGCCCTTCCATGGCGACCTGAAGCCCGACAACCTCATGGTGGACGGCTTCGGGGGCTTCCGACTCCTGGATCCCTCGTGCTCGGCGGCCGAGGGCAAGCCCCTGGGGTCGCGATCGCTCGTCACCACGCCGTCCTACTATCCCTTCCTCATGCCCGACGACCGTCCTGCATTGGCCCTGATGATCGTCGAGTCCATGACGGGCGTGACGCTCGTGTGCGAGGATCCGCCCTACCCCGCCCAGCGCACGTCGCCGGGCTTCCAGCAGTGGCTCGACACCCTCTCGGTGGCCGGCCGCGGGCGTTACGTGCAGGCCTTGCGGCACATGCCGCGCCTGGACGAGCTCAGCTTGCTCATCTCCTCGGAGCTCGCGCGCGTGCTGCTCAAGGCCCTGTACTTGCGGCGGGACCGCAGCGGCATGCTGGACGTGGATGCCGGGTATCCCTCGTGGACCGAGTTCCTGGCGGAGCTGCGCCAGGCGATCGAGGCCAGCTAGATGAACGTCAAGACCGCACGCGTCGAAGCCTTCTATGCCCTGGCGGCCCGCGACTACGAGGGCGCCCTCAAGGCCTGCCGCCAGGGGCTGTACCAGTCACCGGACAACGTCGAGCTGCACCTCATCACGGCGCACTCGCACATGCGCTCGGGCCGCTACGTCGAGGGCCTGCGCGCCATGGAGTCGGCCGCGGCCTACGCCCCGGCGGACTCGAAGCTGCGCTGCCTGCTCGCCATCGCGCGGGACATGGCGGGGGATCCGCACGGCGCCATCGCGGAGTTCCGGGCGATCGTCGCGGCGGACCCCATGCAGGTGCCCGCGCGCTACCACCTGGCGTCGCTCCTGAGCTCGCTCGGGGAGCTGGCGGCGGCCGTCAACGAGTACCAGGAGATCATCCGGCAGGAGCCCGACTGCGTTCAGGCGCACAACAACCTGGGCGTCCTGCTCTCGGCTCTGGGGGATCCCGACGGGGCGATCGCGAGCTTCGAGCGGGCGCGGCGCGTGAACCCGGGGGATGCCGTCTCGGCGGTGAACCTCGCCCGCGAGTGGGCGGTGAAGGGGGATCTCGTGCGGGCCGAGGACGCCATCACCCAGGCGCTGGACGTGTCCGCGGAGTTCGGGGAGGCCCTGGCGCTGGCGGGGTGGATCTACCTGCACCAGAAACGGTACGCCGAGGCGGAGAACGCCTATCGCGCGGCCATGGCCGCGGGCTTCGACACGGCGGAGACGCGCGAGGGCCACCTCAAGGCGGCCCAGGCGCTGGCGCAGTAGATAAGGAACCGTTCACCTTTCGACCAGGCTCAGGACAGGCTTCGACCGGGCCCAGGATGAACGGGTGGTCCTAAATTTTCGATCACAACACGCATCGCCACTCCTGTCATTCTCGCGAAAGCGGGAATCCACCGTCGCCGACCAGGGCGGCTTCCGTACGCCCCGGCTCTGGACCCCCGCTTTCGCGAGGGTGACGGGAGTGGCGATTCGACGATTGATCGGCATGCTCCTTTGTGATCTAGGGGTGACGGTAGCGCCGAACTACACCAGCAGCGTGGTGTACTGATCCCGCAGGACGGCCTTCTGGATCTTGCCCGTGGGGTTGCGGGGCAGCTCGGTGACGAAGGCGACGGACTTGGGGACCTTGTAACGGGCCACCCGCTCGCGCAGGAAGTCCAGCACCTCGGCTTCCGTCAGCCCGTCCGCCCGGGCCACCACCACCGCGCGACCCACCTCGCCCCACTTGGCGTCGGGCACGCCGATGACAGCCGCCTCGGCGATCGCCGGATGGCTGTGCAGCACCTTCTCCAGCTCCGCCGGGTAGATGTTCTCGCCGCCCGAGATGAACATGTCCTTCTTGCGGTCCACGATGGCGTAGTAGCCTTCCTCGTCCCGCCGCACCAGGTCGCCCGTGTGCAGCCAGCCGTCCTGGAGGGCGGCAGCCGTCGCCTGCGGGTTGCGCCAGTAGCCCTTGAAGACGTGCGGCCCGCGGATGAGGAGCTCGCCGACCTCGCCGGGGGCGACGTCCTTGCCGGACTCGTCGACCACGCGGACGTCCAGGTGCATGTTGGGGAAGCCGACGGTGCCGGCCTTGCGGACCGCGTCCTGGGCGTCGAGCGTGAAGCAGTTGGGGCCCGCCTCCGTGAGGCCGTAGCCCTGCTTGAAGACCACGCCGCGGCGGTCGTAGGCCTCGATGAGGTGGATCGGGCAGGGGGCGCCGCCCGTGATGAAGAAGCGGACGGAGGAGAGGTCCGAGCCCTCGAACTCCGGCTTCTCGAGCATCATCTGGAACATGGTGGGCACGGCGAAGACGACCGTGCAGCGCTCTTGCTCGATCTGGCGCAGGCTCTCGGCCGCGTCGAACTGGCGCATGAGGACCACCGTGCCGCCCCGGTGCAGCAAGGGGGTGGTGAGCACGTTCAGGCCGCCCGTGTGGAAGAAGGGCGTGTGCGTGAGCGTGACGTCGTCGGTCCGGAGGTCCCAGCCCACCTGGGTGTTGACGGCGTTCCAGGTGATCGTGCCGTGGGTGAGGATGGCGCCCTTGGGCTGGCCTGTCGTGCCCGAGGTGTAGAGGATGAGCCAGGGGTCGTCGAGCTCGATGTCGGCAGGCGTGGGCACCTCGTCGCCGCCCAGGGCGACCAGCTCCTCGTAGGCCGTGAGCATGCTGCCTGCTTCCAGGGGCACGACGTATTCCACGGAGAGATCCGGCAAGAGCGAGCGCACGGTCGCGTCGAACTCGGGGCCGAAAAAGAGGGCCTTGGGCTCGCAGTTGCCGAGGATGTAGCGGATCTCGGGGGCGGCGAGCCGCCAGTTGATGGGGACCATGATCGCCCCGAGCTTGCCGACGGCGAACAGGAGCTCCAGCTGCTCGGCCCCGTTGTGGGCGAGGACGGCGACGCGATCGCCCTTCTGGACCCCGAAGCGATGCCTGAGGGCGTTCGCCAGCCGGTCGGTCCGGCGGTTGAGCTCCTGATAGGTCAGGCGCTTGTCGGCGGCCACGTCCACCACGGCCACCTTCTGGGGGGCATACATCGCCCAGCGGCTGAGCCAGTCACCGAAGTACATGGGAACCTCCATTCGAAGCAAGGGGCAGTTGCTGGGAGACACCGTAACGTCGATCCGTTACAGCGTGGTTACAGACCGCTTGGTCGACCCGGGGGCCCTCGTTTCCAGCATTGACGCGCGCTTGATGGAGGAACGACGTATCTTGTCCAGGGTGGCGAGCCGTGTAACGCTCCCCTGTCGGGGGATCCCTCCGGGCGCTCGAAATAGGGGTCCAACCGCCCGGGGCCGGTGAGGCAGCGCCTGCGTTACAACCGCTCGTCGAGGCGTTGTGAGATCCCCCTTCCCCACCGCATGATGGCAGGGTGGTCGAGCGCCGGCGAAGCAACGGTTCGCCCGGCGTGGAGACGCTCACGCGCTCTATCGCTCGCAAGGAGGGACCATGGTTTTCAAGCGTTCGAAGATCAAGAGGGTCGGGATGGTGGGGGTTTGCCAGCCGCCACCCGACGCCCGGAACCCGGCCATCAAGGGCTTCGAAACGCGGAATCTGCCCACGTTTCAAGACCACCGGCACGAGGCGCGCTCACTCGCTGCCGGTGACCGAGCCGCCCCTACCTCCTGAGGGCGGGTGGTTGGAAGCCGAGCCTTTCGCTCGGCTTCCGACTGAGGGTATCAGGAGGGGTGACGGGCGCGGAGGCCCGTCCTACTGGTCGCGGCTGATCCGATCGAAGAGGACCTCGGTCTCGGGCATGGGATCGACGTCCAGCTCGTCACCGAGCGCTTCGACGCAGCGATCGTAAGTCCGGATCGCCATGGCGCGATCGCCCTGCCGATAGTAGGCGGTCATGAGGTGCCGGTAGGCCTCTTCGGCCACGCGGTTTCGCTCCAACAGGCGCTGGGCCCAGTGGATGACCTGGGCGTCGTCCTCACGCTTGGCCAACAGGCGCAAGAGCCTGAGGGAGGCGTCGGTGTAGCGATCGCTCAGCCGCTCGCGCTCCTGCTCGTACCACGCTTCATAGTGCGAAAAGTCCTGCAGGAACTCGCCCTCGTACAGCTCGAGTCCCGCGCGGTAGCAATCCATGGCCTCGTCCGTGTCGCCGAGGGCCATGGCCGCGTCCAGGCTCCGCTCGAACTCGGCCACGTCGAGCCACAGGTCCGGTCCCACGATGAGTCCGTAGGAGAGCCCTTCCTTCGCGATGAAGCGCGACGGCTGCCCGCTGGCGCGATCGGGCTCCAGGGCCTTGTTCAGGGCGTTGAGGGCCACGCGGAAGGTCTGATCGGCGGACTTCGGGTCGAGATCCGGCCACAACAGGTCGATGAGCCGCGACTTGGGCAGGACCTGCCCGCGGTAGGCCACGAACAGGTGGAAGAGCTGGCGCGCTTTCTCCCGGCCCCAGGCGCGATCGCCCAGCTCCTGGGCGCCCCGCCAGACCCGGAACTTCCCGAGCGTGCGGATGCGCAGGACCTCATCGCTGGCAGCCTTCGACTCGGCCTCGAGCCCGAGGTCCTGGAGCCAGGGCGAGAGGGCGGCCCGCGGCACGCCTAGCCGCATGGCGGCCTCCCAGAAATTCCGGGCGTCCGAGGCCTCCGCGAAGCCCAGGAGTGACGGCCGGGTCAGGAGCATGTCGTAGCCATGCAGCCGCACCAGCTGGCAGAGGGCGTTCACGCGGCTGACGAGGGCCTTGTGCTCGCCGAGGGCGAGCGCCAGGCGCGCGAGCCAGAAGCGACAGAGGGCCAGCCCGTAGGTGTCGCTGCAGGTGTCGTACGCGGTCTCGGCCTGCATGAGCCACCGCTCGGCCTTGGGATCGCCGACGGCGGCGTAGAGGGCGCCCAGGGCGAGGCTCAAGAGCGCGGCGAGCCACGCGTCGCCGCTCACCTTGGCGATGTCGAGGCCTTCCTTGGCGTGGGCCTCGGCGGACGGCAGGTCGCCCTGGCGACCGGCGACCAGGGCGAGGCCCATCAGGGGCTCGGCCTTGAGGCGCACCACGCCCACCGAGTTCGCGACGGCGAGGGCCTGGTCGTAGGCCTGCCGGGCCGAGTCGAGCTCGCCCATGACCAGGTGCGCGTGACCGAGCCGGATCTGGGCGACGGCCTCGGTCCACATGGCCCCCTGACGCTTGGCGCGCTCGAGCCCGAGGGTAGCGAACTCGCGGGCCCGCTCCGGCTCGCCCAGGAGCGCATGCAGGAAGGAGAGTACCAGGGACGCCTCGCGGTGTGCCTTGGTGCTGCCCGGATGGTCCTTGGCTGCGACATCCTGGAGCAGGGCCTTGCCCTCGGTCAGCCGGCCCGTGCGCAGGTAGAGGCGCGCCTCGAGCTCCAGGGCGTCCGCGCCCGCCGAGTGGGCCTCCCGGAAGAGGGCGTCGGCCTCGCGGGCGGCCCCCTGGTTGAGCTTGTTCTCGGCCAGCTTCAGGAGCTGCTCGGCGCGGGCCTCGGGCGTGTCGACGCTCGCGAGCGCCTCTTGCAGGTAGCGCTCGGCGAAGGCGGGCTGCAGGGTGTCCAGGTACACCTGGGCCATGGCTCCCAGGGCGTCACTGCGCGTCTCGCCCTGCTCGGCCCGCTCGAGCCAAACGATGGCCTCGTCGTACCGGGACATGAGGCGCAGGGCATGGCCCTGGTGGAGGCACAGCCGGGGCGTGGCGTCCACGAGCTCGCGGGGTAGGGCCGACACCCAGCGATCGAGGCGCGCGAAGCGGCCCTCCTGCACGAGGCGCGGGGCGATCCGGACCATGGCCTCGGCCGCCTGGGCGTGGTCGCCGGCCCAGAGCAGGTGATCGACGGCCTCCTCGTCCTCGCCCTGCTCTTGCAGGAGGCGGGCGGCCGCGAGGTGGCTGTCGACGAGGGTGCCCGCCTCGCGCAGGCGCTCGAGCAGGAACTCCCGGAAGAGGTGGTGGTGCCGGTAGCTGCCCCCGTCCAGGGGGATGAGGAAGAGGCCGCGATCGCTCAGCTCCTTGAGCCAGGCGGCGGCGTCGGCCTGCCCCGTGAGGCGCCGGCACAGCACCGGCTCGAGGCGTTGCAGCACGGCCGTCTCGAGCAGGAAGTCGCGCTCGCCCGCGGAGAGCTGCGAGAGGACCTCGCGGGCGAGGTAGTCGAAGAGGTCCCGCTGGGACTCGCCGGTGTGGCGCGCGGGCAGGCCGTCGTGCTCCAGTAGCCGCTGAGTGAACAGCTGCAGGGCCATGGCCCAGCCTTCGGTCTCGTGGCGCACGCGCTCCACGTCCGCGGCCTCGAGGGGCTTGCCGAGGGCCGCGGCGAAGAAGGCCGCGATCTCGTCGGGGGTGAAGGCGAGGGTGCCCTGGTCGAGGACGAGCACGTCCTGCTGCAGGCGCCAGCGGGCGTAGTCCGGCAGCTCGGGGCGCTCGCGGGTCCCGAGCACCAGGTGCAGGTGCGGGGGGCGATGGTGGATCAGGTGGTTGAGGAGGGCGGCCGCCTCCTGGGACGGGTGCAGGAGGTGGAAGTCGTCGATGACGAGCCAGGTCGGCGTCTCGATCCGGTCCAGGAGGGCGTCGGCGAGGGTCTCGACGGCGTTCATGCCGTGCTTGGCGGCGCCGCCGGGCAGGGAGAGGAGGCTGAGGGCCCGGTCGGCGGAGCCCGGGAAGCGGCGCTGGAAGAGGTGGGCGAGGTGCAGGGCGAAGACCTGGGGGTCGGCGTCCCGGTCGGTGAGGCCGTACCAGAGGCAGGGGTGGCTCGCCTGGGCGGCATAGCCCGCGAGCAGCGAGCTCTTGCCGTAGCCGGTACCCGCGAGGACGACGGTCAGGGGCACGGTGAGGGAGTCCGCGAGCAGGCGCTCGAGCCTGGGACGGCCCAGATGCCCCCGGCGCGGCGGAGGGACCAGGAACTTCGTGCGCGTGATGAGCTCTTCGCCGTACAAGTGGCTCACTTCCCTACGTAGAAGGACGTCGTCCGCTGCTTATCATAGCTAAGCGGCGGCTTGTCTACAAGGAAAGCTGCTGATTTGCCCGGATCTCACGAGTGATCATGCACTTGAGGAACCGTTCGCCTTTCGACCAGGCTCAATGTGAACGGGATGGTTGTGGGTCTCAAGGGATCGCTTCTGAGCTCATGAGAAGGCCACTCAAGCCGCCAACAATAAAACCGTTCGTCTTGAGCCTGGTCGAAAGGCGAACGGCTCCTTATCGAGCAACCAGCACCGGCCGCTCCAGGCACGTCCGGATGGCATCGGCCGCCACCCCGATGTCCGTGAGGGCCGCCAGGTGCCCGTTGCGTGCGGGCAGCGGGCAGACCTCGTAGTCGGCTCCCGCCTGCTCGAGCGCCCGCACCAGCGGGTCGTGGTAGCTCGGGCCGTGCACCAGCTCGTCACCCGCCGCCGGGGCCAGGAGCACTCGGGCCCGGATCCGGGCGATCGCCTCCTCCAGCGACCCATGGTCCGCCGCCAGATCCCAGCTCATGTTCGTGCGCAGCATGGCGAGCCACGCGTTGGCATCGCAGGTCGAGACCTTGGCGTCGGCCACCCCGTCGAGCCACGTCTCCACCAGCCACGCGCCATTCTTCTCGTGCCGGGGATCCCGGCCCGAGTCGGCCCAGGCCCGGCCCGGCACCGCGCGCAGGGCGTCGCGCCCCGATCCCAGGATGGCCATCAGCTTGGCGGCGAGCCCCAGGCCCTGGACCGGCGGATGCTCGGGGTCGTACCGTCCGCCCTGATACGCGGGGTCCAGCATGATCGCGTCCTGCATGGCCCGGTAGAGCCCCATCTCGCGGGCCTGGAACTCCGCGAGGCTCGCGACGACGATGGCCCGGTCCACCTCGGCCGGGCGCGACACCGCCCATTCGAGCGCCTGCATGCCGCCCAGGCTGGGGCCGGCGACCGCGGCGAGCCGACCGACGCCGAGCTGATCGAGCACCATGCGCTGGGCCCGCACCGAGTCGGCGATGCTCAAGGGGGGCAGGTCGGGGCCATAGGGGCGACCGGTCGCGGGGTTCGGGCTCGCGGGGCCGGTCGTCACACCGTGCGGGGCGTCCGTTCGGATGCAGCCCAGCACGTCCATGCTCACGACATACCAGCGGTCCGTGTCGATGGCCTTGCCGGGCCCGATGACGGCATCCCACCAGCCGCTCACGTGCTCCTCGGGATGGTACTTGCCCGCCGCGTGCGAGCAGCCGCTGAAGAAGTGGCAGACGAGCACCACGTTGTCCCGGGCGGCGTTCATGCAGCCGTAGGTCTCGTAGCCGACCGTGACGTCGTGCAACCGGCGCCCGCAGTCGAGCGGGAGGGAGTCGATCGTGGCGATCCGTTTGGTGGTGAGAAGCGATGCGGTCATGGGTTACCCTCTTGAAAGCAGCTCGTTCAGGCTACCGCGAGGGCGTTACATGGGCGTTACAGGACGACAGCCCGCCCCAGATGGGCGGGCTGTCGAGCTTTTCGGGGGCTGTTGGCTTACGAACGAGCCGCGAGCCAGCCGGCGAGCTTGGGGTAGAAGTGGTCCCGGGCGGAGGCCACGGCGACGATCCCCACGTGGCCCGAAGGGGCCTCGTAGACCTCGCGGTCGGTGCTCGAGACATGGTCCAGGAGGATGGTGGCCTGGGGCTTCTGGACGATGTGGTCCAGCGTGGCGACGGCGCAGAGGACCGGGCAGGTGATGTTGGAGAGCTTCACGTCGCGATCGCGCAGCCGCAGCTCGCCCTTGATGAGCCGGTTGTTCTGGTACAGCTCCTTGACCCACTGGCGGTAGGCCTCGCCCGGGAACTGGATGCCGTCGTTGACCCAGTGATCCAAGAGCACCCAGGACTTCACGAACTCCTCGTCGGAGAGCTTGTCCCAGAGCTGGACGTAGGTGCCCATGAAGTTCTGCAGCGGCTTGAGGAGCTTGGCGCCGTGCCGGATGAACTCGGGGGGCACGTTGCCCAGGCTGTCGACCACCCGGTCCACGTCGAAGTCGTCCGCGTTCATCCAGCGGGTGAAGAGGCCCGCGTCCGCGAAGTCCACCGGCGTGGTCAGGGCCACCAGGTTCTTGAGCGGAGCCTCGGGGTGGCTGCCCGCGTACATGAGCGCCATGGTGCCGCCCATGCAGTAGCCGAACAGCGTGAGCTCGTCCTGGCCCGAGACCTTGAGCGTCTTCTTCACGGCCCGGGCGATGTAGTCCATCACCAGGTCGTCGAGACGCAGCTGCTGGTCTTCTTCGTCAAACTTGCCCCAGTCGAGCAGGAAGACGTCATAGCCCTCGGCGACCAGGTGCTCGATCAGGCTGTTGCCGGGCGTCAGGTCGAGGATGTAGGGCTTGTTGATGAGGGCGTAGACCATGAGGATGGGCGTCGCGTGCTTGCGCTTGCCGCCCGAAAGATAGCGGTAGAGCTTGGCCTTGCCCTTGGTCCAGACGACCTCCTTGGGGGACTGCCCGATGAGCGGGGAGGCCGGCTTCGCCCAGTAGGACATGGCGGCTTCCATGCGCTTCCACTGGCGCTCGAGGTCTTCGCGGGTCTGATTGAGGCTGGCGTCTTGAGCGGTCATGGCGTCCTCCCCTTACTTGGCCTTGCTGCGTCCGGCCGCGGCCTTGGCCGTGGGAACCTGCTTGGTGGCGGCCACCTCGACCGGAGGCGTCAGGAGGGCGTCGAGCTTGGACTCGATGCGGCTGAGCTGCGCCATGAGCGTGTCATGGGCGTCCTCCAGGGCGTCGATCTTGTTCTCGAGGGCGTTGACCATGCCGGCCACTCGGGCGACGTCGGTCTTGGTGGGGATCCGGAGGCTCTCCCAGTAGCGCTCCATCGTCTCCTTGCTCACCTTGCGACCCGAAAGGTACTGTTCGCGGGTCTGGGAGAGGGTCTTGGTGAAGCTCTCGGACTCGAGCATCTCCTGGGTGGCCTTGGTCCAGGTGCTCTCGTACTGGTCGTAGAGGCCCTTCCAGGCCTGGAACAGATCGGCGCCGGGGGTCTGGCTGGTCATGGGCGGACGTCCTCCTGTCGAGCGGGTCTTCTGCCCTACCATGACAAGCGGGCGTTACAGACCCGTTACGAGTTCAAGGCGGGCAGAGCCGCCGGCGCTTCCAAGGGGGACGAAGCCGCCTAGAGCTGCTTGGCCACCCACTCGTGGGCCCGGGGATCGGTGATGAGCTCCAGGTGGTTCAGGGGCAGGACTTCCTTCTTCAGCAGGCGGGCCCCACCCTTGACCAGGTCGTCGGTGTGGGTGGCGCTGGCGACGAAGGCGATGCCGTCCGAGGGGCCCGTGTGCTCGTTGTGGACGCCCTCGAGGTCCGCCTGGTCGCCCGCGAGGACCGAGAAGGCCACGCTGCTGTCGAGGGGATGCTTGCGCAGGTTCTCGATGTAGTTGCCCCCGTCCTCGATGGCCTTGTCGATGCCCTCGGACTTGCTGACGAGCCCCTGGCCGCCGTAGTAGGTGGTGTGCCAGTCGGCCTCGAGCGCGGGCAGGGGATACTCCTTGTCCCACCGGCGGAGCAGCTGGGCCTGGCCCGGGAAGTAGTTGCCGTAACGGCTGTAGATCGACACCTCCGAGGTGTCCTGCCACAGGCCGAAGAAGAGTCCGCTGGTCCAGGGCAAAGGAGCGTTGAGATAGGGCTTGTCCTTCTCAGGGAAGAGGCCGTAGGCAAAGACGCTGTGGCGGAAGGTCGTATCGAGGCCGAGCATGGGCCCCGCGATGAACACCATCCGGCGGATGTCGTCCATGAAGGGAGTCATCCAGGAGTACTTGACGTGGGAGCCCAGGGCCCGGACGGCGACGGTGCCCTTGCTGTGGGAGACCACGTCGACCTGGGAGGCGCCGGTCACTTCGCGGATCCGGGCGATCGCCGAGTTGAGGTTCTCGGCCTGCAGGGTGTTGTCCCCGTGGCGGTGGGCGAAGGTGATGGCGAAGACGCGGCGGCCTTTCTCGGCGAGCGTGACGGCCAGGCCCTTCTTGCCGAGGGGCGCTATCCAGGAGCCGGTGCCGTCGGTGCCGGTGCCGTGCACGAGCAGGACGGGCGGGCGGGCGTCACCCTGGGCGTCCCAGCCCTTGAAATAGTGCAGGAGCACGTCGCTGGAAGGGGGCATGTCCGTGCCGAAGGCCTTGACGATCTCGTCATTCCGATGGCGACCGTTGGAGCGCATCCGCTCCTTGGGGAAGGCGGCGAGGTTGCTCGACAGGCACTCGATCTTGTCCCACTGGGACGCCTTGATCGAGCGGGTCACGCGGAAGGTGGTCTGGGTCTTGCCCTGGGCGGCGACGAGGCCGTCGGTCTGGACGCGGGCGTCGGGGGCGCCGAGGCCGCATGCGGAGATCAGTAGGATGACCGATAATGCGGCGATAGGACCAAGACTCTTCATCGACGTCTCTTCTCCCGGTGATGAAAGCAGCGTTTTAGCTTCTCGTTAATATATAGACAGCGAGGGGTTAAGACTGACGTTAACGAGCCCATGAGTTTGCTAATTTCTTGACATGGCGGCGCGGGCGGTCTTCGTCCCGCCGGCCGCGCCCTGCGGGGTCGCTTGTAACTCCGATGTAACGACCGCTCGTTACGATGCCCAGGCACCGACACGCCAAGGAGGATCCTCAGTGACCACTCTCGAGAAGCCATCCTCGTACCGATACCTCGTCGCGGCCATCCTCTTCCTCACCTACGCCGCGTTCGGCCTCTCCTGGATCGCCGTGACCCCGCTCATCGGGGAGATCCAGACCGAGTACCAGATCAACAGCACCCAGTTCGGCCTGCTCAACACCCTGGTGACGATCGCCAAGGTCTTCGCCCCCTTGCTGACCGGCCTTTTGGCCGTCCGGATCGGGATCAAGAAGACGATCCTCCTGGGCTCGCTCTTCATCTCCTGCGCGGCGCTCGCGCCCTTCGCGCCCGACTTCAACGCCTTCCTCGCCTCGCGCTTCATCTTCGGGGTGGGCGGCGCCATCGTCGTCACCCTGTTGAGCGCCTCGGCGATGCAGTGGTTCCCCAAGGACGAGCTGCCCCTGATCAACGGCTTCAACAACGTGGCGGTCAACACCGGCATCACGGTCACGCTCTTCCTGACGGTGCCGCTCGCGGGCATGCTCGGCTGGCGCAAGACGCTCCTCGTCTACGGCCTGATCAGCGTCGCCCTGCTGGTGGCCTGGGCGGTGCTGGGGCGCGATCGCGCCGCCACGCCCACCGCGGCCTCCGCGGCGGCCCCCGCCGAGACGGCTCGCTACATGGACATCTGGCGCATGAAGGAGACCTGGCTCATCGCCCTCATCTTCACGGGCCCGCTCGCTCTCTACCTGGCCTTCAACACCTGGCTGCCCAAGTACTACATGGAGGCCTTCGGCATGACCAAGGCGGCGGCGGCCCAGTACACCGGCATGTTCAACCTGATCGGCATCCCCACGGCCATCCTCTCGGGCATCATGACCAAGCAGCTGGGCCTGCGGAAGCCCTTCATCCTCGTCGCCGGCGTGCTCATCGGCTTCGCGGCCTTCGGGATGTTCGTCTTCAACCACCCCATGGTCATCCTGGCCTCGGCGGTCGTCCTCGGCATCTGCCTCTTCCTCGCCTCGTCGCCGCTCTTGACGCTCGCCATGGAGCTGCCGGGCATGACCCCCCAGAAGATCAGCCTCCTGATGGGCACCATGTTCAGTTTCGCCTATGTCGTCTCCTCGCTCTCGCCCATGGTCGTGGGCTTCCTGCGGGACACCACGGGCTCCTTCGTGCCGGGCTTCACCGTCTGGGCCGTCGGCTCCTGGGTGGTCCTCCTGGGCGGCCTGCTCTTGCCCGAGACCGGGCCCCGCGCCAAGCGCCCATTGCTCGAGGCCAAGCCCGAGCCCGAGCTGGTCACAAGCCGCTAGGAACGCGACTTTTTCCGACCCAGGGGCGCCTACCGCGACGGTAGGCGCCCCTGGCCGCTGTTACGGACGGCTGTAACGGTGCTGTAACGACCCTTTGATACGACCTATACGTCAACCGAGATGCCGGCGGCACCACTTGGCCGCCTCCTCGATCCGCAACACACAGGAGAGACCCATGACCACCGAGACCAAGAACCCCGCCAACGACCTCTTCGAACTCACCCGCACCGGCCTGGAGACCATGAAGTGGGGCCAGGACCAGGCGGACGCCCTGCTGCGCAGCGGCCTCGAGCAGGCTCAGACCATGCGCCACGAGGGCCACAAGGTGCTCGTCAGCATGCTGGACCAGGCCAAGGTCAACCAGGAAGAGTTCAACCGCCAGGCCGAGGAGAACCTCAAGAGCGTCATGCAGCTCGTTCCCGGCATGAGCCTCTTCTTCAAGCGCTAGAATGGTTGGGGGGCGGACAGTCCCCCATTCTTCGGCTGCCCAAGCTCAAGTCGAGCGCCAGCAGGCGCTCGCCAAAGGAAACACCATGAAACTACAGGAAAAGGTCGTCATCATCACCGGGGCGGGTCGCGGCATCGGCCGTGAGAGCGCCATGAGCCTCGCCCGCGAGGGCGCCAAGGTCGTCGTCTGCGATCGCGACGCCGGCAGCGTGGCCGAGGTGGTCTCCAAGATCGAGGCCGCTGGCGGTCAGGCCATGGAGGGCACGGTGGACGTCACCGATCGTCCTCAGCTCACGGAGCTTGCCGAGCGCGTGGTCTCCAAGTGGGGCCGCATCGACGTGCTCATCAACAACGCGGGCATCACGGCGGACTCCACGCTCGCCAAGATGACCGAGGAGCAGTTCGATCGCGTGATCGACGTCAACCTCAAGGGCGTCTTCAACTGCACCCAGGCGGTGCTGCCCAAGATGATCGAGCAGGGCAAGGGCAAGATCATCAACACCACGAGCGTCGTGGGCCTCTACGGCAACTTCGGCCAGACCAACTACGCCGCCACCAAGGCGGGCGTCATCGGCATGACCAAGTCCTGGGCCAAGGAGCTCGCTCGCAAGGGCGTGACGGCCAACGCCGTCGCCCCGGGCTTCATCATGACCGAGATGACCGCGGCCATGCCCGAGAAGGTCCTCACCATGATGAAGGAGAAGACCCCCGTGGGTCGCCTCGGTCAGCCCGACGACATCGCCAAGGCCTATGTCTTCCTGGCCTCGGACGATTCGGACTTCATCAACGGCCACGTGCTCAGCGTGGACGGAGGCGTCGTCCTCTAGGACCCGAGCCTGTCCGGTTCCCTCGAGCCCTCCTCGCCCGCCGCGGCGAGGAGGGCTCGACCCTTTGCGGGCGGCGGCAGGCCGCCCACGTCGGATGCACTGCCGCCCGGGCGAACGCTGTGCAACTTGTCCAGCGCCTCTCGGAGCCCCGGTGCTTACCATGACCGCTTGCGTACGAGGGGAAGGCGGTCGACATGGCACAGGGCAACTCCTCAGCGGCCGTGGGGACGGGCGCGCGATACCGGGTGACGGCCGCCCACGAGGCGGTCGAGTGGGTGTGCATCGAACGCCTGTCGAGCACGATCGCGTCGTTTCCCCCCGAGCGGATGCGGGCGAACGGCCGGCACACGGACCCCGACATCGTGCGCGCCTTCGGAACGGCCGAGCCGCCCTCGAGCGACATCCTCCTGCACTACTTCAAGGGCTGGGAGAGAGCCCAGAAGGTCCCCGTGCTCCTGGTGCACGGGACGCTCCTGGACGCCACGAGCAGCTGGGTGCGGCCCCACGGGGCCTCCGGCCTCGCCAGCCGGCTCGCCAAGGCCGGTCATCCGGTCTTCGCCGTGACCTTCGCCCATCGCCACGGGGACAACGTCCTGCAGGCCGAGCAGGTCGCCAACGCGATCGCTCGGATCCGCCATGCGACCGGCGCCCGGTGGGTGGACGTCGTCGCCCACAGCAAGGGGGCCGTCGCCGCCCGGGCGCTCGCGAGCGGCCTCGCCGACGCCTACCAAGGCGACATCCGGCGCCTGGTGCTCATCGGCGCGCCCAACCGCGGCCTCGACACCACCTTCCGGCATGCGGTCCTCAACTACGCCCTCTACCCCGAGAAGGCCGACTGGTACTGCAACGTGCCCATGGCCTGGACGCGCATCCTGTTCATGGGGCTGTGGCTCGACACGTCCGCCCAGACCATGCTGCGGGGGTACGGCGATTACTTTCCGGGCCAGGCCCAGCTGCTCTGGCGCTGGGACCGGGAGTACCCGATCTCGCGCCTGGAGGTCGACTGGTACACCACCTACTACGGCGGCCAGGGCTTCGTCAGCTACTCGCCGGGCATCGACCGGGCGATCGCCGAGGGCGGCCACTTCATGGAGCGATTGCGGGAGCGGCCCCTGGACTCCGGGGTGGAGCTCGCCGTGCTCGCGGGCGATCGGGCGGACATGGCGGGGGTCCACAACGAGCACACTGGGCCCTCGGATGGGATCGTGTTCCTGGAGAGCGCAGCGGCGACCGACGACATGCTCGGAGGCGGCGCCCGCCTCGTCGCCAAGGCCGTCCTGCCCCTGAACCACATGGATCTCATCATCGATCCGACGGCCCAGCGCTGGGTCCTGGACGCGCTATGCGAGGCATGACGCGCCGCCTGGTCCTGTAACGGGGCCCTGTAACGGCCATGTAACGTCCCCTTGCTAAAACGCTTACATCAAGCGACCCAGCAGGAGGACCTCGACCCATGACCACTTACGCCCCCACCCCCGACCTCTTCAAGGCCTGGAAAGACGCCTACGACCAGTTCGAGAAGACCTGGACCAAGCCGATGCACGAGCTGATCTCCACCGAGAGCTTCGCCGCGTCCATGGGCGTCACCCGGGACAGCTACCTGACCAGCCAGAAGACCATGCGCGAGGGGATGGAGCAGTACCTCAAGAGCCTCCACATGCCGTCCAAGACCGACGTCTCCAACCTGGCGACCCTGGTCGTCAACCTGGAGTCCAAGGTCGAGCGTCTCGAGGATCGCCTGGACGACCTCGAGGAGCAGCTCGGCCGTCACGAGGGCCGCTTCGATCGCCTCGAGACCAAGCTCGACGCGATTCACGAGGCGCTCATCAAGCTCGCCTCCGCTCCGGTGGTCGAGTTCGTCGTGCCCTCGGCCGACGAGGCCGCCGCCGCCGCGGCCGCTCAGGCCGCTCCGGCTCAGAAGCGCCGCGCTTCCAAGTAACCCCCGCATCATCCCATCGACTGTCGCGCATCCTAGATGCCTGTGAAGGAGAATCCCATGACCGCCACTGCCGAACGCACCGCCGCCGCCGCCACCACGCTGCCCAACGAGCTCTGGGAGATGGTCCGCTCGGGCCTCGAGACGAGTGTCTGGGCCCAGGACCAGATGGACACCCTGACCCGCGCGTGGCTCGATCAGGCCCGCGTCACCCGTCACGACGGGCTGCGCGTCGTCGAGAACCTGATGGAGCAGGCCAAGACCAACCAGGAAGAACTCGTCCAGCTGTTCGAGACCAACTTCCGCCAGGGCATGAACTGGATGCCCAACTGGGTCTCGTTCGAGAACCGCTAAGCATCCAACGGCTTCCCTCACGGGCCGGCGCGAGCCGGCCCGACCCCACGGTAGGAACCCCATGAACAACACCGAGACGCTGGAACAGTACCGCAAAGACCTGGAGCGCTCCTGGAAGCGTACCGAGGCCGCCTTCGCCCACGCCCTGCACCCCAAGGTCCCGCAGGTGGGGCAGACACCCAAGGACGTCGTCTGGACCAAGAACAAGGCGAAGCTCTATCGCTACCATGCCGTGGGCGAGCGCAAGCATGCGACGCCCATCCTGATGATCTACGCGCTCATCAACCGCCCCTACATCCTCGACCTGGCTCCGGGCAACAGCATGGTGGAGTTCCTGGTCAACGAGGGTTATGACGTCTTCATGCTCGACTGGGGCGTCCCGGGCGACGAGGACAAGCACCTGCGCTTCGACGACTTCGTGATGGACTACATCCCTCGCGCGGTCAAGCAGGTCCAGAAGCTCTCCGGTTCCCAGGAGTTCAGCATCGTCGGGTACTGCATGGGCGGCGCCATGTCCGTCATGTATGCGGGCACGCACCCCGAGGCGCCTCTCAAGAACCTGGTCCTGATGGCCACGCCCGTCGACTTCTCGGAGGCCGGCCTCTACACGGCCTGGCTCAACCCCAAGTACTTCGACGTGGACCGCATCGTCGACACCTTCGGCAACGTGCCCTCGGACTTCCTGGACATGGGCTCCAAGCTCCTGAAGCCCATCCAGAACTACGTCGGCCCGTCCATCACGCTGTACGATCGCCTGCATGACGACGAGTTCGTCAAGAATTGGCAGATCATGAACAAGTGGGTGGAGGATGGCATTCCCCTTCCGGGCGAGACCTACCGCCAGTGGATCAAGGAGTGCTACCAGCAGAACAAGCTCATCAAGGGCGAGTTGAAGCTGGGCGGGCGCGCCGTGAAGCTCGAGAACATCAAGGCGAACCTCCTCGCGGTGGTCGCCGAGCAGGACCACATCGTCCAGACCTGCCAGGCGTCGCCCATCCTCGACAAGGTGTCGAGCACGGACAAGCAGGAGCTCCGGCTCCGGGCCGGTCACGTGGGCCTGGTCGCGGGCAAGAGCGCGAAGAAGCAATTCTTCCCCAAGCTCAACGAGTGGCTGGCCGAGCGCTCGAACTAGAGCGGCGAGATATCCGCTGGAATCGCCACTCCCGTCATTCCCGCAGAAGCGGGAATCCAGCGTCGCCCATCGCGGAGGCTACAGGACCCGGCTCCCGTCACCCCCGCTTTCGCGAGGGTGACGGGAGCGGTCATTCACGCCTAGCAACTGAAGGGGCCGGTCCTTGGACCGGCCCCTCGAGCGCTGCTGTAACGGGCCCGTAACGCCTGTTGCCTACTGTGGTTGCCACAGGAGGATTCAAGCATGCAGCGTTTCAAGGATCAGGTCGTCTTCATCACCGGTGGCGCGAGCGGTATCGGCCGCGCGATCGCCGAGGCCTTCGCGGCCGAGGGCGCCAAGATCGCGATCGCCGACCTCAACGCCGAGCAGGCCGCCAAGACGGCCGAGGAGATCGGCGGCGGGGCCATCGGCATGGGCTGCGACGTCTCCGACGAGGCCATCCTCAACGGCGCCATCGACCGGACCCTCGAGCGCTTCGGCCGCCTGGACGTCCTCATCAACAACGCCGGCCTGCAGTTCGTTTCGCCGATCGAAGAGTTCCCGACCGCCAAGTTCGAGCAGATGATCAAGGTGCTGCTCGTGGCCCCCTTCGTCGCCATCAAGCGCGCCTTCCCGGCCATGAAGGCCCAGGGCTTCGGCCGGGTCATCAACGTCGCCTCCATCAACGGCCTGGTAGGCTTTGCGGGCAAGGCCGCCTACAACAGCGCCAAGCACGGCGTCATCGGCCTGACCAAGGTGGCGGCCCTCGAGGGCGCGGCCCACGGCATCACCGTCAACGCCCTCTGCCCGGGCTACGTGGATACGCCCCTGGTGCGCAACCAGCTGGCGGACCTGGCCCGGACCCGCGAGGTCCCGCTCGAGAAGGTGCTCGACGAGGTCATCTACCCGCTGGTGCCCCAGAAGCGCCTCCTGCAGGTCCAGGAGCTCGCGGACTACGCCATGTTCCTCGCGAGCTCGTCGGCCGCGGGCGTCACCGGCCAGGCGGTCGTGATGGACGGCGGGTATACGGCGCAATAAGGAACCCGTTCGCCTTTCGACCAAGTAACGAGGCCTCCCCGGATCGGGGAGGCCTCGTCGTCTCGATGCTCGGGGGCTAGAAATTCCACTTCGCCTTCTTGGCGGTGCTGGTCCAGACCAGCTTGAAGTTCTCGTTCTTGAAGGCGTCGCCCGTCACCGATCCGATCCAGTTCTTCTGGACCAGCTCCTTGCCCGCACCGGCCTTCACGGCGTTGTTGGCGAGCTCCGTGCAGGACTGACGGGCCTCGTCCGAGAAGTTGAAATCGAAGTCGTAGGGTCTGCCGATCTGGTGGTTGGCGTAGTTCACGATCGACTGACTCTGGCTGGCGTTCAGGTTCTTGGCCCGGATGATCATGACATGGTCGCCCTCGGTCATGAAGTTCTTGAAAGGGGTCTTGTGGATGCCCTTGAAGGTCGCCTCGACCACCTCGCCCTTCCCCACGTAGACGCCGGCGTGTTTCCACCAGCTCGGGATGAACCAGTTGCCCGAGGTTCCCTCGGTCCGTCGGATGAGGATGTCGCCCGGCTTGACCTTGGCTTGCGCCTTGGCTGCCATGTCCTCGGTTACCGCGTGCACCTGGGCCTTGCCGACGTCGATGTTCGAGGCGAAGTTGATGATTTTCTTCTTGATCTGGTACCAGGTCGACTCGGTGGGAACCACATACACGGCCTGCTTGGCAGCCTTTTCAGCGACCTCCGCCATGGCTTTGGCGGGGATCTTCGGCATCTGGTACCGAACGACGGGCTTGAACGAATTGGCAATGGTCCGCGCGATCATGGTTCACCTCGGATTCCCTGAGAAATGGCCTCATGGGTGTTATCGAGGTGTTAGGGTGAGTCTTTCTTAACGACGATTCAAGGTGTCGTAAAGCTTCGGCGATCGCGGCCCGGAGCGGCGGGCGTGGGGTCTATTCGGGGATGAAACCGTCGATCAGACGGCTCTTGAACTCGCGCTCGGTCTGCGACGTCTCGTAGCCCCATGGGTTGCGGTAGAGGACCCGGCCGTGCTCGAAGCCCGTCACGAGGATTTGGTGGGACTTCATCTTGTCGCTGTACGACAGGGCGCCTTGATCGATGACGTTCTCGGCCTGGGAGCCGGGTGCATCCTCGAGATCCATGGTCATGATGTCCACGGGGACCTCTTTGCCGCTCAGGACGGCGGCCTTGACCGCGTCGAACACGCCCGCGCGCAGGCGCTCGGGCAGGATCAGGAGCCCCCCCGGACAGTCGCCGACGAGCTTGGCCTCTTTGCCGAGCACGTCCTCGTAGAGGTCCTTGATCTTGCCCTCGGCGATGCCCTGGTTGCCGATGTCGCGGACCAGGTCGTTGGCCTTGTCCGTGAGGCCCCCGACGATCTTCCCCCAGGTGCCCGTGGGACGCTCGTAGGTGAAGCTGTCGGTGCGGTTCGAGTAGCTGCCGCGCAGCTCGAAGCCGTGGTTGATGAAGGCGGACTGCATCAGGCGCTCGATGTCGTCGCGACTGGAGTCGTCGCGCGCGACGGCATCCTTGACCGGCGTCAGGGTGCTCCCGCCCTGCAGCTTGACGGGGCGATCGGCGGCGAGCTCGGCCACGAGCCGGACGTACTCGCTCGGCTGGGTCCGCAGGAGGACGTACTGGACGGTCGTGGGGCCGCAGGTGTTGCGGTTGCTCTGGTTGATGACCGAGGAGTCGTTCAGGTGCTCGAGGGCCTGCCCGACGAGATCCTGGGTGGTGTAGGGGGCCTCCTTCGGCAACCGGGTGGCCGAGAGGGTCTCGAGGTTCGAAAGCAGGGTGTGGCCCTGGCTGTCACGGTTCGTGAGCTTGCCGTCGGCCATCAGCTTCGTGAGCCGGCTCTTGCCAGTCGCGGTGAGGGACCGGTACAGCGCCTGGAATGTGGCTTGATCGGCGCTGGACAGTGGGCTCTTGCCCGTCCAGACGTCCCCGGTGCGGGCAGGCGTGGTCGCGGCAGGGGACGGCGCTGTCTTCAAGGGCGGCTGCCAGAATCGCTTGCCGATCGAAGCCAGTGTGTCCATGCCCACTCCTTGCGCACGCCGACAAGGAGGTTATGCGGCGGATCGGCCGTGACTTTCTTAGCCGGGGGTTCAACTTGGGTTAAGCCCAAAACGCAACCGCCCCGGGACCGAGGTCCCGGGGCGGTTGCGAAGGGGTTGGATTACCGGCTCCAGACGGCCTGGGCGGGGCCCCACTGGCCATTGGCGCCCTGGGCGCGGACCATGACGACCTGACGGCGCTCCGTGAGGGTCGTGGGCAGCGCGATCGCCGACCCGGCGGCCTGCATGCCCGAGCCCGGGTTGCCGATGTAGGCTTCCACGCGGCTGATGGGCTGCTTGGCCTGCACCTGGACGCGGCCGCCCGTGACCTGGACGTTGGTCAGCTCGGGACCGAAGACCGCGCCGGGGTTGTCGGCGGTCTTGAGCAGGTAGAGCGCACCCGAGCGGTTCTCGTCCCAGAACTTGCTCATGCGAGCGAAGGGGGGGTCGAAGTTGTCGCCCCACGAGCCGATCTCGGCGGTGTAGGAGAGGATGCCGAGCTCGCCGAAGGCCCAGTCGGTGGTGTCACCCGAGGTCTTGTAGAGGTCCTTGGACTGCTGGGGCTTGTAGCCGCTCAGCTGGCCGAGCTTCTGGCCGACGGCGATGAGGCGCTTGTCGGAAGGAGCCGCGTCCGTGTGACCCCAGGGCCACAGGATCAGGTTGCTGAAGCTGTGGTAGGTCATCAGGTAGGTGAACTTCCGGCTCTTGACCAGATCGCGCACGGCCTGGGTCTCGGGCTCCGAGAAGGCGCTCGCGCCGCGGAAGGTCGCGTTGCGGGGATCGGTCGAGGCGCCGGGACCGCCCCACTTGAAGCCGTAGTTGCGGTTGAGGTCGATGCCGGGGCCGTTGGGGCCGACGGTGATGGGGCCGGCGATCAGGCTCGTGTTGGTGTTCTTGCGCCAGTCCACGCCGCGCTCGGCATGCTTGTGGCCGTCGGGGTTGACGGTGGGCGCGATCCAGATGTCGCGGCTGTCGACGAGCGCGGTGATTTCGGGATCCTTGCCGTAGTTGTCGAGCAGCAGGTGCGCGAGGTTGAGGGCGATCTCGGGGGTGACGATCTCGCGGGCGTGGTGGTTGGCCAGGAAGATCACGCCGGGCTTGTTGGCGGTGTCGCCGTGGCCGATCTTGATGACGTTCAGGTCATAGCCGCCGTTGCCCTGGGTCTTCTCCCAGCTGTCGCCGAAGTCCTCGACCTTGGCGAGCTGCGGGTACTTGGCCGCCAGGCCCTTGAGGTCCGCCTCGATCTGCTCGACGGTCTTGTAGCCCTTGTCGAAGGTGTTCTTGATGCGGCGGAAGGTCTCGGTCTTGAGGTTCAGGCGCTCGGCGACCTTGAGGGTCTCGGCGGTCGCGGAACCCTTGGCCCGGCCGTTCTCGACGCCCCAGACGTCGAAGCCCGCGTCCACCAGCTGGGTCAGCTGGTCCGCGTTCTCGTAGTGGATGACCACGTTCGCCGTCCCGCTGGGGCTCGACGCCACCTGGGCGCGCGCCTTGCTCAGCTCGGTGGGATCCAGGCCCGCGCGGAGCGGGTTGGCCACTCCGCAGCCCGCCACGACGGCGACTGCGACGGCCATCGCGAGTTGGGAGCGCCAGGGGAAACGACGAGTCATGCGTTCACCTCCGAAAGTCTCTTAACCAGAGGTTAAGCTTAATATAATCTCGCTTGAAAGTAAAGCGGGATCGAGCGGTGGGAAGTCATGACCGGGGGGCGCCCCCTGCCTTGTGAAACCCTGGTAAGTCGTCTAAAATGGGCGCGGTTCCTACATTCTATGGAGGTGCGGCGAGGGGATGATCGATAACACGATCCTGGAAGCCAATGAGCGAGTCCGCGTCGTGGCCGACCAGTTCAGCGAGATCCTGGCGGAGGTCAAGCGCGTCATCGTCGGCCAGTCCGCGCTCCTGGACCGCCTGCTCATCGCGCTCTTGGCCGACGGCCACATCCTCCTCGAGGGCGTGCCGGGCCTCGCCAAGACCCTCTCCATCAACACCATCGCCAAGGTCATGCAGGCAGAGTTCGCCCGCATCCAGTTCACGCCGGATCTCTTGCCCGCGGACCTCCTGGGCACCTCGATCTTCGACGCGAAGAAGGGGCGCTTCCAGACCAAGCAGGGGCCCATCTTCGCCAATCTGCTCCTGGCCGACGAGATCAACCGCGCGCCCGCCAAGGTGCAGAGCGCGCTGCTGGAGGCCATGCAGGAGCGCCAGGTGACCATCGGCGGCGAGACCATGCCCCTGCCGGATCCGTTCCTGGTGCTCGCCACCCAGAACCCCATCGAGAACGAGGGCACCTACCCGCTGCCCGAAGCACAGCTGGACCGCTTCATGTTCAAGGTGAAGGTCAGCTACCCGACCAAGGCCGAGGAGCTCGAGATCATCGAGCGCATGACCAACCCCAAGCCGACCGAGCTCAACCGGATCGGCACGCCCGAGCTCATCAAGCAGGCGCGCGAGATCATCTCGACCATCCACGTCTCGGACAAGATCAAGCGCTACGTGGTGGACATCATCTTCGCCACCCGCCAGCCCAAGGACTACGGGATGGACGGCCTGACGCCGCTCATCGCCTTCGGCGCGAGCCCGCGCGCGAGCATCTACCTGACCATGGCCGCCAAGGCCCACGCCTTCCTCAAGAAGCGCGCCTACGTCATGCCCGAGGACGTGAAGGCCATGGCCCCGGACGTGCTGCGCCACCGCGTCCTCCTCTCCTACGAGGCGGAGGCCGAGGAGGTCTCCATCGACGATGTCATCCGCAAGATCCTGGCAGGCATCAAGGTTCCCTAGGCTTCATGGCTGAAAAGGCGGAGCTGGCGCGCCGGATCAAGCGCCTCGAGATCAAGACCACGCGGCTGGTCGCCAACATCTTCGGCGGCGAGTACCACAGCGTCTTCAAGGGCCGCGGCATCGACTTCGACGAGGTGCGCGAGTACCAGGAAGGCGACGACGTCCGGCTCATCGACTGGAACGTCACGGCCCGCATGGACCGCCTCTTCGTCAAGAAGTTCGTCGAGGAGCGCGAGCTGACGATCATGATCGCCGTGGACGTCTCGGCGTCCCTGGCCTTCGGCTCGAAGGAGCGTCTGAAGCGCGAGCTGGCGGCGGAGTTCGCGGCGGCGATCGCCCTTTCCGCCATGCAGAACCACGATCGGGTGGGGCTCTTCCTGTTCAGCGACGGCCCGGAGCGGTTCGTCCCGCCCAAGCGCGGCCGCGCGCACGTCTTGCGCATGATCCGGGACCTGCTCGTGTACCAGCCCGAGGGCCGCAAGACGCGCTACGCGGAGAGCCTGAACTACTTCCAGAAGGTGCTCACGGGCCGGGCCATCGTCTTCCTCATCTCGGACTTCATCGACCTGGAGTTCGAGGCGCCCCTGAAGGGCCTGCTCGCGAAGCACGACGTGATCGCCGTGACCCTGGTGGATCCGCGGGAGCTGGAGCTGCCGGACGTGGGGCTCATCGAGGTCCTGGATCCGGAGTCGGGCGAGGCGATGCTCGTGGATACGGGGGATGGACGGGTGCGCGAACGTTACGCGCGCCGGGCGCGGGATCTGGCGAGCAATCGTTCGGCCATGTTCCGCTCCCTGGGCGTGGACGAGCTGGTCTTGCGGACGGATCAGAACTACGTGAAGCCCCTGGCCGAGTTCTTCGAGCGCCGCTCGAAGCGGCTGGTGCGCCGGCGACGGATGTCGGTCTGATGCGCGCCCTTTCGGTGGCACTGGCGGCGGCAGTCGCGCTGGTGCCGGCTTACAAGGCCGTAGCGGCCTGTGATTGCCCTTCGGAAGCCAGTCCGGCGGTCGCGCCTCCCACGTCGGGAGGGGCCTCCCATGCGGCGATGTCCGCCTTGGGAAAGCGCGAGGTCGTTCAGCTGGAGGGACTCGGGAGCCAGGAGGCCATTCGCCTCGAGGGTAATGGCTCCGGGACCCGACACGTCGCCCTGACTCCTCGCCAGGCGTGGGAAACCCCAGCCGTCGCTCCGGCTGGGGCGGCCGGTGGGGGCGAAAGCCGCACGTTCCTCATTGCCCAGGCTCCGACCGTGGCTCCTGCGGAGGAAGCCGGCGTTCCCCTCGTCATCGAGGCCCAGACCCTCGATGCCATTGAGGGCCCGGACGGCTACGTCGAGGCCTCCGGCAGCGTGTATGCCTCCTACGAGGGCATGGAGCTCCACGCCGACTACCTGCGCTTCAACCGCAACACCATGCAGGGCGTGGCCATGGGCAACGTGAAGGTCGATCGCGGCGTCTACCATCTGCGCGCCCTGCAGTTCACCTTCGATTTGCGCCGGCGCCAGGCCGACGCCGTCGACTGGCAGGCCTGGATCGAGCGCCAGGGCTGGTTCGGTGGGGCCAGGCTCCACCTGGACGAGACCCTCGTCTACTCTGAGGACGCCCGGGTTTCGCCCTGCCTCCAGGAGGATCCCGGCTACTGGCTATCGGGCGAGCGCCTTGAGTGGCACCCCAAGAGTCAGTACTGGAACCTGCGTGGCCAGTGGGTCAGCGTCGTGGTCGGCGGTCTGCCCGTCTTCATCATCCCCTACTTCGTCGCGTCCATCGGGGAGGAGGCTTCAAAGCGCCGCGTTCAGCTCCCCGAGGCCCGGATCGACGCCAACGTCGGCTACGACGGCGCCCAGGGCATCTTCGTCGACAGCCGCGCGCCCTACACGATCGCCAACACCAACCTGTCGGGGACGATTCCGGTCCGAGTCATGAGCAACCGCGGCGTCTCGGTGGGCCTGGTACAGGACTTCCCGACGCCCGTGGCCTCCGGGCGCTTCGACGCCAACTACACCCAGTATTGGCCCTGGCTGTACAACATGGGCCAGGTCGATCCGAACCGCCAGGGACCCCATGCGAGCCTGTCCTTCATGCGCGACTGGGCGGGTGGCGCCAAGACCCTCACGAACCTCGGCTACCG
>JAKFBU010000045.1:0-7626 GCA_036676985.1 Candidatus Sericytochromatia bacterium
GCCCATGAACGAGGCCATGACGGTCGGCAACCTGATCGGTCAGAAGCTCGTGCTCAACGAGTTCGTCGCCTACTCGCAGCTCACGGAGCTCATCAAGGCGGACAAGATCAGCGAGCGGGCGGCCATGATCACGACCTTCGCCCTGTGCGGCTTCGCGAACTTCAGCTCGATCGCTCAGAACGTGGGTGGCATCGGGGCCATGGCCCCCAGCCGCCGTGGCGACCTGGCGAAGCTGGGCCTGCGGGCGATGCTCGCCGGCGCGCTGGCGTCGCTGTCGAGTGCGGCGATCGCGGGCCTCTTGGGCTAAGCCTCCAAACGAAAAGGCGCCGCCTCCCACCGGGAGGCGGCGCCTTTTTGCTTACGGCAAGGCCGCCTTCTCGACACGGGCGTAGGCGTTAAGGGTGTCGTCCTGCCCTCCGATGACGTAGAGGTTCTTGCCTATCAGATGGCAAGTGTGGCCCATCGAGGCCCGGGTGAGCGACCGTGGATAGACGCCGAATTCGCCCAGGGTGCCGTTTGCCGAAACGGGGGCCTGAAGCAGGCCCGCCTCCAGCTGGGTCCCGAGCCCGCCCAGGACGTAATACCGGCTGCCGATGGCAATGCCCGCTGCGAAGTCCCGGGGCTCGCTCAGGCTGGCGCTCGCCATGGGGGAGAAGGCCCCGAGAGTGCCGTCCGTCTTGAGGGGGGCCCGCTCCGTCGAGGTCTCCAGCTCGCCGCCGATGAGGAAGAGGCCCTGGGCCGTGCTGAGGCCCATGGAGAAGAGGCGGGGGGCGCCGGTGCTGTTGACGGGCGAGGTCGTGAACTCGCCGAGCGTGCCGTCCTCATGGATCGGGGCCTTCTCGGCGGTCGTCTGGGTGCTCCCGTCGCCCCCGATGAGGTAGAGGGTATCGCCGATCACCTGGGCGACGGCGCCGTAGCGGGGCGTCTGGAGGGCGACGTCGTCAACGGCGGCAAAGGGGCCTATCACGCCGTTGGTGTTGATGACGGCTCGTTCGACGGTGTTGGCGGCGACCTGCATGTCGTCCCAGCCTCCGATGACGTACAGGTAGCTGCCGATGACCACGCTCGAATGGCCATAACGGGGCCGGGTCAGCTGGGTGTTGGTGAGGATGGCGAAGGTGCCGATCCGACCGTCCGCCGTGACGGGGGCTCGCTCGATCGAGCCGAGGGCGCTCGCGGCTCCGCCGGTCCCCCCGATGACGTAGAGGTACGAGCCGATGACATGGCTGGTGTGCTGGGCTCGAGCAGCCATCAGGTTCACCCCCGGGACGAGGGCGAAGGGGCCTAGGGACGTGTCGGAAGTAGGGGTGGGCGATGGCGAGAAGGTCGGTCTGGGGGTGGGCGGCTTGGACGGCATGGCGGAAGGGGCCGTGGACGCGCTCACCTGAGGGCCTTGTGGGGGTTGGCACCCCAGCAGGAGGACCAGCCCCGTGCTGCCCATCAGCCACCGCATTGTCCAGGAACGCCTGATCACCGACTTCACTCCGCTACTTGCCCGGTCTCCATGCTCCTACCCGCCCATTCAGCCATTCTAAGTGTTGAGGCGGGCACCAGGCCCGCCTCGTCAGAATTGCTAGAGGGTGGTTAGCAAGAAGGGACCAGCTACGACGGGGTTTCCGGCCGCATCTTTGCCGCCAATCTTCACGTAGTAACGGGTGGCGCTGTTCAGGCCCGTGATCGTGAAGGTGTGCGTGTTGGCGGGAGTGCCCGTGTCGTTCTCCACGGTGAAGGTGCCCGCGCTGGAGGCGTTGGCACCCGCCCAGTTCGTCGTGGCGATGCTGGTGGTCCAGTTGAGGGTGATGCTGGAGTTCGTCCGCGAGTAGGTGATCCGGGTGAAGGCCGGCGAGCCGGTCGTGAAGTAGAGACCGGCCGTGCTCGACACCGAGTTGCCGAATGCGTCCGTGCTTTGAATCCGGTAGTAATAGCGCGTTTGCGGCTTGAGGCTGCTCAAGGCGAGGCTGTGCGTGCGGCTCGCCGCCGAGCTGGAGCCGACGGCCGCCAGGGCGTTGGGGTCGGTGCCGATGCTGAGGGTGTCGGTGGTCGGGACGCTGGTGGCGAAGGTGAGCGTGGTCGTGTAGAGCGACGGATAGGCTCGGAGGCTCGTCAACGTGACCGGCAGCGTGCGGAAGCTGCGAATGATCGTATCGGGCGTCTGCTGACCGGCTGGATCGGTGACGGTGGCCCGATAGTAGTAGGTCGTGCCCGGGGTCAGGCCCTGGGCCGTCACGATGGGAAGGCTCGCCTTGCTGCCCGGTCCATTGATCGTGCTGGCGCCGCTCAGGTCCGCGTTGGTCGACAGCGCGATCTGGGTGTTGACGGCCTCGCTGGACTCGTAGCGGAAGGTGGTCGTGTAGTAGCTGGGCGTCACACCCACGTAGCGGATGGAGGGCGTGGCGTCATCGGGCTCCGAGGCCTGGAGGGCATTCGGGGCGTTGAGGCGCTTGAGGGTGCTGCCGATGAAGCCCGTGTCCGTGTCGTCTCCGCTGCTCTCGAGGGCGGCCTTGATCTGCTGGACCGACCAGTCGGGATGCTGGGCCCGCAGGAGGGCGGCGACGCCCGCCACCAGGGGAGAGGCCATGCTCGTGCCCTGCTTGACCGAGTAGCCACCCTCGAAGTCGGTCGAGAGGATGTTGACGCCGGGGGCCGCGATGCTCACCCAGTTGCCGAAGTTCGAGAAGCTGGCGCGCGCGTCGGTGTTGGTGGTGGCGCCGACCGAAATGACGCCGGGGTAGGCCGCGGGGTAGTGGCGAATGGAGGTGTTGGAGTTGCCCGCGGCCGCCACGACGACCACCCCTTGGCCGATGGCGTAATCGATGGCGTTGCGCTCGGTCAGGGAGTAGGTCCGCGAGCCCAGGCTCATGTTGATCACGTCGGCGCCGTTCTGGACGGCGTAGATGATGGCGTTGGTGGTGGCCGACGTGGCGCCCGAGCCGTTGGAGCCCATGGCCTTGATCGGGAGGATGGTGCAGTTGGGGGCGGCGCCGACCACTCCCCGGTTGTTGTTGCCGATGGCCGCGATGGTGCCGGCCACGTGGGTGCCGTGCCCGTTGTCGTCCATGGGGTCGCTGTCGATGTTGTGGAAGTCGAAGCCCGCCACGCAGTTGGCGGCCAGATCGGGGTGATCGGTGCGGACGCCCGTGTCGATGACGGCCACCCGCACGTTCGCATCCCAAACGTTGCCACCGACGCCGTTGAGCGCCCAAGCGCCCGGAACGTCACTCTTGGCGAGGCCCCAGAGGTCGGTCGCGTCGTAGTCGTCGGGCGTCCCCGCATAGGCCTGTAGCTGGACCGGATAGTCGGGCTCCACGTACTCGATGGCGGGATGCTCGCGCAGCTGGGTCAGAAGCTCGGCCTGATGCTCGAGGGAGCGCGCCTTGAAGACCTTGGTGCGGGGCAAGAGCAGCGAGCGGACATAGGTGGCGTCGATGGTGGGCTCCTCATGCCCATCCTTGAAGCGCACGATCAGGTCGTTGGTCTCGCTGAGCCCCTGGCTCTGGACGTCCGGAAAGGCGGTGTCCGACTGGCCGGCTTGCGGAGCGAGAAGCGGGCTCGTCGCCTGCGGAGGAACCAGGCCTGCGGGCCTTAGCGAGCAACTGGTCAACAGGGTGGCTCCCAACAACAGCGACCAGTTCTTCATCTCGCTCTCCTTTTGGCTTACTGAAGCCTCCATGCTTCTGAAGTCACTGTACCCAGAAGGCTTGCTCGCCTATACGTCTCTAATGAATCGAGGGGAGGCGCTGCCTCCCCTCGATGGGTCACTGGTCGTGGTCGAAGAAGCTCGAGGTCGGGACGTCTCGCATGCTGTCGTAGTAGCTCACGAGGGCGTCCGAACGGTGGCTCAGGCTGCCGAGCTCCTGGCGAAGTTCGGCCATCCGCTTCTGGAACACCGACTGGTTGGCCTCGTCCTTCTGCGTCAGCGTCGTGAGCAACGCCCGGATCTCCTCCCGGTTGGTCGGCGTCCCGTGGTCGTGCAGGAGCGCCTCGGCCCGGGCGATGCAGCGATCGCGCTTCATCAGGAGGCTGTTGAGCAAGTCCCAGTCCTCGTTGGCGATGGCTTCGGCCTGCTTGTCGGTAAGAGCGATCGCTTCCTGGTAGACCTCGGCGAGCTCGTCGCGCACGGTGCTAGGCACTGGCCTTCTTCATGGCACCAACGTTCTTGGCGGCCTGGACCCAGGCCGAGTGGAGGTCGCGCAGCATGGCGATGATCTCGTCCAGGAGCGGGATGCTCTTCTGCATGTTCGCCTTGGCGAGCTGCTTGTTCATGAACTCGTAGAGGTCGAAGAGGTTCTGGGCGACCTCGCCCTGGGTCATGTCGAGGGTCGCCATGAGCTCTGTGATGATGGCCTGCACGCGCAAGAAGTTATCGTGCGCCATCTGGTGGTTTCGATCTTCCATGCCCTTGCGGGCGGCGTTGGAGAATCGGATCGCCCCCTCGTAGAGCATGATGAGCAGGCGCTCGGGAGGAGCGGTCTCGAGCTGCGCCATCTGATACTGCTGATAGGCGTTACCGGCAAGCATTTGATTCACGTGGGAATCTCCTTTGAGAGCTTACTGCTGAAGCGAGCCGAGCTGAGAGAGCATGGCGTTCTGTTGGGACCGCATGAGACCGATCGCCTGCTCCATCGCAGTGAACTGTCCCGTCAGGATCTTGCGGCGTTGTTCGATCCGCACGTCGTAGCCGCGGATCTGGTCGTCGATCAGCTTGGTCTGGGCCGTGACCGACTTGTTGCGGGTGGCGAAGACGCCATCGGTGGACTTGAGGTCCGTCAGGTACTTCTTCAGGCGGCCCGCCATACCCGTCGGGTTGGTCGCCGTGGCGTCCTTGTTGAAGATCTCGGCGACTCGATCGGGGTTCGCCTCGAGGGCGGCCTTGAACTTCGTCTCGTCGAGGGAGAGGTGCTTGCGGTCCTCCTTGGTGGTGCCGATCCCCAGGGCGGAGAGCGTGTTGGGGCCGCCGCCGGAAAGTCCGCTGATGGGGTCGTACACGAACTGGCGGAGCTTGCTGAGGATGGCGCTGACCTCGCCGTCGTTCTGAAGGGGCTTGCCCTTCTCGCGCGCAGCCTCGAAGGTGTCCACCGTGGTGTTGAACTCGGTGATGAAGGCCTTCACCGAGTTGATCGTCGTGGAGTAGTCACGGGCGACAGTGACCGTCGTCCAGCTCGCCGTTTCCGTCTTCTTGGCGGTGAAGTTGACGCCCGGGATCACGTCCTTGAACTCGTTGGTGCTGCTCTCGATCGGGTTGCCGCCGTTGATGCCGTCGATCGTGATCTGCGCATTCTGGCCGGCCGTCTGGGTGGCGGTCGTCAGCTTGGTGGCGGCCAGGAAGTTGCCCGTCCCCACGTCCTCGAGGCTGATGGCCGTCGAGCCGGTGGTCTTGTTGGTGAGGATCACCCGGTCCTCGATGGCGTTGTAGCTCGCGACTACCCCCGCCTGGGAGGAGTTGATGCGGCTCAGGACGTCATTGAGCGAGTCGACGGTCAAGTCGTAGTTGATACTCGTGCCGTTGACTTTGAAGGTGCCGGTGTTGGCGTTGCCGTCCGAGGCGTCGCCGGTCACGGCCACGGCGAAGTTGGAGGCGTTGAGCTTGGCGCTGGCCTGGGTGGCGTTCATCCGTGCGCCGGTCCGGTACTCGTTGGTGGCACCGGAAACCGTCGGAGACTTGAGGCCGGCGACGGTCAGGAAGTTGCTGGTATCCGCGCCCCCGCCGATCGCGACACCCGTACCCACGTTGAGGCGAATCTGGCCATCGGCCGTCAGGTCGGCCACGTCCACGCCGATCCCGCCGCTCAGGCCGGTGCTGCCCGTGTAGGAGACCTTGGCGGGATCGTAGTCCGCCAGGCCGTCCGGAAACCCGTCCAGGTCGCCATCGGGACCCAGGTTGCCGCTGGCCATGTTGATGGCCGCCAGGACGTGCTTGAGCTCGATGCCGTTGTCCGAGACGTTGGAGCCGCTCGTCCCGGCGATGGTGAAGGTGGCCCCCCCGATGGTGAAGGTGCCGGCCGTGATCTTGCTGCCGCTAGCAGGCTTCACGTCCATGAGGGCGGTGGTGTCGCTGGCCGCCGCTGCGAGGCCACCGGAGCTCTTGGCGCTCGTCGCGGTCGCGAGCTGGTTGACCTTGATCTTGTAGGTTCCGGCCGCCGCCCCGGCACCGGCCGACGCCGTCGCGACGTTCGAGTCGGAGCTCGTGGCCGAGTTGGCCTTGAGGGTCTTCTCAAGCAGGAGATCCGAGGCCCTGCTCTGGAGCGATGCCAGGCGGGTGTTGAGGAGCTGGAACGCCGAGTTCCGGTTCTTGATCGTCTCCTTGCGCTCTTCGAGAGCGAGGACGGGCCTCCGCTCGAGCGCCATGAGCTGGTCGATCATGGTCTTGGTGTCGAGACCCGACATCAGGCCGCCCAATTGAAAGGACATCGCCTCCTCCTTTCCTTCCTCGAGTTCCGCTTACTGCAACTCGTCGACGAACAGGCCGTTCAGCTGCTTCTGGAACGACGCCAGCATGTCGAGGAACTTTTCGGCGGGGATCTCGCGCACGACCTCACCGGTGGAGTGGTTCACCACGCGCACGATGGTGGCGTTCGTCTCCCGGTGGATATCGAAGCTCACTTGCTCGTCGAACGCGTGGAGGATCTCCTGGGTCTGCTGGATGGCAGAGGCCAGGAAGCGATCGCCCGTGGCTTTCTCGTTGCCGTTTTGTTTGTCGGGGTGGGCGGCGACGTTCTGCTGGAGCTTTTCCTGTTGGACACGCTCGCGATCGGCGCGCGTGTTGGTCTCGTTGCCAACCAGCAAGTGGCTTGCCGTCCCGGTGACGGCGATGGCTCCTTCGATCTTCATACGGCTTCTCCTTCGCCTGGCCCAGGCGCCCGATCATGTCTATCGGCGCCGATGGGCAGGACTTGAGGGGGTGTTGGGAAAAAGCCAAAAGGCGTCCCACCCTCGGCCAAGGGTGGGACGCCTCGTGGTTGGTTTGGCTACCCTGAGGCTTAGCCGAGGAGGCCGAGGACGCCCTGGGTGGACTGGTTGGCCTGGGCGAGCATCGAGGTGCTGGACTGGGTCAGGATCTGGTTGCGGGTCATGTTGACCACTTCCTTCGCCATGTCCAGGTCGCGGACGCGGCTCTCGGCAGCCGAGAGGTTCTCGGCCGAGACGTCCAGGTTCTTGATGGTGTGATCCAGGCGGTTGATGTAGGCACCGAGGCTGGCTCGGATGGTCGAGACCGACGCGAGCGCCGTGTCCAGCGAGCCGATCGAGAGGCTGGCCGTGGCGGCATCGCTAACGCCGACGCTGCTGACGCCCAGAGCGGACGAGGTCGCGGTGCCGATGGTGATGTTGATGATCTGGCCGCCGTTCGCGCCCACCTGGAGGGTGAGGCTGTTGGCGCCGCTGGCGAGGCTGCCGTTGAGCAGCGTCTTGGTGTTGAACTGGGTAGTGGTGGCGATGCGGTCGATCTCCGAGCTGAGCTGGTCGAGCTCGCTCTTGATGGCCGCACGGTCCGAGGCGGTCAGGGTATCGTTGGCAGCCTGGACCGACAGCTCGCGCATACGCTGCAGGATGCTGGTGGTCTCGACGAGGGCGCCCTCGGCGGTCTGCAGGAGCGAGATGCTGTCCTGCGACATCCGGGAGGCCGTCTGG
>JAKFBU010000046.1:0-13170 GCA_036676985.1 Candidatus Sericytochromatia bacterium
GGCCCAGGATCAGCAGTCGGGCGGCAAGCGCGTCGTCAACTCGATGCACCAGATCCATGCGGCCGCCGACGAGGCCGTGACGGCGACCGAGCAGATCGCGAGCTCGACGAGCCAGCTCCAGGATAGGGCGGAGGGGTTGCGGGAGGCGATCGCCTACTTCAAGGCCGAAAGCACCGCCCTCCCTATACGGACCGTCCCTGAGACCCGGCGTCTAGGGCAGGTCACTATACCGCAGGGCGCGCAGTCGAATTGAAAAACTTAAGCGAACCATTTGGTAAATAATGAGCCATTCAGGACCTATCCTAGAATCATTGACCTGACAATCATATTATCGTAATATTGATCTGCCTGTAAGGAGCTTCCTTAAAGGAGCTGCCTTGAGGGGGAAAGGTAACCTTCAACAAAGTCAAGTTCACCAAGAACTTGATGAGTACCAGAAGCAGCCGCCACCACGGCGAACTGCCGACGAGAAGGGTGTGCATCCAGCACGCGTCTACCTGTTCCATTCTATCAGTCCAGCCAGGCGGCCAGGGAACATTGTAACCTGGGCAAGTCTTGAGCGCGGGGGGACATTTGACGGGTAGTCGCCGCCTGACGCCCTTGCCCCCCGCACTGACTTTCTCGAGCAATAATTAAATGTCAAACGATTCATCACATGTGGGGTATCCTGACTGGTTCAGACCTAAGGGCTACCTCCATTTTGATCTACCGATCCGTAACCCAAGGCAGATTAACCAGTATTTAAGCCATGTAAGTGACGACCGATGGGTATCAAGCCATGACTTTCTGCCTTTTATCCTCAACGAGCAAAAAGTTCACCGTAAAAAACCGAGACCAGATAATAGCCATACTAAGCTTCGGCCAATTATGTATGCAAGCCATGCCGATGCTTTAATTTATTCGTATTACAGCAGCATACTTTCTGACAAATACGAAGACCTAATACGCGATACCAATACTGCCATTACATCTATAGCTTACCGTCGGTTTCCGGATAAAAAGAGTAATATTACATTCGCAAAAGAAGCTTTTGACTTCATTATGCAAGAGGGAAACTGCATTGCCTTAGCATATGATGTGACAGATTTCTTCGGCACTCTTAACCATGAAATTCTTAAGGCTAATTGGATTCGCGTCCTAGGGCACCAACATGAAAAGTTGCCTGCTGATCACTATGCCGTATATCGATCGTTAGCAAAATTTTGCTTTGTCGATCGAAAGGCACTCATGAATGCTCTAGGCGTCACAAAGAAGGACCAGCTTCGCAAGGATCGGTTTTGTGATATATCAGAATTTCGAACCCTAGTTCGAAATAAACACCGCCTAATTAATAAGAATCCTAATACCGATAAAGGGATTCCCCAGGGCTCATCTGTGAGCGCCGTCCTTTCTAACATTTACATGATCGATTTTGATGAGCGACTTTCCGATTTAGCTTGCCAATTGAACGCATTTTATCGCCGCTATTGTGACGACATTATATTTGTATGCAAACCGGAGGTGGAATGGATTGCGACTCAAGCAATCAATCACGAACTTCTCCACCTTAATTTAAATGTAAACGGAGAAAAGAAGGACGTATCTGAATTTGCAATCTCAAATGGCCGTCAGCAACTTATTGCGCAGACGAAACCACTTCAATATCTAGGCTTTGTGTTCGATGGTGAAAAGATTGTGATTCGCTCACCATCAATGGCAAGATATTACCGAAAGCTCAAGGCAGGTGTTCGCGCTGCCAGGAATGAGAAGAAATTTAACAGATTACAACGGATGAATAAAAAATTACTCTATGGACGATATTCATCTCTTGGAAAAAAGAACTTCATTAGTTATGTTAAGCGCGCCAGCAATGAAATGGCTTCTGTTGAAATGCTGAGGCAAATTCGCAAGCATTGGCCCGTATTGCTAAGAGAAATGGATAAGTAGAAGTTACATCTACAAGCCTTCTGAGAGAATTGGGAATGTAGTTCTCGTCGGACGTCCGTCGCGGCGTCAGACGGGTGAGGCTCGGCTTCGCATCGCGCTTAGAACTCCGCCAACTCGATGAACGCTGGTATGCAACATAAAATTAGCGGCAAAGATCTTCGCTATTGCCCAGGACATATGTGGTGGGCTCTGGAATCTCCGCATGGAATTGTCGTGCATCAACTCAACCGTCCGTGCTTTTCAACCCTCCATCAATCGCTCGATATTCGTTAATGGCACGCAAGATAATTGCTCGCTGACTGCGCTCTTTACCTTGAGAAAGCCCCTAAGCAGCGCTAATTCGCTCACCAAGCGATTCCCGGAACCCGCCGAGGGTTAGACACTCTTAGCCGCGCCATCTCTCATCTTCTCGCCTCCCCGGCGTCGCTTGACATTGGGGATTGGCGGGCGTAAGCTGAATCCAGATAAATCAGACCTTTTTTATCTTGTTTCACCCTCGCCCGGCCGGTAAGGTCGGAGAGGGGCAACGCCTTTCAGGAGCCACCATGAGCGTCAAGGCCGTCGTCAACCAGCCTTACAAACACGGATTCGTCACGCCCATCGAGGCGGAGACCCTGCCCAAGGGCCTCAACGAGGACACCGTCCGCGCCATCTCGGCCAAGAAGAACGAGCCCGACTGGCTCCTCGAGTTCCGCCTCAAGGCCTTCCGCCACTGGCAGACCCTCCAAGAGCCCCGCTGGCCCAACGTCCACTACCCCGAGATCGACTACCAGGACATCACCTACTACTCCGCCCCCAAGCAAAAGAAGCAGCACGGGAGCATGGAAGAGGTCGATCCCGAGCTCCTGCGCACCTTCGAGAAGCTCGGCATCCCCCTCGAGGAGCAGAAGCGCCTCGCCAACGTGGCCGTGGACGTCGTCTTCGACAGCGTCTCGGTGACGACCACCTTCAAGGAGAAGCTCGCCGAGGCGGGCGTCATCTTCTGCTCGATCTCCGAGGCCGTCCAGAAGTACCCCGAGCTCGTCAAGAAGTACATGGGCTCGGTGGTGCCCTACTCGGACAACTTCTACGCCGCCCTCAACTCGGCGGTCTTCACCGACGGCAGCTTCGTGCTCATCCCCAAGGGCGTCACGTGCCCCATGGAGCTCTCCACCTACTTCCGGATCAACACCGAGGAGTCCGGCCAGTTCGAGCGCACGCTCATCGTCGCCGAAGAAGGCGCCGAGGTCAGCTACCTCGAGGGCTGCACGGCGCCCCAGTTCAGCTCCAACCAGCTGCACGCGGCGGTCGTCGAGCTCGTCGCCCTGGATGACGCCTACATCAAGTACTCGACGGTCCAGAATTGGTACGCGGGCGACGAGAAGGGCGTCGGCGGCATCTTCAACTTCGTCACCAAGCGCGGCCTGTGCAAGGGCCGGAACTCCAAGATCTCCTGGACGCAGGTCGAGACGGGCTCCGCCATCACCTGGAAGTACCCGAGCTGCGTGCTCCTGGGCGAGGGCTCGGTCGGCGAGTTCTACTCGGTGGCCCTCACCAACCACTATCAGCAGGCCGACACCGGCACCAAGATGATCCACCTCGGCAAGAACACCAAGAGCACGATCATCTCGAAGGGCATCTCGGCCGGCCATTCCAACAACTCGTATCGCGGCCTGGTCCGCGTCGGCCCCAAGGCCGAGGGCGCACGCAACTACTCGCAGTGCGACTCGATGCTCATCGGGGCCGAGTGCCAGGCCAACACGTTCCCGTACATCGAGGTCGGCAACAACACGGCCCGCGTGGAGCACGAGGCGTCGACCTCGAAGATCGGCGAAGAGCAGATGTTCTACTTCGCCCAGCGCGGGATCGGCTCGGAAGAGGCCATCTCGATGATCATCAACGGTTTCTGCAAGGATGTCTTCACCCAGCTGCCCATGGAGTTCGCCGTGGAGGCGACCAAGCTGCTGGGTCTCAAGTTGGAGGGTAGCGTCGGATGATCGTTCCGAACAGCAAGGTCATACTCGAAGTCCGCGATCTGCGCGCCACCGTCGAAGGGGTCGAGATCCTCAAGGGCGTCGACCTCACCATCAAGGCGGGCGAGATCCACGCCATCATGGGGCCCAACGGCTCCGGCAAGAGCACCCTCTCCAAGGTGCTCGCCGGCCACCCCGACTACGAAGTGACGGGCGGCGAGGTCTTCTTCCACGGCAAGAACCTGATGGAGCTGGAAGCCGACGAGCGCGCCAAGGCGGGCCTCTTCCTCTCGTTCCAGTACCCGGTCGAGATCCCCGGCGTCTCGAACGCCTCGTTCCTGCGCCTGTCCTACAACACCGTGGCCGCCGCCCGCGGCCAGGACGAGCTCGACCCCCTCGAGTTCGACGACTTCATCCGCGAGAAGATCAAGCTCGTCGAGATGGACCCGGCCTTCCTGGACCGCTCCGTCAACGAGGGCTTCTCGGGCGGCGAGAAGAAGCGCAACGAGATCCTCCAGATGGCCGTCCTCGAGCCCACCCTCGCCATCCTGGACGAGACGGACTCGGGCCTGGACATCGACGCCCTGCGCGAGGTGGCCAGCGGCATCAACCAGCTCTCGACCAAGGACAACGCCATCCTGATGGTCACGCACTACCAGCGGCTCCTGAACTACATCACGCCGGACTTCGTGCACGTCTTCGCCGACGGCCGGATCATCAAGACCGGCGGCAAGGAGCTCGCCCTCGAGCTCGAGAACCGCGGCTACGACTGGGTGCGTGAAGAGGCGGCGGTGAAGTAGATGAAGCCCGCGATCGTCGAACTCGTCCAGGACCCCACGGTGGCGAGCCTCCTGCGCACGCGGCCCGAGCTCCCCGAGACGGGGCTCATGAGCGTCGCCATGCTGCGCCGCGAGGCCGTCGATCGCCTGAGCGCCCTTCCGATGCCGGGCATCAAGGACGAGGAGTGGCGCTTCACCAACCTCGCGCCCCTCAAGGAGCTCACGTTCCAGGCCCCCGAGCGCAAGCCCGAGGCCGTGACGCTCGAGTCCATCGAGCGCTTCGTCCTGCCCGAGGCCAAGGCGAGCCGCCTGGTCTTCGTGAACGGCGCCTACGCCCCGCACCTGTCGGACGTGAGCGCCCTGGGCGCGGGCATCGTCGTCAAGAACCTCGCGGACGCGGGCGACGAGGCCAAGCTGCTCGACAGCCACCTGGCGCGCCATGCGGCCTTCCGGGACGACGTCTTCCTGGCCCTCAACACGGCCTTCCTCGGGGACGGCGCGCTCGTGCACCTGGGCCGCGAACGGGTCGCCCCGGCCCCCTTGCACCTCCTGTTCGTGGCGGTGCCCGGCGCCGAGACCGTCGTCGTCCACCCGCGTGTGCTGCTCGTGGCCGAGGCCATGAGCGAGGCCATCGTGGTCGAGGACTACGTGAGCCTGGCGGACGGCGTCACCCTCACCAACGCCGTGACGGAGCTCTTCCTGGCGGACGACGCCCGGATCAAGCACGTGCGCCTGCAGCGCGAGAGCCGCCAGAGCTACCATCTCGGCCGGTCGGCCGCGGTGCTCGGCCGCGACAGCTCGTACCACTCGCACGCGGTGACGCTCGGCGCGGCCTTCAGCCGGCACGAGCCCACGGTGCTCCAGACGGCCGAGGGCACGGACGCCAGCCTCAACGGCCTGGTGCTCCTGTCGGGCGAGCAGTTCGCGGACACCCACAGCGTCATCGACCACGCCAAGCCCCACGGCACGAGCAACCAGCTGCACAAGTGCGTCCTGGGCGGCACGTCGCGCGGGGTCTTCAACGGCAAGATCCTGGTGCGGCAGCACGCGTCCCAGACCAACTCGGCCCAGGCCAACCGCAACTTGCTGCTCACGCAGAAGGCGCGGATCGATACCAAGCCCCAGCTCGAGATCTTCAACGAGGACGTGCGCTGCTCGCACGGCGCCACCGTCGGCCAGATCGAGCCCGAGGAGATCTTCTACCTGCGCAGCCGCGGCCTCTCGGAGGCCGATGCCCGCCACCTGCTCATCTTCGCGTTCGCGGCCGAGGTCCTCGACGGCCTGCCGGTGCCGTCCCTCAAGGACGACCTGCGCGACCACGCCCTGGAGCAGATGGCGTCGGCCAAGGAAGGACGGTAGGACATGATCGTCACGCAGCCCGCCCAGACCTTCTCCCCGGCGGAGATCGAGCGCATACGCGCCGACTTCCCAATCCTCAAGCGGGAGGTCCACGGAAAGCCGCTCGTCTACCTCGACAACGCGGCCTCGAGCCAGATGCCCCAGCCGGTGATCGATCGCCTGGTGCGCTACCACACGCTGGAGCACTCGAACGTGCACCGCGGCGTGCACGCCCTGAGCGAGCTGGCGAGCGCCGAGTACGAGGCCGTGCGCCACAAGGCGCAGCGCTTCCTCAACGCCAAGGAGGAGCGCGAGATCATCTTCGTGAAGGGCGCCACCGAGGGCATCAACCTGGTGATGCACGGCTATGGCCGCCTCTTCCTCAAGGAAGGCGACGAGATCCTCATCTCGGCCCTGGAGCATCACGCCAACATCGTGCCCTGGCAGATGCTGTGCAAGGAGAAGGGCTGCAAGCTGCGCGTCGTCCCCATGAACGACGCGGGCGAGTTGCTGATCGACGAGTACGAGCGGCTCCTCACGGAGCGCACCAAGTTCGTCGCGCTGACGCATGTCTCCAACGCGCTCGGGACCATCAACCCGATCAAGGAGATGATCGCCTCGGCCCACCGGCTCGGCGTGCCCGTCCTCATCGACGGCGCCCAGGCGGCCCCGCACATGCCCGTGGACGTCCAGGACCTGGACGCGGACTTCTACGTCTTTTCCGGCCACAAGATGTGCGGCCCCACGGGCAGCGGCATCCTCTACGGCAAGGCGCACCTCTTGGAGAAGATGCAGCCGTTCCTCGGCGGCGGGGACATGATCCTGAGCGTCACCTTCGAGGAGACGCTCTACAACGAGATTCCCTTCAAGTTCGAGGCGGGGACGCCGGCGATCGCCCCCATGATCGGCCTGGGTGCGGCCATCGACTACCTGACGGCCATCGGCCTGGACAAGATCGGCGCCTACGAGCACGAGCTTTTGGAGTACGCCACCGAGCGCTTCAAGGAGCTCGAGGGCGTGCGGATCATCGGCACGGCCAAGCACAAGGCGGCCGTCCTCTCCTTCGAGGTGGAGGGCGTGCACCCGCATGACGTGGGCACCATCCTCGACTCCGAGGGGATCGCGGTCCGCGCCGGGCACCACTGCGCCCAGCCCGTGATGAACCGCCTCGGCGTGCCCGCCACGGCCCGCGCGTCGTTCGCCTTTTACAACACCCGGGAAGAAGTGGACGCCCTGATCGAGGGCATCCGCACGGTTCAGAGGATTTTCGGATAATGAGCTCTCCTAGTCAGCTCTACCAGGAAGTGATCCTGGAGCACAACAAGAAGCCCCGCAACTACGGCCTCCTCGCGGAGTCCAACCGGCGCGCCGAGGGTCGCAACCCGCTCTGCGGCGACCACATCACGTTGACGCTCAACGTCGCGGACGACAAGATCGACCAGATCGGCTTCGAGGGCCACAGCTGCGCCATCTGCAAGGCGTCCAGCTCGATGATGACGAGCACGGTGAAGGGCAAGACCGTCACCGAGGCCGAGGAGCTGGTGCAGCAGTTCCGCGACATGGCCACCGGCAAGCTGAACGCCGAGTCGCCCGAGAGCCGGCTGGGCCGCCTCAAGGTGTTCTCGGGCGTGGCCGGGCTGCCCTCGCGGGTCAAGTGCGCGGTGCTGCCCTGGCACACGCTGCATGCCGCCCTCCACAACGAAGAGGCCGTGAGCACCGAGGGCAGCGCCGACCCGGTCGCCAAGCAAGGTTAAGAAGGATTCGAGTATGCCGAAGATCGCCGAGATCGAGATGACGCCCAACCCCAACGCGCGGAAGTTCGTCCTGAAGGACCCGCTGACCTACGGGGTCGCCCGCTCGTACGACAACGCCACGGTGGCGCAGTCGGACGCGCTGGCGACGGCGCTGTTCGCGATCCCGCACGTCTCCAACGTCTACTACCTCGACCGCTACCTGACGGTCACGCAGGACGGCGGCGCCGATTGGAACGACCTCTTGCGCGAGGTGGCCGTGCCCATCCGGGCGGCCGAGGCCGCGACGGCTCCGGCCGTGCCCCAGACCGCCCAGGACGTCTCGCACCTGGCCTCGGACCCCGAGTCGGGCGCGCTGCTGGTCCAGATCAACGAGATCCTCGACAAGCAGATCCGGCCCGCGCTCATGATGGACGGCGGCGGCCTGGAGATCGTGGGACTCGAGGGCAAGGAGCTGCGGATCCACTACCACGGCGCCTGCGGCACCTGCCCCAGCGCCACCTTCGGCACCCTGATGGCGATCGAGAACCTGGTGCGCAGCGTGGACCCCGAGCTCATGGTGGTGTCGGTCTAACCTGGAAAGGAAGGCGACATGAAGCTGACGAAGGCCTCCGAGTACGGGATCCTGACGATGGTCCACCTGGCCAAGCAGCCGCCTGGTCAGCTGTCGGACATCGCCCGCATCGCCGAGGACGAGCGCATCCCCGCGTCGTTCCTGGGCAAGCTCGTGACGACGCTCGTCAAGGCGGGGCTCATCCGCTCGCAGCGGGGCTCGCAGGGCGGCATCGAGCTGGCCCGTCCGGCCTCGGACATCACGCTCCGGCATGTCATCGAGGCGACCGAGGGCGAGATCGCGGTCAACGAGTGCACGTCGAGTTCGGCCTATGCCTGCTTCCGCAGCGGCTGCGCCGTGCAGGGCGCGCTGCGCTCGGCGCAGAACGCCTTCTTGGAAGCGCTGGAAGGGTTCACGCTGGAGGGGTTGGCGCAGCTGGACCGGTACCAGCCGCAGGCGGTGACGCTGACGCCACTGATGAGCGAGCGGTAAATAAGTCAAAGGGGCGGCCTGGCGGCCGCCCCTCTTTTTTGAGGAACCGTTCGCCCCTTCGACAGGCTCAGGACAGGCTTTCGACCAGGCTCAAGACGAACGGGATTTATTGTGGGTATCAAGGGTACTTAGCCGACTACCCCGATTAGGACGCCGCCGCGACCGGCCCCGCCTCGGGGGCGGGCGCGAGCTTGTCCAGGCGCCCGAAGAGGCGGATGGCAAGCAACATGGCCACGAGCATGAGGGCCGACCCCACGAAGAAGGCGATACCCGGCAACTCCATGCGCGCCTTGGGGCCCGTGAACTCCGCGAACAGCAAGCTCGAGAACATCGGCCCCACCACGCCCGTGAGGCTCATGAGGCTCGTGAGCGCGCCCTGAACGGCGCCCTGCTCGTAAGGACCGACCGTCCGAGAGACCAGGCCCTGGATGGCCGGGCCCGCGAGGCCGCCCAGGCTCGCGAACGTGAGGATGACGTACATCATCCAGCCCTGCGTCGCCAACCCGTAGAAGAGGAACCCGAGGGCCCCGATGAGCAGGCCCACGATGATCGCGCGCTGCTCGCCCAGCTTGGGCATGAGCACCCGGATGAGGCCGCCCTGGACGATGGCCGCCGTGAGGCCCACCACCGCCAAAGCCGCGCCGTTCTCGGCCGTGCCCCAGTGGAAGCGGTAGGTCGTGAAGAGGACCCAGGTGCTGTGCAGGGCGTTCTGCGCGAGGCCCATCAGGACGAAGGTGGACGTCAGGCCCATGACGACGGGGTACTTGCGGAGCAGCGTCACCCACGAGAAGGGGTTCGCCTTGTCGAGGGTGAACTTGCGCCGGTTCTCCACGGCGTGCGACTCGGGCACGATGAAAAGGCCGTACAGGAAGTTCAAGAGCGTGATGGCCGCTGCCGCGTAGAAGGGTACGTGCAGCCCGAGGCTGCCCAGGAGGCCGCCCACCGCCGGGCCCACGATGAAGCCGATGCCGAAGGCCGCCCCCACCATGCCGAAGTTCTTGGCCCGATCCTCCGGGCTGCTGACGTCCGCGATGTAGGTCGTGGCCACCGTCAGGCTCGCGCCCGCGAGGCCCGCGAGCGTCCGGGCCACGAAGAGCCACACGAGGCTCGGCGAGAGGGCCATCATCAGATAGCTGAGGGCCGTGCCGAAGAGCGAGATCAGGAGCACCGGCTTGCGGCCCACCTGATCCGACCACGCCCCCAGCATGGGAGCGAACAGGAACTGCATCAGCGTGTAGACCGAGCCCAGAGCGCCGTAGTAGCGCGAGGCCTCCGAGAGGTCCCCGCCCACGAACTGGGCCACCAGCTGGGGCATGATCGGGATGATGAGCCCGATGCCGACGATGTCCAGGAAGATCGTCGTGAAGATGAACAGCATGCCGGCGGCCCGCCGAGTCGTGGCCATGAACCCCTCCCCCTTGCAAGAAAACAGAGCGTTCGCCCCGGTGGGCGAACGCTCCTCTACATTAGCGCCTTTTAACCCGGCTGAAAAGCCTGTTACTGGCCGAACAGACCGGTCGCGAGGTCCATGTCGACCCCGATGAACGTCAGGTTGGCGTTGCTGTCCGTGTGGTGGAAGTAGTGGCCGACGCTGAGGTAGGCGTTGGGCGCCACGCCGTAGGTCAAGTAGACGTTGGAGCCCGAGATCGACGTGGTGCCGGTCATGTGGTCCACCGCGAGGCCGGCCCGATCGCCGATCGGATAGAAGACGCCGCCCATCACGCCCATCTGGGAGGCCGTGGTCGTGTCGCTGGGCATGGTGTTGTAGTAGCCGATCGTCCAGCTGCCGAGCGAGAAGCCGCCGAGGCCGAGCTCCTTGGTGAGCGAGGCGTAGGTGACGTTCTCCGAGGGACCGTTCGTGTTGAAGAGGTTGAGGCCGCCGATCGACAGGGCCGGCAGGAGCTCGCCCTCGCCGATAAGCTGGAGCTTGCCGTTGAAGACCTCGTTGCTCCCGTAGGTGTCGATGCCGAGCTCCAGGGCGCCGATCCCCGACAGGTCGCCGAAGGAGAGGCCGGGCAGCGCACCGAAGGTCAAGCCGTCCTGGATGAAGGGCGTGCGGTTGGGCGTGACGTAGGTGTAGACACCGATGTGGAGGTTACCCGGGGCGGTGACCTTGCCCGTCGGCACGTTCCAGATGGCCGTCGGGTAAGCAGCAGCGGGGCCGGCAGACAGGGTGGCCAGAGCGGCCATGGTGCCAGCCGCGATCAACGTCCGTTTCAACATTCAAGCTCCCTTATAGCGAGGCGATAAACGACGGTGCGACGCCCCCGACCGGGTCGGGACTCTTGGGGGGCGCCGGTTCTCTCTGCTTATTCCCCCGTGGCGGCAAACTAAGCAAGGGTTTTCGTGAAATGAGGGGGCGGGCGCCGAAATCGCCTGAGAGGCAAGTCGGGAGGTTTCGCCGACGATAACCTCTCCATGACGAAACGATATCGTTCGCTTTACTTCCTGCCCCTGCTGCTGGGCCTGGTGGGCTGCCATGCGCCCGCCACCGCGCTCACGGCGGTCGAGCAATCGGCCCGGGCGGCGGATAATGGCACGATCTCGGGCGACGTCCGGCGCCACGAGGGCTTCGCGTCCAAGCACCTCAGCGAGAAGCGGGACCTCTGGGTCTACCTGCCGCCCGGTTATTCCGAGAACACGCGCGATCGCTACCCCGTGCTCTACATGCACGACGGCAACAACCTCTTCGACGCGCGCACAGCCTTCATGGGCAATGAGTGGCACGTGGACGAGACCGCCGAGCGCCTCATCCGCTCGGGCGAGCTGCCGCCCCTCATCATCGTGGGCGTCTCCAACACGCCCGCGCGCCTCGACGAGTACACCTGGCAGCGCGGCGAGGTGCAGGGCAAGCCCATGGGCGGCAAGGGCCCGCAGTACGCGCGCATGCTGGTGGAAGAGGTGAAGCCCTTCATCGACAAGACGTACCGGACCAAGCGCGATCGCGCCAACACGGGCGTCATGGGCTCGTCGCTCGGCGGCCTCATCTCCCTCTACCTGGCCCGGAACAACGGGGACACCTTCGGCAAGATCGGGGCCATGTCCCCTTCGGTCTGGTGGAGCCAGCGCGCGGTGCTCGCGGACCTGAAGGGCCTGCGGACCGACGACCGGATCTGGGTCGACATGGGCACCCAGGAGGGCAGCGACCCCCAGGAGATGCTCGATGACGCGCGGGCCCTCAAGCGCACGCTCCTGGGCTTCGGCTACGTCTCCGGCCGCTCGCTCCAGTACGTGGAAGACGAAGGAGCGGGCCACAACGAGGCCGCCTGGGCCAATCGCACCCCGTACGCCCTGCGCTTCCTCTTCGGCACGGCCTCCAAGCAAGTGGTAGAGTAATGAATTCCGTGTTCACTGATAAAGGTCCGACCATGCGCCACCTCCTCACCGTCCTCGTCGCCCTCTCCCTGACGGGCTGCGGCCTCGCGCCGAATTCCAGCCAGCGCCTCGCCACGGAGCGGCAGGCCCTCCTCAAGGCCCGCTCGCTCACCTCCGAGTCCCTGTATCCCGCCGACCTCGGCACCCGCTGGCGCTACCGCACCATGGCCCGCTCTGGCGACGGCCCCGAGCGCCCCGGCGCCGAGCAGGTCTTCACCATCGTGCAGGCCGAGACGGCCTCGGGCTCCCACCAGGCGGTCATGGAGCGGCGGTTCGGCGATCGCCCGATGCTGCCCACGCTCATCGTTCGAAACGCCGAGGGCGTGACGTTGTCGCGCTACCTGCGCCCGGAGGACGGCTCCCTCACGGTCCTCAAGTGGCCTCTGACGCCGGGCATGAGCTGGGCTGGCCGCACCTGGCCCCAGGCCCAGGAGACCATCACCTACGAGGGCACGCAGTCCGTCACCGTCCCCGCGGGCACCTACACCGCGGCCAAGCTGGAGCACCGCATCCAGTACAAGACGGGCAACGTGGACCAGCTGCACTACTGGTACGCGCCCGGGTTCGGCATGGTCAAGGCAGTCGAGGGCCTTACCGTCGATCTGGGCCAGGGTCCGGTGAAGCACCAGGTAACCTGCGAGCTCACGTCTTTCGAGACCGCCACGGGATCGGTGGGCCTGCAACCCTGACGAATCGGCGGGACCGGTGAAGCGGCCCGCCGCCGTTGCTCTCGACAGCGCCCAGCAAGAAACGAGCGAGGCTCCCCTGCCCGGGAACCTCGCTCGATTGTTGTTCCTAGGCGGCTAGACCCGCTCCGCGAGCGAGAGGGGGCGGCCGATGCGCACCTCCAGCTGCCGCGAGTCGGCGTTCAGCTTGAAAAGGGCGACGGCCTCCAGGAGCCCCGCCGCCTGGCCCTGCAGCTCGGTGGCGGACTGGGCGATGAGCGTCGTGGCGCTCGCCGCCTCGCGGGCCGAGCGGTTCATGCTCTCGACGGCCTTGACCAC
>JAKFBU010000047.1:0-72095 GCA_036676985.1 Candidatus Sericytochromatia bacterium
ACCACAAGATCGCGCTGCCCAAGGCGCCTAGCCTCGTGACCGTCTAGCCACCGCCTCCGCGTACGCCGCGGGGTCGTTCAAATCCAACCAGGGAGCGTCGAGGTCCAACGGGATCTCGACGCTTTCGGCATGGTGGCGCCGGACGATGGAGCGCAGCCCTTCGGGCTCCAGGGCCACAGCTCTGAGTTCAGGCAGCAGCGTCCCGGACAGCAACACGGGATGTCCCCGGCGCCCGTCGCGTACCGGGACGGCCAGGCTGGTTTCCGGGCCGAGGGCTTGAATCAGCGGGTCGAGGACGCGCGGATCGAGCGGCTGATCGGTACCGATGACGAGGATGGCCTGTGGCAGGCCTTCGATCGCCCGGAACCCCGCCTGCAGGGACGACGAGCGTCCCTCGGCGTAGTCGGGGTTCACAACGAGCCGGGTGTTCGGGGGGACGGCGATGGCTTCTCGGATGCGGTCGGCCTCGTGTCCCAGCACCACGACGACCTGACCGAAGCCCGCGAGCACGTCGAGTTGATGTTCCAGGAGGGGCTTGCCGCCCCAGTCTAGCAAGGCCTTGGGCGATCCCATGCGGCTCGAGAGGCCCGCGGCCGTGATGACGGCCGCTAGCTGCGGGTAGCTAGTCACGGTCCATGGCGATCGCCCTGAGCACCGGATCCTCCTGGGCGAAGTTCAGCGCCTGGCCGGTCTTGCCGTGCCGCACCATCTGGATCTCGGCCATGATGGACAGCGCGATGGCGGCAGGGCTCTTGCCGCCCAGGTCCAGGCCAACGGGCGATCGCAGCCGGGGCAACAGCCCCGTCAGGTCCCGGCCCTCGGCCTTCAGGTTCTTGAGGATCTGCACGGTCTTTCGCTTGGAGGCCACGAGCCCCACGTACCGGCACGGCAGGTCGATGGCCGCCCGCAGGGCCTGGGTGTCCTGGTCCCGCGTGGCCACGATCATGAAGCTGTTCTCGGTCCACTCGAGCTGCTGGAAGCCCTCTGCGGGCTGGGCGATGATCCGCCGGGCCTCGGGGTAGTTGGCCTCGCTCGCCCACTCGGGTCGATCGTCCAGCACCGTCACATGGTAGTCCAGGTTCCGGGCGAGCTTCGCCACCTCGATGTTCACGTGGCCCCCGCCGACCAGCACCAGCTGGAGCTTGGGCTGGAACACCTCGACGAACACCTCGGCCGAACCGCCGCACATCATGCCGATGCCATGGGCGTGCTTCTCGGTCAGGTGCCACTTGAACTTGCGGTGTTTGCCATCGCGAAGGGCTTCGGCCGCCTCGTGGATGGCCAGGTGCTCGATGTCGCCGCCGCCGATGGTGCCGGCGAGGAGGACCCCGCCGGCTCCGACGATCATCTTGGCTCCGACCTCGTTGGGAATGGAGCCCGAGGATCCCACGATGGTCGCGACCGCGACCGGGACATCAGCGCGTAGGTACGACGCCAGCTTCTCCAGAATGTCGAGCGACATGGGGCTTGGCCTCCTGGATGGCGCGCCAGACGCGCTCGGGGGTGGCGGGCAGCTCGGTCACGCGGCAGCCGATGGCGTCCGCGATGGCCGCGAGAATGGCGGGCGGCGTACCGATGAGGGGCGGCTCGCCGACGCCGTGGGCCCCGTAGGGACCACCCGGGTCGAAGTGCTCGAGGATCACGGCCTCGATGGGCGGCACGTCCACCATGGTCGGTAGGATGTAGTCCGTGAAGTTCGGGTTCATCATCTTGCCGTCCCGGCGCACGACCTCTTCCATCAGGGCCATGCCCAGCCCCTGCACGACGCCGCCCTCGATCTGGCCGGTGACGAGCTGGGGGTTGATGGCCTTGCCCACGTCGTGCACGGCCACGATCTTCTGGACATGCACCTCGCCCGTCTCGACGTCCACCAGGACCTCGGCGGCATGGCTGCCGAACAGGTAGGTGATGAACGCCCGCGGCGAGAGGCCGCTCGGATCGCCCTCCATCGTTGGAGGCTGGAACAGGCTCTCGGCCTCGAGCGAGTAGCCGCGGCGGCGGCCCTCGGCCAGCACGTCCTTGAGGCTCACCCGCTGCATGGGGTCGTCGGCGTGGAGGATGTAGCCGTCCACGAACCGCAGCTCATCCGGGTGGATGGGCAGGAGCGTGGCTGCGATGTCCATGAGCTGGTGCCGCAGCTCGAAGGAGGCGAGCTTGACGGCGTTGCCCGTGAAGTAGGTCTGCCGCGTGGCGGAGCTCGAGCCCGCCTCGGGCGTGCGGTGGGTGTCCGCGCTCACGACCCGCACGGTGGTGGCGTCGACGCCCAGGTCGTGGGCCGCGATCTGCGCCATGGCCGTCGTCAGGCCCTGGCCCACCTCGACCGCGCCGGTGTAGAGCTCCAGCACGTCGTCCTCGGCGAAGCGCACCCGCGCCCGCGAGGTGTCGGGGAAGCCATCGCCGTAGCCCAGGCCGAAGCAGAAGGAGCTCACACCATAGCCGCGCTTGAGGTGCGGCTTGGGGCTCGAGTAGTCGCGCTTTTCCCAGCCGATGCGCTCCTGGGCCGCCTCGAGGCACTCGACGGTCGAGGAGACGTTCAGGATCTGGCCGGTGGTCAGGCCTTCGCCCGCCCGCAGGAGGTTCTTGCGGCGCAACTCCACCCGGTCCATGCCGAGCTTGTCGGCCAGCAGGTCCAGGGCGCCCTCGTAGGCGATCGCCATCTGGCACGCGCCGAAACCGCGCATGGCGCCGGTGGGGTTGTGGTTGGTGAACACGCCCACCACGTCGACCAGAACGTTCGGCACCCGGTAGGGGCCCGTGGCGTGGCTCGCCGCCTTGCGCAGGACCGCGATGCCCGTCGAGGCGTAGGCTCCCTCGTCCGCGAGCACCTTGACCTTGGCGCCGGTAATGGTGCCGTCCTGCTTGGCGCCCAGCGTGAACTGGATGCGGATCGGGTGGCGCTTGTGGCGCGCGATCATCGACTCGGCGCGATCGTAGTCCAGGCGGACCCGCTTGCCGAGCTTGAGGGCGGCCAGGCCCAAGTAGATCTGGATGCCGATGTCCTCGCGACCGCCGAAGGCCCCGCCCGTCGCGGGCTGGATCACCCGGAGCCGCTCCTTGGGCAGGCCGAGGGCGAGCGCGATGAGGCGCGCCTCCTCGTGGACCCACTGGCCCGAGGCATGGATGACGAGCGTGTCGCCGTCCATCTCGGCCATGCCGGCCTCCACGTCCAAGAAGGCGTGGTCGACGGTCTGCGTGAGGAACGTGCCCTCGACCACCACGTCCGACTCGGCGAGGGCCACCTCGGCGTTGCCTTTGACGATGGGCTTGCGGCCCAAGAGGTTGCCTTCCGGATGGATCCGGGGCGCGTCGGGTGCGAGTGCCGCGTCGATATCGTAGACGCCGGGCAGGACCTTGTAGTCGACCTTGATGAGCTTGCAGGCCTGCTCGGCCAGGTGGTGGTCCTCGGCCACCACGACGGCCACGGCGTCGCCCGTGTAGCGCACGAAGCGGGTGGCGAGCACCTCCTGGTCGCGGCGGATGAGGCCGTGCTTGTTGGTGCCGGGCACGTCCTTGTGGGTGTAGACGGCCACCACTCCCGGCAGGGCCTCGGCCGCCGAGGTGTCGAGGCTCAGAATCTCGGCGTGCGGATGGGCGCTGCGCAGGACCTTGACCACGAGCGCGTCCTTGCCGGCGAGGTCCCCGCCGTACTTGGTCTCGCCCGTGACCTTGCCGCGGGCGTCGTTGCGGCGGATGCTCTTGCCGACCGCCCCTTGAATGTTCTCCGACATTAGGCCAGTTCCTCTCTAGCCGCCTGAATCACGGCGTCGATGACCTTCATGTAACCGGTGCAGCGGCAGATGTTGCCCTCCATGCCGCGGCGAATCTCGTCGTCGGTGGGTACGTGGTCGCACTTCTCGATGAACGCCTTGGCCGCGATGAGCAGGCCCGGCGTGCAGTAGCCGCACTGCACGGCCCCGCACTCGAGGAAGGCTTCCTGCACGGTGGCGAGCTCGTCGCCCTTGGCGAGGCCCTCGACCGTCACGACCTCATGGCCCGCGGCCTGCGGGGCGAGGATGAGGCACGAGTTCTGAGGCACGCCGTCGATGAGCACCGTGCACGAGCCGCACTCGCCCTCGAGGCAGGCGCCCTTGGTGCCCGTGTGGCCGAGGTTCATGCGCAGGACGTCGAGCAGGGTGTCCGTCGGGCGGCACTGGGTCTCGACGGGCTTGCCGTTCAGGGTGAAGCCGAGCTGCCAGGCGGCACCGGTCTGGGCGTTGGAATCAGGATGCGTGAGCATGGGTGCCTCCGGCGGTCAGTTCGCTGAGCAGACGCGCGACGAGCACGCCCGAGACGTCCCGGCGATAGTCGGCGCCGGCGCGGTGGTCGGTAATCGGGTTGACCTCCTCGCGGGCGAGGCGGCCGGCCTCCTCGATGGTCGAGGGGCGGAGGCCTTCGGCCTTGAGGAAAGCCTCGGTCTTGAGCAGGCGCAAGGGAGTGGGGGCCACCGAGCCCAGGGCGATGCGGGGCGCGCCGTCCTGGCCGATGGCCACGGCGCACATGACGATCGAGATGGCCACCGAGTTGCGCTTGCCGATCTTATAGAAGGCGCTCGCGGCCGGGTGGTCGAACCGCACGGCCGAGATGAGCTCGTCGGGCGCAATCACCGTCTTGCCGACGCCCAGGAAGAACTCCTGCAGGGGCACGGTGCGCGAGCCGCGCAACGAGACGAGCTCCACCTCGGCTTCGAGGGCCAGGAGGCCGACCGACACGTCGCCCGCAGGGCTCGCGGTTCCGAGTTGTCCGCCGATGGTGCCCCGGTTGCGGATCTGGGGGCCGCCCACCTGGCGCGCGGAGTTCGCGAGGGCCGCCACCTCGCAGGTCTCGACCATGGCGTGCGTGCAGCCTGCGCCCAGGGTCATGGAGCGCCCGTCATTGTGGACGTAGCACAGCTCGTTGAGGCGGCTGAGGTCGATGACCTCGTCGAGGGTGACCCGGCCCTTCTGCATGCCGACCACCAGGTCGGTGCCGCCGGCGAGGAAACGGGCCGAGGGGCCCAGCTTGGCTTTCAGTTCCAGCGCTTCTTGCAGCGTGGATGGTTGGTAAAACATCGTCGGTTTACCCCTTGCAAAAGTCGAATATGACGAGCGCTTAACATGGGTATCAGCCATTCTTGTTCCACAAACCCCGTGTCGTCAATCCTCCAAACGACCCGAGGGCGGTTAGGTCGCTCGGAACGCAAGTCTGCGGCCGGGCGGGCGAAAACTGGGTATAGGAGCTTAGCGCACGCACGTTTCAGGCTGCTCCAGAAAGGCCCTTGCATGCCTCGCATCGATGACCAGAAGAGCCCGCTCGCGGTCTCGCCGAAGTCGCCGACCGGTCCCACGGGGCCCGTTCCCGCGCCGGCTCCGGCCGAGTCCCGGCAGCCGGGCCTGGCGCAAGACGCCAAGACGATTCGCACGCGCGAGCGCACGCGGGAAATAGGGCTCTCGGATCTAGTCAAGAAGGCCAAGGAGGCCGAAGGCGGGTCGCAGCCCCCGACGCCCGCGCCGACCCCTGCGGCCGTCGCGTCGCCCCCGGCCCCCAAGCAGGAAAAGAAGGGCTTCTTCGCAGGGCTCTGGGACAGCGTGTCGAGTGCCGCCAAGTCGGCCTGGTCGTCCGTGTCCTCGTGGGCCTCGAACCTGTGGGAAAAGGTGTCGGGCAAGGCCAAGGAAGTCGGCCTGGAGGCACTGGAGACGGCCGGCGAGAAGGCCATGGGCGTCTCGTTCGAGGACTTCAAGACCCGTGACGTCGTGGACGACCCCACCGACGTCAACGGCTACCGCAAGCGCGAGCAGGATCAGGCCGTCGACGAGACCAAGCGGAACGCCGCGGCGGAGGAAGGCGCGATCGCCCGCCTCTCGCCCGAAGACAAGGCCAAGTACCAGGCGGTGCTCGAGGTGGTCGACGGCGAGCCCATGGCGCGGCGGCAGATGCAGGCCATGCTGCTCGCGGGCAAGCTTCCCGGCGACAAGGTCCTCGTCGGCAACGGCACGCTCCTCGACGAGCTGAACAAGCTGACATCCCAGCCCCTGGCGGAAGACATCGACCGCAAGGCCCTGGTCTCGCAGGTCATCGGCGAGGTCGAGAACCCGGTCCGCATCGCCCAGCAGAGCCAGAACACCTGCGGGGCGACCACGGCCCAGATCCTGCTCGCCCGAAAGCATCCCGCCGAGTACGTCCGGCTCTTGGGCGGCCTCGCCTCCCCGGAGGGCAAGGTCGAGACGGCCGGCGACGACACGCTCAATCGCCACAAGGACTGGAACTTCTCCGGAGACGGAGGGCGCAGCGTGCCGAGCCGCCTCTTCCAGCCCGCCGTGATGCAGCTCTCGAAGGTCGTCTCGTTCCTTCAGTACGACAACACCAAGGATGCCACCACGATCGCCGACCGCCCGATTCACCCGGGTATGTTTGGCTGGCAGGCCGCGCGGGTCCACTCGTCCCTGCAGGGATCGGGCTATGACAACGACTCGTTCATGGTCTGGAACCGCGACGAGAAGTGGAACGAGGTGAAGGGGGCCCTATCCGACGGAAAGGGCCCGGTTCCCATCTCCATGACCTGGGAGGGATCGGCGCACTACGTCCAGATCGACAAGGTCGAGGACGGCAAAGTCCACTACACCAACCCCTGGGGGCAGCGCGAGACCATGGCCGAAGACGAATTCAAGTCCCACGTGCTGCAGGCTCAGATCCCGGACTAGCGCCCGATCAACGTTAGAAAGCGACCGACCCGCGACGTGTAGTCCGCGTAGGCGGCTCCATGGACCGTGCGCAAAAAGGCCTCCTCGAGACGGACGAGCACCGTGAGCTGCGAGACCGCGAGGACCAGAAGCACGAGGGTCAAGGCATCGCCCAGGAGCAGGAAGACGCCGATGGCCGCGAGCATGATCGACAGGTAGATCGGGTTGCGGCTGACGGCGAAGATGCCCGAGGTCACCAGTGGCGGGGTATCGGCATGATCGACCCCGAAGCGCCAGGACGCGCCCATCTGAGCCTGGGCGAGCCAGGCGACGAGGAGGCCGAGGAGGGTCAGGCCGACGCCGGCCGCCCAGACGACGGGCTGAGCGAGCATCGCGAACCGGGGTAGCAGGATAAAGGCCGCGGGCCAGAAGACCTTGAGGCCGATGATGGCGCCGTAGCCGACCAGGGCGAGCCCCAGCCAGAGCTGCACGCAGCCCATGGGCGTTTCGGGCGACTCCAGGTGGACGGGGTTGCGCCCGGTCCGGCGCCAGATGAGCGCCGTGCGCAACAGCACGGGCCCCGTCGCGAAGACCACCGAGAACCCGAGCAAGTAGAGATCCCACCCCGACATCCGGCGTATTCCTCCAGGCCATACGTGCACCTGACTGCTATGGTGCCAGGAAATGCAGGCAACCGCTATAATCTCGTTGCCCGACCCGCTCGTTCCAGGAGGTCCCATGCGGCGCATCATCCCCGCGCTTTCCGTCCTGTCGCTCTTGGCTGCCTCGCTGCCGGCCCAGGCCCAGCAGCCTATCTTCGTCATGCGCACGACCAACGTGCCGGTCGAGCTCAAGGACCCGTTCACGGCCTACTCGATCGGCCTGGTTCCCTTCTACTCCATCGGGGCGGCGAACTACGTGGGGACCACGCGGCTCAAGTGGGATCCCGATCCCGGCCTCAAATTCTCGGCCGTGACCCAGACGTTGCTGGACGTGGCCCTGCTCGCGGCAGGTATCTACCTCTACCAGCGCAGCACGACCGAGCCCACGACCTCCGCCACCTTCCTCTCGGGCGGAGTCGGGGCCCTGGCGGCCATCCCGCTCACACATCTCTGGTTCCACGCTCCGTTCTGGGGTCAGCAGGCGGTGGAGTTCAACCGCAAGCGCCTGGAACAGGAAGGCTTTTCCACCAAGGAGCCCAATTAACTTCTCCGTTTTGGACCAAACCCCTTGCCCATGCGAACACCATAATCGGAGCCGTCAGAGTGTCCGCTTTCAAGGAGGGGATTGCCTTGCTGACGCGAGAAGATCGCATGAAGATGGCCATGGAGTTGACGCGCCTGGTCTGGGATCTCAAGAACTCCGAGTTTTCGGGCGAGCGCTCCGACATGATCCTGGACGTCTTCGAGACCTGCTACCGCAAGATGGAGGGCCTCGGGTTCGCTGTCACGGACGAAGCGCCCATGATCAGCGTCATCGAGGAGCCGGTCGTCCCCGCGGATTAACGGGCGAGCCGGAGACGCGAAGGTCCCTGGTCACGCCAGGGACCCTTTGTCATGCGGACATGCGGGCGCCGTCGGTTTAGTTGACTTCCTGCCCGGTCACCTGAAGGGTCAAGAGGTAGATGGTGACCATGCAGAGGACTCCGAACTGCGCCATCATCGTCGGGGTCACGAATTCTACGCTGAACATCGCACACCTCCTTTTGATGATCGATGTTGCCCGTCTCTATGCTTCTATTATGGGTCGCCATCGTTCGCTCCCTGCATGGGCTTCATTGCGGATTTATTAGGTCTTGCATGAGATTTCGCGAAAACCGAGTGCCCGTGTGACTTTGCGCACATTTTGCTCCCTACGAGGCGGCGTTTCGGACGGTGCGAACGTGCCACTCGTCTCCATCGCTCGAGAAGCTGACGGCCCCGTCTCGATCCGTCCGGTAGATGGGCCCGAAGGCCCTCAGGCGAGTAAGGGTAGCGGCGGAAGGGTGGCGAAACAGGTTGCGCTCGCCCACCGAGATGACCGAGACGCCGGGTCGAACCGCCTGCAGAAACTCGGGCACCGAGCCGAAGCGGGAGCCATGGTGGGAGACCTTCAGGACGTCGGCCCGGAGGCGATCGCCCGCCTCCAGGGCCAGCCGTCGCTCCGCCTCCTGCTCCAGGTCCCCGGCCAGCAGGATCGACGTACGTCCGTACCGGAGCTTCACGACCACCGAGTTGTTGTTGCAGTCCGAGTGCGTTCCGTGCCAGGGGTGCACGGGCGGCCCGAGGACCTCCAGCCAGACATCGGCCTCCAACCGGGTCGAGGTTCCGGCTTTCACGGACTCGAACGGGATGCGCCGCTCGAGCAGTGAGCAGAGGAAGGCCCCGTAGAGCGCCCCGTCCTCCGCCTGCCCACCTTCCCAGACGCCGTCGACGGGCATCCCTTTCAAGAGGCTTGTGGCCCCGCCGAGGTGGTCCGCGTGCGCATGGGTGACGACCAGTCCATGGAGCCGCCGGACCCCTTGCCGCCGCAAGAAGGGGAGGATGACGCGCTCCCCGGCATCGCCCCCATCCCATGCCGGCCCGCAGTCGATGAGGTACCAGCGTCCACCGGGTGTCTTGAGGACGATGCCGTCGCCTTGCCCCACGCTGAGGACGTGCACCTCGAGGTCCGGGCGCGGAGCGCGCACGAAGGGCAGGAGGGCGGCGATCGCGAGGATCCCCGCCGCCCGCCATAGGGCCGCACGCCTTACCCACCAGAGCATCAACCCCAGGCATCCATACATGGCCACGCACTGCCAGCCCTCGAGGGGAGCGAGGTGATGGCTCGCGCCGGGCAGGCGGTTGAGGAGGTCCACGCTGCCCGTCATGGCGCAAAGCAGCCAGTCCAGCGGCCAGAAAAAGGGGGTCACGCCGACGCCTAGGCCGATCGGGCCCAGGACGAGGGCCAGTACGAGCAGCCCCGCCCCGGCGATGGTCAGGACCTCGATGGCGAGCATGGCCCCCAGGTTGGCGACCAGGGTCCAGGCGGAGAGCTGCCCGAAGGTCATGAGCTGCAGGGGCGTGACCCACAGCGCGGCCGCCAGCGTGCTCGCGATCGTTCGGGCCCAGGTCTCGGGCATGCCCGTAAACCGCTCGGCGAGGATGGGCGTGGTGTGCTGGAGGGCGAAGGTCGCGAGCACGCTGAACTGGAAGCCCAGGTCGAGGAGCCAGGGCGGATGGTAGACGAGCATGCCCCAGGCCGCGAGCAGGAGGGGCACGAGCGATCGCCCGTGCCGTCGTGCCCCCCAGAAGAGGAGCGACAGGCTCGCCATGACGATGGCACGCAGGACGGACGGTGGCAGGCCCGTCATGAGGCCGTAGAAGGCGATCGCCCCCACGCAGAGCGGGATCGCGAGCCGGCGTCTCAGTCCGAGCGCCAGGCACAGCCCTTGCAGGGCCTCCACGATGATGAGGATCTGGGCCCCCGAGACCGCGAGCAGGTGCCCCAGCCCCAGGGTGCGAAAGGACTCCGCTGTCTCCTCATCGATCGGCGAGGCGCCACTGCCGAGCAAGAGGCTCCCGAGCAGGCTCGCGCGATCCGCGGGCAGGTGATGGGAGAGCACGGCCATGCAGCGATCCTTGAGGGCGATCGCCGTCCCCAGGAGCGACCATGACGCTGCCTCCACGACCTGGAGGCGCCTGGCCGACAAGGTGGCGTAGATCCCGTCGCGCGCCAGATAGTCCCGGTAGGAGAACTCGCCGGGGTTCATGGCGGGGCTCGGCCGATTCAGGCTGCCTTCCAGGTGAACGAGGCTGCCATAGCGCGGTCGTTCCGGCCCCTGGTAGCGGGCCATGACGCGTCCGGCCACCGGCTCGCGCCAGGGAGCCACCAGCGAGCGGACCTCGACCTCGAATCGCCAGCCTCTTGGCGATGGAAGCGGGTCGCTCGCGATGCGGCCGGCGATGACGGCCCAGCGCCTGGGTGCGAGGCGCGCGATGTCGTCAGGAAGCTCGTGCGGCGTCCGCCAGTGCGCCCAGGCAGCCGACAGCACGCAGCTCGCGAGCCCGAGGCAGGCGAGGCGCCAGGGCCGGCGAACGTGACCTCGGAGCGTTCCCAGCAAGAGCCCGGCCACCCCGAAGCCGAGGACGAACGGGGAGAGGGGAACGGGCAGCAGGAGGCCGAGGACCCAGGTCCCGACGAGCCACGGCAGGAGGGGCACGTCACAGCCTCAGGAGCGGTTTGAGACGGCGCAGGCGGGCCTCGCCGATGCCCGCGACCTCGCGCAGCTCATCGAGGCTCCGGAAGCGGCCCTGCCGCGCCCGGTAGGCGACGATGTCCCCGGCGATGGACGGCCCGATGCCCGGCAAGGCGTCGAGCTGGGCGGCGGTGGCGGCGTTCAGGCTCAGGGGACCAGAGGCGGTGGCGACCGTGGCCTTGCGAGCTCGTGTCGTGCGGCGGGCCCTTGGAGCCGAGGACTGCGCGGGGGCCGGCGGCGCGATCCGGGGCACGACCAGGGAGTCCCCGTCGTTGAGTGCACTCGCCAGCGAGAGGCCGTCGAGCTGCGCTCCGGGCAGGATGCCGCCTGCCGCCTGGATGGCGTCCGCCCGGCGAGCCCCCGGATAGAGCCGGTAAATGCCAGGATGCTTCACCAGACCCTGCACGTGGACCCGGATGGCGCCCTCGAGGACGACCGTCTGACCCAAGGCGGGAAGCGCGAATGTCCACAAGAGCAGCCACGACAAGAGGACACGCATCGATCCACCTCCTGTAGTTCAATGACGATTATTCGTTATTATATCAAACATGCGGACAGGCGGTCGTCGTCCCTTGGCAGGCGGGCAGACATGGTAGAATCGAGAATCTTCCGGATAAGACTGTCTTAAGAGTAAGGAGAGCCGTCATGGCCGAATCTCTCAGCCTTCGTCGTCAAGTCATCATCAAAGCCATCGTCACCGACAACTTCAAGCAGCAGGCATCGGCCGAGCTCCAGGCGGCGCTGCAGAACCTCGACATGAACCTCCAGCAGCTGGAGTTCCAGGGCAAGCGCGCGATCGCCGACCTCGAGAAGAAGAGCATCTCCCCCGCTGGCCCCATGGTCCAGGCCCAGATCGATCAGCTTAAGCAGCAGATCGATGGCGAGCGCAGCCAGCTCATGGCCGCCAAGAACGACATGCTCCAGAAGCTCAACATGATCGGCCAGCTCGAGGTCAACTCCGAGTTCGTCCAGGCCCAGGTCGACAACTTCGTGGACGTGGCCGTCGGCGACAACCTGTACCTCAAGCTCTCCTCGCCCGAGGTCATCGTCAAGGACGGCATCGTGGTCGAGATCCGCACCCCGCAGATGGTCGGTCAGGCCTGATGACCGACGCCGCCGAACGCTACGTCTCGGTCGGCCGGATCCTCAAGCCCCACGGCGTCCGCGGTGAGGTCAAGGTCGAGCCATTGACCGACGACCCCGAGCGCTTCAAGCGCCTCGACCGCGTCTTCTGCCTCAAGCCCAATGGCGAGCGCGTCCCCTTGCATGTCGAGGGGGCGCGTTCCGCCGGACCCGAGACCGTACTCGTCAAGTTTCGCGAGTACCAGGCCCCCGAGCCCGCCAACCTTCTTCGAAACTGCCTGATCCAGATCCCCCGGAGCGAGGCCCCCGCCTTGCCGGAGGGGAAGGTCTACTATGCCGACGTGATCGGCATGACGGCCCGCCACGCGGATTCCGCCGAGACCATCGGGACCATCACCGCCATCGTCACGGCGGGCAACGAGCTCTTCGAAATCAAGACGCCCGGCGGCGAGGAACTGCTCGTGCCCTGGGTGGACGAGTTCGTCACCCGGATCGACAAGTCGGCCCGCGAGGTCTGGATCCGGCCGGTGCCGGGTCTCTTGGAGCCCTAGCGCGTGCGGATCGACATCCTGACCTTGTTTCCCGGCATGTTCACCGGGCCCATGACCGAGAGCATGATCAAGCGCGCGCAGGAGGCCGGGCACCTCGAGCTCGGCATCCATGACATGCGCGAGCATGCCACCGACAAGCATCGCATGGCGGATGACCGTCCCTTCGGGGGCGGCGCCGGCATGGTGATCAAGCCGGAACTCGTCTTTTCGGCGGTGGAGGCGCTGCCGCGCACGCCCGAGACCCGGGTGCTGCTCATGTGCCCCCAGGGCAAGCGCTTCGAGCAGTCGGACGCCAACGCCCTTGCCCTGGAGAGCCACCTCATCTTCCTGTGCGGCCACTACGAAGGCTTCGACGAGCGGGTGCGCGAGCACCTGGTCACCGACGAGTATTCCATCGGGGACTACGTCCTGACCAACGGGGAGCTGCCCGCCATGGTCATGATCGACGCCTTGGCGCGGCTCATCCCGGGCGTGGTCGGCAAAGAGGAGTCCACCCGGGAGGATTCCTTCTACACGGGCCTATTGGACTACCCCCACTACACCCGTCCGGTCGACTACCGAGGGTGGGTGGTGCCCGAGATCCTGCGCTCGGGCAACCATGGCGCCATCCAGCGCTGGCGGCGCGATCAGGCCCTGCTGCGGACCTTCGAGCGCCGGCCGGATCTGCTCGACAAGGCGCCCCTCGACAAGAAGGACCTCAAGTTCCTGCGTGAGGAATGCGGCTGGGTGCCCCCTTCGGACCTTCCCCCTGGTTAGCGCCCCACATGGGCCGGGTACGATAATAGCGACCCAGGCCCCAACCATTTCGCGAGGTGCACCTTGTCCAAGCTGAACCGCATCCTGACCAACTTCGTCGTAACCGAGGAAGGGATCTCCGCGATCCAGCGCCTGCTGGCCGATCTGGTCAAGGACGTGGACGCCGATGCGGCCATGCTCGTCGAGAAGAGCGGTCAGATGATCGCCACCGACGGGGACGTGCAGGGGCTCGACACGCAGGCGATCGCGAGCCTCGTGAGCGGTGCTTTCGCCTCCACCCGCGCGGTGGCTCGCCTCATCGGCGAGAGCGAGTTCACGGCCATGTTCCAGCAGGGCGATACGGCGTCCATCTTCATGTACGCCCTGGGTACCAACGACATCCTGGTCGTCATCTTCAACGACGTGAGCAAGACGGGCCTGGTCAAGGTCCAGGCTCAGCAGACGGCGCTCGCGCTGTCCGAGCAGCTCATGCAGATGCAGAACCAGTAACCTCTCTCGACAGCCCGCTTCTCCCGCCGCTCCGCACCATCCGGCCGTTGCCGCCTGGTGTGCGGGTCACTGTCTCTTGACCGGCGGTGCTATACTATGGCCATCACTGCTCGGTTTGCAGCTTGATGGAAGGCGGGAAGTGCCTTGCAGCACACGTTGCGCCCGGTGACGACGCCGGCAATCGCTCCATGGACCATCGGTAAGCGCTCCTTCGACTGGGGGACGCGCACCTTCGTCATGGGCATCCTCAACGTCACGCCCGACTCCTTCTCGGACGGCGGCGCTCACGACCAGTTCGAGCGGGCGATCGCCCACGCCGAGCGCCTCCTCGCAGAGGGCGCCGACATCCTGGACATCGGCGGGGAAACCACCCGCCCCGGCTCCGAGGGCGTGTCCCTCGAGCTCGAGCTCGCGCGGGTGCTGCCCGTGGTCCGGCACCTGGCGGCCCACACTGACGCCGTGCTCTCCATCGACACCAGCAAGCCCGAGGTCGCCGAGGCCGCTCTTGCGGCCGGCGCCCACCTCATCAACGACGTCACGGGGCTCGGATCGCCCGAGATGCTGCGCGTGCTCGAACAGGCCGGCGCGCCGGCGGTCGCCATGCACATGCAGGGCACGCCCGCGACCATGCAGGTCGATCCCCGCTACGACGACGTGGTCCGCGAGGTGCGAGCCGCGCTCGCGCAGGCCCTTGAGACGGCCCGCGCGGCGGGGGTCGCGCGCGTGATGGTGGACCCGGGCATCGGCTTCGGCAAGACCCAGGAACACAACCTCGAGCTGATGCGCCACCTCGCGGAGTTCCGGGCCCTCGGGGCCCCGCTGCTCGTGGGCACCTCGCGCAAGGGCTTCATCGGCAAGATCCTGGACCTGCCCGTCGACGAGCGGGTCGAGGGTACCATGGCCACCGTGTCGCTCGCCGTCGCGCAGGGGGCGGACGTGGTGCGGGTGCACGACGTCAAGGAAGCCGTGCGGACGGTACGCGTGGCGGACGCCGTCGTGCGCGGAGGGCGCCATGGATAAGGTGCGGGTAAGCGGCCTGGAGGTCTACGGCCACCACGGGGTGTTCCCCGAGGAGCGCCAGCTCGGCCAGGTGCTCGTCATCGACCTGGAGGTGGGCTGCGACCTGCGCCCGGCGGGCACCACCGACGACATCGCGCAGTCCATCAGCTACGTGGACCTGGTCGGCATCGCGCGCGACGTGGTCCAGCACACGGATTTCCAGTTGCTCGAGGCGATCGCCGAGACGATCGCCCAGCGGGTGCTCGCCATGGAGCGGGCCCAAACCGTCGTCGTGCGGGTCGAAAAGCCGCGCGCTCCCATTCCGAACCTCACGGGGACGGTCTCCATCGAGATCGCTCGACAGAAAGGATGAAGACATGACCACGGTCTACCTAGGGCTCGGGTCCAACGTCGGCGACCGAGTCGACTACATCAGGCGGGCGCTCGACCTGCTGGAGAAGCACCCCCTCATCCACGTGACGAAGGTGTCCTCGTTCTACGAGACCGAGCCCCTCGAGTATCCCGACCAGGGCTGGTTCGTGAACGCCGCGGCCGAGATCGACACGGACCTCGCGCCCATGGCCCTCCTGGACGCCCTTCAGGGCATCGAGAAGCAGCTCCAGCGCCAGCGGACCATCCGTTGGGGCCCGCGCACCATCGACCTGGACGTGCTCCTGTTCGGCGAACAGCTGGTGGCCGAGGCGCGGCTCCAGATCCCGCATATCCGCATGCAGGATCGGGCGTTCGTGCTGGAGCCCCTGGCGGAGATCGCGCCCGAGGTGACGCACCCCGTCATCGGCAGCACCATCTCGGAGCTGCGGGAGAGCGTGTCGAACCCGACGGAGGTTCGGAAGCTCGAGCTGCAGGAAAGCTAAGGCGACCATGCAACAGGCCCCGGCACTGCCGGGGCCTTTGTGTTGAGTGGGCTACGCGAGGGCTTGGTGGCTCGTCGTGGCGTCCGGGAGGAAGGTCCGCACCGTGGCAAGGAGGTCCCGGCGGGTGAAGGGCTTGGAGAGGTAGCCGTCGCACCCGGCCGAGAGGGCCTCGCGGCGATCGCTCTCGAAGGCCAAGGCCGTCAGGGCGATGATGGGGATGCGGCTGGTCCGGGCGTCGTTCTTCAGCAGCTTGGTGGCCTCGTGACCGTTGAGCACCGGCATCAGGACGTCCATCAGGATGAGGTCCGGCAGCTCCTGCTGGGCCTTTTCGACCGCGTCCTGCCCGTTCTCCGCGAACGTGAGGGCGAAGCCCTGGCTCAGGAGCATCAGCTCCACGATCTTCCGCGAGTTCGGATCGTCATCGACCACAAGGATACGCTTCATGGTCCTGTCCCTTTCTCCTTCCGAACACACGGCCAGTAGGACGCTCGACGCCTTGTTCACAGCTCAACCTGCTCGATCTCGGTCTGCTCGTTTTAACCCTAACTTGAACCGTTACGTTGAAGTATAAGAATTATGAACATTCCTGTCAATAAATTCGCAAACTTTTGTACCGAGCGTAAACGGCCCAACTTGTTGACTTAGCGGTGAGATCACTTGGCAACATAGCGTCTCATCGCGCAATCAGCCTCGCGCACGTCCTCCGAACAAGCGAAGAGCCTGCTATCACTTCTGTACCCCGAGTGATACAAAACGTAACATTGTTCTGTCCAGAATTGTGAACCTTCGTGTCGCGATCCGGTCGGTCCGCAAGCCGAACGAGCCCCCCGGCGGATGCGAGGGGCTCGCTGAGGGCCGTTCGGAGCCGGCTTGGCGAGGTCGGGTTAATGGGGGTTTAGGCTTCGCCGAGGCGGGTGCCCACCTGGAGGATGCGCAGGCCGCGGGCAGCTTCGGCGGCGGCCTGGGGCTTCTTGCCTGGGATCTGCACCTGGCTCACGAGGAGCGTGCCGGTGCCGCAGGCCACCTCCCAGCCCGCATCGGAGAGGCCGATAACGGTTCCGGGGGCGGCGTCGCCTGGGGAGCGATCGCCGACGGTCGCCGCGAGGATCTTCATGACCTGCCCCGCGAGGGTCGTGGTGGTGCCGGGCCACGGGTAGAGGCCGCGCACCCGGTCATGGAGCGTCTCGGCGCTCTGCGACCAGTCGAGGGTCGCCATCTCCTTCTTGAGCATGGGCGCGTAGCTGGCCGCAGCGTCATCCTGCCGCTCGGGCACGAGCTCGCCCGCAAACCAGGGCGGCAAGGTGCGCACGAGCAGATCGGCCCCGATCTCCGAGAGCCGGCGGCTGAGCACGTCGGCCGTCTCCTCGGGACCGATGGGGGTGGTCGCCTTGAGCAACATGGGGCCTGTGTCGAGGCCCTTCTCCATGAGCATGGTCGTCACGCCCGTCTCTGCGTCCCCGTTGAGGATGGACCACTGGATGGGGGCCGCCCCCCGGTACCGCGGCAGCAGGGAGGCATGCACGTTGAGGCACTGGTAGCGCGGCAGGTTCAGGATCTCTTCGGGCAGGATCTGCCCGTAGGCCACCACGACGATGCAGTCGGGCGCGAGCGATCGCAGGGTCTCCAGCGCCTCGGCGTCACCGCGCAGGCGCTGCGGCTGGTACACCGGCAGGCCCGCCTCGAGGGCGGCCTGCTTGACCGGGGGCATGGCGATCTCCTTGCCCCGGCCCACCGGCCGATCCGGCTGGGTGAAGACCGCCTTGACCGGGTAGCCCGCGGCGATGAGGGCCTTGAGCGTGGGGACGGCGAACTCGGGGGTGCCCATGAAGACGATGGAGGGCTGCGTGGCTGGGGTCATGGCGTTCTCCTTTGGGACCATGCTACCCGGGAGCGGGCCAGGCCACAAGGAAAGGGCCCTCCGCCCGAGACGGAAGGCCCTTGTCGAAGGGGATGTTTACTTGCGGGCGAGGCCCTTGATGAGGGTCCGCACGATGGCCATCGGGTTGGGATCCTGGGGATCCGCCTCCGTCAGGGCGTCCTTGGCGGGGCTGTTGACGAAGCGGCGGTCCAGGATGTCGTCGATCTGGCGCGAGAGGTCGGCGGTGCCGCTGCGGACAAACGTTTCGCGGTTATAAGTCGTGTTCATCACTTTGCTGCAAGCTCCATGGTCTCGTTATGCTGCTCGTCCCGGGCCACTTCCACGTGCCGCTTGTACTCCACGAGGGCTCCGCGGCGGTAGGTGTCGCGCTCGGCGGCGATGGCGTTCTCGATTTTGGTCACGTACTGGCTTAGGCTCAAGGGGTTCCTCGATTCGGGGCAACGCTTCCTGAGGTGAGTATAGGCTCCCTTAAGCGGCAACTTGCCTCCTTTTCACATTAGTTTAACAACCAGTGGCGCCCAGCGGGCCGCATGGGTATCATGGAGGGGTGAGTACATGGCTGTTTGACCTGATCGCGCCCGTCTACGAGCGCCTCGCGCATCCCCTCGTGGTGGGGAGCCCCGCCCACGTCCTCGAGCTCTTGCAGCTGCAGGGGACCGAGAAGATCCTGGACGTCGGAGCGGGCACAGGGGCCTTGGCTCGCCTCATCGTCGAGCGGAAGCGCTGCGAGGTGACGGTCCTGGACGCCTCCCAGCGCATGCTGGACCAGATCCCGCACCACCCTCGCATCCACAAGGTCCACGGGCCCGCCAACAGCCTTCCTTTCCATGCCGAGTCCTTTGATCTCGTCGTGTGTACGACGGCCTTTCACTGGCTCACGCCCCACCAGGCGACCCTGTCGGCCATGCGCCGGGTCCTCAAGCCGGGTGGGCGCCTGTACCTGCAGGACTTCGACAAGGCAGGCCTCATGGGGCCCTTGCTCACCCGCAGCGAAGAGCTCTTCAAGCAGGGCGCCGAGTATCTGAGCCGCCAAGAGCTCGAACCCCTGCTCAAGGAGCAGGGGTTCGAGGGACGCTTCGTCCTGTTCAACTTGTTCCAGTACGCCTATATCGGGGCGAAAGCCCTCTAGAGCGCCTGACGAAACTGTTCCTACAAGCCGCCGGTAGGCGGCCACTGGCTTCACATGCCTGGTTTTGTCAGGTGCTCTTAGCCGAACCGGCGCTTGTAGCCGCGGGCGTAGCCCGCGTAGCCGAGGGCCGTGGCCTCGATGCCCTTCCTCTGCTGATCGTTGACTTCCTTGATGACCTTGGCGGGCACGCCGAGCACCAGGCTGTTGGGCGGGACCACCATGTTTTCGGGCACCAGGGCGCCCGCGCCCACGATGGAGCCCTTGCCGATGACGGCCCCGTTGAGCACCGTGGCCCGCATGCCGATGAGGCAGTCGTCCTCGACGGTCGCGCCGTGCACGATGGCGCCGTGGCCGAGGCTGACGCGATCGCCCAGGATGCAGGGGTGCGTGGAGCCGACGTGCAGGATGCAGCCGTCCTGCACGTTGCTCTGCTTGCCGATGCGGATGGGGGCGATGTCGCCCCGCACGACGCATCCGAACCAGATGCTCGCCTCGTCGCCGAGCGTCACGTCCCCGACCACGATGGCGTTGGGGGCGATCCAGGCCGAGGGGGCTACTTTCAGGTCGTCGCGGAGCTCGAAGTTGAGCGCCAGTTCAAGATCTTCGGTCATGCCCCGATCTTACAGGTCGAAGGTGTTGTTCGGCAACTGCGGATTGAGCGCGAGCGTGGGGATCGAGGCGCGGAAGACGACCTCGTTGCCCGCAAAGCCCTCGACGTTGCAAGGCATGTGGCTCTGCTTGTCCACGGCGACGACCATCTTGGTGAGGCCGGGCAGCATGTGGTCCGAGCCGGCGCCCTCCAGGAGGTCGGCCGTGCGACCGTTGAAGGTGGCCGTGCCCGCATGGCGGATGGTGGCCTTGGGGTCGAGGAGGCCGCCGACCACCGAGGTGATGCTCGTCTGGTCGATGCGGAAGCCGCGCAGCGAGAGGACCTGCGGGTCGTCATAGGCGAGCGTCTTCTTGATGAAGGCGACCTTGACGGTGATCTTCTTGTCGCCGAGGTAGACGAGCTTGGCGCCGCGCTTCATGGCCGAGTCGGCCTCCGTGACGTTGGCGCGCAGCTTCTCGGGGCGGGACCAGTAGAACTCGGCCTTGCTCTGGGAGACCTCGCTGCCCTGCTTCTCCCAGAAGGCGACCACGCCCGAGAGCGTGTTGGTGCCGGTCCAGGTCTTACGCACCTGGGCGACGACGGCTTCCGCCTGGGGATCGGCCTTGGCGCGGACCTGGCTCGCGGGGCCCCGGCCGATCATCTGGGGGGCGAGGCCGCAGCCGGCGGCCGACAGGGCGAATCCGAGGGCCAGAAGCGTGATGATATGGCGATGGGCGCGCATGGAGCCTCCTTCGGAGCAGTGACCAACAGACGCCTGATTTTAATACGTTCTTAAACTGATGTAAACCTCCTGGGGAGATCCTCCAACGAACTCCTCCGGCCGGAGCACGACGAAATGCCCAAGGCGCGGGTATAATACCGCAACCGATCGGTTGGGAAGGGGGGCTGCGCCTTGGGAACACGTCCAGAATTCGTCCGGCAGGCCATGCCCAAGACCCCGTTGCCCAGCCTCGCGTGGGAGGAGCTGGCGCCCCGTGGCGTTCACTCCATCTACGACCCGTTCATGGGGACGGGTAACAGCCTCTATGCCTTCAAGCGCTACGGCGTGAAGGTGATCGGCAGCGACCTGCTCGAGAGCACCTGGTGCTCGGCACGGGCCCTCAACGAGAACAACACCGTTCGGCTGAGCGACGAGGCGATCGCGAGCTTCGGCGCGGCCGAGGTCCCCAACCTGTCGACCTTCACCCGCTTCGCGAGCTGGGTCGAGCGCGGCTTCTTCACCGAGAGCCAGGCCGCGTGGCTCGGCTACTGGCGCGAGCGCTTCGAGGCCCTGGAGGGCTACTCTCGGGGCCTCGCGGTGGTCGCCATGGGCTGGATGATCGACAACTGGCTCAAGCCGCTGGAGCAGCCGGGCGCTACATGCGCTGGTCCGACGGCCCTCACCCTCTTCCTCAAGCGCGCCAATCAGTGGGTCTGGGACAACGGCCAGGTCAACGAAATGCTGCGCGGCAACCCGGTGGACCTCGCCGAGAGCGTGCAGGCCGACGCCTGCTACCTCTACCTCGAGCCGCCCATGGTCTCGGTCGATCTTCGCACCTGGCTGACGGAGGCATGGGTTCAGGGGCGTCCCGAGGCGGATCTCGCCGACTTCTACCAGGACAATCCCTTCTTCGCGCCCCTGGAGGACTACCGGGTGCGCGTGACGAACCTGTTCGAGCGCCTGGAGCACATCCGGGTCTGGGCCATCCAGTACCGCACCGAGGAGCTGGACCTCCTGTGGGGCGATCATCCGAGCTGGCTCTCGGGCCGCGACCTGGTGGCCCAGCAGCACCTCGGCATGGGACCGGACGCTTCGGGCGAGATGCTGTGCGTCGCCCTGCGGCCCTAGCTTAACTTCAGGCCATGGCTCGGTAAAGGGCCTCTTAATCCATTAATTGTCCGTTAAAAATCGAAAGCTCGTGTTAAGGGGCTGCCATAACTCCGATAACAAGCTGTCGAGCAGGGCATAATACCGACAGCAGCGTACGGATCGGAGGTCCACCATGGCTGACAACATCAACCTTTCGGGCAACCGCGCGAGCACGGGCCGTCTCGGCTCCCTCTCGCAGACGGGTCGGCTCGACCCCGCCGCCCTCAATCAGGCGGCGCCTCCGGCCGAGGGCATCGTCAAGAAGGCCAAGACCGACACGTTGCGCCTCAGCGACGCCGCCGGGGCCGCGAGCCCCGTGGACGCCGCGGGCGTCCGCGACCTGGCCGAGAAGGTCGGGGCGGTGCAGAACGAGCAGAAGCAGGTCGCCGAGCTGCAGGCGCGCATCACCTCGCTGGTGCCGGGCGGCGTCAAGTTCGAGACCACCGACGGCGCCAGCTGGTCGTCGACCGAGCTCAAGAATCTCCAGGAGGTCGTCGAGGGCATGTCCCCGAGCGATCGCCAGGCCCTCTCGGGCATGAACTTCGTCCGCGCCGGCAAGGTGGACCTCGCCGAGGGGGCGGACGCCTCTGCCAACAAGCATCTGGGCGAGGGCTTCGCTGACGAGGGAGCCGCCGCCGTCGCCAAGACCCAGGGCGAGAGCAAGGGCATCATGGGCCGCCTGGGCGAGTTCGCCCGCCACTCGGCCGAGGTGCTAGAGGGCATCCCCGTCCTGCGCTACATCGGTCGGGCCCTCAAGAGCCTCTTCGGCCAGCAGGCCCCCGAGCGCGCCATCGTGTTCGGCAACTCGGGCTCGCTCATCTCCAAGCAGATCTGGGCCCATGAGATCGGCCACCAGGTCCAGATGGTCAACCGCGGCTGGAACCCCGAGAAGATCGCGGAGTTCGCCAAGCTCTCCGGCTGGACCGAGACCTACGGCGGCAAGCAGTACGGCGCGGACGGCGTGGACAACCGCACCGGCGGGCGCCTGCTCTTCGACGAGCAGGTCCTCAAGTCCGCCCGGACGGACAACTTCGTCTCCAAGTACGCCATGACTAACCCCACCGAGGACTTCGCGGAGAGCTACCAGGCCTTCCTGAGCGACCCCAAGAAGCTCATGGAGCTTGCTCCCGAGAAGTTCCTGTTCATCAACGCCCAGTCGCAGAAGTACAGCGCGAGCGAGGTCAAGGGCTACGCCCAGCAGGTTGGCCAGGATCTCGACGCGGTGGCCACCGAGCTGACGCTCAAGAGCGGCCTCAAGCAGGAGACGTTGAACGCCGTCCTGATGGTCAACGGTGTGTCGCCCGACAAGGGTGCGCTCATCTCCGAGGCGGCCTCCAACCTGTCGTCGGGCGATGCCCTCAGCCAGGCGTGGGCCAAGATCGCGACCGACGCCAAGGATCCCCAGGCCGCCGCGCGCCTCGTCTCGGATCCGGCGGGAGCCCTGGGCGAGGTCTGGGGCAAGCTGAGCCGCGAGGAGCAGGCGCTCGTATCGGATCCGAAGTTCCTCCAGGCCCGGGTCGACGAGTTGCAGGCGGGCTTCGCGAGCTACCGCTCGTCGGCGGACGCCGCCCAGACCGAGCTCTATCGCAAGGGGATCTCGAGCCTGATGGACCGCCTGATGAACGATCCGGCCAGCCGCCAGTCGGCCGCCCAGGCGCTGCAGGGTCTCACCCTGCCCGCCGAGGTGGTGGAGGCCTTCACGAGCAACCCCGGAGCCTTCGCCAAGCTCGGCGCCGAGCTCGGCGCCCTCCTGGACAATGCCTCGGCCGAGGAAAAGCAGCGCTACGGGCAGAACCTCAAGAAGGCCCTGCCGCAGCTGGGTCCCGAGCACTTCTCGGCCCTGGCCATGGCGCTCAACAACAAGCAGGATGAGGCCTTGGCCGCCAAGATGATTCGTCAGGGCTTCGAGACCGGGTCGGTGGTCTACCAGGGCGGTGGCGATCCCCCGGGCATCTAAGGAGCAACGGTGGCCACGACCCGCGACGTCTTCGACCTCCTACACCAGTACCTGGGAGCCCAGATCGGTGCCGGCACGCTGCACGAGCTGCAGCGTGCCGTCCTTGCGAAAAGCCGTGCGGCCTTCGACCGCGACGGACACTGGCCCATCGTGGACTTTCCCCTCGCGATCCATCGGCAGCTGAACGGCGACCCACGGTCGGGGACGGCGATCGCCGCCGCATGCCTGCTCTTCTACTCGTTCGCCGACGTCATCGACGACGCCCAGGACCACGACCTCACGCCGGATCCCTGGGAACGCTGGGGCTGGGAGCAGGCCGTCAACACGGGGACGTCCCTCCTTTTCCTCTGCCTGCAGTCCTTGCACGACCTCTTGCCCCCGGACAAGGTGGGCCCCGTCTCCGAGATCTTCGTGCGGGCGGGTTTCGCCATGACGGCGGGGCAGCACGTGGACCTCATCGGGCAGGGGGGCGAGATCCCGGGCGTCTCGGAGTACCTCCAGATGATCGAGGGCAAGAGCGGGGCCTCGTTCGGGGCCTACGCGGCGGCCACCGCCGCCCTGAACGGCCTGCCCTCGGCGCGCGTCAAGGACTTCGCGGAGATGGGGCGCGCGCTCGGCGGGCTCTTCCAGATGCTCAACGACACCTACGAGCTCTGGGACTCCCGCTACAGCCCGGACTACGCCAACGGCCGCCTGTCGTTGCCCATCGTGCTCGCCCACGAGCAGTTGCAGGGCGTCCTGCGCGAGGCGTTCCTCGCCCTTTTGAGCGAGCCGCCCTCACTCGAGCTGCAGTACGACTTGGTCATGCTCATGGAGCGGGGCGGGATCAAGGAGTATGCAACGCTGCGAATCGAGGTATACAGGAAGCGGGCCCAGGCCCTCGCTCAGCAGCTCGGTGTTGCGGGCGATCCCTATTTGAAGCGGTTGTTGGAGATCCCGGCGTTCCCAGAGACCCCGATCGCCATCTAGCCCGACAGGAGAGAATCACGGCGATGCCCAAGTCCAACCGGCCCCTCACCTGGGCCTTCAATGCCCTCATCGTGGCGTGCCTCGCGGTCTGGATCGTGGCGGTCGCAGGCTCCTTCAAGCTCCTAAACCAGCCGTTCCCGGGCTTCCGGGTCGAGACCACGCTCACCATCTCGGCCCTGGGCGATCCGACGTGGACCGGGGCAACCGCCAAGGTCCAGCAGTTCGATCGCTTGCTCGAGGTGGACGGACAGGAGCTCCGGGTGGCCGACGACCTGACGCGTCACGTGCGCTCGGTGCCGGTGGGCACTCCGCTCGCCTACGAGGCGGTGCGCGCCGGCAAGCCCGTGTCCTTCACGGTCCCGACCCAGACCTTCACGCTCGGCGACTGGGTGCGCAGCTTCCTGCCCCTCTTCCTGGTGGCCTTGCTGCACCTGCTGGTGGGGGCGATCGCCTTCTGGATGAAGCCCGGCAGCGTCTCGTCGCGGGTCCACCTGCTCATGAACGCGGCGACGGGCCTCTTGTGCGCGCTCATCAACGACTACGACGCGGGCCACCAACTCTCGCGCCTTTACCTCGCCTCCATGCCCCTGATGGGTAGCGCCTACCTGCACCTGGGCCTGGTCTTCCCGGACTCGCCGCACTGGCTCAAGAAGCGCCCCTGGCTGCATGGCCTTCCCTACCTGCCGGTCTTGCTCCTGGTGCCCGTGTGGGAGGCCGTCTACCGCCCGGTCGGGTTCGCGGCCAACCGCGAGAGTTTCGACCTGCACATGAGCTTCCAGGATCTGGGGGTGCTCTGGATCATGGTGGGCCTGTTGGCCCTCATCCTGAGCATCGTGGTGCGCGCCGTGCGCACCAAGGCGGCCCTGGCCAAGCAGCAGATCAAGGTGGCGCTCTTCGGGGCGGCCTTGGCCTACCTGCCCGGCGCCATCCTCTGGATCGTGCCGTACCTGGCCAACGTTAACTCGCTGGACAGCTCCGGCATCCTGGTCAACCTCTCCTTCGCGTGCTTCGTCTTCTTCCCGCTGTCGATCGCCTATGCCATCGTCCGGCACAAGATGTTCGACATCGACCTGGTCATCAAGCGCACGGTCGTCTACGCGACGGTGGTCGCCGCCCTGACGGGCGTCTACTTCCTCACCATCGCGGGCGTGACCTGGACCGTCGAGCGGCTGTTCGGCACCTCCGGCAGCACGGCCGGCAACATGCTCGCCACGGCCATCGTCGCCCTCGCCTTCGTGCCCGTCCGCAACCGCACCCAGTTCGTCATCGACCGGCTCTTCTACCGAAACCGCTACGACTTCCGGAGCGTACTCAGCGGCTACACCCGCTACACCAAGGAGAACCCGGAGCTCGAGGCGGTGGTGGACCAGTACGTGCAGGTCGTCACCGAGACCATGCACCCGCGCCACATGTCGATCATGGTGCGCGATCCCAAGACCATGGCCCTGCACGTCTACAAGACGTCTGGCCTCTCGGTCTTCCCCGAGGAATTCGCCATCCCCTCCGACAGCCCGGAAGTGGCCGAGCTCTTCCAGTCCCGCAAGACGGGCATGCGCCCCTCCAAGGCCACCACGCGCCAGCTCTCGCACATGGACGCGTTGGGCATCGCCTTCTGCGTGCCGCTCGAGATCAAGGGCGAGATCCTGGGGATGATCAACATCGGGCAAAAGCTCTCGGAGCTCGACTACACGGCCGAGGACCAGCAGCTGCTCATCAACATGGGCCAGCAGCTCGCGAGCGTCATCCGCATCAACGAGATGACCAAGGCCGAGGTCAACCGGGCCCGGCTCGACGCCGAGCTCGAGACCGCCCGCCACATCCAGGCCTCCTTGTTGCCGACCGCGGCCCCGGCGCCTCTGGGCCTCGAGGTGATGGGCTCCTCGGAGTCCGCCTACGAGTTCGGCGGCGACTACTACGACCTGGTCACCCTGCACGACGGGCAGCTGCGCGTGGTGGTGGGCGACGTGGCGGGCAAGGGCGTGCAGGCGGCCATGGTCATGGCCATGGCCAAGAGCTGCTTCTTCAACCAGGTGCGCACCAACCCGGACCTGCCCACGGTCATGCATGCCATCAACACCATGATCGTCGAGACCATCGACGACAAGAAGCACCGCAAGACGTCCCTCATCTACGCGGCCATCGACCCCGACCAGAAGACCCTGCGCTACACCTGCGCCGGCCACCAGCCGCCGCACTACTACAGCGCGGCGACCGGCCGGGTCGAGGAGCTGCCCATCCCGGGTTCCTTCCCCTTCGGCGCCTCCAAGCTCGCCAAGTACCAGGAGGTGACGGTCCCGCTGCAGACGGGTGATGTGCTCGTCTTCTACACCGACGGCATCACGGAGGCCGAGAACCCGGATCACGAGATGTTCTACCGCATCGACGAGGGCCCGGACGGCGCCGAGATCGTGCACGACCAGCTCCGGACCGTGCTCGAAGCGAGCCACGCCGAGAGCGCCCATGACATCCATCGGCGCATCCTGCGCGCCGTCAGCGCGTGGGTGGACGGAGGTCCGCAGGCGGACGACATCACGCTGGTGGTCGTGAAAGTCCTTTAGCCCCGAGACAAGGCGAGCCCCCGACCGAAAGGTCGGGGGCTCGCAGCTCGACGGTCGTCACTTGTTGGTCCGACGCTTGCCTTCCTCGATCAACTCCTTGACCTTTTGTCCGCCCTTGTGTCCAATTTCGGAGTAGAACTCGGGACCATATTTTTCCTTGGTCACATTCCCTCCGATCTCGCCACCCTTGTGGCCGATCTCGGAGTAGAACTCGGGACCGTACTTCTCTTTGACCGTCTCGCCACCCTTGTGGCCGATTTCGGAGTAGAACTCGGCACCGTATTCATCCCTGACCTTCTCACCGCCGAGATGTCCCGCTTCCCGGACGGTCATGTCGCCTTTAACTTTACGTTCAGGCATTTCGGTCCTCCCTTCGGCTATCGGAGCTTGAGTGTAAAGTTTTGTAACCTCAGGATACGCTCCCGCCGGGAGGTGTCAAGTCACGGTCGGAAGCGCACCTCCCAGATCCCAGCCCATGAAGCTGCTGCCACCTGAGGCGGCTTGACGATCTCCTGGACCGTCAGCCGCACCGGCTTCCGAGTGTCACGGCGCTTCGACGGACCGCAACGAGCCCGAACCCCCCGTTTCCCTTTCCCATCCGCTACTCGAAAGCAATTGAGGGGAGGATGCTACGGCTTCGGAAGGGTGAACCAGAAGGTGGCGCCCTTTCCCAGTTCGCTCCTGACGCCGATGGTCCCGCCATGGGCTTCCACCAGGGTCTTGCAGAGGCTGAGGCCAAGGCCCGTTCCGCCTTTGCGCGAGCCGGCTTCCAGCTGGCCAAAGGGCTTGAAGAGTTTCGGAAGATCCTCCTGGGCGATTCCGGGGCCGGAGTCTGTCACCTCGAAGCGGTAGGACTCCTCTGTGCGGAGGACCCGTAGGGTGATGTCGCCCGCCGGGGGGGTGAACTTGATGGCGTTGCTCAGAAAGTTGCCAATGACCTGCTCGATGCGCTGGGCATCCACCCGCAGGACCAGCGGCTCATCCGGAAGGGAGAGACTCAGGTCCAGGTTCGCCTCCTCGAGCTGGAGGCGGAAGCTGTCGGTGATCTCTTGGATCACGGGCACGAGGTCGGTTTCCTGGAGCTTGACCTGGAAAGTGCCCGCCTCGATGCGCGCGAACTCCAGCAGATCGTCCACCAAACGCTTCATTCGCAAGGTCCCATTTTGGATCTGCCGGACGAACCCCGCCTGCATCGACGTTAGCTCCCCGCCCACCAAGTCTTCCAGCAACTCCGTATTGCCGATGATCGAGGTCAGGGGGGTTCGGAGCTCGTGCGAGAGGGAATTGATGAAGCTCCTCCTCAGGCGCGCGAGCTCCTTTTCCTTCTCGAGCTCAATGCCCTGGTGGATGATCACCTCTTCGGCGAGCTGCCGCTCCAGCTCCGCCTCGATGCGCCTTGCCACGGTTCTGAGGATAATCTCGATGTTGTCGATCATGGTCATGGGGGCCACGTGCGCCACCGCGACGATCCCCAGGGGGGACCCATCGGTCCGGAAGAGCGGCATCCCCGCATAGCTCTCCAGGCCGAGCTCCCTCACGAAGGGATCCCGGGGAAAGGACTCTTTCAGGTTACGCGGGTAGGCGAGGAACTTGTTGCCGTATATGAGCTCACATGGGGTCCCCTCCATGCTGTAGCTGAAGTCTTCCTGCACCTTTCCTGGTCTCAGCCAGGTAACGGCGCGGATGACCCCCGGCTCGGCGGTCTTCACCTCGATGAGAACGTGAGACACGCCAAGCGCCGTGGAAAGGTACTGGGCAATCGCGTTGAAGAAGGTCCTGCCAGTGGCGGAGGAGAAGCCCTGGGTCAGCTCGTTCAGGGCGTTTTCGAGCCGCTTGTGCTCCGTGATATCCCGGCCAATGCCGATGAGCCCACGAAGATCCCCATCTCGGGCGAAGTAGGGGAACCGGATGGTCTGGATGATGCGAGTCGAGCCGTCGCTGGGGAAGGCCTCCTCGAATATGCCAGATTGCCGGCTGGTGAGGACGGCCTGATCGGCCTCATATAGGGCAGCAGCGAGCTCTGGCGAGACGAAGTCTGCGTCACGCTTGCCCAAGATCGCCTCGCGCGTCAGCCCGAGGGCCTTGGCGCCGGCAGGGTTGATCAGCTCATAGCGGCCCTGGAGGTCCTTGATGAAGATGACGTCGGGCGCGCCCTCGACGAGCGCCTGGAACTCGGCCGTGGCCTCGAGCAGGGCGTGCAGGGGATTCGTTCCCCCGTAAGGTCCCGCGAAAAGTTCCTTGAGGGTTCCTTCGAGCGCTTCAGGCTCGGTCACTCCGAAGGCCCTGCTCAGGGTTCGAAACTGATTGACGGCCATCTTGGTGACATCGAGGAAGTCTTGGCTCATCTGCGCTACCTCAACGGCGAATTGTTTCTCCGTTGAGATGGCGTGTCAATGGCCTCACGCCGCCTGCGGCGTCGGCGCATGGCAGGGCGTGACGCGTCACGCAAGCCAGCCAGAAACTCAGCCCTTTCTCACCTCCCGATTGGGCAAGGGCCTGGAATGGATTTTAGACGGCGAGCGCTGGAATTGCTCGGCAGGCTCCTAGTGGACGGAGCGGATGACGCCCACGACGCGTCCCTGGACCGTGACGGAGTCCACGTAGATCGGATCCATGGCGGAATTGGCGGGCTGCAGGCGGATCCGGCCGGATTCGCGGTAGAGCCGCTTGAGGGTCGCCTCGCCGTTGTCGAGCAGGGCGACCACGATCTCGCCGTCGCGGGCGGTGGCCTGCGGCTTCACGATGACCATGTCGCCCGGCATGATGTGGTCCTCGATCATGCTCTCGCCCTTGACCTCCAGGACGTAGTTGTTGCCGGTCGCCCACATGCCGGCAAGATCCAGGGTCTCGGTGCCGTCCCCGATGGCCTCGATGGGGCGGCCCGCCGCGATGCGCCCCAGGATGGGCAGCCTGGGGGCCTCTTCGGGAAAGGGGATGGGGGCCGGAGCTGGGGCTGCGGCCGCGGGCGTGCCCTCGAGGAGCTGGATGGCGCGGTTCTTGCCCTTTTCCCAGCGGATCAGCCCCCGCTCGGCCAGGCCCGTGAGGTGGTAGTGGATGGTCGAGGTGGAATGCACGCCCAGCGCCTCGACGATCTCGCGGATCGACGGCACGTAGCCCCGCTCGGCGATCGCTCGCCGCAGGTAATCGAGCACTTCTTGTTGGCGCCTCGGCAGCTTCGTGTCGACCATCGGAGCACTCCTCGCAAAAATTGAAACAAAGGTTCGAACCCGTCCCATTCTAGGGAACGGCGCCGCCTCTTGTCTAGGGGGTAAGCACGCGTTCGGGCCGTCCCGCGGCCTCGTGGCCCGCGGCGGGCGTCAAGGAGCGAGCAGCCGCTGCGGGCCCGCCAGGCCGCGGAAGGCCCGCGTTCCGTAACGGTTGTCTCCCCCCTTGTCACTTTTCGCAAAAATCGTTTAGACTTGGGGCTGTTAGCACTCCCGCTTGGTGACTGCTAATCCCCTTGCAACATCACCCTTTTAGGAGGTTTCCAATCATGGCCACTGCTACCGCGCAGCAAATCCGCCCGCTGGGCGATCGGCTCGTCGTGAAGATCGTCAAGGAAGAGAAGACCGCCGGTGGGATCGTCCTCCCGGACACGGCCCAGGAGAAGCCCCAGATCGGCGAGGTGATCGCCGTGGGTCCCGGCCGCATGCTGGACAACGGCGAGCGCGCCAAGATGGAAGTCGCCAAGGGCAACAAGGTGCTGTTCGCCAAGTACGCGGGCACCGAGGTCAAGCTCGAGGGCGAGAACTATCTCTTGATCGCGGAGAAGGACATCCTCGGCATCATCGAGTAGCGCGCCGGACGATCGTCCCACGCGAACAACCCAGCCAGACACAGAGGAGAAGATACCGAATGGCTAAGCAGATTCTGTTCGACGAGCAGGCCCGTCGCGCCCTGGAGCGGGGCGTCAACGCGGTCGCCGACGCGGTGAAGGTCACCCTCGGCCCCAAGGGCCGCAACGTCGTGCTCGAGAAGAAGTTCGGCGCCCCCCAGATCGTCAATGACGGCGTGACGATCGCCAAGGAGATCGAGCTCGAGGATCCCGTCGAGAACACCGGCGCCCAGCTGGTTCGCGAGGTCGCCTCCAAGACCAACGACGTGGCCGGCGACGGCACCACCACCAGCACCGTGCTGGCCCAGGCCATGATCCGCGAGGGTCTCAAGAACGTGGCCGCCGGCGCCAACGGCATGTCGGTCCGCGCCGGCATCCACAAGGCCGCCGAGGTCGCCGTGGGCGAGATCAAGAAGCGCGCCAAGCCCGTCGAGAACCGCTCGGCCATCGCCCAGGTCGCGACCATCTCGGCCCAGGACGAGGAGATCGGCAACCTGATCGCCGAGGCCATGGAGAAGGTCGGCAAGGACGGCGTCATCACCGTCGAGGAGTCCAAGACCACGGGCACCACGCTCGAGACCGTCGAGGGCATGCAGTTCGACAAGGGCTACATCTCGGCCTACTTCGTGACCGACTCCGAGCGCATGGAGGCCGTCCTGGACGAGCCCTACCTGCTCATCACCGACAAGAAGATCGCGGTCGTCGCCGATCTCATCCCCATGCTCGAGAAGGTCGCCCGCGCCGGCCGTCCCCTGCTCATCATCGCCGAGGACATCGAGGGTGAGGCCCTGTCGACGCTCGTCGTCAACAAGCTCCGCGGCATCCTGACGGCTGTTGCCGTCAAGGCACCCGGCTTCGGCGATCGCCGCAAGGCCATGCTCGAGGACATCGCCATCCTGACCGGCGGCACGGTCATCAGCGAGGACGTGGGTCTGCGCCTCGAGAACGTCACGGTCGAGATGCTGGGCCGCGCCCGCCAGGTGCGCGTCAGCCGCGACAAGACGACCATCGTCTCCTTCAAGGACGAGCAGACCACCCAGAAGGTCGAGCAGCGCGTCGGCATGATCCGCAAGCAGATCACCGAGACCGAGAGCGAGTTCGATCGCGAGAAGCTCCAGGAGCGCCTCGCCAAGCTCTCGGGCGGTGTGGCCGTCATCCAGGTCGGTGCTGCCACCGAGACCGAGCTCAAGGATCGCAAGCTGCGCATCGAGGACGCCCTCAATGCGACCAAGGCGGCCGTCGAGGAGGGCATCGTCCCCGGCGGCGGCACGGCCCTCATCCAGCTCATCAAGCCCCTCAAGGACCTGTTGGCCAACACCGCGGCCGATGAGCGCACGGGCGTCGAGATCGTCATGCGGGCCCTCGAGGCTCCCCTGCGCCAGATCGCGGACAACGCGGGCGTCGAGGGTGCGGTCATCGTCGAGCAGGTCAAGAACAACCAGCAGGGTCACGGCTACAACGCCATGACCGGCGAGTACATGGACATGATCCAGGCGGGTATCGTCGATCCCGCCAAGGTCACGCGCTCGGCCATCGAGAACGCGGCGTCGATCGCCGGCATGCTCCTCACCACCGAGGCGCTGGTCGTCGACAAGCCCGAGAAGAAGGGTGCGATGCCCGCGATGCCCGACATGGGCGGCATGGGCGGCATGATGTAGTCGGCGTCAGCCGATCCATCAAGGGCGGGGGCTTCGGCCCCCGCCTTTTCGTGTGCCCGTCACCGCGGCGCAACACCGGCGCAACCCATGCTGCCTAGGATGGCGACCGAGGGGCGTGTCCGGACGATTACCGGCCAAGCACGTGGGTATAAAAGAGCGAGTTCACCCCTTGGAGGCGCATGAACGAACCGTTTAACGCCGTCGGATCCGCTCCCCCGCCGCGCCCGCGCGGCGCGGGGCTCGACGCGCTCGTCGGGGCCGTGCTCGGTCCCAACGAGGACCTGATCCTGCCGCTGTTCGTGCCCTACACCCCGCGGGTGAACCTCCTGCCCAAGCCCAAGCCTCCCTCGTGGTGGCTGCTCGGCGGAGCGGGGCTCGCCGTGACGGCCGTCGTGCTGGTGGCGACCATGGTAAGCCTGGGGTGGCTCAGCCAGCAAACGGCCTTCGAAACCCAGGAGGTCAAGCGCCTCACCACCGAGCGGCGGGCCGAAGAGGCCCGTTACAAGACCTTGCAGGCTCAAGTCGAGGTCGTCGACGCCCAGAAGGGCGCCTACGAGTTCGTCGCCAAGGGCGCGCCCCGCTGGTCCGAGGTGCTCGATCAGCTGCGCAACCTCATGCCCGAGGGCGTGCGATTCGACAAGATCGAGGCTGCCCACGACGGGCTCATCCTCATCAACGGCAAGGCCGAGAACCTGCGGGCCGTCGGCCAGTTCATGCTCAACCTGCGCGGCTCCGGCACGTTCTACGAGCCCCGGCTCGGCATGGGCGATCGCACCATCGAGAACGGGCAGTCGCTCGTGAAGTACGACCTCCAGGTGCGCTTCGCCCACCCGGAGTGGCTGTCGAACCCCGAGTTCGCCAACGCCACGCCCTCGTCGTCCGCGGCGAGCGAGAGCCCGACGCCGTGAGCGTGCCGCTGTCCCGCCGCCAGCGCTACCGGCTGACCGTCGCCGCGACGGTCGCCACGATCGCCCTCTCCGCTCTGGTCCTCGTGCAGCCGCAGATCGCCGAGTACCAGTCGAAGCGCTCGGAGCTCGACCGGGCGCGCGCGGCCCTGCCCGCCGAGCGGGTCTTCTCTCCGAGCTATCCGGCCCTCGCGGCCAAGCTCGAGCTTCTCAAGACCGAGCTTGCCGCCATGCGGCGCTCCTTCCCGGTGGCCGAGAACGTCTCGGCGCTCCTCCTGGAGCTCGAGACTCTGGCCTCGGATCAGGTGGCCATCAGCCACTTCTACCCGACCCGGCTCGCGCCCTTGAAGCTGCCGCAGAAGCAGGAGAAGTCCGGCATCTCGGTCTCGGAGCAGCAGATCGAGCTGGACGCGGACGGGCCCTTCCCGGCCCTGCACCGCCTCCTGGCGAAGTTCGAGGAGAACGCCTATCCCCTGGGCGTTCACTCCCTCTCCATGGAGCGGGCCTCCAGGGCCGAGGCCATCCGGGCGGGCGGCCCGCTCACGGCTCCTAGTGCAGTCGAGCCCCTGACGCTCAAGATCAAGATGTCCGCCTACCTGCTGGACAAGCCCTTGCCGGACATACCGCTCTTCGCGGACGGACTGGTCCAGCAGATGGCGAGCGCTCAGACGACCACGGGTGTGGCGGATCCCTTCGTGGACCTCGTGCCCGACCTGCCGCCCTTGGCGGCCACGCCGTCGGTGCCCGTCGCCGTCGTTCCCCGCACTGCGGAGCCTCCGGCCATTCCCGCGCTTCCGGTTCAAAGGCCGCGTCCGGCCCTCGATGGCTGGCGCCTGGAGGGCATCCTCTACGGGCCTGGCGACATGGCCATCGTCCGCAAGGAAGGCAAGCCCTCCATGACCGTTCGTGTCGGCGACGAGCTGGACGGCTGGCGTATCACCCAGATCAAGCCGGACACGGTCCTGCTCGCCAAGGGTTCGCACCGGGAGCGCCTCTCTTTGCCCGAAGGGTTGCTGTAGGCCCGAGCGCCACGGCGCCCGGCAGCCGAAAGGAGGCCCAGGATGACAAGTGGACAGCAAGGGTTCACGCTGATCGAGGTCGTGGTCGCCGCCGTCATCCTCATGATCGTCGCCGTCAGCTCTTTTTCGGCCTTCACCAACAGCAGCCGGGTCGTGCGCACCAGCGAGGCCCTGTCGGGGGTAACGAGCATCGAGCGGGTGGCCCAGAGCTACCTGCGCAACCTGGACTTCGGCATCCTCAGCAACGCCACCGAGAGCACGGTGGCCACGGGCATCAAGGCCCAGCTCACGGCGGCGGACTGGAGCCGGCTCGGGGCGACGGGCAGCGTCACCGTCACGCGCTTGACCGTCGAAGAGCGCCTCGTCACCGTGGAGCTCAGCGTCGGCTACGGCGCGAGCGGCGTGGCGACAAGCTCGCTGCGCATCGCGCGGCGGGGGGTGAACCCATGAGCCACCGCAAACACCAGGGCTTCACGCTGGTCGAGGTCCTCATGTCCACGGCCGTCTTCTCGATTATCGCGGCGGCGCTCGTGGGGCTGTACGCCCTCGGCACCCGCTCGGCGGATCGTAGCGCGAGCCACGTCAAGAGCCTCTCGGGCGGTCAGCACGCCCTTTCCATGCTGGAAAAGGACGTGCTCGAGGCTTGCCGGATCACGACCGTCGGGGGCTACGCCGCTTCGCCCTCGGCGCTCGCCATGCTGCAGCCCCGCTTCGACGCGGACGGGCTGCTGGTCGCCTCGGACGACGTGGTCGTCTATTACTTCTCGGGCGATCGCCTCCTGCGCGACGTCCTGCCCGGCAGCGGCAGCGCCGTGCCGGCGGTGACCGGCCAGGTCATCCTCGATCGGGCGACGGCGAGCCCCGTCTTCGAGTACCTGCGGGACCAGGGGACGTCGCTGGTGGCCGTGTCCCAGGTGAGCCAGGCCGAGGTCGTGCGGGTGCATTTGCAACTCTCGGGCAGCGCCGCCTCGGACCAGGACGTGCAGTACTTCCGCGGGGAGTACCGCATGCGCAACATGCGCTAGGAGGCCCCATGAGGAACCAAGAACGAGGCATGGCGCTGTTCACGGCTCTCATCCTGAGCACGGTGCTGGTGCTCCTGGTCTCCTTGAGCGTTCGCTACGCCGTGACCTCCTCCAAGACCATGCAGAGCGACCGGGCGCGCGCTCAGGCCCTGAACGTGGCCGAGGGCGGCGTCGAGTGGGCCGTCTCGGAGTTCGACCCCACGGCGCTTGCGAGCCTGGCCACTAGCAGCAGCTTCGGCTCGGGAGACTACACGCTGACGTCCCGTGCCTTGCCCAACAACCGCTACGCCATCCGCGCGGAGGCCTGGATCCCGTCGTCCGCGAGCGCGCAAGCGCATCGCACCATCGAGGTGGTGCTCGCCACCGCGAGCAACCCCCTGGGCAACTACGCCATGGCCACGGACGGCAACCTGAGCCTCAACGGCTCGGTGACCTTCAACTCGTCGCCCACGGCAGGCCAGGGGAACATCCACTCCAACCACGACGTGGACATCAACGGCGGCTCGGCCACCATCCAGGGCAACGTCTCGGCGACCAGCCAGGTGGATCCCTCGAGCTATCCCGGCGTCACGGGCGGGGTGACGAGCCAGGCGCCCGAGGTCGAGATCTCGAGCTACACCTCGACCCAGATCCAGGACTTCGCGACCGACGCCAAGGCGATCGCCACCAAGGACATTACGAGTGCCCTGGGGGGCGTGCTTTCGGGCTACTACCAGAGCTACGCGGGCTACGACATCCAGGACTCGGCCAACACGACGGGCGGCACCCTGAGCATCAGCGGCGGTACGGTCACCATCAGCGGGACCGTCTTCATCGAGGGCAACCTCTCGATCAGCGGTAACGCGCGGGTGGAGGGCGACGGCCTCATCGTCGTCACCCAGCGCATCTCCATCAGCGGCAACCCCTACGTGGAGGGCTCCACGGCCTCGAAGCTCGGCATCGTCACGCTGTCCAGCCGCGCGCCGGCCATCGACCTGGGCGGGGCGAACAACATCCGGGGCATGATGTATGCGCCCAACGGCAACGTCGAGGTGCACGGCAACGTGAACGTGACGGGCGCCATGATCGCCCGGGGCGTGGGTATCGTGCAGGGCAGCGTCACCATGACCCGGGACACGACGCAGAACGTGGACATCCTGGGGATCCCGTACTGGCGGACGGAGTCGTACCGGGAGCTTTAGCTCGCCGTACGCCAGTGATGACCTTAAAAGTCGTCTCCGTCACCCCCGCTTTCGCGAGGGTGACGGGAGCGGTCATGCGTGGTGCTGACTGACTGGCGGAGCCAGACGCTGATACAGGTGCTCGTCGCACCACTCGCCATCGATGAAGGCGGCCCGGCGCAGCGTCCCCACCCGCTCGAAGCCCGCTGATTCATACAGGCGGATGGCCGGCTCGTTGAAGGTCCGGACCTTGAGCTGCACGTTCCAGAGACCAGCCGCGGCAGCCGCCTGTAGGGCCGCTTCCAGCATGGCCTTGCCCAGTCCCTGGCCGTGATGCTCCCTGAGCAATCCCATCCCGAGCACGCCCACGTGACTCGCGCAGGGATAGGGCTCCGCGGTGATGCCCAGCAGCCCCGCCATGCGGCCACCCACGCCGACGACCATCAGGAAGCTGCGGGGATGCTCGAGGAAGCGGCGGAGAATCAGGGCCTCGTCGTCGGCCGTCATCCGCTCGAAGTGCTCGGGACCGTTCATGAGGAACCGGTACGATTCCCGGGCCTGCTGACGCAGGAAGTCCAGCACCTCCTCGGCCTCGTCCACCTCGGGGCTGCGCAGGACATAGGCCAACCCCGCGCGGGTCGTGCCCTCCTGGGGGACGAGCCTCATATCAGGCTGTCCTCGAAGAAGCAGAACGGACAGCGTACCCACGGGCTCTCGAGCTCCGCGAGGCAGGACTTGCAGATGCGCTTGGAGAGCTGGAGCTGCTCGGCGCACTTGGGGCAGACCGTCCACTCGGGCTTGACCGCCGTCTGGCACGACGGACAGCAGGGGTTGAGGACGTATTTGCAGTAGGGACAGGTGCTGAACGAGTCCTCGACGGCGTTGCGGCAGCGCGGGCAGCTCTGCTCGTTGGAGCCCGAGTCCGAGTAGATGACGCGGACGAACTCCTCGAAGGTGATGACCCCGTCCCGCACCAGCTCGATGGCGTGGTTGCGGATGGGGATCATGCCGTTCTTCACGGCGCTGGTGCGGATGATGCTCGACGGATGGCCCTTGACGATGAGCTCGCGGGTCTCCTGGTCGACCATGAAGACCTCGTACACCGCCCGCCGGCCCTGGTGGCCCGAGCCGTGGCAGGTCTCGCAGCCCTTGCCGCGGTACAAGGGCGTGTCCTCGGGCAGGCCCACCTGGGCCAGGATCTCGGGGTCCGCCCGGTAGGCCTCGCGGCACTCGGGGCAGATCTTGCGAACGAGGCGCTGGGCGATCGCCCCCAGCATCGCCGAGCCGATGAGGTACGGCTCGATGCCCATCTCGACCAGGCGCGTGATGGCGCCGGTGGCGTCGTTGGTGTGGAGGCTCGTCAGCACCAGGTGGCCCGTCAGCGCCGCCTCGGTCGCGATCTTGGCCGTCTCGTGGTCGCGGGTCTCGCCGATGAGCACGATGTCCGGGTCCTGGCGCAGGACGGCCCGCAGCACCCGGGCGAAGGTCAGGTCGATGCCCGTGTTGACCTGCACCTGCGTCGCGTGCTCGAAGTTGTACTCGATGGGGTCCTCGATGGTGATGATGTTCTTGGTCTTGCTCTGCAGGTGCCCGAGGGCCGAGTAGAGCGTGGTCGTCTTGCCGGAGCCCGTCGGGCCCGTGACGAAGAAGATGCCCTGCGGGCTCTTGATGATCTGCTCGAAGTCCTTGAGTTGACCCTCGAGGAACCCCAGCTCGCCGATGCCCTTGATGCCCGCGTTGCGGTTGAGGACGCGGATGACGACCTTCTCCCCGAACTGGCTCGGCATGGTCGAGACGCGCAGATCGACCGTGTTTTCGTTGATCTTGACCCGGATCTTGCCGTCCTGGGGCAGCCGCTTCTCGGAGACGTCCAGGTCGCACATGATCTTGAGGCGGGCGATCGCCGCGCTCTGCTGGTGCTTGGGCACCTGCATGGCGTCGTCCAGGAGGCCGTCCTTGCGGTAGCGCACGAGCAGGGCGCGCTCCTTGGGCTCGATGTGGATATCCGAGACCAGGGTCTTGATGGCGCGCCCCAGGATGTCGTTGACCAGCCGCACGATGGGGGCCGCGTTCGGGTCGTCGGCCGTGATGTCCTCGATCTCGGGCCCCTGCGCCACGACGGCCGCCTCGCTCTCCGGCGCGGGAGCGGCCACGGTGCGCATGAGGACGCTCGGATCGAGCTTCCAGAAGGCGACGTAGGCCTCTTCGGTGGTGGGCACCGCCGTGGTGCGCAGGCCCGTGATCAAGCGGACGTCGTCCAGGGCCTGGAGGTCGTTGGGGTGCGGAGTGGCGACGATCAGCCGGTCGTGGATGCGCGCCACGGGGATCATCTGGTACTTCTCGCCGGTGGCGGCCGGCAACAGCTCCAGGAAGACGGGATTCACCTCGGAGCGCTCGAGCCGCGAGTAGTCCCGCCCGACGAGCGTCTCGACGGCCTCTCGGACCTGGGTCAGGGTCATGTGCCCCTGGCGCATGAGTGTGGCCGCGAGGCTCTGCTGGGTCTCGCCCGGCGCGCGGATGGCCTCCTCGACATGGTCCGGGTGCACCAGCCCCAGATCCGCCATGATCGCGCCTTCGGCCAGCCGCAGCTGGTAGGCGACGATGTCCCGAGTGGCCTCGGGCCGGATGGCCTTGGCAGTCACCAGGAGCTGGGCGAGGTGCGCCTCGTCCGAGTTCGCGGCAAGGGCCGTCGCGGCTTGCTGCGGAGAGAGGCGGTTGGTCTCGACCAATAGCTGCGCGAGATAGTCGTTCTGGGCGGCTAGCATGATTGCATGCTACCACGCTGCGAGGCGCTTCTCACGCGCCGCCCGGGCCCATGTGCCATGAGAGGGTCGGTCCGCGCTTGAGTTGGAGGTGGATGGGGCTAAACTGCCCATGTTCGGACCCGCGCGCGAAAGGAGTTGCGGCCATGGCAGAGGCGAAGAAACCCGACCTGTCGGTTCAGTGGCAGGAGGACTTGAAGGGCAAGAAGGTGGCCGTGCTCGTGGCGGACGGCTTCGAGCAGTCCGAGTTCGACGGCCCGGTGCAGACGCTCAGGGACGCGGGGGCCGTCGTCGAGGTGCTGGCCGAGGACGAGCGGCATCTCCAGGGTATCAAGGGCGTCCACCACTTCGAGCCCGCGGCCGGCACCAAGGGAGACCGGCTCCTCACCGACGTGCGGCCCGAGGACTACGACCTGCTCTTCGTGCCGGGCGGCCTCGCGAGCCCCGACCACATGCGCATGTCCGAGCCGCACGTCGCGTTCGTGCGCTCCTTCATGCAGGCCCGGAAGCCGACGGCCTTCATTTGCCACGGTCCCTGGCTGCTGGCGGAATCCGGCATGGCCGCGGGACGGACCGTCACCTCCTGGCCCGCGATCCGCGGGGATCTCGAGCGGGCCGGGGCCAAGTGGCGCGACGAAGCGGTGGTCGTGGACGATTTCCTCGTCACCAGCCGCAAGCCCGACGACGTGCCCGCCTTCTCGCGAGCCCTCGTCGAGCAGTTGGCGAAGACGCCGGCGACTAGGTGAACGAGAGGCGCAGGTACAAGGAGCGCATGTCGGAGTCCAGGTCGTAGACCATCTGGCTGAAGCGCTCGCACAGGAAGCGGTAGAACTGGACGGCGAACTGCGGGTTGCCGTCCAGATACGCCTGCATGGCGTCCTTCTCGAGGACGATGGCCTCCACGTCGCCGTAGGCCCGGGCAGTGGCCGAGCGGCGCCCGTCGCCGAACAGGCAGCGCTCGCCGAGCAGGGCTCCGTCCTCCAGGATGGCCAGGCGCAGGTTGTTGTCGGCCGTGGTCTGCTTCAGGATCTCCACCGGCCCGTGCACTAGGACGTACATGTGAGTGCCGAGCTCGCGATCGCGGAAGATCTCCTCGTTGCGCGCGAAGGATCGGCGCGTGCCGAGGGCGAGAAAGTCCTTCCAGGCCTGGGGATCGATGGTATCGGGGCAACCGACGAGTTCGACGGACACGAGGCGGCTCCTTGTGCGAACGGGGGGCACTCATGACCAACTTACCCCCGGTCGTCGAGGACGTATCGGAGCGCCGCTCGGCTGTGGTCGGCGCCGCGGTTCGGGGCTAGGATGGGCTCCGTGAGGAGGTGCGCCATGCCACGCCGCGATCCCGAGTTTCATGGAGAGGAGCCGAGCGGTCTCCAGGAGCGGCGTGGGGACGTGGCCACCGACCAGCGGCGGGCGGCGCTGCGGGACCTCGCGCTCACCTGCGGCGCCGAGCTGCTCGGCGCGGGGGCCACCCGGATCGTCCCCGGCGAGGGCAACCCATATGCGCACGTCGTCCTGGTGGGAGAGGCCCCGGGCGAGCAGGAGGACCGTCAGGGACGCCCCTTCGTCGGGCGCTCGGGACAGCTCCTGGATCGCCTGCTTGCCGAGGCAGGTCTGGACCGCTCGGACGTGTGGATCACCAACACGGTCAAGGCGCGGCCCGTCCTGTTCGAGGGCAACAAGAAGCGCAACCGCGCCCCCAAGGTCTCCGAGGTGAAGGCCTGGAGCTCCTGCCTGCACGAGGAGCTCCGCATGATCCGGCCGCGGGCGCTGGTGGGGCTCGGGGCGGTGGCCGGCCAGGCGCTCGTCGGCAAGGACTTCAAGATCACGCGCCAGCGCGGCGAGTGGTTCAAGGACCTGGTCCTCGGCACCGACGTGCTCGTCACCTGGCACCCGTCCTACCTCTTGCGCCAGCAGGGCGACGACTATGACCGCCTGATCGCGCAGACCCGCGACGACCTGAGGGCAGCCGCGGATCGCTTGCGTCGCTAGGTTACTCCCGGAGCCGGCCGGCCTCGTAGGCGCCGACATCCATGGCCTGTGGCACCGAGGCGTTGGGGTCGCCGATCCCCTGGTAGACGTCGAAGACCCGACCGTTGAGCACCAGGGCGTCGCTGCCGTAGCGCCAGGGGTCGCCGACGCCGCGGCTGGTGTGGTTCACCACCCGGTGGGCGTCGTAGCCATGGGCCCGCAGGATGCCGATGACCAGGGTCATCGCCTCGTAGTGCTGGGCGCGATCGTCGACCTGGAAGGGCGCCGGGAAGTTCTGCTTGACCCATGTGGCCGTGCTCTTGATGGCGGCCGAGACGCTGCTCTTGTCCACGGGAACCGAGGCGTACTCGGGCTTCACGGGCACCGTCTGCAAGGACGGCAGTGCGGTGCCGGGCAGCTGGGGCGCGGGGCCGGGAGCCGGTGCGCCCGGGACGGGCACGTTGGGAACCGGCGTGCCCACGCCCTCCGAGCCCCACCACCAGGCCGGGTTGGACGCGCCGGACCGAGCGATGACGTCCACCCACTCGGCACCGATCTCGGTCACGACGTGGATCTTGTCGCCCTGAACGCCGAGGATCTGCAAACCGGCCGCTTCGAGCTGGGGACGGATGCCCTGCAGGAGGGCCTCGGCCGAGGCCTTGTCATGGACGCCGGCGAGCGAGACGTGCTGGACCGTCCGGGCGAACAAATACTTGGGCGTGCGGTGGTTGGGGTTGCTAAGCTTGTTGAAGTCGAAGCCCTCGAGCGGCGCGGTGGGACCGGCCGAAACGGGCATCTGAGCGGGGGGCCCGTAGGCCACCGGCGCGGGCATCTGCATCGGGGCGGCGGTCATGGCGGCCTGACGCTGGCGGTACTCGTCGCTCTCCATGAAGATCCGCACCAGGTCCTGACGGTTCACGCCGCTGCGCAGGCCGTTGAGGTGCGCATGGAAGCCTCCCGCGTCGGGCTCGCGGCCGAGCAGCCGGCGATAGAGGTCGGCGACGAAGGCCTCGTCCGGCATCTGGTTGCGATCGGGCATCGGGAAGTTGACCGGGGGCGCCGTCATCGGGGCCTGAGCCTGAGGCTGGCCCTTGGGACGCTTGAAGAGGCCGACGATGCCCGCGATGAGGGCGCCGAGGCCCGCCATGCCCTGCGCCGAGGGCTGCGCTTGGGGGGCGTTGGGCTGCTGCTGGGGGTAGTAGCTGTAGCCCGGGTACTGGGGCACGCCGTAAGCCTGCGGCTGCGTATAGCCGTAGGCCTGCTGCTGGGGATAGGCATAGGGCTGCTGCGCATAGGGCGCCGGGATCGCGCGCTGGTAGTAGTCCTGGGTGTAGACCGGTGCCTGGGGGTAGGAAGGCGCCTGAGGATAAGCGGGGGCCTGGGGGTAGGCCGGTGCCTGAGGATAGCCCGCCTGGTAAGCGGGGGTGATGGGGGACTGGATGGGGTAGACGGGGTAGCTCATCGCGGGCTCCTTTCAGAAATCATATGAAAAAATTGACATATGTTTGCTTTGATAGAGGGATTGTCGAAGCCTTGACGCCCGCGCTGACGTTAAGCTTGACCCAAGGTTCCTTGAAGGCGGCATAACCAACCCCCCGGGACGTGCGTCCCGGGGGCTTTCAAAGGGGGCTCAGGCTCAGAGCGATGTGGAGAGGGCCGTGAGCGTCTCCTTGATCGAGGTGTAGAGGCAGAGATCCGCCACGTCGCTGAGGGGCGTCCGTTCCCGGTTGAGGATGACGAGCCGGGAGCCCGAGGCCTTGGCGATCTGCGGCAAGATATTTGCAGGCGAGACCAGGAGCGAGGATCCCAGCACGATGAACAGGGTGGAGCGTCGCGCGGCGTCCTGAGCCTGGTCCAGGTCCCAGGTTGGCAACGCCTCGCCGAAAAGGACGACCGTGGGCCGCATCTTGCCGCCGCAGCGGGTGCAAGTAGGGCCGTCGGGCTCCAGGAATCGCTCGGCGTCCTCCTCGTGACGGCACGTCCCGCAGCGGATGCGTCGCAGGTTGCCGTGCAGCTGGTAGACCTCGGGGCTCCCGGCCAGCTGGTGGAAGCCGTCCACGTTCTGGGTGATGAGCGCATGGACCAGCCCCTGTTGCTGCCACCGAGCGATCAGCTGGTGACCCTCGTGGGGCTCGTAGGGCTTCAGCCCCTCGATGCGCCAGCGGTAGAAGTCGACGAACTCGTCGTAGGCATGCTCGAGGGCCCAGGTGGACGCGAGCTCCTCGAAGCGACGATTCTGCCGCCAGAGGCCGCCCTGCGAGCGGAAGTCCGGAAGGCCTGATTCCGTCGACATGCCCGCCCCGGTGAACACCGTCGTGAAGCGGGAGTTCTTGATCCATGAGGCCAGGCGCTCGAGGTCGGTCATGTCGCATCTCCTCATCATTGACCCCGCGGCATCCCCGTCGGGTTGCCCCCATTATGCGAGCATGCGCCGTCGATGGCGAAGCGCGGCGCTGCGATCACCAGCCAGCGCCCCACAGCCGAGCGGCATCCGTTGCAAAACCCCGCTCCTCCTCCTATCCTGCCCATGGCAGTCCCAGGTCTGGCCTGGTCACCCCATGGACTTGTTCCTTCCTCGTACAACTCCTGCCCACTGGGCCTTCGGGACAGACGTCCGTAGGAGGAGGGCAACCGGCATGGCACGTCCGCTCAAGGATCAGGTCGTCGTGATCACGGGGGCCTCGACGGGCATCGGGCGCGAGGTGGCCCGCGAGTTCGCCGCAAAGGGGGCGCGCGTGGTCCTGGCCGCCCGCAACGCACGAGCCCTCGAGTCGCTGGCCGAGGAGATCCGGGCGAAGGGCGGACGAGCGCTTCCGATCCCGACGGACGTGACGGACTTTGCTGCCGTCGAGCGCCTGGCCGCCGCTGCCGTCGAGCATTTCGGACGCCTGGACACGTGGGTGAACAATGCCGCCGTGTCGTATTACGCCACTTTCGAGCAGGCCACGCTCGACGAGATGCGGCGCCAGGTCGAGGTCAACTTCTGGGGCAACGTGCACGGCTTCAAGGCGGCACTGCCACTCATGAAAGCGACCGGTGGGGTCTGGATTTCGGTCGCCTCGGCCCTCTCCGACTTCGCCATCCCCTTGCAGGGGACCTACTGCGCCGTAAAGCACGCCCTGCGGGCGTTGACCGAGTCCGTCCGCATCGAGTTCAAGCATGCCGGAGTGCCCATCGACGTCGTGCTCATCAAGCCGCCTTCCGTCGATACGCCCTTCTTCGAGCACGCGCTCACCCGGACCGGGTATCTGCCCAAGCCCGTGGCACCCGTCTACGACCCGGCCGTGATCGCCAAGCGCATCCTCATGGCCGCCGAGCGCCCGCAGCGGGAGGTCATGATCGGCGGAGCGGCGCAGTTTTTCTCCCTCGTCCACCGATACGCCCCGCGCCTCTTCGAATGGCACCAGGCCCGATTCGGTTTCCAGGGCCAGATGACCGAGCGCCCCAAGTCCGCTGACGGGCTGAGCAACTTCTACGCCCCGCTCGACGAGCCGGGCGCGGTTCGCCAGCAGGGCAACGCCTGGAAGGCGAGCTGGGTGATGTGGCTCGAAGAGCATCCGAAAACGGCAACCCTCGCGGGCTCGGCCTTGCTCGCCGCGACGGCCGTCGGTTGGCAGCGCGCCAGGCGCCGTTAAGCCAGGCCGAACGACCAGAGCGATCGCAATCGGATCACGATCTTCCGCGAAGCCTCATGGCCTTTACGGCTACACGGCCGCCGCTCTCCACTCCCGGCTGAGGTACAAGCCGGCCGTCGCCAGGCGGCCGATGCCGCCGCCCGCCGGTCCCGGATGCTAGACCTGCGCGGCCTCTTCGCTCGACTGGGCGCTCACCTTGGCGGCCATGTAGTACTGCGGCTGGAAGAGGTGCACGAACTGCATGAGCAGCCCGGGGTCTACCCGCCCGTGTTCGGCCGCCTTGACGATCTTCTGCTGCAGGGCCTCGGGAAAGGTGCGGATGACGATGGCCGTCATCTGGGCGCAAGTCACCTCGTGGGCGCCGTTGCGGATGCTGAGCTCGTACCACTGGAAGCGGCCCTGCCGCTTGGTCTGCCGGGCCGTGATCTCGAGGAGCTCGTCGATGCCGACCGCGCGCTCGTAGTCGGCCGCGAGCCGCGTGACCATCAGGAGCTCACCGGTCAAGAGGTAGCCCAGGAGCAGCACGGCGTCTTCCATGAGGCGGCTGAAGCCGGACAGGGGCATCAGGCCCAGGCCGCTGAGGTCCTGGCGATCGCTCGGAACCTTGAAGGTGAGGGACTTGGCCTCGGGGTCGAGACCGTCGGCCTCGAGGGGATCGCCCTGCAAGAGGTACTGGAACAGGGAGCTGTTGCGGGCCACTTGCAGGCGTTCGCGCTGGGCTGGGGAAAGGTGCGGCATTCGTCCTCCCTGGCGCCGCTGTCCGGGCGCTAACCAGAGGATCATTATACCGCCGGAGCCACGTGCAGGCGAGCGGGCCGCCCGTCGGACGTCTCTGCTGATCCGGCCGCGAGCGTCGGCTCCGGCTGCCGCGCGGAGGGCGTCGGAGGGCTTTAAATGGATATTTAATGGAGATTTAAAGCGGACTAAAACCATGTGACGCCCGTCACGTCGATATGTTAGTATGACCTCAACCAAAAAATTCATCTGGCTGCAACAAATCTGTGGACGGATGGAAACCATGTAACGTCGCCGTTACGATCGAATGGAGGTACTAATGTTCAAAGACGAGCTATTAGTGGCCGAGGCGTCCCCGCTGTTCACCATGGCCCATGAGTCCATGGAGGCGAGCACTTGGGACGACGTGCCCATCTTCGACGATCCCCTCTACTAGTCGTTTCGTTCCCTCGCAGCCGCCGGCTCGGGAGCGGATCTTGACAGGCCTGGAGCATTCCAGGCCTTTTCGCATGCCACCGAGGATGTCTGAAACGTATCAAAGCGTTGGCTCGGTGGGTCAGGCGTCCCTGCCTGACGCCCTTGTAGGGCCACTCGGGGACAGGCGCGGAGGCCTGTCCCACTGGTTCCATGGACTTTCCGCACACCCTCTCAGGGCGTCAGCGGCAGTTCGAAGCGGAAGGTGCTCCCCGCGCCCAGCCGGCTGCGCACCTCGAGGGTGCCTCCATGCGCCGCGACGATGTTCTTGCAAATGGCGAGGCCCAGGCCCGCTCCCTGCACCTTGCGGGTGGAGCCCATATCGAGCTGCTTGAAGGGTTGAAAGACGCGGGGGAGATCGGCTTCGGCGATGCCCGGGCCGTCGTCCCGGACCTCCGTGACCAGACGATCGCCCTCGATCCAGGCGCCGAGGCGAATGTGGCCCCCTTCCGACACGAACTTGATGGCGTTGTCCAGGAGGTTCATGAGCACCTGCGAGATGCGCGCCGGGTCCAGGGTGACGAGCCGATCGATCGTAACGTCCTGCTTCACCGTCAGGCCCTTGTCCCGGGCGAGGGGCTCGAGGGTGGAGACGATCTCCTCGATGATGGGCGGGTAGTCGGTCTCGTAGGGATCGACCTGGAACTTGCCCGCCCGCATGCGGCCAACGTCCAGGAGGTTGTTGATGAGCCCGAGCATCCGGTCCGCCCCGCCCAGGATGCGCTTGAGATAGTCCTGCTGCGCCTGATCGAGCGTTCCGGCGAGCTCATGATCCAGGAGGCTGCCAAAGCCCGTGATGCAGTTGAGCGGAGTTCGCAACTCATGGCTGATCACGGCCAGGAACTCGTCCTTGTAGCGGTCCGTCTCCTGCAGCTCGTGAGTGGTGGCCTCGAGCTCGCGGGCATGCCGTGCCAGCTCGATCTCCGCGCGCCGGATGGCCGAGATGTCGCGGTAGCTCCAGAGGCGGCCCACCGCCACCTCCCCGAGACGCTGGGGGCGCGAGATGCGCTCGAAGATCCGTCCGTCCTTGAGTTCGAGCAAGTCGCAGCTTTCGGCCTCCGGCTCGGCGTAGAGCTCGCGCACGCGCGCCATGAAGGCGTCGGGATCGACCAGCTGGTCGGTCATGCATGGCACCGTCGAGCGTGGGGCGCGCATGTGGGCCTCGGAGAGGCCCCACATGTCCAGGAACCGCTGGTTGTACGTGCGGATCGAGCCGTCGGTCCCGATGACGAGCACGCCGTCGGCGCTCGCCTCGAGGGTCGCCCGCAACAGCGAGAGCGACAAGTCCACCTCGGCGTGCAAGAGCTTGTTGCTCAGGCCCTCGCGCAGTCGCTCCGAGATGTCCTGGAACAGCCGCTGCTCGAGGGGCGACCAGCGACGCGGCACCTCGCATTGGTGGATGCCGAGGACCCAGGGCTTGCCGATCCGGGGGTGGATGGCCGTGAGCATCTGGGCCTGGAGCGACAGGGCCTGGCGAAGGGGCTCCAGATCCGCAGGAAAGGGGGTGTCCGGTCCGTAGACGACCGGCCCCTCGGAACTGATCACCGCCTCCATGATGTGGCGGGTGCCGCCTTCGAGGGGGAGCTCGACGTCGGATCCGCCCATGCCCGGATAGGCGGGACGGGTGCGCTCGAAGGGGACGGTAAACGTCTTGCTTGTGGGGTCGCAGGGGTGGATGAGCCAGGCGCGGTCGGCCCCGAACACGTCGAGCAGGAGATCTAGGATGTCGTTGATGCTGGCGTCCAGGTCGCAGGGCTGCTCGAGGATCTTGACGACCTGGGTCAGGTGCGCGGCGGCCTCGAGCTCCGCTCGGAGGCGCGCCTCCGTCTCCTTGAAGCGGGTGATGTCCCGGACGATCGCTATCACCAGGTCGGTGGAGACGTCGTTCCCCGGCAAGGGGACGAGCCGCACGAGGTAGAAGTCGGTGCCGTATGGACCGGTGCACTCGAAATCGGGACGCACCTCGGTCGGATGGTCGAAGGCGGCCTGCAGGTGCTGCTCCCACACGGCGGCGAAAAGGCCGTCGACCGGTAACTCTCCGAGTCGCTGGCCCACGATCTGCTCGGAGGCCATGCCGAACACGGTCGCCCCTGCCGGGTTGACGTAGGCGTGCCGCAGGGTCCGGTCGAACCAGCAGACCCAGTCCGACGAGTAGGCGGCCATCGCCATGACCTGGGCGTCTGGCTGCGGCATGACCTGGTCACGGGAGGGGGTGGGGTTTGGAGTCATTGCGGCTTCTGGCGTCGGGGGGACCGTCATCCCCTCAGAATGCCATGGGGACGATGACTTCGCCACCCCGCGGGAACCACGGCGCCCAGCCGCCCGTCCCGGTCCCCATGGCGGTCGGTGCGGCCGCGGTCTTGTCGTGGACGCTCGCGTGGGGGCGGGATATAATGGATCCTGCGGTCTTGCGCTCGTTGAGAGGATTTGCCCCTATGATCACCCCCACCACCGTCGCCGTCGTCGCCATCGGCGCGCTCGTCATCTTTGGCCCCAAGAAGCTGCCCGAGCTGGCGCGTGCCCTGGGCAAGAGCCTGTCCGAGTTCAAGGCGGGCGCCGACGAGGCCCGCGAGACCTTCTCGCGCGAGCTCAACCAGACGAACGCCCCCAGCGCCCCGGCCGCCGAGCCCAAGAACGATCAGCCGAGCGCCTAGCGCGTCGAGACCTAGAGTAGAGGAACCGTGCAGCCGCACCCCTTCAAGATCAAGGCCGCCTACCAACCCGCGGGCGACCAGCCCAAGGCCATCCGACAGATCGTCGACGGCCTCCAGCGGGGCATGGACGCCCAGACTCTGTTGGGCGCGACCGGCACCGGCAAGACCTACACCATGGCCCAGGTGATCCAGGCGGTGCAGCGGCCGACGCTCGTCATCGCCCACAACAAGACGCTCGCCGCCCAGCTCTGCAACGAGCTCCGCGAGTTCTTCCCGGAAAACCGGGTCGAGTACTTCATCTCGTACTACGACTACTACCAGCCCGAGGCCTACATCCCCTCGACGGACACCTACATCGAGAAGACCTCGAGCATCAACGACGAGATCGACAAGCTGCGCCACTCGGCCACCCGATCGCTGCTCGAGCGTCGCGACACCATCGTCGTCGCGTCGGTGTCCTGCATTTACGGCCTGGGTTCGCCCCAGGAGTACCTCAAGGGTACACTCCACCTCGCCCAGGGCCAGGAGGTCTCGCGCGACGACCTGCTGCGGCACCTGGTGGGCGTGCAGTACGAGCGCAACGACGTGGAGCTGATGCGCGGCCGCTTCCGGGTGCGCGGCGACACGCTCGAGATCGTGCCCGCCTGGGAGGAGAACGTCTTCCGGATCGAGCTCTTCGGCGACGAGATCGACCGCATCACCGAGATCGACCCGGTCACCGGCGAGATCCTGGGCATCCGCGACGAGCTCGCCATCTACCCGGCCAAGCACTTCGTCACCTCCGACGAGCGCATGCAGGAGATCATCCGGGGCATCGAGCAGGAGCTCGAGTGGCGCCTGCCCCAGCTGCGCGACCAGAACAAGCTCCTCGAGGCCCAGCGTCTGGAGCAGCGTACCAACTACGACCTGGAGATGATCCGCGAGATCGGCTACTGCTCGGGCGTCGAGAACTACTCGCGCCACTTCACGGGGCGCGCGCCCGGCGAGCCGCCCCCGACCCTGCTGGATTACTTCCCCGAGGACTTCCTCGTCGTCATCGACGAGAGCCACGTGACCATCCCGCAGGTCCAGGGCATGTACCAGGGCGATCGCGCCCGCAAGGAGACGCTCGTCGAGCACGGCTTCCGCCTGCCGTCGGCCATGGACAACCGGCCCCTCAAGATCGCCGAGTTCTGGCAGCACGTGGGCCAGAAGGTGTTCGTGTCCGCCACGCCCGGCGACTACGAGCTCAAGGTCTCCGAGCAGGTGGTCGAGCAGATCATCCGCCCCACGGGGCTGGTCGACCCCGAGATCTTCGTTCGTCCCATCGAGGGCCAGATCGACGACCTGGTGGGCGAGATCCGCGAGCGCGTCGAGCGCGAGGAGCGCACGCTCGTCATGACCCTCACCAAGAAGATGGCCGAGGACCTGACGGAGTACCTGCAAGAGATCGGCATCCGGGTGAAATACCTTCACTCGGACATCAAGAGCCTCGAGCGCATCGAGATCCTGCGCGACCTGCGCATGGGCGGCTTCGACGTGCTGGTCGGCGTCAACTTGCTCCGCGAGGGCATCGACCTGCCAGAGGTCTCGCTCATCACCATCCTCGACGCCGACAAGGAAGGCTTCCTGCGGGCCCATCGCTCGCTCATCCAGATGATCGGCCGCGCGGCGCGTCACCCGCGGGGCCAGGTCATCATGTACGCCGACAAGTTCACGGACTCCATGACCAAGGCCCTGGACGAGACGGAGCGGCGCCGCTCCATGCAGCTCGCCTACAACGTCGAGCACGGCATCACGCCCAAGGCCATCATCAAGAGCACCCGCAACGCCATCCTCGAGAGCCTGACCGGCGAGAAGCTGGCGGCGCCGTTGCCCATGCCGACGGCGGCCTCGCCGGACGACGTGCCCAAGCTCCTCAAGGAGCTCGAGACCCAGATGAAGGCCGCAGCCGCCATCCTCGACTTCGAGACCGCAGCCCTGCTGCGCGATCGCATCCAGGCCCTGCGCCTCCAGCAAGAGAAAGCCCGCAAGGACATGAAGCTGCATGGCTGATCTGCGCACGCACCGCGAGCTCACCGAGCGGGGAGAGGCGGCCGTCGTCTCGGCCCTGCTCGCCCTCGGGGCCGACTACATCATCCTCCCGCACCTGCTCTTGCCCGGCATGCTCGGTCCGCGCAACCCCGACGACCTGGACGTGGTCGTGCTGGGGCCGCGCGGCGTGGCGCTGGTCGAGTACCGCCATTGGCACGGCCATCTGACGCTTGCCCCCTCCGGCGAGCCGTGGGTGTTGCGCTTCGCCGCGGGCGGCGAGGAGGCGCGTCCCAACCCCGCGGACACGCTCGTCACCAAGTCGGAGGCGCTGCGCGACCACCTGCAGGCCCAGGGCCTCGCGCCCACGCTCATGGTCCGGGCCGTGGTCGTGCCGGACCGCACCCAGCTCGAGGGCACGGCCGACGTCCCCGTCATCCCGCGCTCCGAGCTCTCCCGCTGGATCACCGATGCCCTGCACGGCGAGGGCACGCCCTGGACCGCGCAGGCGGCGGATCTGCTGCGGCCGCCCACGCCGCCGCGCATGGTCAACCAGTACCGCCTGACCTCGCTGCTGGGACGATCGGTGGAGCGCACCACCTACCTGGCCTACGACACCCTCAAGGCGCGCGTCGTCTCCCTGCGCGAGCTGCCCTACGATCCCTTCCAACGTCCCGAGGAGCTGGAGCGGACCCGCCTCGAGCTCCTGCGCGAGGCCAAGCTCACCATGGAGCTGCAGCACCCGGCCATCGAGCGCATCGAGCAGATCATCCCCCAGGACGACTGCTACTACGTGGTGGGCGAGTGGCTCGAGGCCGCCATGAACCTGCGCGAGGTGCTCGGCCAGGGCCCCATGAACGTCGAGACGGCGCTCGACATGGCGATCGCCTGCGCCGACGCCCTCAGCTACGCCCACGGCAAGGGCGTCGTGCACCGCAACGTGCGCCCCGAGAACATCCTCTTGGCGGGCCGCGTCGTCAAGCTCACCAACTTCAAGCTCGCCAAGAAGGCCGATCTCGCCACCCGGTCCAGCTTCGACCTGCGCGCCATGGCCCAGGAGAACCCCTACGCGGCCCCCGAGTTCCGCCTGGGCGCGGAGGGCCACCACCGGGTGGACGCACGGGCGGACATCTACGCGCTGGGAGCCGTCCTGTACGAGGCCCTGACGGGTACGCCCCCCTTGCATCTGGACGAAAAGTACTGGACCGCACCCTCGGGGACCAACCCCGCGGTCAAGCTCGCCCTCGACGAGGTGGTCCAGCAGGCGCTGCGCTTCGATCCGGCCCAGCGGTTCTCGACCATGAGCGCCTTCCGCGAGCGGCTCCTGGCCATCCGGGAAGGACGGACCGGCGATCAGGCCGGCATGCGGTACTGCGATCGCCGCCTGGTGAAGCGCACCCGCAACAGCCTCCTCTACCGGGCCACGGACACGGAGCGGGGCCGCGAGGTCGCCCTCAAGAAGATCCTGCTCGATCCCATGCTCTCGCCCGACGCGCGCATGGCGTCGGTGCAGCGCCTCTTGCGCGAGGCCCCCATCGCCTCTTCCCTGGTTCACCCGCGCATCGTCACGGTCCTCGACACCTTCGTCGAGGACGAGGACCCCTTCGTGGTCATGGAGTGGCTGGACGGCCACGACCTGCGCGAGCACCTGGACGGCAAGCGGCCGGCGCTCGGCGTGGACGACGCCCTCGACGTGGTGCGTCACGTGGGCGAGGCCCTGGTCTACGCTCACGGCCAGGGGATCGTGCACCGGGACATCAAGCCCGAAAACCTGTTAATTGACGGCACGCGCGTGACGGTCCTGGACTTCGGCCTCGCGACGGTCGCGGGCGAGGAGTCGGACGACGCGGCCCGGCCCGGCGGGACCGTGCGCTACATGGCGCCCGAGGTGCTGCAGGGGGCGATCGCCGATCCGCGGTCGGACGTCTACAGCCTGGCCGTGGTGCTATACGAGCTCTTGACCAACCGCTATCCCTACGGGGCGGACGCCATCATGGGGCGCTTCTCGGAGGTGGCGGAGGGCGTGGCCCCGCCGAGCCACCTGAACTTGGCGGTGACGCCCGCCCTGGACACGCCCATCCTCAAGGCGCTGGCGGTGGATCCCGAGGAGCGGCAGCCCACCATGGAGGCCTTCCTATCGGAGCTCGCGGCGGCCGAGGACGAGGGCGAGCCCGCGGGCTTCCTGCCGGCGGGGGACGTCCCCTGGAAGACCCTTTCGTTGGTCGCCATCGGGGCCATGCTGATCGGCGGGGTGGCCATCGGCATGTACCTGAGCGGGCCCGGCGTGCTCTTCAGCAAGCGGAGCCAGGGCGCCGTGGCGTCCCAGTCGGTGGCGGTGGCCCCGGTGGCGACGGAGAGCCTGGCGCCGCTGGTGGAGGCGACCCTCGCGCCGGAGCCCACGCCCTATCCGACGCCCACGCCCACGGAGGTACCGGCGGCGATGGTGACCTGGGCGAGCTCGCCCGTGACCATCGCGGAGGTCACCATGCAGGTCGAGCGGGTGGAGCCCATCCAGGCGACGTCCGAGACGCTCGTCACGCTCAAGATCAAGAACCTGAGCGCGTCGCCCCTGACGCTCTTCAACGGGGGCAATGCGGGCGATCAGCTGAGCATCACGGACGACCTGAGCGGCGACTACACCTCGACGGTGGACTGGAGCACGGTCTCGCCCGAGCTCATCCTGGTGGACGCGGGCCGGACGGTGGAGGGGACGTTCCGGCTCTCGCGGGCCATCGACCAGGCGGCGAACCAGGTGCAGGTCCTCGTCCGGGAAGAGGGCGGCCAGGGGCGCGAGTTCCTGTTGCGGGCTTATCGGATGGAGATCCGGTAGCCTCCACGCCTCAGTAGGACCGCCTCCTCCTGTGCATGGCGAGTGCACGAGCCGCTTACAGCAGCGGCTGCACCGCCTTCCACAAGGTCATGCGGTCCACGCTGCCCGGAAACACCCGCACGATCCGGCCCTGGCGATCGACCAGGAACGAGGTCGGCGTCCCCTCGAGGCCGCCGTACCGCTTCACCACCTCCGGGTTGCCGAGCGCGAGCGCGTAGCGCACCTTCAGCTGCTCGGCGAGGCGCTCGACGCTCTTGCGGTCGTCCCGGTGCAGGGAGATGCCGATGATCTCGAACCCCCGGGGCTGGAGACGCTCGTAGAGGACGTTGAAGTCCGGGATCTCGTCGCGGCAGTGCTGGCAGCTCGCCTCGTAGAAATTGATGAGCACGACCTTGCCCCGATAGGACGACAGCCGGATGCGCTCCCGGCCCAGGTAGTCGGGCAGGGAGAAGGCCGGAGCATGCTCGGGAGCCACGGGGCGCCGCACCGCATGCGCGGGAGCCACCCTGGCCTGGTCCTGGTAGCCCTGATAGGCGAGCCCGCCGATGACGGCCGCCAAGGCGACGACCTCCACGATGCGACGCGTCGCTGCCTTCACGGGGATCTCCTTTCGCTCGGATGAGCCCTGAAGGCTATCAAAGCAGACGGCGCGCGCGCGGACACCGGCGGATCCCACGAATTCCGCCTGGCCGCTGAGCAAGCAGCCGAGGGATCTCGGAGAGCCGCTTGGCTACAGCAAGGGGGCGATCGCTTCCTTGAGCGTCTTGTCGTCGACGGCCCCTCGGAAGGTCCGCACCACCCGCCCCTCGCGATTCACCAAAAAGGACATGGGGACCGCGTCGATCCCGCCGTAGCGCTCGGCCACCTCGTCGTTGCCGATGACCAGGGGGAAGAGCACCCGGTGCTCGCGGGCGATCGCCGAGACCTGCCGGGCGCCGTCCAGGAGCCCCGACTGGTCCAGGGAGATGCCGACGATCTCCAGGCCCTTGGGCTTCAGCTCGCGGTAGACCCGGTTGAAGGCGCCCATCTCATGCTGGCAGTGCGGGCAGATCGTCTCGTAGAAGTTGACGAGCACGACCTGTCCCTTGAGGGCCGACAGCCGGATGTTGCGCCCGCCCTGGTAGATCGGCAGGTCGAAGTCGGGCGCGGTGCGAAGCTGCTGCTGGGCGGACATGGGTGCGATCGCCTGGCGAGCCTGATAGCTCTGATAGCCACCGAAGGCGAGACCCACGACCGCCAGGCCGAGGAGCCAGCGCGCGGACGATTTCATCGCGAGCCTCCTTTCAAGCCCCTCGAGGGCGACCGCTGGCGGCGGCCCTCGAAGGACACGTGCTCATCGCTGGGCGTCAGCGCCACCACTGCGAGCGAATGCAGCGGTTTCGAATGCGCCGGCAGAGCTGATAGGTGCCGTAGCCGCCGTAGGAGATGCGGTTGTTGATGCAGCGCCGGAAGACGCGCTGGCAGCGGGCGAAGATCCCGTAGCCGAAGCCGCCGTACCAACCGCCACCCCCGCCCCAGGAGCCCTGCTGCACCTGCAGCCCACCGATGCGCTGGGTCTGAGCCGGGGTTGCGGACGGGGTTGCCGGCTGCGCGTCGCTGCCGGAGTCCAGCTGACGGATCAGGGCGTCGAGCGACGCGTCATCGGCTCCTTCCGTATCGTCCTGCTGGACCTGGTACGTGACGGAGGGCGCGCGGGGCTGGGTGAGAACCGGGGTCGACGGGGCGCAGGACGTCAGCAGCAGCACGCTGCCGATCGCCATCAGGGAAACTCGTCTGAGCATGTCCACCTCCTCGAGCGGAAGGCCCGGATGCCGGCTGCCCGAGAACGCTCGCTCGAGCCGCTCCCGGCGTGGCCTTCCGCCCATGGGGGTGTTTATAGCGGAGCGCGGACGCGGATGCAGTGGAGGATCTGACCAGCTTCCATAAAGAAGTTTTCCGTTCGCGCCATCGCCTCGTCGCTCGGCTAATTGGCCGTCCGCCCCCCGGAAGGGCCCATTGGAGCCGATCGGCTCGGGTCGCGCGGCCGCTCGAGTGAGGGTTAGCCGAACAGCGTCCGGGCGTTGCCGGAAAGCAACGCCGCGCGGGCCGTCGCGTCGAGCGAAAGGCCTGCGAGCGCCTTGAGTTCCCGGTCCCATGCGTAGGGCAGGTTCGGAAAGTCTGAGCCGTACAACATGCGGTGCCCCCACTGCCGCATGAGGGCGTCATCTGGACGCTGCGGGAAGTAGTCGGCGAGCATCATCGTGGTGTCGAGCCAGAGCAGCTCGAACTCCTCGAGCAGGGCCGCATAGGCCTCGATCTCGTCCGCTCCGAGGTGCGGCACGACGACCATCAGATCCGGGTGCCGCTCGAGCACGGAGCGCATGGCCCGCACCGAGAGCAGGCCCCGGGCATCGAAGCCGTACGCGGGCGAGGCGGGCTCGCGGCCCGCGTGGATGACGACGGGGCGCCCGGCCTCGGCGCACAGGCGGTAGATGGGGTCGAGCCGCGGATCGTCCGGCGCGAGCCGCTGGACGTGGCAATGCAGCTTGATGCCGCGCAGTCCCAGCGGGCCGAGCGCCTCCTTGACGATGGCCTCGGCGTCCGGCTCGCCGGGCAAGACCGTGCCGAGCGCCCAGACTTCCGGGTGTGCCGCGGCTACCTCTGCCGCATAGCGGTTGAGGCTGCGGGCCATGTCCGGCACGTGGGCGTAGTGGAGGCCGACGATGCGCTTGACGCCCCGTTCCAACAGGAAGCGGACGGTCTCTTCGGCGTAGAGCCGGTAGCGGATGGGCCAGGCATGGGCCTCGAACCACCGCCAGATGGCCTCGTAGACCCGCGGAGGAAACAGGTGGACGTGCGCGTCGATGACCTCGAGGTCGTCTGGCAGCCGGTCGCCCTCGGCGTCATCGAGCGCGGGAAGCGGGAAGGTCCCCTTCTTCCACAGGCTCTCGATGAGGCCCTCACACATCGGACGGCGAGACCCCCTGGTCCATGGCGGCCTCTTGGGCTTCCGAGCCGCCGGCGCTGGGAGGACGCGGGCCGAAGTACTGGTACAGGTCGCAGCGGATGTTGCCGTTGTAGAGCTTGCGCTTCTTGTGGGCCACCCGGTCGAAGAGGCGCTCGAAGTCGGGATGCGGCGTGATGACGAAGAAGGACCAGGTCTCGAGCGGCTTGAACACGCGGCCCATGTCCCGGTACAGCTGATCGACCTCGGGCTTCTCGCCCAGGCGCTCGCCGTAGGGCGGGTTGGTGATGACGTAGCCGTACTTCTTCTTGGTCGAGAAGTCCTGGACGGCCTTCTTCTCGAAGTTGATGACGTCCTCGAGCCCCGCGAGCTTGGCGTGGTAGCGCGCGGTGGAGAGCACCTCGGCCGAGGAGTCGGAGCCGTAGATCCCGCGGATGGCCGCGTCCCGGCGCATGAGGTCCTCGGCCTCCTGTTTGGCGTCCGTCCAGACGTGCCCGGGGATGACGCCCCAGTTCGTGGCGTCGAAGTCCCGGAACATGCCGGGGGCGATGTTCCGGGCGATGAGGCCCGCCTCGATGGGAATGGTTCCCGAGCCGCACAGGGGATCGACGAGGGTCCGGTCCGGATGCCACCGGCTGATGAGCACGAGGGCGGCCGCGAGCGTCTCGCGCAGAGGAGCTGGCGCCGTGAGCTTGCGATAGCCGCGCTTGTGCAGGCCGATGCCCGTGGTGTCGATCGTGAGGGTCGCCACGTCCTTGCGCAGGTCGATGAGGATCCCGAACCGGGAGCCCGACTCCTCGAAGCGCTCGCGCTTGTAGCGCCGCTTCATGGCCTCGATGATCGCCTTCTTGACGACACCCTGGGCGGCAGGGACGCTCGAGAGCTGGGACTGGTTGCTCTTGCCCTCCACGTGGATGAAGGCGTCCTCGGGCAGGATCTCCTCCCAGGGCAGGGCCTTGGTCTGATCGAACAGCTCATCGAAGGTGCGGGCCGGGAACTCTCCCAGCTTGAGGAGCACGCGCTCGGCTGTGCGTAGCCAGGTGTTGGCGCGCGCGACGGCGCTCCAGTCCCCCTGGAAGGTGATCCGGCCGTTCTCGACCTTTGGGTCCTGGTAGCCCAGCGAGCGGATCTCGTGGGCGGCGAGGGCCTCGAGGCCCATGGCGGTGGTGGCGACGAGTGTCAGGGCTTTAGTCATCCCGCCATGATAGCAGAGGTGCGCTAGTCGCGGCTGACCGGGTACCGGATGATGGTCTTCAGCTTCTCGGGGGCCGAGCGCCTCGCATCCCCCAGGTAGATCTCGTGGTGCTTGCCCGCCATTCGCATGCCTTCGGCCGCGATGAAGGCGTGGAGCCGTTCGACGGTCGGGACCTCCGTGGCGTAGGGGCCGATGTGCATGATCTGGGCGGCCTGGCCTTCGTGCAGCCGTTCGAGCCGCAGCGCCTCGCGCGCGGGCAGCTCCTTGCCCTTGCGCTCCAACTCGGCGAGCACGGTGGCGAGGTCTTCCGGGGTGACCTCGTCCGGCACGGCGATCATGGCCGTCCAGCACCAGGCCTCTCGGTCCAGGTAGTCGAAGGAGGTGTTGTCGCCCATCCACCACAGCCCTTCGAGCGGCATCACCGTATAATCGTGTCCCCGCTTCTTGAGCAGGAACTTCAGGCCGTAGGCGACCGGAAAGAGGGTGCCCATGGCGGCCGCGAACCGCGGGCCGCCCGGATCTCCTTGCCCGTCGATCATGAGGTAGTCGAGATCCGGGACGCTCACGAGGGAAGGGGCCTGGGCGGGCGCGGTGTAGGCGCTACGGTGGGTCTTCTTGAGGTCGACGGGCGGCATCGGGCTCCTTAGGCGGGCGAAACGGGGTAGCGAATCAGCAGCTCCAGTGGACACCGGTTCGAGCGGCGGGGGTCCGAGAGGTAGATCTCGTGCCGCAGGCCCGAGAGGTTCAGGCCGTGCTCGTGGGCAAAGTGGAGCAGGCGCTCGTAGGTGGGGCCTTCGGGCACGGTGGGACCGCGCTGCAGCACCTGGACCGCCTGACCCTCATTTACCCGGCCGAAGCGCATTTCATGGAAGGAGGGCAGCACCTGCTCCAGCTCGTCCAGCGTCTCCAGGGCCATTTCGAGGTGATTGAGGGTGGCGTCGTCCGGTAGGGACACCATCAGGGTCCAGGTGCCCTGCTCGTGATGCGCGCCGTCCTGCCGCCAGAGGCATTCGATGGGAACGGGGCGCGGGCTGTAGTCGGGGTCCATGAGCAGCCAGAGGGTGGCGGAAAGCGGTTCCAGGGTCTGCCAGGCGGCGTCGAACTCCGCGCTGGTGCTGGGATCGCCCTTGCCGTCGATCATCAGGTAACTGGTGGCGGGCACGTCGACGAGGATCGGGTTCAAGGCGGCTGGCTCCAGCAACGGGGGGGTGATCGGTTTCGGGAGGAGCATCGGCACCGGGGGCCTCCTTTCGAGCGGACCTCTCTAGGTTACATCTCGTAATGAACCCATGCATCCGTATGAACCCGAGGGTGCTGGCGCAGGTTGGCCCGGGGCGCTACAATCAGCTGCATGACACAGCGAAAAGGCTTGATGATCGTCGTCGAGGGCATCGACGGCATGGGCAAATCCACGCAGCTCGCGGCTCTGGAGTCCTTCCTGACGTCCGCGGGCTACCGCGTGCGCCGCACCAAGGAGCCCACCGACAGCGCGTACGGGCGCGAGATCCGGCGCATCGCCCAGGAGGGTCGCGCGGGTGTGACGCTCGAGGACGAGCTGAACCTCTTCCTGAAGGACCGGGAGCTCGATGTCCGGGAGAACATCCTGCCGGCCCTGGAGGCGGGCGAGGTGGTGCTCATCGATCGCTACTTCTACTCGAACATCGCCTATCAGGGGGCGCTCGGGCTGGACCCGGCCCACATTCGCCGGGCCAACGCGCAGTTTCCGGTCCCCGACCTCGTCATCCTGATGGACGCCCCGCCCACCGTCGGCATCGGGCGCATCCGGGGCGGCCGCGGGGAGGCCAACAACCAGGGCTACGAGCAAGAGGACTTCCTGGAAAAGGTCCGGGCCCTCTTCCACGCGATGCCGGATCCCAACATCGTCCGCGTCGACGCCACCCGCGACCTCGCGACGGTCACGCGCGACGTGCGCGACTTGGTGGCGAGTCGCCTTGTCGGCAAGCAGCTCACGAAGGAGTCAGTTGTCTAACGGCCTGGTTTGAGCCGGTATTGCGTTGCGTTGATGACAATTTCAACGTGTTGATGACGGCGGCCTCCCCGGGCTCGGGGAGGCCGCTGCTCTGTTAGTCCGCCTCGTCGCCACCGCCACCACCACGATAGAAGTATCCCGTGCCCAGCGCGTTGATGCACGTGGTCCGGCGCGCCCGGCAAACCCGTCGGGCGGTCCGGTAGCCCAGGCTGTAGCGCAGGGTCCCCATGCAGTTCCAGTAACGGGCGCGGCAAATCTGGACTCCGGTGCCGCCCTCGTACTGCTGGACGGCTCGTGACCCGACGGACGACGTCTCCGGGGCCGTCGGGCCGGTGGCCGCGACGTTGGGGCCACAGCCCGAGAGGGCCGTCATGGCGACCAACCCGATGCCGAGCATGAGTTTGCGAGTGCCGTTCATGCGTCACCCCCTCATTTGCAGGACGACGATCGGCCGCGAGGCCGATCGTCGATTGCCGCTAGCGCGAGCGGTAGAAGAAGCCCTCGCCGAGGGCGTTGATACAGGTGGACCGCCGCTGAGCGCAGACGCCGAGCGCCTGATCGCCCAGGCTCGGAACGAGCTGGACGAGGCAGTTACGGTAGCGGGTCTGGCAGATCTCCGTGCCGGTTCCGCCCTCGTACTGCTGGACCTGGAAGCCGCTCGTATTCGCCGTGACCTGGGTCGGCTGGCTGGAAGTGACCGTCGCGGGGCCGCACCCCAGCAGTCCGACCGTCGCCAGCAGACCAAAACCCAACATATGCCGTGTCATGCATCTTCCTCCTTCCGGCTAGGTGAATGAAGATGACAGGTACAGGTCTGCCGCGCACCTCAAGAGCAGGCGGCAGGTGACACGATCGTTTTTTCAGTGCCGGAATGATGAAGATTTTTCAGGTCATCTTCAAGAGGCAGGCGGCCCTTCGCGCGTCGTGGGGCTGGGAGCGCCGGCGCTCCCAGGTGGACATCGCGCTAGGTTCGGACGGAGGCAGGGGCGAACTGCTCGCGGTAGAGCTGCTCGTAGAGCCCGCCCCGTGCCAGCAGCTCGGAGTGCGTGCCGCGGTCTACGATGCGGCCGTCCTGCATCACGAGGATGAGGTCCGCATGCAGGATGGTCGAGAGGCGATGCGCGATGGCGAGCGTCGTCCGGCCCTGCATGACCGTGTTGAGGGCCTGCTGGATGAGCGTCTCGGAGTGGGAGTCCAGGCTCGAGGTGGCCTCGTCCAGGATGAGCACCCGCGGCGACTTGAGGATGACGCGCGCGAGTGCCAGGCGCTGCTTCTCGCCGCCTGACATGCGGTAGCCCCGCTCGCCCACCACCGAGTCGTAGCCCTCGGGCAGGCTCGCGATGAGGTCGTGGATGTTGGCCGCACGACAGGCCGCCTCGAGCTCCTCCTGCGTGGCGTCGGGCTTGGCGTAGAGCAGATTCTCGCGGATGGTCGTGTGGAACAAAAAGGGCTCCTGCGTGACCACGCCGATCTGGGCCTCCAGGCTCTCGAGCGTGACGTCCCGGACGTCGAGCCCATCCAGGAGGACCCGCCCCTCGTCCGGATCGTAGAAGCGGGGAATCAGGTAGCTGAGGCTCGTCTTGCCCGCCCCCGAGGGCCCCACGACCGCGACCAGCGAGCCCGGGGCCGCCGTGAAGTCGATGTCCGTAAGGAGCGTCCGATCCTCGCGGTAGCGGAAGCTCACATGCTCGAAGCGCAGCTCGCCCTCGACGCGCGAGAGGGTCCGGGCGCCCGGACGGTCCTGGATCGCCGGCACCAGGTCCAAGACGGTGAAGATCCGCTCGAAGACGGCGAGGGCCGACATGACCTCCACGTGCACGTTGGCGAGCGCCGAGACGGGCGAGTAGAGGCGGCCCAGGTAGGCGACGAAGGCCACCAGCGTGCCCACCGTGAGGGCACCGCTCACGATGAGGTGGCCGCCGTACCAGTAGATGATGGCGGGGCCCAGGGCCGAGAACAGGCCGAGCGCCAGCGTGAACCAACGCCACAAGAGGGACCGCCGGATCTGGATGTCGCGCAGCTCCAGGCTCAGGCCGCTGTAGCGATCGCGCTCCCGCTTGCGGTTGCCGAACACCCGGCGCATCAGGAAGCCGTTGATGCTCATGGCGTCCTGCACGTAGGAGGTGAGGTCCGCCTTCTTCTCCTGGGACTGGGTGACGATCTTCTGGCGCAGGCGCCCCACCCACCGGGCGGGCAGGATGAAGAGCGGGAGGATGGCGATGGCCAAGAGCGCCAGGCGCCACTCGAGCATGAAGACGATGACCAGCGTCGAGAGGACCGTCAGGACGTTGTTGGAGATGGCGAGCACCGTGTCCGAGAACACGTCCTGCAGGTCGTTGACGTCGTTGTTGAGCCGGCTGGTGATCTCGCCCGGCCGGGTGGCCGTGAAGTAGGCCATGGTCTGCTGCTGCAGCTTGGCGAAGAGCTGGAGCCGGATGTCGAGCATGATGCCCTGGCTGACGAGCTCGTCCAGGTAGGTCTCGAGCACGCCCAAGAGGCCCACCACCAGCGGCACCACGATCATGCCGACGGCGAGCCAGTTGAGGAGCGCCTGGTTGCCGTGGGGCAGGGCGTCGTCGATGAGGGCGCGCAGCAGGAGGGGCGGGATGAGCCCCAGGACGGCCGTGATGGCGATGACGAGCAGGGTCCACGCCGCGCGGCCCCAGTAAGGCTTGAAGTAGGCGACGATGCGCCGCAGGTGCTCGCGGGAAAGGGTGGCGCGCTCCGCCTCGGCGCCGAGGCGCCAGGCTCCCCAGTGACTGCTGCCTCCGAGCATGGCCGACCGACTTTCTAGGGCAACGAATGCCGGGATCCAACCTCGCACGCTCCAACGCGGATGTCAACGCGCGGTATACTACCGGTATGCTGCTAGGAATCTTGGGGGCGCTTGCGATCGCCCTGTTCATCTACGTCGGATTGGCCGCCATGCGCGATCCCGAGGCGGGGCTCGGCGAAAACGCCGCCCTGCCCGCCCTCATCGCCCCGCGGCCCCACCTGCTCGACGCCCTCCAGGCGGAGGTCTTCGCGGTGCTCGAAGAGCCCCTGCGCCGGCTCGGCCTGGTGGTCTTCCCCAAGGTGCGCATGGAGACGGCCTTTACGCCGGGGCGCCTCGCGCACACGGGGTGGCACCGCATGAAAAACGCGCCGATCGACTTTCTGGTCGTTCGGCGCGAGGGCTTCGAGCCCGTCGGGCTCATCCTCCTCGAGACGGCCCAAAAGGCCGACTACCTCGAAGAGGAGAACCGTCAAATGAAGGAGAGCGCGATTGCCGAATCCGGAATCCCGCTCTTGAAGCTGTCTTTGGACCCGGACAAGCCCCTCGGCGAGGCCGCCGAGGACATGCTTGACTGGGTGCGCCAGGTGGTCCTCGGCGCATCCGACCGGACCCGGCCGTAAGGGCGGGCCGGCGGGGATCCTACTCCGAAGGCAGCAGGACCCAGGTCGACTTGTTGTAGTCGAAGAACACCATCGAGCGACGGAGCTTCTTGCCGAACTGGTCGTACGGCAGGTAGGGCTCGGCGTCCTTGATGTCGCCTTCCTGGGTGGTGGTGCCCACGCAGTACTTCTGGCCGTTGACCTCGAAGATGGTCATGACCATGGTCCGCTTGGTGTCCTCGACGTACCACAGCTTGTTGTCGGCGACCTCGTACCGCGCGTTGGGGTTTTGCGCGCGGATCTCCGCGGTCCAGGCCTCGGCGAGCGTGTCATCCCACGAGAAGACATCGTGGCCGCAGTAGCGGTCCTCGCCCAGCAACTTGGTGACGACGAAAACGCGGGCTTGCCCCTCGGCGTCGGTCTCTTTGACCAGCATGCCGGGTTGGAGCTCTTGACGATTCAGGTTCAAATAGCCTCCTTATGCGATTGAAAAAGAACCTTGGGCTATGGGGATCCATTCTATCAAGATCCGGGAGCGTCACAATCGGACGGACCACTAACAAATTGAGGCAGATCGTCTATGTCTTGGCCAGCGTTTGGGCGTTTTCATGTCGATAGAATGGCTCCACAACTCTATTATAGACCCTTTTGAGGGCGAACTTGCGAGCAAACCCTCGCCCGGGCGGGAACTTGCGGAACCAAGCGCCGTCCGGGTACTCTTATAGCCCACACTTCCGTCGGAAAGGATCGTGCCATGGCCAGTCCACACGCTGCTGTGACCCCGTCGCTGCCCCTTGACGGCTCGACCGTCCAGTCGGCCTACGAGCGCCTCGCCGCCCAGCTTCCGGACCTCCGGGGGCAGGCCGCCTGGGAGGCCTTCCTGGCCGAGTGGAACCGCCTGAAGGAGCGCATCTCGGGCGAGCGCGCCCGGCGCGACTTCAAGGAGGCCCAGGACACCCGCGACGCGGTGGCGGAAGAAGCCAACCGGCAGATGCGCGAGGACGTCCTGCCCGTGGCCGAGGCCTACGACGCCCGGATCCGGGCGGCGCTCCTGGCGGCCCCCGAGCGCCCCGAGCTGGAGGCGCGCTACGGCCGGCTGCTCTTCGCGGTCTTCGCCAACGAGCAGGCGGCCTTCGCCGAGCCCAACATTCCCCTCAACGTCGAGGCCGGCGAGCTCACGGCCCGCTACGAGCGCATCCTGGGCGGGGCGGCCATCCCCGTCGACGGCGAGCCCCTGACGCTCACGCGCACCAACGCGCTGTTGTGCCACCCGGACGAGACCAAGCGCCGTGCGGCCTGGGAGGCCCAGTCGCGGTGGATCAACGAGCGCTCGGGCGAGATCCACGAGATCTATTCGGGCCTGGTCGGCCTGCGCCAGACGATGGCGAGTAACCTGGGCGAGACCAACTTCGTGCCGGTGGGCTACCGCCGCATGAACCGGCTCGACTACGGTCCGCAGGAGGTTTCGACCTTCCGCGAGTCGATCAAGCGTCACATCGTGCCCCTGGTCGCGAAGCTGCGCGAGAAGCAGGCCGAGTGGCTCGGCGTGGACACGATCAAGCCCTGGAACATGGGCTACTTCCCGGGCTGCTCGTTGCCGCCCGGTGTGGTGCCCATCGAGGAGCAGTGGCAGCGCGCCCAGTCCCTCTTCGATCGCATGCACCCCAAGCTCGGCGCCCACTACCGGAACATGGTGAACGGCGGCCTCATCGACCTCGAGAACCGGCCGGGCAAGCGCCCGGGGGCCTTCTGCACCTCGTTCGACGACGATCACCAGATCGCCATCTTCTGCAACAGCACGGGCGATGCCGAGGACGTGAGCACGCTGACCCACGAGATGGGCCACGCGTTCCAGGGCTGGGAGAGCCAGTGGATCGAGCCCCTCGAGCTGCGGTGGCCGACGCTCGAGGCCTGCGAGGTCCACTCCATGGGCATGGAGTTCCTATCCCTGCACGAGCTGGAGACGTTCTTCTCGCAGGAGGACGCCGCCAAGTTCCGCAAGCTCAAGCTCATCGATACCGTGACCATCCTGCCCTACATCGCGGTGGTCGACGCCTTCCAGCACTGGGTCTACGAGCATCCCGAGCACTCGAGCGAGGAGCGCGACGCCGCCTGGAGCCGCCTCTGGGACGAGTTCGTGCCCGGCGTGGACTTCTCGGGCTACGAGGCATTCAAGGCTTGCCGCTGGAAGCGCCAGATCCACCTGTTCAGCGACCCCTTCTACTACATCGACTACGCCATCGCGGAATCCGGCGCCCTGCAGCTCTGGCTCATGGCCGAACAGGATCGCGAGAAGGCGATGGAGACCTACCTGGAGCTGTGCCGCATCGGCGGCTCGCAGTCCCTGCTCTCCATCTTCCGCTCGGCGAACCTGGTGTCGCCCTTCGACCCCGAGGTCTTCACGCCCGCGGTCGAGGCCATCCGGCGGGAGCTGGAGCTCTAGGGCATGCCCGCGGCGAAGCCCATGGAACCGACGCGCGAAGGACTGGACTGGCTGGGCAAGACGTCCCTGGACGACTTGCCGTACGAGGTGGCGCGCCGCATGGAGGCCGCCTTCAACCGGGGCGTCGAGCAGGGCTACCGGCGGGGCTACGATGCGGGCGGCCATGCGGCCGAGCAGCAGCTCCGACGGGAGGCCGAGGAGCGTATCGCCGCCATCCTCGCCAAGCAGCCCGAGGTGGAGGACCTGGGCTACCGCAAGGGCTACGATGCGGCCCGCATCGAGGTCGAGGACCGCCTGCACGCGGAGACGGTCGAGCGGGTGCGCGAGGCGGAGGCCCGCGGGTACCGCAGCGGCCAGGAAGAAGCGGAGCAGCGCCTGCAGTCCGAGGTGGATCGCGATCGCCAGGCCTGGCTCGAGTACAAGGCCGAGGAGGAGCGCAAGCAGGCCGAGGCCAACCTCAAGGAGGCCGAGGAGCGCATGCGCGCCTTCGAGCGGATGATGCGCGATCGCGAACAGCGCCTGCGCGCGGAGCTCGAGGCCGAGTACCAGGGCGGGGCGCATGCCGGTGGGGCGCCGGGCAAGTCTGCCCTCGAAGAGGCCTATCAGCGCGGACTGCGCGAGGCGTCGGTGGTGCGGGCCGCGAACGACAACGCCAAGCTCGACTCGGCCCGCAAGCAGGCCTACCAGAGCGGCTTCGAGCACGGCCTGGCCAAGGCCAAGCGGGACCTCGAGGGGGCGAGCAGCAACCAGGTCGAGGACGCCCGGCGCCAGGGCTACAAGGAAGGTCTGGCCGAAGGGCGCCGGGGCTCCTTGGGCATCGAAGGCTCGCGCAGCTGGGCGCTCGGCATCATGCACCTGCCGGACGAGGCGACGGCCGAGGAGGTGCGGCAGCGCTTCCGCAAGCTGTCAAAGGTCTTCCACCCGGACCAGAACCCGGACCTGGGCGACTCCTTCATCAAGAACCTCCAGCGGGCCCGGGACATCCTCGGGGATTAGGTTAATTTCTTCCTAAGTGCAGGTTAACAAAACGCCCCTCGCGTGGTAGGATGCTTCGTAGGCTACCCTACGATGAGAGGTGCGATGATGCGGCTCCGGCCCTTGAGCTTGGCGATTCTGGGTGTCTTCCTGGCAGGCTGCGGCGTGACGTCGCTGCAGCCCCGCGCGACGATGGAGGAGCGCCTTGCGGGCCGGTCCTTCAAGGCCGTCGAGTCGGGCGTCAGCAAGGAGCGGCTTCAGGCGACCCTGGGCGTGCTCGCGGGCAAGACGCCGATCCCCGGCAGCAAGGCGATCCCCGAGCGCGGGACGGCCGAGGGCCGCCTCATGACTCGCCAGTACCTCGTCTCGGTGCTCGAGAGCCTCGGCTACAAGGTCGAGCGCCAGGGCTACCGCAAGACCGGAGAGAACCTCTTCGTCCGCCTGATGGCCACCGAGCCGACCGATGAGTACGTGCTGGTCGGCGCCCACATGGACTCGGTGAAGAACGCCGGCGCCAACGACAACGGCACCGGTTCTTCGGCGGTGCTCGAGGTGGCGACGGTCCTCAAGGGGCTCGGCGATCGCAAGGTCAACGTGATCATCGCCTGGTTCGACGAGGAGGAGCTGGGCCTCATCGGCAGCTACGCCATGGCCCGCGCGTTCAAGCAGCAGGGCCTGCGCGTCACGTCGGTCCATACCATCGACATGATGGGTTGGGACTCGGACAAGGACCGTACGGTGGAGATCGAACAGCCGGACGGTGGCCTCTGGGACTACTACCGGATGGTCAACGACAAGCACGGCCTCAAGCTGCCCCTGAAGCGCACGAGCTCGGGCTCCACGGACCACGTGGCCTTCCGCTCCGAGGGCTTCGACGCGGTGGGCTTGTGCGAGGAGTGGGCCGGCGGCGACACGACGCCCTACTACCACAAGAAGTCGGACACCTACGAGACCATCGACTTCGACTTCCTGGCCTCGAGCACCCGTCTACTGGCGGCGGCCGTCGGCGACCTGGCGCAGAAGGTCCCCGCGCCCCCGGCGAGCGCGCGCCTGCCGCACTTCCTGTTCCCGGGACGGGATCGGCATTTCCATCAGCACTAGGGCCTGAGACTCATTCTACCCCCCCAACCCCCCCTGCTTCGCAAGGGGGGCTTTTTGCGGACGGCCCCCTGGCGGGGGCAGATGTCTCGTGGGCTACTCATCCATCTGAACCTGCGCAGCAGGACTCTCTGGGCCCCCCTTGCGAAGCAGGGGGGGGAAGGGGGGGTAAAACGAGTCGACTCTCGGGCGCCTAAGCCCCACCGCCTCCCTGCCCACCCCCGCTCGATGCCCCCGTGCCGGGCTTCTTGTCCGCTTGTAGCAGCGTCTCGCGCTTCACCTCTTCCGAGTCCGGCAGGGAGCTCCGGAACGTCCGGGGCGCTGGGCCCTTCCCGTAGGTCTTGGATTGTGGCGAGGCCTGAGGCTGATCGCCGGTCCGTTGCTTGTCCGAATCTGCCATGGTCGTCCCCCTTTCGCGTCAGCGGGATCATAGCGACTGACGCCGAGGGTTGGCCACGGACAACGGGGCGTCAGGCTCCACGCGTCGCCCGCAACAGCTGGCGAGCCGCCGTTCGAACGGAGGCGCGCCCATGATCCCGGTACGCCTCGGCGAGGGCCGTGAGCCTCGGGTGCAGCGACGGATCGAGCGGGGCGAGGCGGGCGAAGCCCCGGAGCGCCCTGGCGGCGAACCTGCCCTCCGAGACCATTAGCGCCATCTGCAACAGCGGCAGGGCGCGTTGCAGGCGCTCGGGCCCCGTCGTGCCGTAGGCCGCCAGCGTGTCGACGGCATGGTCGCGCACGATGACGCTCGCATCCTCCTCGAGGAGGGTCGCGAGCCGCGGCAGCAGGGGATCCAGGAGTTCCGGCACCCGGTCGGCCACGAGCGACAGGGCCTTCATGCCCTCCCAGCGCGATCGCGAGTGCCGCCGGTCCAGCAGCGGCAGCAGCCGTTCGGCATGGGGTGCGACGAGCTCGGGGCGCTGCTCCGCCACGAACGACAGCACCTCGGCGGCATCTCCCACCAGGGCGTTGTCCGGGCTCGCGAGACCCTGCACGAGGCGCTCGATGAGCTCCGGCTCCGCGACCACGCGTTCGGCCACCCGGTGATTGGCGCCCTGGGTCTTATCGCCCGACTGGCTGGACAGCTCCCGCAACGGATCCACGGGCCCTCCTCAGCGCACGGCCAGGTCGGCCGTCGCGATGCTCTCAACGAACTGATTCTCGCGCTTGCCGCCTCTTAGAAGGGTCTTGGCCACCTTGCGTAGGTACTCCTGGCGATCGCTCAGGGACGTTGCCGGCCCCGCCGAGCCGTGCACGACCTTCGGGTCCTCCACGACCCACGGCGCCATCGCCAGGACATCCCCCCGGTAGCCGCCCTCGGCCGGGAGGTCCACCCCGACGAAGAGCGGGGAGGGCTCGCGATCGCTGCGTCCCATGATCGACGACTGGCCGTCGAAGACCGTGTCGAACCAGAGCCCCGTCGGCATGGGCGTCACCGTGTACTGGAGGTGCGTCGAGCCGGAGGCCTGCAGGCTCCCGAGGGACGCTTCGAGCCATTCCTGGGGATGCCACTCGCCGCTCTCGCTCGATTCCGCCCACGTCCCCGGCGTCATGGCCGGCTGCAAGAGGATCTGGCAGCCTTCCTCGTCCAGCCGGGAGACGTAGGCCGGGTCCCGGGCGTCCGCCCCCAGGGCCACGCCGACCTTGCCGAAGGGCAGATCGAAGGGATGGGCCGCGTCCAGCGAGCCCCCCGAGAGGGTCGCTCCCTCTGGCGAGTGGACCTGCTTGACCTCGCCCACCAATCGGCCGTCCGGATCGAATAGCAGCGCCTTCCGGTAGACGTCTCGCCCCACGGGGCTCACCGGCCGGTCGGAAAAGGTGCGCAAGGACTGGAAGGGCTTCAAGCCGTCCACGTCCGCGACCGTCGCGCAAGCGAGCACGTACGCGCCGTGCCGGCGGGCCGCCTCCGAGAAGGTCGTCGCCAAGGGCCGGTAGAGCCGATCGCTCAGGGACAGCATGAGCGCCCGCTCCTCAGGGACGCCCCAGGTCGTCGCCCTGGTCCAGAGGAGCTCCCAGGCATGCGCCTGACGCAGGGCCTCGTAGGCCTCCGCGCGCGTCGTCGCCGAGCGGGCCGCCTGGTGCTCGTTTCCCGTCAGGGCCCCGAGCATCCCCCAGTCTCCGCCGAAGACCACCAGGTTGGGGCCCGCCGGGGCGAACTCCCGGTGGGCCTTGGTCATCAGACGTTCCACCTCGGCGCGGTAGCTCTCGACACTTTGGCAGGCGGCCAGGTCCACCTTGGGGCCCAGGGCGATCGCCCGGACCCGCTTGGGCGTCTCGGCCGCGACCGGCATGCATGTGAGGAGGGCCATGGCCAGGGTGAGCAGGAGCGGCGGGCGCATCGGGGTGCCTCCAGGCGGCAAGGCGGGCGATCGCCTCGATCCTAAGCGATCTGGCGGTGCAAGTCCAGGCGATTACTTGAAACTTGAACGATTGATCGGATTAAGGTAAAACAGGTAAACGTTCATGCAAGGAGGAGACGAGTGGGTACGGCGGCGCTCACGGGATTGAAGGTGCTCGACTTCACGCGGGCCCTGGCGGGTCCTTTCTGCACGATGATGCTCGGGGACATGGGCTGCGAGGTCATCAAGATCGAAGCCCCCGGCAAGGGCGACGAGTCCCGCGGCTGGGGCCCTCCCTTCCAGGGGGGCGAGAGCTCCTACTTCCTGAGCTGCAACCGCAACAAGCAGAGCCTCACGCTCAACCTCAAGGACGAAGAGGCCCGGAAGATCGTCCTGCGCCTCGTGCAGGAGGCCGACGTCCTGGTCGAGAACTTCAGCCCCGGGACCATGGCGCGCCTGGGCCTCTCCTACGCGGTCGCGGCCGAGTACAACCCCCGCCTCGTCTACTGCTCGATCTCGGGCTTCGGCCAGGAGGGACCCAACCGCTCGCTGCCGGCCTACGACCTCATCCTGCAAGGCATGGGCGGCCTCATGAGCATCACGGGCCCCAAGGACGGTCCCCCCACCAAGGTCGGCGTGCCCATCGCGGACCTCACCGCCGGCATGTTCGCGGCCCATGCCATCCTCGCAGCCCTCTACCACCGCGAGCGGACGGGCCTTGGACAGTACGTGGACACGAGCCTCCTGGACGGACAGCTCGCCCTCCTCACCTTCCAGGCCGGGCGCTACTTCGCCACCGGCTCATCACCCGGGCTTGCCGGCAACGAGCACCCCTCCATCGCCCCTTACGAGACCTTCAAGACCAAGGACGGCCACGTCAACGTCGCCTGCGGCAACGACGGCCTGTGGCGGCGCTGCTGCACGGCCCTCGGCCAGCCCGCGCTCGCACAGGATCCGCGCTTCGAGACCAACGCCCGGCGCCTGGAGCACCGCCCCGAGCTCGTCGCGATCCTCGAACAGGCGCTTTCGCGTTACAAGACCCAGGAGGCGATCGCCCTCCTGGAGGACGCGGGCGTCCCTTGTGGGCCCATCTACCGCCTCGCGGAGGTCTTCGAGGACCAGCACGTCCGCGAGCTGGGGCTCGTTCAGGCCATCGACCATCCGACGGCCGGCACCGTCCAGTTCCCCGGCCCGCCCTTCCGATTCTCCCAGAGCCCCACCGAACTGCGCCAGGCACCCCCGCGGCTCGGCGAGCACACGGACCCCATCCTCGAGCGGCTCGGCTTCCAGCCGTCCGACGTGGAGGCCTTGCGCCGCCAGGGAGTCTGCTGATCCTGGGCGCTCCCAGGTTTTTGTCCGTTTTGACCAACGACTTCTGACCAACCCACCCAAACCCAACGCTCGCTTCCCCGGTGAGAATAGAAGCCAAGACGACCGGCCGGTGCCGGCTGGCTCGACTCGCGAAGAGGGGAGGAAGCGCCATGCAGCTGACGATCGTCGTCCATACCGACCGTCCCGATTCCAAGCTCGGGCCCGTGATCGACGCCGTGTTCAACCAGTCCGTGCGCGACATCGACGTCTGGATCGCGTCGGTCGGCCAGCCCGCCGATCTCGAAACGATCCAGGCGGCCTATCCCGTGGGTTTCCTCAGCTTCACCGGCGGCACCACCACCGCGGCCATGCTCAACGAGGCCTTCGCTCGGGCGCAGACCGACCTGGTGGTCACGCTCGACGCCAGCTGGATGCCCCGCGATCCGCGCTGGCTCCTCAACCTCACCCGCCACTTCCAGGAGGACGGCATCGCCGCGGTCTCCGGCACCGACTACGACGAGGAGCGCGTCTCGGTCACCGAGCCCTGGTACGTCCAGGACCTGCTCGACTTCCTTGCTAACCCCGAGCTGACGGTCAACTTCGCCAACGCTGCCTTCCGGCGGGATCTGTGGCGCCGCTTCGGCTTCGACTCCGGCGACGGCACCTGCGCGGACAAGCACTGGGCTTACGAGGCCATGCGTGAGGGCTTCAACATCGTCATGGACTACGACTCCCGCGTCCACCAGAGCGAGGCCCTGAGCCGCGACGAGGCCTTCCGTCGGTACTGGGCCATGAACCTCTCGTTCGGGGCCTTCATCCAGGCGCGCCAGGACATCAAGATGCTCTACCAGAAGGCCCTGGGCGATGTCCTCAAGAGCCGGAGCCTGCGCTCCCTCGCCCGGATCTACAAGATGTGGCCCCTCATCAAGCAGCAGCGGTACTGGCGTCCTGATCCCGCCCAGGCGATGCTCGCCCGCGAGCAGTTCGTCCGGACCGGCAAGAAATGGGCCCTCTAGCCCCCTGGCCGTGGGACCGTCCGTTGTACCCATCCCTCCGAAAGCTTTAGAGTCCCGGCTAGGGAGAGCATTGCCTCCCCTGTCTGGTGACCGCGTGGAGGAGGGTGAGATGGCTGAGAAAAAGCAAAACAAGCCCGACATGACCGTCCGTGAGGCCGGC
>JAKFBU010000048.1:0-71529 GCA_036676985.1 Candidatus Sericytochromatia bacterium
ACCCGCGTGGCGAAGGAAGTCGGCACCGAGGGCAAGCTGGGTGGCCAGGCGGACGTCAAGGGCGTCAGCGGCACCTGGAAGGACCTGACCGACAACGTGAACCTGCTCGCCGGTAACCTGACCAACCAGGTCCGTAACATCGCCTTGGTCACGACGGCGGTCGCGAACGGCGACCTCTCGCAGAAGATCACGGTCGAGGCGAAGGGCGAGATCCTCGAGCTCAAGAACACCGTCAACACGATGGTGGACCAGCTCCGGTCGTTCGCTTCGGAAGTCACCCGTGTGGCGAAGGAAGTGGGGACCGAAGGGAAGCTGGGCGGTCAGGCGCAGGTACCCGGGGTCGCGGGCACCTGGAAGGACCTCACCGACAACGTCAACTTCATGGCGTCGAACCTCACGGACCAGGTCCGGAACATCGCGAAGGTGACGACCGCGGTTGCGAATGGCGACCTGGGCCAGAAGATCACGGTCAACGCGGAAGGCGAGATCCTGGAGCTGAAGAACACGATCAACACGATGGTGGACCAGCTGCGGAGCTTCGCGTCGGAAGTCACCCGTGTCGCGAAGGAAGTGGGTACCGAGGGTAAGCTGGGCGGCCAGGCGCAAGTGCCCGGGGTCGCCGGCACCTGGAAGGACCTGACGGACAACGTCAACTTCATGGCCTCCAACCTCACGGATCAGGTCCGTAACATCGCGAAGGTCGCCACCGCGATCGCGAACGGCGACCTGGGCCAGAAGATCACGGTCGATGCCAAGGGCGAGATCCTCGAACTCAAGAACACCATCAACACCATGGTCGACCAGCTCTCCTCGTTCGCGGACGAGGTGACCCGGGTGGCCCGCGAGGTGGGCACCGAAGGGAAACTGGGTGGCCAGGCGCACGTGAAGGGCGTCAGCGGCACCTGGAAGGACCTGACGGACAACGTCAACTTCATGGCGTCGAACCTCACCAACCAGGTCCGGAACATCGCCAAGGTCGCGACCGCGATCGCGACGGGCGACCTCTCGCAGAAGATCACGGTCGAAGCGAAAGGCGAGATCCTGGAGCTCAAGAGCACGATCAACACGATGGTCGACCAGCTGTCGTCCTTTGCGGACGAGGTGACCCGCGTGGCCCGCGAGGTGGGCAGCGAAGGGAAGCTGGGCGGTCAGGCCCGCGTGCCCGGAGTTGCCGGTACCTGGAAGGACCTCACGGACAACGTGAACTTCATGGCCGGTAACCTGACCACGCAGGTCCGCGGCATCGTCAAGGTCGTGACCGCGGTCGCGAACGGCGACCTGAAGCAGAAGCTGTCGGTGGACGCGAAGGGCGAGATCGCGGCTCTTGCGGACACGATCAACAACATGATCGACACCCTGTCCATCTTCGCCGAGCAGGTCACCCGGGTGGCCCGCGAGGTGGGTACCGAGGGTAAGCTGGGCGGCCAGGCACAGGTGCCGGGCGCGGCGGGCACCTGGCGCGACCTGACGGACAACGTGAACGTCATGGCCGGTACGTTGACCTCGCAGGTCCGCGCGATCGCCGAAGTCTCCACCGCCGTCACCAAGGGGGATCTCACCCGGTCGATCACGGTCGAGGCGCAGGGCGAGGTCGCGGAGCTCAAGGACAACATCAACCAGATGATCTCCAACCTCAAGGACACCACCCAGAAGAACATGGAGCAGGACTGGCTCAAGACCAACCTGGCCAAGTTCAGCAGCATGCTGCAGGGTCAGAAGAACCTGGAGGCGGTATCGCGGCTGCTCATGTCCGAGCTGACCCCGCTGGTGTCGGCGCATCACGGCGTGTTCTTCCTCCAGGACACCGAGAGCGGCATGCCGGTCCTCAAGCTCATCAGCTCCTACGCCTACAAGGAGCGCAAGCACATCGGCAACCGCTTCAGCCTGGGCGAGGGCCTGGTCGGCCAGTGCGCCCTGGAGAAGAAGAGCATCCTGCTCACCAAGGTGCCCTCGGACTACATCCAGATCTCGAGCGGCCTCGGCGAGGCGACCCCGCTCAACATCATCGTCCTGCCCGTCCTCTTCGAGGGCGAGGTCAAGGCCGTCATCGAGCTGGCGTCGTTCCAGCCCTTCAGCCCGATCCACCAGATCTTCCTCGAGCAGCTGATGGAGAACCTGGGCGTCGTGCTCAACATGATCACGGCGAACATGCGCACCGAGGAGCTGCTTCAGGAGCTCAAGCGGTCCAACGCGGAACTGGAAGCCCAGGCCAAGGAGCTGGAGGAGAAGGCCCGACTGCTCGAGATCAAGAACAAGGAAGTCGAGCTGGCCTCGGTGTCCCTGGAGGAGAAGGCCGAACAGCTGGCCCTCATCTCCAAGTACAAGTCCGAGTTCCTCGCGAACATGTCGCACGAGCTGCGCACGCCGCTCAACAGCCTCATGATCCTGGCCAAGCTCCTCAGCGAGAACAAGGACAGCAACCTGAGCCCCAAGCAGGTGGAGTTCGCCAACACCATCTACGCCTCGGGCAACGACCTGTTGACCCTCATCAACGAGATCCTCGACCTCTCGAAGGTGGAATCCGGCAAGATGGGCGTCGACGCCACGAGCGTGCCGATCAGCGAGCTGGTGACGGACATCGAGCGCGGCTTCAAGCCCATGGCCCATCAGAAGGGCCTCACCTTCAACCTGGACGTGGACCAGCGCGTGCCCCGGGCCATCTACACCGACGCCCAGCGCCTCCAGCAGGTGCTGCGCAACCTCCTGTCCAACGCCTTCAAGTTCACGGACATGGGGTCCGTCAGCCTCGCCATCCGCGTGACGGACAAGCGGGCGAACTTCGAGAGCGATCGCCTCAAGAAGGCGGACCGGGTGATCGCCTTCTCCGTCACGGATACCGGCATCGGCATCCCCAAGGAGAAGCAGCGCCTCATCTTCGAGGCGTTCCAGCAGGCGGACGGCACCACCAGCCGCAAGTACGGCGGCACGGGCCTCGGCCTCACCATCAGCCGCGAGATCTCGCGCCTGTTGGGCGGCGAGATCCACGTGGAGAGCGCTCCCGGCCGCGGCAGCACCTTCACGCTGTACCTGCCCGCCACCTACGAGGGCGGACCGGACGGCGGTGAGTCGCTGCCCGATCTCTCGAGCCTCATGCCGACCTTCGCGGCCCCGGCCGCGACCTACACGCCCCCGGCGATCGCGGCCCTGACGGCCCCGAGCCAGACCCTGCCCGCCCCGGCGCCCATGGCGGCGGAGCGGGACGGGGCGACCCTCAGCGCCATCGAGTCCCTCGCCGACGATCGCCACACGCTCCAGCCGAGCGACAAGGTCGTGCTCATCATCGAGAACGACGTGAACTTCGCCCGGATCCTCCAGAGCATGGCCCACGACAAGGGCTTCAAGTCCCTGGTCGCGACCGAGGGGGACGTGGGCCTGGCGCTCGCCATCCGCTACCGCCCGGACGCCATCACCCTGGACCTGGACCTGCCCGTCCTGGACGGCTGGACGGTCATGGAGCGCCTCAAGGCCAACCCCCTGACCAGCGAGATCCCGGTCCACATCATCTCGGTGCTGGATCGCGAGCAGCAGGAGCGGGCCGTCGGAGCCCTCGCCTACCTCCAGAAGCCCGTCAGCAAGGAAGCGCTCGAGGGCGTCTTCCACCACATCTCGGTCATCATCGCGCGGGACGTGCGGAGCCTCCTGGTGGTCGAGGACGACGAGGTCCAGCGCCAGAGCATCGTCGAGTTGGTCGGCAACGACCACGTCGACACCATCGCGGTGGCCACCGGCGAGGAGGCCCTGCAGCATGTCCGCTCGCGCACCTACGACTGCATGATCCTCGACCTCGGCCTGCCCGACATGTCCGGCCTGGAGCTGCTCGAGCGCCTCAAGGACGAGCTGGAGGTCCAGCACTTGCCGGTGGTCATCTACACCAGCAAGGACCTCAGCAAGGAGGAGGAGGCGGAGCTGCGCCAGTTCGCGCGGGCCATCATCCTCAAGGACTCCAACTCCTCCGAGCGTCTGCTCGACGAGACGGCGCTGTTCCTCAAGGGCGTGGCGACGCGCTTGCCGGAGAGCCACGGCGGGGTCTCGGCGGACCTGCACGCGGACGTGCCCCTGATCGGTCGCAAGGTGCTGGTGGTGGACGATGACGTCCGGAACATCTTCGCCCTGACCAGCGTGCTCGAGGCCCATCAGATGCAGGTGCTCTACGCCGAGAACGGCCGCGCCGGCATCGAGACCCTCAAGCAGCATCCCGACGTGGACCTGGTGCTCATGGACATCATGATGCCAGAGCTCGATGGTTATGAGACGATGCAGATGATCCGGCGGATGCCCATGTTCCAGCAGCTGCCCATCCTGGCCCTCACGGCGAAGGCCATGCAGGGCGATCGCGAGAAGTGCCTCGAAGCGGGGGCGACGGACTATGTCCCCAAGCCCGTCAACACCGAGCACCTCCTCTCGATGATGCGCTTCTGGCTGGGCTCGAGCGAGGCGCAAACCCACTAGGGAGGTGTTCGGCGTGGCCGACGAAACCAAGGCGAACATACTCCTGGTCGACGATCGGCCGGAGAACCTCCTGGCCCTCGAGGCGATCCTCGAGGGTCTGGGCCAGAACCTCATCACGGCCTCTTCGGGGGAGGAGGCCCTGAAGGTCCTGCTCAAGCACGAGGTCTCCGTCATCCTGCTGGACGTCCAGATGCCGGGCCTGAGCGGTCTCGAGACCGCGGAGCTGATCAAGGCCCGCGAGAAGACCCGCCACATCCCGATCATCTTCCTCACGGCCATCAACAAGGAAGAACGCTTCATCTTCGAGGGCTACTCGGTCGGCGCGGTGGACTTCCTGTTCAAGCCCTTCGATCCCGTCATCCTGCGCTCCAAGGTGGCGGTCTTCGTGGACCTCTACCGCAAGAACCAGCAGATCAAGGCCCAGGCCGAGGCCCTGGAGCGGTCCACGCGCGATGCCATGCGCCAGAAGGCGCTGACCGAGCTCATCCTGGACTCGGCGGCGAGCATCTGCGGCATCGATCGCCAGGGACGGATCACCTTCATCAACAAGGCCGGCGCGGCGCTCCTGGGCTACGGCCATGACGAGCTGATCGGGCAGCCCATCCACGGCGTGGTCCACCACTCCCACCCGGACGGATCCGGCATGTCGCTGGACGAGTGCGCGATTCACCAGACGCTGCGGGACGGCGCCTTCCGGCGGGTCGAGGACGAGGTGTTCTGGCGCAAGGACGGGGAGTGCTTCCCCGTCGAGTTCCAGGTCAACCCGCTCCGCGAGGACGGGGTGATCACGGGGGCGGTCGTGTCGTTCGTCGACATCACCGAGCGCCGGCAGGCTCAAACCGCCCTCGAGGAGCGGACCGAGGCCCTCGAGGAGGCCAACACGCAGCTGCGCCAGGCCGATCGCTACAAGGACGAGTTCCTCAGCGTGCTCAGCCACGAGCTGCGCACGCCCATCAACGCGATCACGGGGTTCGGGAGCATCCTGGACGACGAGGTCCTCGGCCCCTTGAGCGAGGAGCAGCACCACTATCTCAAGAAGATGCTCGCCGGGGCGGACGTCCTCCTGTGCCTGATCAACGACCTCTTGGACATGAGCCGCATCCAGGCGGGCAAGTTCGTGCTCAGCCCGCGCATGATGGACTTCGGCGCCGTCGTCCAGGACGTGATCGAGAACATCCGGCCCCTGGCGGAGCGCAAGGGCCACGAGCTCGTCACCGAGATCGAGCCGGACCTGCCCGCGTTCTGGGCCGACGACCAGCGGGTGGCCCAGATCCTGGTCAACCTCGTGAACAACGCCATCAAGTTCACGCCCGATGGCGGCTACGTCATGGTCCGGGCGCTGCGCGACGCCGACTCCCTGTTGTGCGAGGTGTCGGATACCGGCATCGGCATCGCCGCGGGCGACCTTCCGAAGCTCTTCCAGCGCTTCACGCAGCTGGACAGCAGCAGCACGCGGGAGGCGGGCGGCACGGGCCTGGGGCTCGCCATCACCAAGACCCTGGTGGAGTCGCACGGCGGCACCATCGGCGTGCAGAGCGAGAAGGGGCATGGCAGCCGCTTCTGGTTCCGGCTGCCCATGCGCACGAGCGAGGACTCCGGAGCACCGGTAGAGGCCAGCCAGATCGGATAGGGGCGAACGGTGCCTTAGGGCGCCGCCGGAACCCGCGCCAGGCTCTCCTGGCCCGCCACCCAGGCGTTGCCCTGGGCATCGACGGCGATCGCGCGGGGCCGCACGATGGCGTCGCTCATGTAGAACACGACGATCCCGGTGGCGGGCGTCACCCGCGAGACCGTGTTGCGGGTGCGCAGGGCCGTCCACACGTAGCCGCGCTGATCGCCCACGAGCGCGGCCGGCTCCTCCTGGCCCACGTCGTAGTAGCGGGGTTCGGTGGCCGCGTTCAGGAACTTGGCCACCGCGTTGGTGCCCTGGTAGAAGGCATGGCCCGCCCAGACCTGATCGTTCTTGTCCACGCCGAGAATGCCCGTCGCGGGCTTGGGCAAGGTCAGGGAGTCCTGTTGCGCGTAGTCGGAGAGCCGGAACTGGTAGAGGCGCTCGTCGCCCTTGGCCGCCACCCAGACCGACTCGCTCGCCATGACGATGCCCGCGGGACCCAGGCTCTCGGTGGCCCGCGGAATGGCGAGATCGCGCAGCCGCACGCCGTTCTGGAAGATGGAGACGAGATCGTTGCCCGCATCCGCGAGCCAGAGGCGCCCCTGCGCGTCCGCCATCAGCCCCTGAGGCTGGACGGGGCGGCTGCCGGTCGCCAGATCGAAGGACTCGGTCGCCAGGTCCGAGAGGCCGATCCGCCACAGCGTGGCCGAGGGGCTCGCGGACACCGTCCACAGGTAGTCGCCGGCCACGGCGCACGCGCCCAGCTCCACGCCCAGGTCCACCATGTCCGCCGCGACGCCTTCGGTCGTGAGCTTCACGACGCGGCCGGCCGGGGTGCTCGAGCCGGAGGCGCCGTTGGTCAGCCACATGTGGCCGCTGCCGTCGAAGACGAGCCCGCGGGGATCGCTCACGCCGGCGAAGGTCGCGATGGGCGGCGGGGTCGGCGTGGGAGGAGGGCTCGGCGTGGCGCCCGGCGGGACCGGAGGCGGCGGCGTCAGGGGTTGGGCGCAGCTCGCGAGCCCGGCGATCGCGAGCAGGGCCAGCGACAGCGCGCGTGCGATGGGGGCAGCGGGGGTCCGGGCGGCCATGGCAACTCCTTTCGACCGCTGTGCGGCCGGCTGCATGGATGATACCCCAGAGCGATCGCGCCCGTCCACGGGCCATTTTGCGGGCGCTGAGCCGCCGCCGAGGTGCTTGCGGCGTGAAGTATTGTTAGGGCATCGTGAGGGAGACCGATCCGGCGGGAATAAGGCCCTCATGGGAGGGCCTCCGATGAACCAGGAAGAGGCGGAAGCGCAGATGCTGTCCTACGCTCGGCGCAACGTCGCGCTCGAGGCGCGGTTGTTGACCGTCGAGTACGAGGCGGACAGTCAGATCTGGCTCGGGACCGTTTCCACGCGCGGGGGCACCGTTCGCCTGTTGGCCGAACATCGGGACGGTGCCTGGAGCGTCTGGCGCTATCAGGGGGCTCTGCCCAAGCCCAAACCCAAGCCGTTCTAATCGGCGGGCTCGATGGTCGCCGTCAGGCCGAAGCTCTGGAGGCGCTCCTGGTAGAACTCGGCGTGCTCCTTGGGGGCGGTCGTGACCAGGGCCGTTCCCTTGTGGTGGGCCTCGAACATGATCTCGACGGCCCGATCGATGCTCAGCTGGGGCACCGATTTCACCAGCGCCATGATGACGTGATCCATGGCGTTGTGGTCGTCATTGTGAAGCAGTACCTTGTAGAAAGGTTCGTGCTTGCGTTCCGTCCGCGGGCGCTCGAGTGGCTGCGTCGTCATGGCCCCCATGATAGCCTGGTGCCTCGGACGCGTCGAGCGATCCGGCGGGGCGAGTCTGGGAGCGAGGAGAGGCATGCGTAACGGGTGGTGGGTCCCTCTGATCTGGCTGAGCTGCGCGCTACCGGCCATGGCCCAGGAGGAGCGACCGGTCCGGATCGGGATCGTCGAGGCCGCGCCCGCGGCCACGCTCTCGGCCAACGTCGAGGCCGTCCTCCTGGACGGCGAGACGACGCTGGCACGCATCTCCGCGCGGACGCCCGTCGCTTTCACCTGGAACGCCGGCACCCTGGAGGTCGCCCTCGCCGACGGCAACGTGCTGGCCTTCAAGACCCCCTTGCGGCTGCGCGCCGCCGCTCCCGGCCCCGAGACCCGCTTCATGGTGGGCCCCAAGGCCTACCGGGGCGAGCTGGAGGTGCGTCCCGGCGCGGGCGCCTTGACGGTCGTCAACGAGCTGCCCATGGAGGAGTACCTGTACGGCGTGGTGCCGGGTGAGGTGATCCCGAGCTGGCATGCCGAGTCCCTCAAGGCCCAGGCCGTGGCGGCGCGCACCTATGCCGTCAGCCACCTGGGGCAGTTCGCGTCGTTGGGCTACGACCTCAAGGCCACGGTCGTGAGCCAGGTCTACGGCGGCGTCAACCTCGAGCGACCCTCCACCAACCGCGCGGTGGACGACACGCGGGGGCTCATCATCACCTACCAGGGCAAGCCCATCGAGGCGTTCTACAGCGACTCGTCCGGGGGCTACACGGAGGCCGCGGGCGAGGTGTGGAGCAAGGCCATTCCCTACCTGCAGCCGGTGCCGGACTTCGACCAGGGCAGCCCGCGCTACAACTGGACGTTCTCGGCGGCGGGCGGGGCCGTCCCGCAGGCCATGGCCAAGCTCGGCGTCACGATCGGGGACCTGCGCGAGATCGTGCCCCTGAAGCGGAGCTTTTCGGGCCGGGTGAAGCGCGCGCGCCTGGTGGGGACCTCGGGCGAGGTCGAGGTGCCGGGCGAGAAGCTGCGCTTCGCGTTCGGGCTGCGGAGCACGTTCTTCAACGTGGCGCGGCAGCCGGACGGCAGCTTCCAGTTCGCGGGCCGCGGCTGGGGCCACGGCGTGGGCATGACCCAGTGGGGGGCGAAGGCCATGGCCGACATGGGCTACACCTTCGACCAGATCCTGGGGCACTACTACAGCCAGACCGCGATCTCCTCGTGGGAGAGCGTGCGGCAGGCGAAGAAGTAAGGGACAACACAGCCGTACGCCCCACCCTGGACCCCCGCTTTCGCGGGGGTGACGGGAGCGCAGACTTGACGCTGCATGGGGCTATTCCACGATACGGTTGCTGGGGCTTGGTCCGACCCGTGAGTGGCCGCTCCCGTCATTCCCGCGAAAGCGAGGTCACCCTCGCGAAGGCGGGGGCCAGGGTCGGCCCTCCCGGTAATAGCCGCATAACGGCTCTTTCTAGTGCCCCTCGCCGTGCCCGCCCGCGGGCGAGAGCACGTCCGGCTCGAAATTGTTGGTCATCGCAGGCTCGTGCGCAGCCGGCGCCTCGTGACCCGCCGGGGCCGCCCCGTGCCCGCTCGCCGCGTCGTGGCCTTCCGCCGCCTCGGGGGCATGGGCCTCGGGTGCCGCGGCGCCCTCGACCGGATGCCGGTGCGGCGACTCCTCGCCCTGCTTGCCCGGAATGGGGTAAAGCGCTCGGTAGCCCTGCGAGAGCTGCGTGTTGACCCGCACCGCGTGCGCCCCCGCGTTGAGGTAGGCGTAGCCCGGCGCGATCTTGGGCAGGTTATCCGCCTGCTCCTGGGTCGTCACCACCACCCCCGCCGGCACGTAGCGCCCGTCCGGGATGTTGACGCCGATGGCCGCGGCCCGCGGCTCGAGCACGCTGCCCTCGCCGACCCGCGACTTGTAGACCAGGGCCTGCATGCCGATGAAGGCGTTGTCCGACACCACCGCCGGGCCGTAGACCTGGCTCTGCGCCGAGACCGTCACCTGCGACCCGATGTAGACCGAGTAGGAGTCGCCGTTGACGACCACCACGTTCTCCATCTTGCGGGCGCCCTTCTCCTCGGTGGGCAGGCCGTGAATGACCGCGCCGTCCTGGATGCTCGAGTCGTCGCCCACGAAGATGTTCTTGCCCTCGTCGGCGCGCACGGCGGCCTGGGGCGCGATGAAGACGTGCTCGCCGAGGGTGACGTAGCCGATGACGCTCGCCTGGGGATGCACGTAGGCGGACCCGGCGATGACCGGCCGCTCCATCGTCAGGCTGAAGTCCGTCGTGACGTTGGGGCCGGTGGTGACGTCCGGGTAGCCGTCCGGGTTGTGCGCGAAGCTAGAGGCCTGCTCCGCCTCGGCCGGCCGCTGGATGACCACCTGCTGGGGCATGGCGAAGCGGATGGCGAGGGCTGCCGAGCCCGCCGACAGGCCGCCCACCAGGAGCATCGAGAGGACGAAGGTGCCATCCAGGGCCGAGGGGTTGATCTTGACCTTGGGGAGCTTGCTCGAATCCAGCTTCGGCTTGCCGATCTTGGGCAGGGACAGCTTGGGAATCGGCAACTTGAAGCCCTTACCGGACTTGGCGGGGGCGTTTTTGCTCATCGACAACCTCTCGAGGGGCCGGGGATCCGCGCGCATTGTTCCCGGTCGGCAGGGCCTTTACACTCGTTTGGCCGCCTGCCTATAATGGCGGGTCCCATTTTTAGCCGAAGGAGGCTTCATGACGCCTGGCATGCCCCGCATGATCCCGTCCACCCTCTTGCTGGCGACCGTCGCCACCCTGGGGCTCACCGCCCCCGCCCATGCCGCCGCGACGCCCGCCGTCATCAAGGAAGTCGAGCAGGCCGCCGGCCACAAGGTGGTCCTGGGCAAAAAGGTCCAGTTCACCACCAGCAAGGGGAAGTTCGTCGTCGTCCTCTTCCCCAAGGAGGCCCCCAAAACGGTCGAGAACTTCGAGAAGCTCGTCAAGAAGGGCTTCTACGACGGGCTGGTCTTCCACCGGGTGATCCCGGGCTTCGTCGCGCAGGGCGGCGACCCCAAGGGCACCGGCGAGGGCGGACCGGGCTACACCATCCCCGACGAGCTCAAGAGCACGGTCAAGCACATCAAGGGCAGCCTCGCGATGGCCAAGACCAGCCAGCCCAACAGCGCCGGCAGCCAGTTCTACATCGCCTACGACAAGATCCCCCACCTGGACGGCCGCTACACCGTCTTCGGCCAGGTCATCAGCGGCATGGACGTCGTCGAGAAGCTCACGCCCTCGGACGCCGGCAAGCCGGACAAGATGCTCAAGGTCACCATCGTCAAGTAAGCGACCAAACGAAAGCGCCCCGGGCCATGCCCGGGGCGCTTCGGTCTTGGGGGTGGCTCAGCGCGCCACGAGGGTCTTGAAGAAGGCGAACACCCCGCGCAGACCCGACGGCGCGGCCGCGGACTTGGGCGCTTCGTCGCTCAGCAGGCCCGTGATGCCCGACAGATCCGTCGGCGACAGCGGCCGGGTGTGGGCGAAGGTCATGGGCCGGCGGGCGGTGATCTGGCGCTGGTTCACGGGTGCGATCCTCCTACTCGGTCAGGTTAAGCTCGGACAAGGAAGTCTTAAACTTGATTTAAATATAGCCGGGCGGGCGAAAAACTTGCGTGCGTTTGAAAAAATTTTCAGGCGCGGGCGAACGGCGCCTCCAGGGGCTGGGTGATGGCGGCCCGTCCCAGGGAGTGCGTGATTCCGGCGATCGCCATGGGCAGCTGCAGGCGAAACGCCGTGCCGACGCCTACCGTGCTCTCGACCGAAAGCTGCCCGCCATGCGCCTTGACGAGGCCCAGGGCGATGGCGAGGCCCAGCCCCAGGCCCGCCTGGCGCGGCGTGGCGTCGGAGGCGAGCTGGACGAAGGGCCGGAAGATCCGATCCAGGGCCTCCGGCGCGATGCCCGGCCCGTCGTCGCGGACCCAGGTCACGAGCTGGGCGTCCTCGCGGCACACCTCGACCTCGACCCGGCTGCCCTCGGGCGTGTAGCGCGAGGCGTTGGAGAGTAGGTTCAGGAGCACCTGGCCGAGCCGTTCGGGGTCGCCCTGGAGCGAGGTCGACTCGTCCGGCAGCTTCACGGACAGCGTCTGCCCCTTGAGATCGAAGGCGGGGCGCGCCTGATCGACGATGGAGACCACCAGCCCCCGGTACTCCATGGGACGGACGGCGAGCAGGAAGCGGCCCTGGTCGATCCGGTTGTAGTCCAAAAGGTCGTCGACCAGCCGCTGCAGCTGTAGGGTCGCCCCCTGGATCCGGGCGACGAAGACCCGCTGCTCCTCGGTCAAGGGACCGCCCAGGCCGTCCTCGAGGAACTCCGCGAACGCGAGCACCGAGCTGAGGGGCGTGCGCAGCTCGTGGCTGACCATCCCGAGGAACTGCGCGTGGCGATCGCGCTCCTCTTTGAGCTGGGCGATCGCTCGGACCGCCCGGCCCCGGTACAGCCATGCCGACAGGAGCCCGCCGGCACATGCCGCCGCTCCCAGTCCCACCCATGTCTGCCAGATCATGCCGCGCTCCTTCCCGCAGGGGTTAAGCTGAGTATAAACTATTATTACTCATTTATTAACTCCTTTTACACGGGGGTATGCTCGCCGGACCATCAGGGCGACGCGAGCGGCGGAGGGGAACGGGACGTCGGTATGGAGGCACACATGGCGGTATTCGTCGTCAACCCACGATCGGCCAACGGGGGGACCGGGGCGCGCTGGCCGGCCCTGGAGGCCTACCTGCGGGACCTGGGCATGGAGGGAGAGACCCGCTACACGACGGCTCCCGACGATGCGCGGCGGCTGACGGTCGAGGCCCTCGCTCGGGGCGTGCGGCTGGTGGTGGCCGTGGGCGGGGACGGGACCATCAACGAGGTGGTCAACGGCTTCTTCGACCCGAGCGTCTCGTCGAGCGGCGCGGAGCTCGGCATCCTGCCCTGCGGGACGGGCGGGGACCTCATCCGGACGCTCGACATCTCCCGCAACCCCTACCATGCCGCCGAGCAGCTCTTGAAGGGGAGCGCCCGCAAGCTCGACGTCGGCCTCGCACGCTTCCAGTCGGGCGGACGCGAGGTCGAGCGCTACTTCGTCAACATCGCCGAGGCCGGACTCGGCGGGGCGGTGGTCGAACGGGTGAACCGCACGAGCAAAGCGCTGGGGGGCTTCGCCTCCTTTCTCGCGGGCACCCTCGCCACCTTTGCGACCTATCGGCCGGGCGAGCTGACGCTCGCGGTGGATGGCGGGGCGCCCCGCACCCTCCGGGCGTGGAACGTGGTGGTCGGCAACGGGTGCTACTTCGGCGGCGGCATGCGCATCTTGCCGGACGCGCGCCCCGATGACGGGCTGTTCGACGTCATGGTGGTGGGGGATGTCCCCCGCAGCGCCCTCTTCGCGAACGTCGCCGCCATCTACCGGGGCACGCACCTGCGTCAGGCGGGCGTCGAGCACTTCCGGGCGCGCGAGGTCACCGTCGACTCCGCGGTGCCCCTGCTGCTCGACCTGGACGGCGAGCAGCCCGGCACCACGCGGGTCACCTTCCAGGTGGTCCCGGGGGCCCTGACCGTTCGACTTTGAGCCGGGGGATGGGGTATCCTGGCCGCTAGTATCGCACGTTGCCCAGGAGGTCCCCGGATGCCCCTCGCCATGCTCCCCCAACTGGACGGGTTCACGCCCGAGGACTTCGCCGTCTTCGAGCTGCCTGGCTTCGAGGAGCGCATGGACGCTCTGAAGCTCCGCATCCGGCCGAAGCTCGAGGCCCTCGGCGCAGCCCTTGCGCCCGAGCTGTCCGCGCTCCTGGGCACGCCGGTCTACCCACACGTGGCCAAGCATGCGCGCCGGACCGTGAACCCGCCGCAGGACACCTGGGTCGCGTTTTCCACCAACGCCCGGGGCTACAAGGCGCACCCGCATTTTCAGCTGGGCCTCTGGGGCAGCCACGTCTTCATGCTCTTCGCCCTCATCTACGAGAGCCCGCACAAGCCCGCTTTCGCCCGCCGCGCCCGCCGGGAGCTCTCGATCGTCCGGCAGGCCGTTCCGGAACATTTCTACTGGTCGGACGATCACACGCGTCCGGGCGGTCGACGTCACGGGGATCACTCGGCCCGCGACCTTCACGCTTTCTTCGACCGGGCCGAGCGGGTAGCCAAGGCCGAAATCCTGTGCGGAGTGGACCTGAAGCGGGATGAGGTCACGGCCCTGGGCGGATCGGAGCTGGCAACCTGCGCCTATGCCACGTTTCGGGCCTGTCTTCCGCTCTACAACCTCGTCACCACCTGAGTCCCTCGCCTGTTAAGAAAGTGAGGGTTTGGTGATCCTTAAGTTGTGTCTCTGGTGGATGTGCGATTTGTGGTTACAATGATGACGGAGGATTTTCATGGCTCCCGAACGTCACACTATGTCTCCATCCGTCGACATCATCTTGAAGCGGCTCGACGAACTGGGCCTGCGCAAGGTGGAATTCGCGCGTCGGCTCGGCGTTAGCCCCGAGTACATCTACCGCATTCTCAACGGCAAGGTCGCGTTCCCCGGGATCCGCGAGACCCTGGAGAAGATGGCGGAGATCCTCGAGATCGACCCGACGCTCTTTCCGGAATACGTCCGTTTCCAGGACGGGTTGTCGCCGTCGGCCAAGCTGGTCTGGGATCGCATGCGGGAGCTCAAGCTCACGCGCGAGGACCTCTACCGCAAGATCGAGGGTCGCATCAGCCGTCCCTACTTCTACGGGATTCTCCGGGGGGACCATCCGTTCCCGACCAACCGCGCGTTCATTCAGCTGTTCGCGACCGCGCTGGGGATGGAGCCCGCCGAGTTCCCGGAGTACAACGTGGCGCGCGAGGCCCGTTGGCGCAGCGACGAGATGAAGGAGCTCGAGCAGCGGTTCTTGAACCTGCTGTTCGACAAGATGCTCTCGGACCGCGGCTACTCAGACAACCCGATCGAGTTCAACCTGGTCAACCCGGCGATGATGGACCTGTTCCCCAAGGACAAGGACTACACGCCCGAGATCAAGGAGTTGTTCAAGCGCATGGGCCACTGGGGCCTCGGCATTCCGGAGCTCGCGAAGCTCTCGGCGGTGCCCGAGCGGACGCTCAGGCTCTTGTTCTTCGGCCAGGTCGCGCCGAAGAGCGTGCAGGACGAGATGGCCCGCATCCGGGCTGCCCTGCAGCTCGATTCCGTCGTCTAAATCGTCACGCCCGGGCCGCATCGGTCCGGGCGTCGTTCATGCGGCCCTAGAGCGATTCGCCCTGCGTCCGGGACAGGCGCTGGGCCGTGCGGAAGGCCTCCTCGGCCCCGCGGCGATCGCCCATGTCCCCCAAGAGCGCGCTCAGGTTCAGGTACCCCTGCGCGAAGGCCGGGTCCAGGCGCACGGCCTCGCGGTAGGCCTCCGCCGCCTCCTGCAGGCGCCCCATCTCGTGCAGGGTCGCCCCCAGGTCGTGGTAGGCGATGGGGTCGTGCGGCGCCTGCTGCAAGATCCGGCGATACTGCTCGACCGCCTCTTTCAGCTTCCCCGAGTCCGCCAGGAGGTGCGCCAGGTCGAAGCGCAGGTCCAGGTCCTGGGGCATCAGCTCCAGCGCGCGGGTGACCTCCTTGAGCGCTCCCTTGCGATCGCCCCGGATCAAGAGGAGGTTCGCCAGGTTGTGGTAGGCGTTGGCGTTGGCCGGGTCGTGCTGGATGGCGAGCCGGTACTCCCGCTCGGCCGCTCGCGAGTCGCCCCCGCGCTCCAGCAAGAAGCCCAGGTTGTTGTGCGCGAAGCTGTGCTTGGGATCGGCCCGCAGCACCTCCGCGTACAGCCGGAGGGCCTCGTCGAACTCGCCCTTCTGCTCCTTGGACCACGCCAGCTCGAAGCGCGCGTCCACGTCCTCGGGGTCCTGCTCCAGGACCTGCAGGAGCTCGCGGATGGCCTCGTCCCACTCGCCTTGCTGCTCGTAGGCCCAGGCCAGGTGCAGGCGGGCCTCCGTGTCGCCCGGGTCCGAGCGGAGGGCCGTCTGGAGGGGCGGGATGGCGCCCTCGAAGTCGCGCGTCTCGATGAGCGCCGAGCCGAGGTTGTAGAGGGCGTTCAGGTTGCGCGGGTTGCTCGCGAGCGACTTGCGGTACTCGGCGATCGCCTCGTCGATGCGCCCCTGCTGGAAGAAGATCCAGCCCAGGTGGTTGTGACCCCACGAGTCGCCCGGCAGCCGCTTGAGGAGCTCCGAGATCTGGGCCTCGGCCTCGCCGAGCTCGCCCGCCTGCTCCAGGGCCCAGGCCAGGTGGCTGCGCGCGTCGATGTCGCCCGGGTCGAACTCGAGGGCCCGGCGAAAGAGGCCCACGGCCGCCCGCAGGTCCTCGTCGCCCGCGGCCATCATGCCGAGGAGCCGGTAGGAGGCCGGATGCTCCGGGAAGATGGCGAGCGCCTCTTTGACCTGACGCTCGGCCTCGTCCAGGTCGCCGCGCAAGAAGGCGCGGTTCGCCTGGAAGGCGATGCTGTCCGCCTCCTCGCGCTGCTTCTCCTTCTGCTCGACCTGTTGGGCGATCCGGTTCTGGAGCTGGGAGCTCGCCGTCTTGCCCATGCACGAGAGGGACATGGCGAGGTCGTGGTGCGGCAGCGACCAGTCCGGCTTGGCGTCGATGGCGCGCTGGAAGGCCTGGCAGGCGGCCTCGAAGTCGCCCTTCTCGAAGTGGATGGCCCCCACGCCCTGCAACGCCATGGCGTTGTCGGGCGCGAGCAGCAGGGCCTGCTTGAAGGCCGCGAGCGCCCCCTCGAGGTTGCCCGCGAAGAAGAGCATGGTTCCGAAGTCCACGTGCGCCTGGACGTTCTCCGGGTCGAGCGAGAGGCCCTTCTTCTGGGTCGCGAGGGCCTCGGGCATCTGGCCGAGCTTCTCGAGGGCCCAGGCGAGCCCGAAGTGCGCGTCGGCGTACTCGGCGTCGGCGGCGATCGCCGCGCGGTACTCGCGCAGGGCGGCGCTCAGGTCGTTCTTTTCCGCCAGCACCTCGCCCAGGACGTAGTGGGCCTCCGCGTAGGCCGGGTCGCGCTTGAGCGCGAGCCTGAGCGCGAAGGTCGCATCGTGGAGCTGGCCGCGCTCCAGGTACTCGCTGCCGATGCGCGTGAGCTCGTCGGGCGTCGAGTCCGGGGTCGGACCGATCAGGGGGCCCTGTCCGGGCATGGAGTGAGTGGGACGCTTCGGTGCCATGAGGACCATGATACCAGGTTCCGCCCCGGCTCATGGCAGCGCGGTGCTTCCTCTGGTAACATGGGCGGCCCAAATGCCCTGCCTGCTCGAAAGGAGCCCCCATGCCGGAATCCATCGATAGCCTGGTGAACAAGCGGACCTGGGCCGTGGTGGGCGCGTCCAACTCCCACCAGAAGTTCGGACGGCGCATCTTCGACCATCTCAAGCGCCTCGGCTACACCGTCTACGCCGTCAACCCCAACGAGCCGAACGGCCTCGACGACGGGACGCCGACCTACAAGACCGTGCAGGACCTGCCGGTGGTCCCGGACGTGGTGGACGTCGTCATCCCGCCCCAGTTCGGCCGCCAGATCGTCGACGACTGCGTGGCCAAGGGCGTGACGAGCGTCTGGTTCCAGCCCGGTGCCGAGAGCCGCGAGGCGGTCGATCACGGCCAGAACCAGGGTTTGACCGTCATCTGGGGCGGTCCCTGCGCGCTGGTCGAGGCCCGGCGCTGGGAGTAGCGCGCAGAGGCGACCTAACGTTGGGTATAAGAGGGGTCAAAGGAGCCCCGCGATGAAACAAAGGACCGAGCAAGAGCTCGAGCAGCTCGCCCAGAAGCTCATGATGACCGGCAGCAAGGTCTGCCCGGACTGCCAGCAGCCCACCCTGAAGGTGGTCTTCGACGCCAACTACCTCAAGGCCAAGTGCGGCAGCTGCGACTTCGCGTACGAGGACTACTTCGGCGGATAGGCGAAAGGCGAGCCGTTACGGCTCGCCTTGATCGCGTGGGGGCTTGGGTCGTTACTTGTTGAGCGGCCGGAAGGCGTCGTTCATGATCGACGACACGGTGCTCTGGACCTTCTTGTAGACCGAGGTCGACTTGAAGAACCGCTCAGCCAGGAAGTAGCCGCCCATGCCGACAAGCGCCGCGCCGATGGTCAAGGGGCCGCCCGCCACGCCGAGGGCCGTGAGGGCCATGGTGCCGATGCCGCCTGCGATCGCACCCCCGATGCCACCGACCATGCCGGTGGTGGTGTCCATGACCACCTTGGTGCCGGTGGTGCCCCAGCTCTGCTGGCCGGTCATCGACCGGTAGCCGTTGCTCACCAGGGAGATGGCGCCCTGGAACAGGGCCGACTTCGTGCCCCAGGTGAGGGCCGACTTGCCGAGCGCCTGGATCCCCGACCACAGGTTGGTGACGTCGAAGCTCTTGAGGGCGTTCCACACCCCCTGCACCTGCGGCAGGGTCTCGGCGCCGCCCTTGACGGCGGTGTGGGCGGCGTTGCCCAGGCGGCCCACCATGCTCGCCGAGTCGATCAGCCCGGAGCGGCCGCTCGGAACGAACCGGTCGAGGACGCTCATCTTGGCCTGGGGCTCGGTGATGGTGCCAGCAGCGGAAACGGTTTGGCGGCGCACGGGCAGCGCAGCGCTCGTAGCCATCGTCACGGGAGTCGTCATGGGGACCTCCTTTCGCCGGGGGGACTTGATCCGGATATGGTCGTTAAAATCAAGTTAATTACTTAAGGGATGGTTAAGTTTCGGCAAAGGTTAGGCTCAGGTCCTCCCGGCGCGGCTCCGGGCGGGGGCACGGAGGGCGCGGGGGCGCACGAACGCGGTGTTAACGCCCGATAGCAGGAGAGGAATCGCCGCTCCAAGGAGTTCGCCATGCGCCGCATCGCCCCGCCCCTCTTACTCGCCGCCGCGGTACTCGCCGGGTGTTCGCTCTCGCCGGCGGCCACCGGCCCGGCGCGCAGCGACAGCCAGCTTTCGAGCATCGATTCGAGCCTCAAGAGCCGCAGCCGCGCGCCCAACACGCGCTCCGAGGGCGGTAGCGCCGGCGCACTCGCGAGCGTCCCGGGCACGAGCGTCACGGTCGGCAAGCCCGAGGCGTATGCCAGCCGCCGCATGACCATCCAGCTCGCCGACGGTCCCCTGCGCGTGGATGCCCAGATGCTCGATCCCGCCCGGGTCCCGGGCTACTCGCAGCGCTACCGCAACGACTGCGCCCAGTCGGCCCTCGCGACCACGCTGGATTTCCTGGGCGTGACCTTCGACGGCCTGGAGCCCTACGAGGCGGTCTCCCAGGGCATGACGCCCATGGCCTGGGGCACGCGCATGGAGGACGTGACGGCCTTCGTGAACGGCCTGAAGGTGGTCTCGGCGGAGCCCGTGCGGCAGGCCTCCATCGCCTACATCGAGGGGCTGCTCGCCCAGGGCAAGCCGGTGCCGGTGGTCCTCAGCCTCTCGGACACGACCATGCACTACGTGGTGGTGATCGGCACGGGCATGAGCGCGGCGAACCAGAAGATCATCCTGTTCAAGGACCCCGCGAACGCCGATCGCTCGGGGGTGGGGGCGCTCGATGACGAGACCTTCCTCGCGACCTGGGAGAATCGGCCGATCCGGGGATCGTGGTGGAGCTGGTTCGGGACGTTCGTGACCAACACCAACTCTTCCAACTACGAGCGGCTGGCCTTCGACATCGGGGTCGTGCGCTAGGCGATGGGCGAGAGCTTCAAGACCCGGCTCATGCGCTGGGGTTTCAACTGGTTTCCGGCTTATCGCGGCACGGGCGCCCGCATCACGTACCTCGCGGAGGACTTCTCGGAGGTCCGCATCCGGCTGCCGTTGAGCTGGCGTTCGCGCAACTACGTGGGGACCATCTACGGCGGCTCCATGTACGGGGCGGTGGATCCCATCTACATGGTCATGCTGATCCAGCTCCTGGGCCGGGACTACATCGTCTGGGACAAGAGCGCGAGCATCCGCTTCCTGAAGCCGGGGCGCACGCCGCTCACGGCGCGGTTCGTGCTGTCGCCCGAGGAGGTGACGGAGATCCGGGAGGCCCTGGAGACGCAGCCTTCGATCGATCGGACCTACGGGGTGGAGCTGGTGGATGCCGAGGGCGTGCCCCACGCGCGGGTCGAGAAGGTGCTGTACATCCGGAAGAAATAGGGAACCGTTCGCCCCTTCGACAGGCTCAGGACAGGCTTTCGACCGGGCTCAAGACGAACGGGCTCCCTACTTGGCCACCGGCCGCGCTTCCCAGGCCTGGATGAAGGCCGCACGGTCCTGGTAGGTGTAACGCTTGCGGTCCAGCCAGACCGTGGCCTGCACATCGGGGATGACGAGCTCGTCCGGCTCGCGCGTGGCGACGACCACTTCGTGCTGGCCGGGGTAGCGCTCCGCGAACGTGCCGCCATCCACCCACTTGTCCATCAGGGTCTTCTCGAAGGGAACGTCGGCTTCGAAGACGATCCAGACATCGGGGCCGCCCCATGCGGCCTGGAACTCGATGGCGGTTTTCTCGCTCAGGGACCATGAAGACAGGGTGTAGTGGGGCACCCGGAAGGTATCGCTGCGCTCGTCCTTCCACGCCTTGAGGACCGTCTCCGCCATGAAGTCTCCCTTGACGCCCCGGTACAGATGGAAGGCCATCGGCACCGGCATGCCCACGCGCTTTCCGAGGCGTTGCCAGCGGGCCTTGCGTGAGCGGTAGAGGGCCGAGACGCGTTGTTCGCGCTCGTTCTGGGGGGACAGGCCTTGGGCGATGTGCTCCCAGGCGGTCCGCTGGTCTTGTTGATACTGCGAGACCGAGTTGGCCCATTCGTTGGCCGTCGTCCGGCTTTGGGCCAGCAAAGCAGGGTCTTCGAACAACGGGGCGTAGATCTGGCGGTTCAGCCGTTCGGCGAACGCCTCGGGATTCGTGACGCCCGTGAGCATGCCGCCCGGAATGATCGTTCCGGCGGAAAGGTCGCAGATCGTCTTGTCAAGGGCTTGGTTGTAGCGCTGGAAGGCGGGGGTCTCGAAGTCGAGGACGTTGCGCCGGGCGGCGGCTTGTGCTCCGGTGTCGGCCGTCGCGGAGGGAGCGGAGACCGGCGCCGCACCGCAAGCGGCGAGCAACATGGACAGCAGGGCCACCGGCAGCCAACGCATGGGAGTTCCTCCTTCGAGTCGTTAGGAGGCTTATCGGGCGGGCGGTCCGGCATGTGCCTAAGGGGCTGGTAAGATTGCGTTAAGTTTGAGGGCCCCGGACGGATACCGTCCGGGGCCCTCGACCAGGGAGTCTTACTGAGCGCGCTCGACGATCAGGCCCGTGCCCATGCCGCCGCCGATGCAGAGGCTCGCGAGGCCGTACTTGCCGCCGCGACGCTTGAGCTCGTGCAGCAGGGTGACGACGATGCGGGCGCCGCTAGCGCCAATGGGGTGGCCGAGGGCGATCGCCCCGCCGTTGACGTTGGTCTTGTCCATGTTGGGCTGGAGCTCGCGGCACACGCCGAGGCTCTGGGCCGCGAAGGCCTCGTTGAGCTCGATGAGGTCCATCTGATCGATGGTCAGACCCGCCTTGTCGAGCATCTTGCGCACCGCCGGCACCGGGCCCATGCCCATGATGGCCGGGTCCACGCCGCCCGAGGCGTAGCTGACCACGGTCGCGAGCGGAGTGACGCCCAGCTCCTTGGCCTTCTCCTCGCTCATGAGCACCACGGCGGCCGCACCGTCGTTGATGCCCGAGGCGTTGCCCGCCGTCACCGTGCCGCCGTCCTTCTTGAAGGCGGCCTTGAGCTTGCCGAGACCTTCCTTGGTGGTGTCCAGCTTGGGGTACTCGTCCTGGCTCACGACCTTGGGCTCACCCTTGCGCTGCGGGATGCTCACCGGGGCGATCTCGTCGGCGAAGCGGTTGGCCTGGATGGCCTCGGCCGCCTTGCGCTGCGACTGGAAGGCGAACTCGTCCTGCTCCTCGCGGCCGATGCCGTACTTCTCGGCGATGTTCTCGGCCGTGACGCCCATGTGGTAGTCGTTGACCGCACAGGTCAGGCCGTCCTGGATCATGGTGTCCATCAGCTGGGCCGTGCCCATGCGGGTGCCCCAGCGGGCGCCGGGCATGACGTAGGGGGCCTGGCTCATGTTCTCGGTACCGCCCGCGACCACGATGTCGGCATCGCCGAGCAGGATAGCCTGCACGCCGAGGCTGATGGACTTGAGGCCCGAGCCGCAGAGCTTGTTGATGGTGGTGGCGGGCACCTCGGCGGGCAGGCCCGCCTTGAGGGCGGCCTGACGGGCCGGGCCCTGGCCGAGACCGGCCTGGAGCACGTTGCCGAGGATGACCTCGTCGACCTGCTCGGGCTTCACGTTGGCGGCCTTGAGGGCCTCGCGGATGACGTGCGCGCCCAGCTCGACGGCCGAGATATCCTTGAACGCGCCGCCGAAGGACCCGATGGGGGTCCGCACGGCACTCGCGATGACGACTTTACGCATGGTTGTTCCTCTCTTGGCGGCCCGAGGCCGCAACGATGTGGACCGATTCTACCTCCGCCCGTCGACACGGATCGAGCGCGGATTGACTTGAAACCGGCGGCGTCCTTCCATGGTCCACGAGAGAAGGGAGGGGCGCCATGAAGCTCGATCTCGCGAGCCTCGTCACCATGGTGCTGGCCGCGCTGCTCGCCGCCATACCGGTGCTGTTCATGTACAACGACATCCCGGTGGCCTTTTGGAGCGACATCCTCATCGGACTGGCCGTCTTCGTGCTGGCCCTGGGCCGCAACCTCGGCTGGGGGGCCTGGACGAGCTGGGTCACCTTGTTCCTGGGGCTGTACCTGCTGATCCTGCCGTACGCGGCCGGCTTCTTCACCTACAGCACCAGCCTGGAGACCATCGGGGCCGTCGCCGCGAGCTTCGTCAACCCGGCCATCGGGCTGGCGATCGCCTGGCTCTCCGCCTGGGACCTCTTCGCGGTGGAGAAGCCCGAGGCGGAGGTGGCGGTCTTCACGAGCGCGGAGCCCAGGGACCGCGACTAGGCGAAGGTCAGCTCGCGGACGTCGGCGGCCACCGTGAGGGGCGCGCCGGTCTTGGCGACGACCTCGTCGACCGTCACGCCGGGGGCGACTTCCTTGAGCACGAGGCCCGCGGGCGTCACCTCGATGACGGCCAGGTCGCTGACGATCATGTCGACCACGCCCTTGCCCGTCAAAGGCAGGGTGCAGGCCTCGAGGATCTTGGGCTCGCCGTTCTTGCTGACGTGCTCCATGGCGACGACCACGCGCTTGGCGCCGGCCACCAGGTCCATGGCCCCACCCATGCCCTTGACCATCTTGCCGGGGATCATCCAGTTGGCGATGTCGCCGTTGGCGGCCACCTGCAGGGCGCCCAGGATGGTGAGGTCCACCGCGCCGCCGCGGATCATCGCGAAGGAGTCCGCGCTCGAGAAGTAGCTCGAGCCGGGCAGCTCGGTGATGGTCTGCTTACCGGCGTTGATGAGGTCCGGATCCTCCTCGCCCTCGAAGGGGAAGGGGCCGATGCCGAGCAGGCCGTTCTCGCTCTGGAGGATGACGTCCATGCCCGCGGGGATGTAGTTCGCGACCAGCGTCGGGATGCCGATGCCCAGGTTGACGTAGTAGCCGTCCCGGAGCTCCTGGGCCATGCGCTGGGCGATCTGGAAACGATCGAGTGCCATCTTCCGACCTCCTTAAACCGTCGCCGCGGCGCGGGGCCGGGTGGTGCGCTGCTCGATGCGCTTCTCGTACTGGGTGCCCTTGAAGATCCGCTGGACGAAGATGCCGGGCGTGTGGACCTGATCGGGGTCGATCGAGCCCACCTCGACCAGCTCCTCGACCTCGGCGATGGTGATCTTGCCGGCGGTCGCCATCATGGGGTTGAAGTTGCGCGCGGTCTTGCGGTAAACGAGGTTGCCCAGCGCGTCGCCGCGCCACGCCTTGACGATGGCGAGGTCGGCCTTGAGGGGAGCCTCGAGGACGTACGCGACGCCGTCGATGATCCGCGTCTCCTTGCCCTCGGCCACCTGGGTGCCGACACCCGTGCGCGTGAAGAAGCCGCCGATGCCGGCGCCGCCTGCGCGGATCCGCTCGGCGAGCGTGCCCTGGGGCACCAGCTCCACCTCGAGGTCGCCGTCCAGGAATTGCCGCTCGAAGGTCTTGTTCTCGCCGACGTAGCTCGAGATCATCTTCTTGATCTGGCGCGTCTGCAGCAAGAGGCCGAGGCCGAAGTCGTCCACGCCCGCGTTGTTCGAGATGAAGGTCAGATCCTTCACGCCGGAGTCGCGGATGGCCGCGATCAGATGCTCGGGAATGCCGCACAGGCCGAAGCCGCCGGCCATGATCGTCATGCCGTCGCGCAGCACCCCCTGGAGGGCGTCTTGCGCATTGGCCACCACCTTGTTCATGAGGGGAGCCTCCTTGGTCCGGTAAAGAACAGGTTCAGATTTGACCAAGGTTATACCATGATTCCCCGCCAGGGGCGTCCGTACGAACTGCGCGGCTTCAAGGCTCCGTCACGTCGACGGCCACGGCGATCGCATCCCCCGTCTGCAGCCGCTGGGCGGCGTCGAGGCCCGCGATGACGTGCCCGATGACCGTGCCCGGGTAGTAGCCGCCGGGTCCCGTGATGAGGGCGTAGGAGTGCCGGACCAGGCGGCCGTCCTCGTCCTCGAAGTCCTTGTCCATGACCAGCGATCCCGCCACCTGGGGCAGCCGGTTGTAGTCGAACCAGCCGGGCAACAGGTCGTAGCGGCCCGTGTCCACCGCGTCGTCCCAGTCCGTGTCCGGGCTGCCGAGCCGCACGTAGCGCCCCGCGTCGCGGCGCCAGATGCCCTCGCTGCGGAAGGTGCCGAGGTGCACCTCTTGCAGGAAGTGCCGCACGTAGGTCGGAGCCTCGCTCGGGAAGAGCACGATCGTGATGTCGCCCTGGGTGGTGCGCAGGACGACACGATCGCCCAGGGCGATGGGATGGCCCGCGGCGGCCTCGAGCTCGGCGGGCAGCACGATGGGACTGGGCTGCAGCTCGGCGGGCAGGGGGCGGGGGCTCGGGCCCAGGGGGATCCACCACCGGGAGGATCCGACGGCTGCCAGGATGGCCAGCGTCACCCAGGGAAAGGCCATGGGGGCCTCCTTTCGGCGGGGATGCGCGACGACGTCGGCAAGGGGAGCGTGGCGGGCGGTTGCTCTTGCTCGACCGATCGTATGGGGGTTGGCCGCTGGGGGGAATGGCCGATTGGCCCGAGAGCCTTCGTTGACGCTGCTAGGGGCCCGGAGTACACTGGCACCATGTTTATCGATCGCGCGACTATCAAGGTGAAAAGCGGCGCGGGAGGCCCCGGAGCGGTGACCTTCCGGCGTGAGAAGTACGTTCCCTACGGCGGCCCCTCGGGCGGCGACGGCGGGAACGGGGGCTCGGTCATCCTCGAGGCCACCGAGGACCTGCAGACCCTCTTGGACTTCCGTTACAAGAAGGAGTTTGTCGCCGAGCCCGGCGGCAACGGCATGTCGAAGAACATGTACGGCAAGAACAGCCCCAACCTCACGATCCGCGTGCCGGTGGGGACGGTCGTGTACGACGCCGACTCCAACGCCCTCCTGGCGGACCTCAGCCACGCCGGCGAGACCTTCGTGGCCGCGCCCGGCGGCAAGGGCGGACGGGGCAACGCGCACTTCGCCACCCCCACCAACCGCGCTCCGCAGTACGCCGAGCCGGGCACGCCCGGCGTCGAGCTCAACCTGCGCCTCGAGCTGAAGCTCCTGGCGGACGTGGGTCTGGTGGGCCTGCCCAACGCGGGCAAGTCGACCCTCATCTCCGTCATCTCCGCGGCCAAGCCCAAGATCGCGGACTACCCCTTCACCACCCTGCAGCCGCAGCTCGGCGTCGTGCAGTACGGCGACGGCGAGCACGTCGTGGTCGCGGACATCCCGGGCCTCATCGAGGGCGCGCACACGGGGGCGGGCCTCGGCCACGAGTTCCTGCGCCACGTGGAGCGCACGCGCCTTTTGCTGCACGTGCTGGATGCCTCGGGCGGTCCCGAGGAGCGGGACCCGCTGGAGGACTGGGACACCATCAACAACGAGCTCGCGAAGTACTCGCCGGAGCTCGCCAAGCGCCCCATGGCGGCCGTGCTCAACAAGCTGGACCTGCCCACGGCCCAGGAGAACCAGGAGCGCCTCACCAAGGCCCTCGAGGAGCGGGGCTACCCGGTGTTCACGCTGTCGGCGGCCACCCGCGAGGGCCTGCCGCCCCTCTTGAACTACATCCGGCACCGGGTGCGCGAGCTGCCGCCGCCCACGACCTTCCTGCCCACGCCGCAGGCGGCCGCCCCCGAGGCGGTCAAGCCCTTCGTCATCACCAAGCAGAACGGCGTCTACGTGGTGCAGGGAGAGCAGGTGGAGCGCCTCCTGGCCCTGACCAACGTGGACAACCCCGAGATGCTCCTGAAGCTGCAGCGATCGCTCACGCGCATGGGCCTCAACGACGCCCTGATCGCCCATGGTATCCAGGACGGGGACGTGGTGCGGATCGGCGACATGGAGTTCGACTTCGTCGTCTAAGATGGAGCGCCTCATCGTCGTCAAGGTCGGCACCTCCACCGTCACCACGGCCCACGGCCTCAACGGCAAGGCGCTCATGCGCCTCTCGGGGGCCATCTCGGATCTCGCCGATCGAGGCTGGCGCACGCTCGTCGTCACCTCGGGGGCGGTGGGCGCCGGCCGGGCCCGGCTCGGCATGACGGAGAAGCCCAAGACCATCGCGGGCAAGCAGGCCGCAGCGGCCGTGGGCCAGGGCCTCCTCATGCACGCCTACGAGACCTTCCTGGCCCCGCTGGGGCTCACGAGCGCCCAGCTCCTCTTGACCCGTGCGGACCTCTCGGACCGCCAGCGCTACCTCAACGCCTCCAACACCCTGCGCGCCCTGCTCGATCAGGACGTGCGCGTGGTGCCCATCATCAACGAGAACGACTCGGTGGCCGTCGACGAGCTCAAGTTCGGCGACAACGACACGCTCTCGGCGCTCGTCGCCCAGCTGGTCGAGGCCCGCTGGCTCGCCATCCTCTCGGACGTGGACGGCCTCTACGACAAGAACCCCACCCGGCATCCCGACGCGCGCCTGCTGACCGAGGTCGCGGACGTCACGCCCGAGATCGAGGCCCTGGCGGGCGGCTCGGGCTCGGACGTGGGGACGGGCGGCATGGTGACCAAGCTCTCTGCCGCGAAGATCGCCATCGCCTCGGGCATCCCCATGGCCCTCATGAGCGGCCAGGACCCCTCGCAACTGCTCGCTTTGGTCGAGGAAAGGCCCATCCGCGGCACCCTGTTCCGCGCCAAGGCCGATCGCCTCGAGGCCCGCAAGCGCTGGCTCGCCTACGGGGTGGCCGCCAAGGGCTCGGTCATGCTCGATGCGGGGGCGGTGAAGGCACTGGTGGAGGCGGGCAAGAGCCTGCTGCCCGCGGGCGTGCGCCAGGTCGAAGGCGAGTTCGTCGCGGGTGAGACCGTCTCCTTGCGGGACGGCGACGGCCGCGAGGTCGCCCGGGGCATCACCAACTACGCCTCCTCGGAGCTGCGCCGGGTGCTCGGCAAGAAGAGCACCGAGGTCGAGGACGTGCTCGGCTACAAGCCCGCCGACGAGGTCGTCCACCGCGACAACCTGGTGGTGGTCTAGCCTTCCCATTCATGTGATACGGCGCGGGCTCCATGGGGCATGAAGCCCTTGCTTGGTATTGGAAGGAGCGCCCGATGGACATCAAACTCAAGTGGGGGGATACCCTCAGTGGCCTGGCCTCGAAGTTCGGGACGTCGGTGAAACAGCTGGCGGAGGCCAACGGTATCGCCGATCCGAACCGCATCCTGGCCGGAGCGACGCTCAAGATCGGGGGCGACAAGGCCGACACGGCCCAGGGCCAAAAGCAATACCGAGCCTACGAGGGCGTCAACGGCTCGGGCGGGGCTCCCGCCATGCCGGCGGATTTCAAGTTTCCGCTCTCGGCCGACGGGATCGCCGACGCCTTGAACCTGCCCAAGGATCAGGTCCGGGAGAACTGGCCGCACATCGCCAAGGCGCTCGACGAGGCCGGCATCAAGGACCCGAACGCGATCGTGGCCGTGCTCGCCACCGTCAAGACCGAGGTCCCGAACTTCGCGCCCATTCCGGAGTATGCGAGCGGAGCGGCCTACGAGGGGCGCTCCGACCTGGGCAACACCCAGCCGGGAGACGGCGAGCGCTTCAAGGGACGTGGCTTCATCCAGCTCACGGGTCGGGCCAACTACCGGGAGTACGGCCAGAAGCTCGGCATCGACCTGGAAAGCCACCCCGAGCGGGCCCTGGATCCGGAGGTCTCGGCCAAGATCCTGGTGGAGTACTTCAAGGAGCGGGGCATCCCCCAGCAGGCCGCCCAGGGGGATTGGGCCGGGGTGCGTCGGGCCGTGAACGGCGGCTTGAACGGCTATGACACCTTCCTCCAGGCGGTGAACGACTTGCAGGGCGCCAGCCGCCTGGCCTAACGGCCCGGTGGTTGCCAAGCGGATCCGAAACCCCTAAAATCCGAGGGCTTCCCCCCCTGCCCGGAGGCCCTCATGACCGTCACGTCCCTGACCGTGCGCCAGCTCGCCGAAGCGGCGAAGGCCGCGAGCCCCGCTCTTGCCCAGGCGAGCACGGCGGTGCGCGATCGCGCCCTCCTGACCATCGCCAAGACCCTCGAGAACCACGAGGCCGCCATCCTCGAGGCCAACGAGCGCGACCTCGCGCGCGGGGCCGACGCGGGCATGGCCCCGTCCCTCCTGGATCGCCTCTCGCTCAAGAATGGCCGCATCCACGCCATGGCCGAGGGCCTGCGGGCGATCGCCGTGCTCGGCGATCCCCTGGGTGAGGTGACGGCGGGCTGGAGCCGTCCCAACGGCCTCAAGATCGAGCAGGTCCGCGTGCCCCTGGGCCTCGTCGGCTTCATCTACGAGGCGCGCCCCAACGTCACGGTGGAGGCCACGGGCCTCTGCCTCAAGTCCGGCAACGCCGTCATCCTGCGCGGCGGCACGGCCGCATGGGAGTCCAACCGGGTGCTCATCGAGCTCATCCGGATGGGCCTCGCGAGCGTGGGCCTGCCGGGTGACGTCGTCTCCGGCGTCGAGACCCAGGACCGCGACGCGGTCGACGAGCTCTTGGGCCTCACGGGCCTCCTGGACGTCGTCATCCCCCGCGGCGGAGCGAGCCTCATCCAGCGGGTCATCGAGAAGGCCCGCGTGCCCGTGATCGAGACGGGCACGGGCAACTGCCACGTCTACGTGGACGAGCGCGCCGACCTCGAGATGGCCGAGCGCATCGTCCTCAACGCCAAGTGTCAGCGGCCGGGCGTCTGCAATGCCGCCGAGAGCCTTTTGGTCCACGGGTCCCACGCCGCGACCTGGCTGCCCCGGATGCTCCAGGCCCTCGGCGAGGCGGGCGTCGAGGTGCGGGGTGACGCGCGGGCGGTCGCCGCCTATCCCGCGGCCGTGCCCGCCACCGAGGCGGACTGGGCGACCGAGTTCCTGGACCGGATCCTCTCGGTCAAGGTCGTCTCCTCGCTCGACGAGGCGATCGCCCACATCAACCGCTACGGCACCCGCCACTCCGAGGCCATCGTCACCGAGGACTACCGCGCTTCCGAGCGCTTCTTGAACGAGGTGGACGCCGCGGCCGTCTACGTCAACGCGAGCACGCGCTTCACCGACGGCGGCGAGTTCGGCTTCGGGGCCGAGGTGGGCATCTCGACCCAGAAGCTGCATGCCCGCGGGCCCATGGGCCTCAAGGAGCTCACGACCACCAAGTACCTGATCCGGGGCACCGGGCAGACCCGCTGATGGGCCTGCGCATCGGCCTCTTCGGCGGCTCCTTCGACCCCTTCCACCTGGGCCACCTGATGGTGGCCGAGGTGGCGCTCGCGGAGGCGGGCCTCAACCGCCTCATCGTCCTGCCTGCTCGCGTCAGCCCTCACAAGCAGGAGACCCCGCCCGCTCCTGCCGAGGAGCGGTGGCTCATGAGCGTGCTCGGCACGCTGGAGGACCCGCGGATCGAGGTGGCCCGCTGGGACCTCGACCGGGAGGGCCCGAGCTACACCTACGAGACCGTGGCCTGGGCGCACGGGCACTTCGGGCCGGAGACGGACCTCTACTGGATCATCGGGGCGGACAACGTCGCCCAACTCATGGCGTGGCACCGGGCCGCGGAGCTGCTTGGGCTGTGCCGCTTCCTGGTGGTCCCGCGCGGCATTCTGCACGGCGCGGCCCTCCAGGCGGAAATCGACCGGAGCCTCCCGGCGTCGTTCCGCGATCGCGTCCGACCCCTGCCCATGGAGCCCATCGGCATCTCGAGCACCGAGGTGCGATCGCGGGCCCGGGAGGGCGATGCGTTCGCCGCCATGCTCCCTCGGTTGACCGCCCAATATCTCGAACGTTACAATTGCTACCGCCCCATGCGGCCCGCGGGCCCGGTTGGCGACCCTTCCGGCCCCACCCCCCTGCCAGACGGACGATGATTACGCAAGACGAGACGATCAAGGCCCACCTCGACCAGACGTTGTCGGCGAAGCGGGTCAGCCATATCCTGCGCGTGGCCGAGACGGCGCGCGATCTCGCCGCCCGGCACGGCCAGGATCCCCGCAAGGCCTACACGGCCGCCCTCCTGCACGACCTCGCGCGGGAGACGCCGGGCCATGTCCTCCTGGCGGAGTGCCGCCGCCGGGGCGTGACCCTCCTGCCCATCGACGAGATCAACCCCATGCCGCGCCTGCATGGGCGGCTCGGGGCCCTCTGGGCCGAGGAGCGCTTCGGGATCACGGACCCCGAGATCCTGGAGGCCATCGCGAGCCATACGCTGGGGCGGGTCGGCATGGGCCCGCTCGAGATGATCGTCTTCCTTTCCGACTACGCCGAGCCGGGACGCGAGCCGCACCCGGGGCTCGCGGAGTCCCGGGAGGTCTGGGACAAGGACCTCTCGCTAGCCACGCGGATCGCGATGGATTACACTATTAGGCATCTAGTGGATAAGAAGCGCGCCCTGCATCCGCAGATGGTGGAGGCGCGCAACTGGATCCTCATCAAGGCCGGTGGGGATACCGAAGCAGGAGGTTCAAAGGTTGATCGACAGCCGTAAGTGGGCTGAAATCGCCGCCGAGGCGGCCGACGACAAGAAGGCCAGCCAGATCACGCTCATCGACGTGGAGTCCGTCTCCAGCGTCACGGACTACTTTCTCGTGTGCTCGGGGAACACCCCGATCCAGGTCAAGGCGATCGCCGACAACATCGAGGAGAAGCTGGCCGAGGCCGGCGCCAACGTCCCCCACGTGGAGGGCGCGTCGATCGGGCGCTGGGTGCTCCTGGACTTCGGCGTCCTCGTCGTGCACGTCATGCTCGACAAGGAGCGTGAGTTCTACAACCTGGAGCGCCTCTGGAGCCACGGCAAGGTGACTCCCTGGCCCGCTCCGCGGGCCGTCGGCGCGTAGCGCGATTTTTTCCAAGCCAAAGGGGCCCGTTCGCTGCTGCGAACGGGCCCCTTTGGCCGTCGGCTACTCCGCCCGGACCGGCATGGCCTCGCGGGCGGTGATCTTGGGGCGCGTCTGCGGCTCCACCGGCTCGGCCGTCCGGCTCGGCTTGCCGCGCTGGTCGGCCATGTACCGGAAGGCGCCCTGCAGGCCCGCCACCAGGCTCGCCGCCTGGATGACGACCGGCTGCGCCACCGACTTGTTCAGCAGCACCGTCGTCTGGCCGATGGCCTGGACCGCCGTGTTCGCGGCTTCCACCGCCTGGTCCAGCTTGTCGAGCTTCTCGTTGACGTCGACCGTGATCTGATCGACGTGTCCGAGGTTGCTCTCGGCCTCCTTGAGGATGGTCTGGATCTGCGGGACGAACACCGAGCGCGCCTGGGCCACCAGGAGGCTCACCTGCCAGAGCACGACCGCCAGCAAGCCACCGACGACCAGCACCGCGACCGTCAGCACGACGTAGAGGATATTGAGGGGGGTCAGCTCCAAGGCGGGCCTCCTTTCCAGTCCAAGCAGGGCGCCGAGTCAGCGCCGGGGAGACCCGTCTGAGGGTCCAGGGGAACCGTAACAAAACGTTACATTGGCTGTCAACGCTTCCAGGCTCGGTCCTTCGAGGGGGGCTCGATAGAGGAGCGCTCGCCGGGGTACGAGCATTTTACCCCGCCGCGTCCCGTTCCTTCCTTGATATGATTGCCTTTTGTTCGGGCGCGTGGCATCATAGCCCCGCAAGCCCCGGTTGCGCGGTCGTCGCGGCCGGATCCGCGGCCTCCCCGACCGGTCCACGAGGTACAGTATGGCATTCGAGAACCTGCGCCCGTTTCTCCTGGAGATCCCGCTCTTGAGTCAGGCGATCGAGGCCGAGCTCGCGGGCGCTCCGCCTGCCTCCGCCAACTCCGACGACATCCGCAAGGCCTACGAGGCCGCCACGCAGCGGGCCTTCGAGTTCCTCAAGGCCGAGAACCTCCCGTACGCCATCATCACCTACCCCGAGTTCGTGGGCAGCTGCCCCGAGTGCGGTGCGGAGGTGCCCGGCGCCTACTGGGAGCTCAACAACCCCAAGGGCAAGGGGACGAGCGTGCCCTTCAAGGCCCTGCACGTCTTCGTCGAGCACGGCAAGCTCGAGTACCTGGAGCCCATCACCAACCTCGCGGGCACGGTCATCGGCCACCACCCGCTCCGGTTCGACGTGGCGGCCGTCAAGCAAGTGCTCGCCGGCATCCCCCTGCCCCCGGAGGTCGAGGCCGACCTCCAGGCGATCGCCTAGGAGGTCCCCGTGTCCGACGCGACCATGACCGTTGCCGCCTCGCCCATGGCCGAATTGCTGCGGCGCGCCCACGCCCAGGGGGCGGCCGACGTCCACCTCAAGCCCAACCAGCCCCCCAAGATGGTGCTCTACGGCAAGGTGCAGCCCATCGATCCCGGCATGCGCGCGCTCACGCCGCAGGAGGTCGAGCAGCTCATCTTCGGCGTGGTGACCTCCAAGCAGGTCGAGGAGTTCCGCCAGAACCTCGAGCTGGACACCAGCTTCGAGTTTCCGGGCCTCGCGCGCTTCCGCCTCAACGTCTACCGGGCCAACGGCCAGGTGGGGGCGGTCATCCGCATCATCCCGCCGGACATCCGCTCGGTCGAAGAGCTGGGCCTGCCGCCCTCCATCAAGCGCCTCGCCTTCGAGCGCCAGGGCCTCGTGCTCGTGACGGGCCCCACGGGCTCCGGCAAGACCACCACGCTCGCCTCGCTCATCGACTACGTCAACCGCAACAAGGCCGGGCACATCGTCACCATCGAGGACCCCATCGAGGTCACGCACCCGACCCTGCAGTCGGTCATCACCCAGCGCGAGGTGGGCGGGGACACCAAGAGCTTCGCCAACGCCGTCAAGGCGGCCCTTCGCCAGGCGCCCAACATCATCCTCATCGGCGAGATGCGGGACAAGGAGACCATCGAGATGGCGCTCAAGGCGGCCGAGACCGGCCACCTGGTCTTCTCGACCCTGCACACCAACGACGCCGTGCAGTCCATCCGGCGCGTCATCAACGCCTTCCCCCCTCACGAGCAGGAGCCCGTCCGGCTGCAGCTCGGCAACGTCCTCAAGGGATCGATCGCCCAGCGCCTCATCCCCCGCAAGGACCGCGCGGGCCGGATCCCGGCCCTCGATCTCTTGATCGTGACGCCGACGGTGCGCGACGCCATCCTCAAGGACCGGATCGACGACATCTACGACCTCATCCACAACGGCGGCTACGACGGCATGATGTCCATGAACCAGTCGCTGCTGCACCACTTCAAGAACGGCGTCATCGACTTCGACACGGCCATGAGCTACTCGGAGAACCCGGCGCAGCTCCTGGCCCTCATGCGCGACACCCTGCGGGCGATCGTCCGCTAAACCGTCAGATCGGCCCTTCCCGCCCGGGAAGGGCCGTTTTGCTGCCCCGGATGGGCGTTCGGCCCATGTTTGCGGCGCATTAAACCTCCGTCAAATCACGCGAGCCAAATTCCCGGGACGGGTATAAACCCGATCAGGTACGTCTGTCTGTTTCATGAAAGGAGACGCCCCATGACTCTCCGAAGGTCCGGCGTCTTGTGGACCCTCATCGCTGGTAGCTTCCTCCTCAACGTCGGGTGCACGGGACTCAACACGGGCGTCTTGAACCCCAACTCGCAGCTCAAGGAAAATCAGTCGAGCCTCATCGGCAACAACAGCGCCGCGCTCATCGGGAACAACAGCGCGGCCCTCATCGGCAACAACGCGGCGTCGTTGGCCGACAAGAGCCTCGCGTCCCTCGACGCCACCGTCGTGGACGCCGAGGGCGCCCGCATGTCGAAGCTCATCGGCAACAACGCGGCCTCGCTCATCGGGAACAACAGCGCATCGCTCATCGGCAACAACAGCGCGTCGCTCATCGGCAACAACGCGGCCTCGTTCAAGATCGCGACCTTCCTGCCGGCACCCGTCCTCTCCTGGACCGACAGCGGCACTTGGCCGAGCCCGCTCACCAGCGGCATCACGGTCACGGGCGTCCGCAGCGGCTCGATCGCGAGCAAGGGTGAGGTCGAGCGGTACACCTACAGCCACGAGCTGCAGGAGTACGAGCCCACCGGCAGCACGATGGAGCGCTACCACCGCGTCGAGCAGGTCGTGAAGTCCCTGGGCCGGCGCCTGGGCGAGTACGTCTTCGACGCCTACCTGAACAAGACGGATGGTTCCCCCGATCGCGGCTTCTACGTCTTCAAGCAGACGTTCACGCCCTCGGGCGGCGTCCCGCTCGAGTTGAACACCAAGCGCCTGTACAACACTTCGGGCGGCGACGGCACCTCGGTCGTCCACCAGTTCATGGCGGGCTACACCTCGACCGGGGCGAGCGTCTCCCTGACGACGACCTCGTACCTCAACCCCAACTCGTCGGCCAAGACGGCCTACGGGCCGAACGGCGGGGCGGACATTCCGCTCAAGGCCGACACCCGCTACTACGCGCAATCGGGCACCATCGAGGGCGTCGACGGCGACTCGTTCTCCTTGAGCTCCAAGCTCGAGGGATCGGCCTCCAGCCAGGACATGACGGGCAGCATCGACATCCAGACCCTGGGCAAGTCGGCGACCGACAGCGTCAAGATCCACTTCACGGTCGACCAGCCGGCGAGCGGGCATGTGACCTACACCGGCGAGCTGCGGGACGGTGCGGACAAGTCGCTCGCCACCCTCGAGCACAAGGTCGATCTGGGCGTCTTCCGGGCGACCTTCGAGGGCGGGGCCACCCGGGACATCCCGGTCTCCACCATCGACAAGGTCCTCGACATCGCCAAGCAAGGCCCCCAGGATTGGTAGGCCCGCTCCGGGTTCGGGCCGGTCGCGACAGCGACCGGCCCTTCATGTTTCAGGTCCTGGAGCTCGCGGCCATGGCGAGCTACCCCGAGCTCGCGGAGCTCGGGCGCATCACCCTGCGCGAGCGCATCGAGGGCTTGTTCGCGAGCTATGATACGCCGGGCAGGCTCTGGTACGTCGCCGAGGACCCGGATGGCGCCCCGTTGGGGGGGCTCTGGGTCAATCCGGGCATGCACCCGATCCTCGAGCGCCCCGAGGCCGTCATCGTGGCCGTCGCGGTCCACCCTCACGTCCGCAGGCAGGGCATCGCCCAGGCCCTGCTGGAGCACATGCGCTCGGAGCTCGCGCAGCACCGGCTCGAGTCGGTGCGTCTCTTCGTCCACCCGGACAATCTCGCTGCCCGAAGGCTCTACGAGCGCCTGGGATTCCAGGTCTCGACCCTGGAGCTCACGCTGTCCTGAGGGGGCGGTGGGGTCGCGAGTCGGTCCCTCGCGTCCGGGGACCCTACCGATTGAGTCAGGACTTATTACGGTCCCTTGGCCTCTTAAGGGGAGTATAATCAGAGGATAGCGCTGCCATGTGGTGAGCGGGCCTTCGGCCTGCTGGGTGAGCATTGCGACGGCTGCTTGGCGCGCGCTCTACATCAGAGAGGATGCTATGGCAGTCACACTCCCTCAAGCGGGCGCCGGCAGCCTGGCCGGCAGAGAACCGGTCGTCAACGACTTCTCGATCCAGGTCGCGACGGTCAACGGCTCGGGCTCCCAATCGGCCAACCTGGTCATGCTCCGGTCGATCTTCCACATGGGGATCCCCGTCAGCGGCAAGAACCTCTTCCCCTCGAACATCGCGGGGTTGCCCACCTGGTTCACGATCCGCGCCAACAAGCACGGCTACATCGCGCGCAAGGCCAAGAGCGAAATCTTCATCGCCATGAACCCCGAGACCATCGCCGACGACGAGGCGGGCCTCATGCCGGGGGCGGTCTTCATCTACAACAGCGACCTCAAGTACGCCCCCAAGCGTGAGGACGTGGCCGCCATCGGCGTGCCGTTCGGCCAGATCGTCGCCGGCACCTGCCAGGAGGTCAAGCTCCGCAAGCTGGTGACCAACATGGTCTACGTGGGCGTGCTGGCCGAGCTCATCGGCATCGACATGGCCGAGATCGAAGGCGCCCTCACCAAGCAGTTCAAGGGCAAGGAGAAGGCGGTCACGCTCAACCTCGACGCGGTCAAGGCCGGCGCCGAGTGGGCCCGCGCCAACCTCGAGACCAAGCTGCCCTACCGCCTGGAGCGCATGAACGCGACCACGGGCAAGATCATCATCGAGGGCAACCGCGCGGCGGCCATGGGCTGTCTGTTCGCGGGCGTGACGGTCGTGGCCTGGTACCCCATCACGCCGTCCACCTCCGTGTGCGAGAACCTCATCGGCATGCTCGAGAAGCACCGCATCGACCCGGAGACCGGCAAGGCCACCTTCGCCGTGATCCAGGCCGAGGACGAGCTCGCCGCGGCGGGCATGGTCTTCGGGTCCGGCTGGGCCGGGGCCCGCTCCATGACGGCCACCTCGGGCCCGGGCATCAGCCTCATGAACGAGTTCGTCGGCCTCGCCTACTTCACGGAGCTGCCCGGCGTCATCATCGACGTCCAGCGCGTGGGCCCGTCGACGGGCCTGCCGACCCGCACCCAGCAGTGCGACATCACCGAGCTGTACCTGGCCAGCCACGGCGACACCAAGCACGTCGTGCTCCTTCCGGCCACCCCGCAGGAGGCCTACGAGCTCTCCTACGCGGCCTTCGACCTGACCGAGCGCCTCCAGACGCCGGTGTTCGTGGCCCTGGACCTGGACCTCGGCATGAACTCCTGGATGTCGGACCCCTTCCCCTTCCTCGATCAGCCCCTCGACCGCGGCCCGGTCGTGACGGCCGAGGAGCTCACGCGCCGCGTCGAGGCCGCCGCCGAGGACCAGAAGAACAGCGTCTTCGGCCGCTACCGCGACGTCTCGGGCAACGGCATCCCCGAGCGCACGCTGCCGGGCACGCCGCACCCCTTGGCTGCCTACTTCACCCGCGGTTCGGGCCACAACGCGGACGCCAAGTACTCCGAGAAGCCCGAGGATTACGTGTGGCTGGTCGATCGCCTCGCGCGCAAGCACGAGACGGCCCGGACCATGGTGCCCAAGCCCCTCGTGGACTGGAAGGGCGCCGAGGTCTCGATCGTGGCCTACGGCACCAGCGAGTTCGCCGTCCAGGAGGCGCGCGACCTCTTGCGCGCCCAGGGCGTCGAGACCAACTACCTGCGCCTCAAGGCACTGCCCTTCACCGCCGAGGTCAAGGACTTCGTCGCCAAGAGCAAGCGGGTCTACGTCATCGACCAGAACCGCGACGGTCAGATGATGGACCTCCTGACGCTCGATCTCGGGTGCCCGGATTCCGCCAAGCTGCGGAGCGTCCGTCACTACGACGGCATGCCCCTGGACGCCCAGTCGATCATCGACCCGGTCTTGGAAATGGAGAAGCGATAAGATGGCGACGACGACTCCCGCCCCGCAAACCAACCGCCTGGGGCTGACCCTCAACGACTACAAGGGTGCGCCGTCCACGCTCTGCGCGGGCTGCGGCCACGATGCCATCACCGGCCAGATCGTCCGCGCCTTCTACGAGATGGGCGTCGAGCCGCACCGGGTGGCCAAGCTCTCGGGCATCGGCTGCTCGTCCAAGACGCCGGCGTACTTCCTCAACAAGTCGCACGGCTTCAACTCGGTCCACGGCCGCATGCCGGCGGTGGCCACCGGGACGGTGCTCGCCAACCGCCAGCTGCTCGCCATCGGCGTCTCGGGCGACGGCGACACGGCCTCCATCGGCATGGGCCAGTTCGTGCACATGATGCGCCGCAACCTGCCCATGATCTACATCGTCGAGAACAACGGCGTCTACGGGCTGACCAAGGGCCAGTTCTCGGCGACAGCAGACCTCGGCTCGGTGCTCAAGACGGGCGTGGCCAACGAGCTGCCGCCCGTGGACCTGGCCGCCATGGCGATCCAGCTGGGGGCGACCTACGTGGCGCGCTCCTTCTCGGGGGATCCCAAGCAGCTGGTGGCCTTGCTTGAGGGGGCGATCGCCCACCGCGGCACGGCCCTCATCGACGTGATCAGCCCCTGCGTGACCTTCAACAACCATGAGGGGTCCACCAAGAGCTACACGGCGGCCAAGGAGCACGACATTCCCCTGCACTCCATCGGCTTCGTGCCGGCCTTCAGCCAGATCGAGGCCGAGATCGAGCCGGGCGAGACGCGGCTCATCGAGATGCACGACGGCTCCAAGCTCACGCTCAAGAAGCTGGAGCGGGAGTACGACCCGACCAACCGCCGGATGGCGATGGCGACGTTGCTCGAGGCGAGCGAGAAGGGCGAGTTCCTGACGGGCCTGCTCTACGTCAACTCGGAGAAGAAGGACCTGGTGTCCCAGCTGAACCTGGTGGACGAGCCGCTCGCGACCCTGCCGGAGAGCAAGACCCGGCCGGGCAAGGCGGTGCTCGACAAGATGATGGAGGCGCTCAAGTAGCGTTTCGGGGCCCCCCGGTTTCGGCCGGGGGGCTCTTTTCTAAGGAGGCCCCCCCCTAGCCCCCCCCTCAAAGAGGGGGGGAAGCTCTTCGGAGGGGAAGCGACACCCAAGATCCTAACGAGTAGCCTGGCTTTCACCCACCCATGATCCTTACCCCCCCTCTAGTGGGGGGGCTGGGGGGGGACTCCTCATTTCTTCCCCCATGGGCAGCGTGAACCGGAACGTCGACCCCACCCCCGGCGTGCTCTGGACGCTGATCTCGCCGCCGTGGGCCTCCACGAGGCCCTTGGTGATGGCGAGCCCCAGCCCGGTGCCGGGTACCGTCTTGGCGCTCTCGGGATCCCGGTAGAACTTGCTGAAGATGCGCTGCTGCGCGTCTCGCGACAGCCCGACGCCCGTGTCCGTGACCTCCGTGGTGACGCACTGGCCCTCCAGCCACGCCCGCACGCTGACCCGACCCCCCTCCGGCGTGAACTTCACGGCGTTGGAGAGCAGGTTCAGCAGGATCTGCGCGATCCGCTCGGGGTCCGCCGTCACCTCCGGGATCCGGGGGCTCACGGAGACCTCCAGGGCGATGCCCTTGCGGATGGCGAGCGGCTCCACCGAGCTCACGGTGCGCTGCACCAGCGGCCCGTACTCGACCGCGCCGACGTCGAGCCGGAAGGCCCCGGCCTCCAGCCGCGCGAAGTCCAAGAGGTCGTTGATGAGCCGCATGAGCCGATCGGTCCCGGAGAGGATCTGGCTCACGTACTCGCGCTGCGGCTCCGACAGCGTGCCTGCGATCCCCTCGTCGAGGAACTCCGCGTACCCGATGATGGACGTCAGAGGGGTGCGCAGCTCGTGCGAGACGGCGTTGAGGAACTCGGCCTTGCGCTGTTCCAGCAGCTGCAGCTCCGCGTAGGCGCGCTGCACCTCGTCCAGCTCCGAGAGGTCCTGGATGATGGCGACGGCCATCCGGATCTCCCCTTTGGGGCCCAGGATCGGGGCGGCGCTGATGCTGAGGATCCGTTGCGCCTTGGGGCCGTGGTAGCGCAGCACCACGTGGCGCTGGATCTCGCCCGCCAGGGCCCGATTCAGGGGCATTTCCTCGGCGGGCACGAGCTCACCGTCCAGGCGGCTGAAGGTCCCCTCGCGCATCGCTGGGATCGTGCCGACCAGCCCCTCCGGGTCGATGCCCAGGATCTCGCCCGCCGTGGGGTTCATGCGCACGATGGTCCCGTCCGCCTGGGAGACGATCATCCCCTCGGCCACGTTGGCGAGGATGGCCTCCATCTGGAGGCGTTCGTTGACGGCCCGCTGCTCGCTCCGCACCCGGTCGGTGATGTCGACCGTTAGCACCAGGAGGTGCCCGGCCATGGCCCCGTCGCTCGGGGTGATGGCCACGTCCCAGAAGGTGGACTCGCCCGTCTCCGGGTGGCGCAGGCGGAGCTGTCGGATCCGGTGCGCCTCGCCGGCGCGCTGCGTCGACCGCAGGGCCCGGATCTGCTCGTCGCTCAGCTTGAGCAGCCGGGTCCAGTCCATGCCGAGCAGGCCCCCCGGCACCTCTCCGAAGTAGCGCGCGAGGTAGTCCGCGTACTCCGGGTTGATGTAGCGGATGCGCAGGTCGGGGTCGAGCAGGCACACGCCCGCCGGCAGCCGCTTGAACAGGGCGTCGAGGGAGACCTGGAGCCCCGTTCCGGCGATGGCGGAGACGTCCCTCACGTCCTCTGGCCTCCCGAGGGCTCCTCGGTGCAGTAGCCCTTGTGCTCGATGAGCCCGCGCACCCGGACCAGGTCGGTGGCGTCGGGCTCGTAGCTCACGTCGATGCGATCCGGATAGATCTCGACGCAGCGGATGCCGGGCACGAGCACCAGCGTTTTGCGCAGGTCCTGGAAGTCCGCGGCCGCGGTCGGGTGGATCGGAAAGGAGGTGGTTTTCATGGCGCCTCTCCCCGGAAATCGTCCGAGGCCATTTTAATGGCCAATGCGCCCGAGGAAAATGCCCGCTCTTTGGCTTGCTGCAAGGGTTTGTTGAGTCTTTACTCCCGGCGAGGCACGTTTCTAGGATAGCCCTGCCCCCAGAGGGGCGACGAGGGCGCGACGATGACCATCCTCTGGTGGCCCGCCATCGTGGCGGGCGTCTCCGGAACCCTGGCGATGATCCTGACGCTGGAAGCCCTGCGCCGGGTCGGCTGGACGCGCCTGGCCTGGGGCAGCCTGATCGGGACGCTCCTGGACTCTCCACGCGCGGAGCGCTGGGGCTTCCTGATCCACTTCCTCGACGGGGCGATCGCCGGCCTGCTCTACGCGGCGGCCTTTTTCGCCTTCGACCTGAGACCCGGAATCTGGGTGGGCGTCTTCTGCGGGATCGTGCACGGCGGGCTCGCCCTGCTCGTGCTCGACGTCATGAAACGGCGCCAGGGCCTGGTATCGGGCCCGTTCGATCCCATGGAGGGAAACCGGGGGCGGCTGGCGATCGCCCTCGGCTACGTCGTCTTCGGGGCCGTCACGGCCGGGGTCTACGGTTTCCTGTCGAGCCGCGGATCCGGGGCCGTGACCCTCGGCGTCCTGAGCGTCGTCACGGTGCTCGCCGCCGCGGCCTTCAGCTGGCTGCTACGGCACGAACGTCTGTCGCCGAGCTTCACGGCCTCGAGCCCCGAGCCGCGGGGCCGGCGTTCGAAGCGGCCCTGAGGGCCAGTGAGAGGAGGGATCGAATGGACTTCACCACCACAGGCATCCTCTTGGCGGGCCTCCTGGGCACGCTCCTGATGACGACCTGGATGTACATCGCCCATGCCTTCGGCGTCGAGCGTCACCTGCCCGGCTTCTACCTCGGGACCCTGATGTTCGGCGTGACCCGCAAGGCCTTCGCCACGGGCCTGGTCATCCACTTCCTGATTGGCGTCATCGCGGCGGCCATCTACGCGGCCCTCATGAGCCTCCTGACCATCCCGGGCGGCGTGCTGTGGGGCATGCTCTTCGGGATCGCGCACTGGCTGGTCGTCATGCTCGCCTACGGCCTGGTCGCCTCGTGGCACCCGGCGGTGAAGCGCGGCGAGATCCAGAACCCGGGCTTCTTCGGGCTCAACTACGGCTGGACCGAGCCCGCCATGAGCTTCATCGACCACCTGCTGTTCGGTGCGGTGGTGGGCGGCACGCTCGCCTACTACCGCGGCCACGGGGTCCTGGACACGTGGAGCGCGAGCGCATGGCGGCAGCCTTCCCTCTCGCCCGCCATCGCCTGGCCCGTCATGGTCGTGCTGTTCGTCATCCTGTTCATCGTGGCGGCGACCCTGACGGCGAACCTGGGCACCACCGACGAGGTCTTCGCCTCGGCGGAGCCGGGGCGCGATCGCGACTGGATGCTCGCCGAGCTGCGCGAAAAGTACGTCGCCGGCCTCATGACCGAGGACGAGTACCGGGAGCGGGTCAAACACCTGGAGGGACTCCGTTAGGTCCCGGCAAGCGGGGGTAAGGATCCCATGACCTGGGAGCGACGGAGCTCGCTCCCGTCGGGAGCCCCCTGCGTATCGAAGAGGTAGCCATGCAGACCTACGGTTTCACCAAGGAAGAGATCGCGGACCGCGTCTCGGCGGTCATCGGCGAGAAGTTCAACCAGTTCGCCGCGGCCGGCGAGCGGGATCCCATCAACATCCTCTCGGGCGTCATCGGCACGGTGGTCGGATCGTTCTCGGCGGCGGTCGAGGAGAACAACCGCAAGCTCATCGAGGACCTCAAGACGGCCGGCGTCCTGAAGTAGCCTTTCCCGTCCACCTTGAGCCTGGTCGAAAGCCTGTCCTGAGCTTGTCGAAGGGGTGAACGGTTCCTTGCGCCCCCGCGAAAGGCGGGGGCGCCGTCGTTTATCGGTAGTTTCTTCGCATGCTTAACGGGCGACCGCGCGGGTAGACTGGATTAGAGCGTCCTCATGTATGATCCGGGCGCGTGTGACCAGGAGGCCAGATGAGCTACAAGGGCGAGATCCTGCTGGATGCCGGAACCAACGAGCTGGAGGTGGTGGAGTTCCTGCTGAACACGCCGACCTCCACCGGCCAGGACAACATGGGCTACTACGGCATCAACGTGGCCAAGGTCAAGGAAATCGTGATGGTGCCGGACATCCTCACGATCCCCATGACGCACCCGGCCGTCGCGGGCGCCATCAACCTGCGCGGGCAGGTCATCACGCTCGTCAACCTGGGCCAGTGGCTCGGCCTGCCGTCCAAGGTCGGCAAGAAGTCGCGCGTGGTCGTCACCGAGTTCAACGGGGTGGTCAACGGCTTCATCGTCGACGCCATCACCCGCATCCACCGCATCTCCTGGCAGCAGGTCGTGCCGCCGCCGTCGGACATCACGCTCAGCATGGGGGACTGCCTGACGTCGGTCATCAAGATCGACGATCGGGTCCTCCTGATGCTCGACTTCGAGGCCATCATCGCGGACATCAACCCGAGCATCCGCCTCAAGGCGGACGCCGCCGCGGGGGCCTCCGAGCTCAATCGCAGCAGCAAGCGCATCCTGGTGGCCGAGGACTCGGGCTCCATCCGCCGGATCATCGTCAACACCCTCAAGGAGGCGGGCTACCAGGTCCAGGCCGCCGAGAACGGCGAAGACGCCCTCGATTGGCTCGAGGCCCGCCGCCAGGACGGCGACCTGCCGGACCTCGTCATCTCGGACATCGAGATGCCGAAGATGGATGGCCTGCACCTCCTGAGCCGGATCAAGGGGACCGACGGCCTCCGTCAGCTACCCGTCATCATGTTCTCGTCTCTGGGCAGTGATTCGAACCGGGACAAGGCCCTGAAACTGGGCGCCCACGACCTCATCCGCAAGCCGGACCTGCCGCAGCTCGTGTCTTTGGTGGACGGGACGCTCTTTTCGAGCCCCGTCGCCGTCTAGTCCTGATTCCTGAGCCGGCCCCGCGATCCGTCGCGGGGCCGGCTTTTTGGCGAAGAATGACCGAACTTTTACATTCTCCGACCAAGTCATGACCCTCTCGAGGCCCCATTCTTGCTATACCTGGGGCTGGAACGGAGGTCCTTGGGAGGGAGAAATGGGATGAGCGTCTTGTCGTCGAGTCGATGGCGGGATCCGGTGAACGGCGTCCTGCACGGTGTGGCCTTGATCTTGAGCATCGTGGGCACGCTGTTCCTGGTCTGGACGTTCCGCACGGACGTGGTGCGCGCCTTGACCGCCGCGGTGTACGGCCTGACCATGTGCGGCTGCTTTTTGGCGAGCACCCTGCATCACCTGGTCCGGGGGACCCGGTCAGCCGAGATGCGGCTGCTCAAGCTCGATCACGCGGCCATCTACCCCTTCATCGCGGGGACCTACACGCCCATCTGCGTGCACCTATTGCCTGGCTCCGCGGGGCTGGTGCTCCTGACGGTGGTCTGGGGCGTGGCGCTCGCGGGCGTGGTCTACAAGCTGGCCTTCGCGCGCGAGCCCGAGCGCGTGGACGATCCGCCGGACCTCGCCTCGACCTTGCTGTACGTGGCCATGGGCTGGCTCGTCGTCTCGCAGCTGGCGCCCCTGGTCGCGCACTCGCGGGGCCTCTCCATCGTGCTCGCCACGGTGGGCGGCCTCGCCTACACGCTGGGCGGCGTCATCCTCAGCCGGCGCCTCTTCGACTGGTGGCCGGGCCGCCTCGGCCACCACGAGATCTGGCACGTCTGCGTGATGGTGGGAGCGGCGTGCTTCTACTCGTACATCTTCATCAACCTGGCCTGACGCCCCTTTCGCGCATGAACGAGGGCCGGCACCACGTGGTGCCGGCCCTCGTTGCGATCGCCTACTGGCCCTGACGGCCGCGGATCTCGCGCTTGAACTGATCCGCGTGGCGGGCGTCCACCTCCACCAGGGCATGGTCCGGGCGGATGGTGATGGAGCCGATGGCCCCGTTGGGCGTGCCCGTGCGGTTCAGGAGCCAGCGTCGCAGGTCCGCCTGCGACGTGCGGTGACCCGGCTGCAGGGGCAGCTTGAAGGTCCGCGACTGCGGCTTCGGCTCCCCGTGATCCTTGGCCCGCTGCTGTCGGCGGGGACCCGGGACCTCGGCGCGCGGCTCGCGCCGGGGCGCCTGGTTCTCGTGGCGGCCGCGCCGCTGGTTGGGCACGTGGCCGGGGCTGTCCTCGAGCACCGTCGCCGCCTCGGGCAGGGTGCTCAGGTCGAGCGTGCGCTCGGTGAACTTGATGCGCTTCCGGATGGCCGTGAAGTCCGCCTCGGAGTCCGACGTCACGAGCGTGATCGTCTTGCCCGAGTTGCCCGCCCGGCCCGTGCGGCCGCTGCGGTGGATGTAGGTCTCGACGACCTCGGGCACCGCGAAGTGGAAGACGTGGCTCAGGCCCTCGACGTCCAGGCCGCGGGCGGCGACGTCGGTCGCCACCAGCACCCGCAGCTCGCCGCTCTTGAAGCCAGCGAGTGCCGTGTTGCGGGCGTTCTGGGACATGTTGCCGTTCAGGTAGCCCACCTGCCAGCCCGTGAGCCGGTTCAGCTTGGCCGCGAGCTTCTTGGTCTCGTGCTTCATGCGGGTGAAGACGATGGCCCGCTCGGGGTTCTCCTCCTGCATGAGCGCGACGAGCGCGTCGACGCGGCGCTCCTTGGGCACCCGCACGAAGGCGTGGTCGATCTCGACGGGCGTGACCTCTTCCTTGGGGATGAGCTTGACCACGGCCGGATCCACCAGGTAACGGCGGGCGATCGCCTCGATCTCGGGCGGCATGGTCGCCGAGAAGATGAGCGTCTGCTTGCGGGACGGCAGGCGATCGATCAGGAACTCGATGTCGCGCCGGAAGCCCATGTCGAGCATCTGGTCGGCCTCGTCGAGGACGAGCACGCGAACCTGCGACAGGTCCAGGCTGCCGCGGCCCAGGAGATCCTTGAGCCGGCCGGGGGTGCCGACGACCAGGTCCACGCCGCGCTTGAGGGCGGCCTCCTGGTTGCCGAGGCCCACGCCGCCGTAGACGGGCAGCACGCGCAGCTGGCTCTTGGGGCCCTGCACGGCCGCGATGGACTCGCTGACCTGCAAGGCGAGCTCGCGGGTCGGCAGGATGACGAGCGCCTGGGGCTTCGGCTGGGGCTTGAGCATGGTCAGGAGCGGCAAGCCGAAGGCGAGGGTCTTGCCCGAGCCGGTCTTGGCCTGGGCGATGGCGTTGCGGCCATCGAGCAAGAGGGGAATGGTGGCCGCCTGAACGGGCGTGGGCTCGGAGAAGCCCAGGGCGGTTAGCCCCTGCTGGACGGCGGGGGCGAGGGGAAAGTCTTTAAACGTTTGAGACAAAAGAACCTTTCGACCGGGGGGATAACACGGGCGCAGCAGCGGCCCGACCCGGCGTTTCATTGGGCAGAATCGATCGACTGGGCGCATCGGGGCGCCGAGGATCCGCGACGTGAGGGTTATCCTACGCTCAGATCCATTCTATCACAGGCGAGGCGCACCCCTGCGGCCAGGCGTCACGGATCCGCGAGCGTCCGAGGCGCATGGACACTGGGCTTGCGTCCGTCGGTGGCTGGTTCCTGGAGACAAAACGCTTGACAGCGTGTCCGGCGTTTGCATAATAGGGGTGTTCGAAACTTTGGGGAGTAGCTGCTGCCTCGTGCAGCGTTGGCATCGTCAACACGGCCTGCGGGCCCGGTGCCGACATCGAGCCACCCGCTCGGGAGCAAGACCTAGTGGATGAACAGGTGATCGCCTGTTCTCGCGAGGTATTGCTCCTGTTATCGTTCTGGGAGCCTCCGAGAGCCTGGCGAGCGTTCAAGCCGCCCTCAGGCGGACTCGATTGAGGAGGTTCCATCCATGAAGACTGCCAAGCTGCTGAAACTGGCCTATGCCGCCCAGTTCCTGGGACGCGAGCTGTTCGCCGAGCGCTCCCATGGCCACCACACCTACGTGCGGACCCGGCGCCATGCCTGGGTTGCCCGCGGGGCCAAGGCCGCCCGCCATCCCTTCGTCGCGGGCTTCGGGGGCGTGTTCCTCGGCCTGCTGGCCTTCGTCCTGGTGATGATGGCGCTCGGGGCCGTCTTCGCGCTGGTGGGCCTGGTGCTCAAGATCGCGCTCGCGGTCGGGGCCGTCTACCTGGCGGTGCGCTTCGTGCGGGCCTTCAAGCGTCAGGGCGCCGAGGTCATGATCGTGCCGCCCGACATGCAGGGCCGCGCCCCCCGTCGCTTCTAGCCATGCGTCACGCCCTGTCCGTCGACCCGTCTCACGCCAGAGGAGGCACCTATGACCAGTGGTAATCCCGCCCTATCGGCCGACATGTTTCGCGGCCTGCCGCGCGTCGGCGGCGAGGCCATGTCCATCCAGGGGACCGTCGCCAAGACCCTGATGCTCTTGCTCCTGGTGGTCGCAGCAGCGGGCTTCACCTGGAGCCAGGCCGGCACGGGCCTGGCGGGCCTCCTGATGATCGGGGGCGTGCTCGGGGGGCTCGTCGTGGCCCTCGTGACCGTCTTCAAGAAGGAATGGGCGCCCGTCACGGCCCCCCTCTACGCGGTCCTGCAGGGGCTCGCCATCGGCGGCATCTCGGCCGCGGCCGAGACGCGCTTCCCGGGGGTGGTCATGCCCGCGGTGGGCCTGACCTTCGGGACCATGTTCGCCATGCTCCTGGCCTACCAGTCGGGCTTGATCAAGGTGACGGAGCAGTTCCGGCTCGGCATGGCCGCCGCCATCGGCGGCATCATGGTCTTCTACCTGGTCCAGTTCGGGCTCGGGATGTTCGGCATCCACATCCCGGCCGTCAACGACGGCGGGGTGATCGGCATCGGCTTCAGCCTGGTGGTGGTCGCGGTGGCGGCCCTCAGCCTGGTCCTCGACTTCGACATGGTCGAGCACGGGGCCCGCTCCGGCGCGCCCAAGTTCATGGAGTGGTACGGCGCCTTCGGCCTGATGGTGACGCTCATCTGGCTGTACCTGGAGATCCTGAACCTCCTCTCCAAGCTACAGAGCAACCGCGAGTAGGCTTTATCGGAGCTGCAGTGCCGGCCGTCTCAGGGATGGCCGGCATGTTGCATGGACGGCGACCCGGCAGCGACATGAGGATGTCGTGAGCGATATTTCATCTTTGTGTCATGAAATTCACGGTTTATTGATGGAATCAGCGGGACAAATGTCCTACATTCAAGCTACTCAAGACCGTCATGCTGACCGCAAGGCGCTCGGGCGCGTTAGTCGCCGAGGCCATGCGTCGACTTGGCGCCTGGAGCCTGCGACCCTTCGGCCAGCCAGCGAGGACGCCCCATGACCCCTCTCGACTCGACGTACCGCGTCACGCCCCACGACGGCGATGCCAAGCCGGCCATGCCCCTCGACTCGGCCGCCCTCGCGTGGATGACGGAGTCCAACCAGCGGGTCGCCGCCCATGCCGACACCCTGGAGGCGGCGCTCGGCGAGACCTCCGCGACCATCGGGGCGCTTGCCTCCAGCTTCCAGATGTGGCGGGAAACGCTGCGCCGGCCAACTCGATAGTCGAGCTTGCGACCGGAGCGCTGACCACCGAACGCCGAAGGGCCACCCATCGGGCGGCCCTTCTGTTGCTTGAAGGCAGGCGCTACTTCGGCTGGAACTTCAAGGACGCGGAGTTGACGCAGTAGCGCAGGCCGGTGGGCCGGGGGCCGTCCGGGAAGACGTGGCCGAGGTGCGCCTCGCAGCGGGCGCAGGTGATCTCGGTGCGCTGCATGCCGTGGCTCGAGTCCACGTGCTCGGCGATGACCTCGTCCTTTTGCGGGGCGTAGAAGGACGGCCAGCCGGATCCCGAGTCGTACTTGGTCTCCGAGCTGAACAGGGGCTCCCCGCAGCAGACGCAGACGTAGGTCCCCGCCTCCTGGTTGTGGTAGTACTTGCCCGTGAAGGCGCGCTCGGTTCCCTTTTCGCGCGCGATCCGGTACTCCTCCTCCGTGAGCTGCTCACGCCATTGCTCCGGCGATTTCACGACCTTGTCCATGCGAGACCTCCTTCTTGCGGGCTCTCATCATAGCGAATGGGCACGGCGTTTCAAGGGGGCCGGAGCCCCATCCACACCGGCGAGTACTGGCGGCGCACCTTGGACGAGGCCGAGCCGATCGTCGAGGACTGGCTGGAAAGTGAATCGGAGGGGGAGGTGGAACCTCCCCGCCGTTTTCCTAGTTGTTCGGCGCGCCGTTGGCGCTCCAGGTCTGCAGCAGGCCCACCTCGGCCTGGGTGAGGCGCGGGCCGGTGCGCGGCATGTTGCCGCTCGCCACCTGCTCGATGATGTTCGACAGCCGCGTGCGGATGTTGTCGTAGCGCGGATTGCCCGAGCTGTCGAACAGGCTCACGCCGCCCAGGCCGGCCCCCCGGTGGCACTCCGCACACCGGGCGCTCAAGAGGGGAGCCACCTGGGTCGAGAAGGAGACGCTCGTCTGCGAGACCGAAGGCGACGACGAGGGCGTCGGTGTCGCCGTGGGGTTGGAGGTGGCTCGCGGGGTCGGAGCCGTGGTTGGGCCGGGCGTCGGGTTGGCCATGGGGCCCCCGCCCCCGCCGGGCGACGGCGTGCAGCCGATGGCCAGGCCAAGGGCGAGCAGCAGGCCGCTCGCCAGGGAGCCCGGGAAGAATCCCTTGGAAGGCAGGAAGGGCATGGGGGACCTCCGTGTTCTGCATGTTGGCGACATGTGGATGACAGCAGCGCCCCGGCGAGGAGCCTCCCCGGGGCCCCTTCGATGATGCCTCTCCCGGGCTATTGGAGCATTGGATGAACCGACCAACCTTTTGTTCGGGATCGCCATGGGGCCCTGCCCGCCGACCTCCGCGGGCCGAGCGAGGTTGCCGCTTGTCACCGGGGCGGCTGGGGCTCCATGATCCCGCCGGAAGACTCTTGGCCGAGGCCGGGGCATGGGGCCCATGGCCCGGGGAGCCGGAACGGCTCGGGAGGACGGCATGACTCGAACGGACGGGGGTGGGCCGCTTGGGGCCCTTTACGACCGCATGGCGACGTTCGCACCCGCCATGCTCACGGTGCTGCGGATCGGCACGGGCCTGCTGTTCATGCAGCACGGCATGATGAAGCTCTTCGGGTGGTTCGGCGCCCCGGGGCCAGTGCCGCTCTTCAGCTTGTTCGGGCTCGCGGGGGTGCTGGAGCTGGTCGGGGGCCTGCTCATCGTGATCGGCTTCCTGACCCGACCGGTGGCGCTCGTCCTGGCGCTCGAGATGCTCGCGGCCTACTTCATGGCCCACGCTCCCAAGGGCCTCGTGCCCGTCGTGAACCAGGGCGAGCTCGCGCTGCTCTACATGCTCGTCTTCGCCTACCTGGCGGCGGCGGGCGCGGGTCCCTACAGCGTCGATGCCGCCCTCGCGCGGCGTCCGCGGCCATAGCGGGCTACGCTCGGTAGCCCGCCGCCGCAGAGACCTAGCGCTTGCCCTTGGTGATCGTCAGGTTGGAGAGGGTCACGACCAGGGTCTCCGAGCCCATGGGCTTGCGGGTCGTATGGTCGCAGCGCACCAGCGTCACGGCATGAGGCGTGCGCCGCTCGATGCGGTAGCCGTGATAGCCCTCCTCGTCGTGCAGGGTGCGGGTCTGGCCCGTCGTCAGGTCGAAGACCGCCACGGCCACCCGGTCCTCGGAACGCCGCTCGCCGATGGCCAGCTTCGGCGTGACCCAGGTCGCGTGGTCCAGCGCGAACTCGCCCTGCTTCCACTTGAGCGACGGGTCGAGGGCAAACGCGTCGTACACGTCCGTGCCGCTCATGGTCACGGTCTCGGTGTTCATCACGAGCACGTAGCGCTCCCGCTTGTCCCAGATGAGGCGCTTCTTCACGTCCTTGGGGGTGCGGATCCGGTCGTCGACGGCCGCGCCGTAGCGCGCCGCGTAGACCGTGCTCGCGACCTTCCGCTTGCCCGGCCCGAGGAAGTCGATCCGGTACTTGTGGAACTTCTCGGCGAAGTCCTCCGTGCCAAAGCTGCCGAGATCCTGGACCTGAGCGGTGTAGCGCGTGGTCGGCGAGGCGACGCTCACGGGCTTGACCGTGGCCAGCGCGGGTGCGGCGAGCGCGGCCGCCAAGAGGAGGCCCGAGAGGACGTTACGAACGACGAACATGGAACCTCCTTTTCAGGAACGCGGGGCGCCATCCGGACATAATACCCTTGCCCGGCGCCCGGGAAACGGGCCATGGAAAACGGGCCCGGCGATTCGCCGGGCCCGCGCGTTGCCGGAGGGGCTACGCGGCGTCCGGCCGCTTGCCGCCCACCCGGAAGAGGACGAAGGCCAGGATCGCGAACGGGATGAGCGCGAACCCGTCGCTCTCGGCGAGGACGCCCACGTACCTGGACAGGTCCATGAACCCCACGAGGTCCGCGCCCGAGAGGCCCGCCACGAGCACGCCCGCGAGGGCGCCGCCCGCGATGAGGCCCGAGGACAGGAGCACGCCGGGGGCGAACTCCGCCTCCTCCTTGCTCGCGCCCTTCCGCATCCGGTCGATGACCATGCGGATGAAGCCGCCGATCATGATGGGCACCGAGGTGGAGATGGGCAGGTAGGCGCCCACCGCGAAGGGCAGGGCCGCCACACCGCAGAGCTCCATCATCAGGGCGAGGAACACCCCGATCAGCACCAGCCCCCAGGGCAGCTTCTGCGTCAGGATGCCGTCGATGATCATGCTGAAGAGCCGCGCCTTGGGGGCGTCCAGCTTGGTGACGGGCTTGCCGTCCACCTCCGAGACCACCCCGCCGATGCCCGGATCGACCAGGAAGGCGATCTTGCCGGCGTCGTCGACCAGGTACTTGCCCACGGGCACGTTGTCGGTGGGCTCCTGGAGGTAGTGGACCTTGTACTCCTTGCCGTCCGGACCCTTCTGCACCTGGGCCTGTGCGGTCACGGGCGCCGTGTAGCCGGGGAAGGTCCGCGGCACGACGGTGGTGTAGGCGTTGTTGAGGAAGAGCAGCGTCCAGCCGATGACCAGCGCGCTGGTGATGACGCCGATGCTGATGGCGATCTGCTGGGAGCGCGGCGTGGCGCCGACCAAAAAGCCCGTCTTGAGGTCCTGGCTCGTGGTGCCGCCGTTGGAGGCCGCGATGCAGACGATGGCCGCCGTCGAGAGCGCCATGGCCTTGTAGTCGACGCCCGTCCAGCCCGCCGCCAAGAAGAGGAGGCAGGTGATGAGCAGGGTCGCCACCGTCATGCCCGAGATGGGGTTCGAGCTCGAGCCGATCTCGCCCGTGATGCGGCTCGAGACCGTCACGAAGAAGAAGCTGAAGAGCACGATGAGCACGGCCGAGACGGCCGAGATCTGGAGCACCGGCGCGAGCCAGATGGCGAGCACCAGGGCGATGCTGCCGAAGACCACGATCGACATGGGCAGGTCGCGCTCGGTGCGCAGCGGCGCCTGGGCGTGCTCCTGACCCTCCTTGCGGGTCTCCAGGAAGGTGCCGAGGCCGCGCTGGAAGGCGCGCAGGATGGTCGGGAAGCTGCGGATCAGGCTGATGATGCCGCCGGTGGCGACCGCACCCGCGCCGATGTAGAGGATGTAGGCGTTGCGGATCTCGTGCGGGGACATGTCGGCGATCAGCGTGGTCGCCGGGAACATGGGCGTCGTGAGGCCCGCGCCGAAGATCTTGATGGCCGGGATCAGGATGAGGAAGCTGAGCACGCCGCCCGCGAGCATGGTCGCGGCCGTCTTGTGCCCGATGATGAAGCCCACGCCCATGAGCTCGGGCGAGACCTCGGCGGACACCGAGCCGCCCTTGTAGCCGGGGATGACCCAGCCGGGCGCTTCCTTCCAAAGGCGGGCTCCGGCGTTGAGGAGCTTGTAGCCCGCGCCCAGGAAGAAGCCCAAAAAGACCGTCCGCGCCGCGCTGCCGCGCTCCTCGCCCACGATGAGGACGTCGGCGCAGGCCGTGCCCTCGGGGTAGGTGAGCTTGCCGTGCTCGTGGACGATGAGGCCCTGGCGCAGGGGGATCATCATGAGCACGCCCAAGAGGCCGCCCAGGAGCGCGACCATCAGGACGCGGACCAGCTCGAGGTCCTGGCCCATCAGGAGCAGGGCCGGCACCGTGAAGGCCACGCCCGCGGCGATCGACTCGCCTGCTGAACCCGTGGTCTGCACGATGTTGTTCTCGAGGATGGTGGCCTTGCCGAAGACCCGGAAGATGGTGATGGCGAGCACCGCGATGGGGATGCTCGCGCTGACGGTCATGCCGACCTTGAGGGCCAGGTAGACCGAGCTGGCGGCGAAGATGATGCCGAGCACGGCGCCCAGCAAGACGGCACGGAGCGTCAGCTCCGGAGGGTGTTCTGTCGGGGAGACGTAGGGCTTGAAACCCTTTTCCGCCGAAGGAGGCTCGAGTGTGGTACTCAAATCGCGGTCTCCAGAGAAGTTAGGGAGCGTTTAAACCCAGCTTACGTGGTATGCGAGCCCGGGGCAATAGGGTTGAGCCGATCGATCGTCCGCATGGCAAGGCGGGCTTTTTTCGCCGCCCTGAAACTTTTCGCCTCGCCCCCGCGTAGTCCAGGGTAGGGGGCTCGTCCCCCGTGCCGCCCAACCGTTCAGACAGGGTCTCGCATGAAGAAACGTTTGCTCATCCTCTCCGGTGTCGCCGTCCTCGTCCTCGGGCTGGTCGTCGCGTGGGTCACGACCCGGCGCGCGCCGGCGCCCACGTTCCAGTCCGCGGCCATCGAGCGCGGCGACGTCGTGGCCAAGGTCACGGCCACCGGCACCCTCTCGCCGCTCGTCTCGGTGCAGGTGGGCTCGCAGGTCTCGGGGCGCATCCAGGAGATCCTGGTCGACTTCAACTCGCCCGTGAAGAAGGGCCAGGTCCTCGCGAAGCTGGACCCGCAGCTCATCATGGCGACCCTCGAGCGCGAGCGGGCGAACTACACCGCGGCCAAGAGCCAGGTGACCAAGTCGGAGGTCCTGGCGGGCACCGCCAAGCGCCAGCTCGATCGGACGCGCTACCTCGCCGATCGCCAGCTCATCGCCACCGCCGAGCTCGAGACGGCCCAGGCCAACTACGACACGGCCCGGGCCCAGGTCATCGCCGAGCGCGCGAGCCTCAAGCAGGCGGGGGCCTCCCTGCACCAGGCCGAGGTCAACCTGGGCTACACGACCATCGTCTCGCCCGTGGACGGGGTGGTCATCTCGCGCAACATCGACGTGGGCCAGACGGTCGCGGCCTCCCTGCAGGCGCCGACCCTCTTCCTCATCGCCCAGGACCTGCGCCAGGTCCAGGTCAACACCAACGTGGCCGAGGCCGACATCGGCAAGCTCAAGGCGGGCCTCGCCGCGGAGTTCACGGTGGACGCCTTCCCGGGCGAGACCTTCCGGGGCAAGGTGCGCCAGATCCGCAACGCGCCCCAGACGGTGCAGAACGTCGTCACCTACGACGCGGTGCTCGACGTGGCGAACCCCGAGCAGAAGCTCAAGCCCGGCATGACGGCGAACGTCACCTTCCTCTACGACTCGCGCGAGGACGTGCTCCGCTTGCCGAACGCCGCCCTGCGCTTCCAGATGCCGCGTCCCGAGGGCAGCCGGCGCGAGGGCATGGCCAACCGCCGTCAGGGTGGCCAGGAGCGGGCCGAGGACGGGGAGAAGGCCGAGGGTGCCGAGCAGGCCGCGAGCGCCGAGGGCCAGGGGCGGATGCGCCGCAAGCTCGCCGACGACGAGAAGCGCATCTGGGTGCTGCGCGAGGGTCGTCCCCGGCCGGTCGTCATCAAGCCGGGCCTTTCGGACGGCAGCTTCACCGAGGTCCTCGAGGGCGAGCTCGAGGAGGGCGACCAGGTCATCACCGGCGCCACCGGCACCGGCACCGCGACCCGGCAGCGCCGCCAGCAGGGCGGTCAGGGCGGCGGCCGCGCCATGCGGATGTTCTAGGGGAGCGTGACCATGACCTCACCCGTCATTCGGCTTGCCGGCGTGCGCAAGCGCTACGGCAGCGGCGAGACCCAGGTGGACGCCCTGCGCGGCATCGATCTCGACATCCATGAAGGCGAGTTCGTGGCGCTCATGGGCCCCTCGGGCTCGGGCAAGTCCACCCTCATGAACCTCTTGGGCTGCCTCGATCGGCCCACGGACGGCCGCTACGAGCTCGTGGGCACGGACGTCTCGGGCCTCGACCGCAACGCGCTCGCCGAGATCCGCAACCGGACCATCGGCTTCGTGTTCCAGAGCTTCAACCTCCTGCCGCGCACCAGCGCCCTGGAGAACGTCGAGCTGCCCATGCTCTATGCCGGCACCCCGGCCAAGGAGCGGCGGGAGCGCGCCCTGGAGGCCCTCGCGAAAGTCGGCCTCGCCGGGCGCGTGGACCACACGCCCGCCCAGCTCTCGGGCGGTCAGCAGCAGCGCGTGGCGATCGCCCGGGCCATCGTCACCCGCCCGCGCATCATCCTCGCCGACGAGCCCACGGGCAACCTGGACTCCCAGACGAGCCTCGAGGTCATGGCCCTCTTCCAGGAGCTGAGCGCGAGCGGCATCACGCTGGCGCTGGTCACCCACGAGCCGGACATCGCCGAGTTCGCCTCGCGCGTGCTGGTCGTCCGCGACGGATCCATCCAGTCCGACGTGCGCCAGGCGCCCAGGCTCGCCGCGGAGGTCGCCCGATGAACCCCTTGCAGCTTTTGCGGGTGGCCCTGGGGGCCCTCCTGCGCAACAAGACCCGCTCCTTCCTCACCGTGCTCGGCATCGTCATCGGCGTGGGGGCCGTCATCGCCATGGTGGGCGTCGGCCAGGGGGCCAAGGCCCAGGTCGAGGCCTCCTACGACGCCATGGGCACCAACATGCTCGTGGTCCAGCCGGGCAGCGTCTCGACGGGCGGCGCCCGCGGCGGCTCGGGCTCCCGGTCCAGCCTGACCTGGGAGGACCTGCGCGCCATCCGCCGGGAGATCCCGTCGGTGCGCTACGCCGTCGCCCAGCTGCGCTCCAACTCCATGGTGGCGAGCCCGCAGGCCAACTGGACCACCTCGGTGACGGGCACGTCCGAGGACTTCTTCGCCATGCGCACCTGGGACATCGCCGCGGGCGCCCGCTTCCTGGACTCGGACGTCACCTCGGGCGCCAAGGTCGCGGTGCTCGGTCAGACGGTCGCCATGGAGCTCTTCGGCGCCGTCGAGGACGCCGTGGGCCAGACGATCCGCATCCGCAACGTGCCCTTCCAGGTCGTGGGCGTGCTCGCCTCCAAGGGACAGTCCGCGAACGGCCAGGACAACGACGACGCGGTCTTCGTCCCCCAGACTGCCTTCCAGGCGAAGATCCAAGGCGGGCTCGGCCAGTATATCCGGGGCGGCATCTGGATCTCGGTGGCGACGCCCGAGGACCTGGAGCCCGCGCAGGAGCAGATCGCGTCGCTCCTGCGCGAGCGCCATCGCCTCGGTGACGATGCGGAGGACGACTTCTCCCTGCGCAACCTCACGGAGATGGCCAACGCGCGCCAGGAGGGCACCCGGACCATGACCATGCTCCTGGCGAGCATCGCGTCGGTCTCGCTGTTGGTCGGCGGCATCGGGGTCATGAACATCATGCTCGTGAGCGTGACCGAGCGGACGCGCGAGATCGGGCTGCGCATGGCCATCGGCGCCAAGCCCCGCGACGTCCTCGCGCAGTTCCTGGTCGAGGCCGTGGCCCTCTCCGTCCTGGGCGGTCTCATCGGCACCGCGCTCGGGGTGGGCGTGGCCTTCTTCCTCGGGCAGCAGTTCGGCTGGCCCATCTTGATCCAGCCGGGCATCGTGGCGGTGGCCGTGGCCTTCAGCGGCCTGGTCGGCGTCGGCTTCGGCATGTATCCCGCCCGCAAGGCGGCTCTTCTGAACCCCATCGAGGCTCTGAGGTACGAATGAACAAGCGGTGGAACACGGTCCTACTTCTCTGGCTGGCGCTCTCCTTGCCGGCCCATGCGCAGCCCGCTGCGAGCTTGACGCTGGATCAGGCCCTTGCGACGGCCAACGCCCAGCAGCCGCAGCTGCGCCAGGCGAGCGCCTCGGTCGCGGCGGCGACGGCCCGGGAACGGTCGGCGCAGGCTCCTTGGCTGCCCCAGGTCTCCATGAACTCGAACTACCAGATGGGCAGCAACAACCCCTCGAGCCTCGGCGGCGCCAACGTGGGGGCGAACGTCAGTCAGCTCCTGTACGACTTCGGGCAGACCGCGCACCGGATCGACTCCGCCGCGGCCGGGACCGCCGCCCAGCAGGCCCAGGAGCGGAACGTGCGCCAGCAGGTGGCCTTCAACGTGCGCACGGCCTTCTTCAGCGCCCAGGCGGCCAAGGTCATGGTCGGCGTGGCCAAGGAGTCGCTCGCCAACCAGCAGCGCCATGCGGATCGCATCCAGCGCATGGTCACCATCGGCAGCCGGGCTCCCATCGACCTGGCGCTCGCGCGCCGTGACGTGGCCAACGCCCAGCTCCAGCTCATCCGGGCGGAGAACGACTTCGCGGACTCCCGGGCCCAGCTCAACCAGGTCATGGGCCGCGAGGGCTCCCTGGACTTCGACGTGGCCGCGGGCGCCTTTCCGGCGGTGCCGGGCGAGCAGCAGTCGGTGGACGCGCTCTTGAAGGAGGCCCTCGAGTATCGGCCCGAGGTGGCGGCCCTGCAGCAGCAGCGGCGAGCCCAGGAGGCCGGCCTCGGGGCGGCGCGCGGTGCCTTGTCGCCGTCCCTGCGGGCCTCGGCCGGCACCAGCTTCGGGGATGCGCGCTCGCAGCTGCAGGGCCCGACCGTGAGCGGGGGGATCACCTTCTCGTGGCCCCTGTGGAACGGCGGCAGCACGCAGGCGCAGGTGTCCGAGGCCGAGGCGGAGCTTGCGGGACTCGCGGCGCAGGCGGACGCGCAGCGGCAGCAGATCCGGCTCGAGATCGAGCAGGCACGCCTGGCCATCCAGTCGGGCCAGGGGGCCGTCAAGGCGGCCGGGGAGTCCGTCAAGAACGCCCAGGAGCAGCTCCGGCTCGCCGAGGGGCGCTACGAGGCCGGCGTGGGCAACATCCTGGAGCTGAGCGACGCGCAGCTCGCCCTCACCACGGCGCGCTCCCAGCAGGTCCAGGAGGAGCAGCGCCTGGCGCAGGCCCGGGCCCGGCTCCTGAAGGCCCTCGGAAGGCCCTAGGACGTCCGATTCAACCATCCGAGAGAGCCCCGGGCCATGCCCGGGGCTCTCTCGGCGTTTCTCCGCGTCGCTTCTTGATTGCTTCGTCACACTCCCGCAAGCGGGGGGCAAGCGCCGCCGCGTACACTGGCAGCCACAGTAGGCGGCGCCGGACCCACGCCATGGCGAGGGTGTCGGGATGGCGGCTAAGCTCTGTGTCGCCGGATCCGGCGGGGTTCGGCGACTTGAACGTTAGTCGGTGCGCTGGTTTTAAAGATTTAGTGGGCGGAAAGTCGTCTGAATGAAACCTTTTCCGGCTTACTCTCGTCCTACATGCAGGCGCGCAACTGAAAGGAGAACAACGATGCGTAAGGCCTTCAGCGTAGCAATCCTCGGAGCGACCTTCATGGCGCTCGCCTCGGTTCCGGCGCAGGCCCTCGAGATCGGGCCGGTGCAGGTGATCGTCCAGCCCCGGGTCGTGGTGGCTCCCGAAGCCCCGCGGCGCGTGGTGGTGATCGAGAAGGAACGCCATCGTCATCACCGTCCCGTCGTCGAGAAGCGGATCGTGGTGGTCGACCGGCACGGTCACCACGTGGTCCGCCGCGAGGTGGTGCGGGTCGTGGATCGGGACCATCACCGCGATCGCGACCGCTGGCGTCACTCGTACCCCGGGTACGAGCGCGGCCACGAGGAGGTCGTGATCGTCCGGAGGTAGCCTGCCCAGCGGGCTTTTCGGGGCCGCCCCACGGCGGCCCCGTTTCGATCCGCCAAAATGCCCATTTACGGCACGGGGCTGGTTGGTTATGCTTGGGGGACGGTTGGTAATCATTGCCAAGAGCGAGCCGTCGCAGGCTCGAACCAGGGGATTTCGCACATGAGTGGCTTCGACTGGGGATCCATCGCCGACACCGAGCTGCAGGCCCAGCGTCGGTTGCTGTTGCTGGAGGCCTTCGAGCGTCAGCGCAAGCGCGCCCTCGAGCTGCAGGCCGAGGATGAGGCCCGCACGGCGGAGCCCGATCCCTATGCCGCCGGGGCCGACCCGGCCCGGTACGTGGACCAGCTGAACGTGGCGCCCGCCACGGCGGCCGAGAAGGCGCAGCAGCTGTACTTCGACATGCTTTCGAACGGCGGGGCCCAGGGTTCTGCGCTGGGCTCGGCGGTGTTCGAGCAGCTGGGGTCGATGCTGTCGGCGTTCGACCGGACAGAGCCTTCCTAGGGGCTCGTCCGCACCCACCGCTCCCGAACGATCTTGTAGGCCTCGCTGACCACCAGCACGCTCGCAGCGATGAGCGCCGAGTCCGCGAACTCCGCGAGCGACAACGCCTCCGTCCCGAGCACCAGCTGCAAGGGCGGCGCGTAGACGGCCGCCGTCTGCAACAACACCCCCACCAGCAGCGTCCCCACCATCCACCAGTTCATGGGCAGCCGCCAGATCGGCACCCGCTCCGAACGATAGGCAAAGGCGCTGAACCACTGGTACGCCACCAGGGTCGTGAAGGCCTCCGTCTGCGCATGCCGGAACGTCCCGCCGTTCCACAGCTCCCACGCGTAGCTCCCCAGCGTCCCGAGGGCCGTCACCGATCCCAAGAGCAGCATGCGGCGAAACGCCTCGGCCGACACGATCGGTGCGTTCGCGGCCGCGGGCGGTCGCGACATCAGCCCCGGCTCGGGCTTCTCGAGCGCCAGGGCCTTGTCCATGAGGCCGTCGGTGGCCAGGTTCACCCACAGGATCTGCACCGCCGCCAGGGGCAGCGGCATGCCCAAGAGGAGCGCCACCGCGATGATCAGGATCTCCGCGGTCGAGGTCGTCAGGAGGTAGTGAATGACCTTGTGGAGGTTGTCCGCGATGGTCCGCCCCTCTTCGACCGCCGCCACGATGGTCGCGAAGTTGTCGTCCGCGAGCACCATGTCGGACGCCCCCTTGGCGACCTCCGTGCCCGCGAGCCCCATGGAGACGCCGATGTCCGCCTGCGAGAGCGCCGGAGCGTCGTTGACGCCGTCGCCCGTCATGGCGACGATCTCCCCCTGCCGCTGGAGGGCCGTGACGATGCGGAGCTTGTGCTCGGGCGCCACCCGACCGTAGAGGGCCGTCCGCCCCACCGCCTCCTCGAGCTCCCGGTCGCTCATCGCCGCGAGCCGGACGCCGTCGATCCCGGGCTCCGCTGCGTCCGCCGCCACGATCCCCAGGCGCCGCGCGATCGCCCGCCCCGTGGTCATGTGGTCGCCCGTGATCATGACCACCCGGATGCCCGCCTCCTGGCAGGTCCGGACCGCCGCCACGGCCTCCGGCCGCTCCGGGTCGATCATCCCGACCAGCCCCAGGAAGGTCACGCGCTCCGCGAAGACCTCCGGGTGGATGGTGATGAGTCCGTCGTCCCGGATCATGCCGAGGGCGAGCACGCGCAGCGCCTCCGACGCCAGCTCCTCGGCCCGGGCCTCCACCCGCCGCCGAAAGGCGTCGTCCGCCGGATGCTCCACGCCCTCCCCGTCCAGCCAGCCGCGGGCGGCGGACAGGATCCGGTCCGTCGCCCCCTTGATGAAGGCCACCCGCCCGCCCTCGGGCGTCCGGTTGAGGGTCGCCATCCACTTGCGCTCGGAGCTGAACGGCAGCTCCCCGATCCGCTCCCAGTCCTCCTTGAAACCCGCCTTCTCACCGAGCACCTGGAGCGCGCCCTCCGTGGGATCGCCCAGGACCTTCCACTCGCCGCTCTCCTCTTCGACCAGGAGCGCGTCGTTGCAGAGCCGCGCACAGGCCGCGAGCCAGTAGAGGCCGTCGTGGTCGCCCACCGTGACCGGACGGCCCGCCCGCAGCAGCCGGCCCACCGGGCGATAACCCTCGCCCTCCACCGCGAACCGGTCGTCGCCGCAGGAGACCTCGCGCACCGTCATCTCGTTGCGCGTCAGGGTACCCGTCTTGTCCGAGCAGATGACGGTGGCGCTGCCCAGGGCCTCGACGGCCGGCAGGCGGCGGATCAGCGCCTTGCGCCGGGCCATGCGGTTGACGCCGATGGCGAAGAGCACCGAGACGACGATGGGCAGCCCCTCCGGAATCGAGGAGACGGCGAGGCTGATGGCCACGAAGAACATCTCCGTGACGCTCCGCCCCTGGATGAGCCCCACCAAGAACACGGCCGCCACCACCAGGAGGATGAGCTGGCCGAGCCGCTTGCTGAACGCCGCGAGCCGCCGCTGGATGGGCGTCTCGGAGGGACCGCCGGCAAGCCCCTCGGCGATCTTGCCCATCTCGGTGGCCATGCCCGTCGCCACCACCACCGCGCGCGCCCGCCCGGCCGTGACCACCGAGTTCATGAAGGCGAGGCCGGTGCGATCGCCCAGGGGCACCTCGTCGCCGCCCGGCACCGGGTCGGGCGTCTTGGGGACGGGCACCGACTCGCCGGTGAGGGCCGACTCGTCGATGACGAGCTCGGCCGTCTTGAAGAGGCGGGCGTCGGCCGCGACGCGATCGCCCGCCTCCAGCACCAGGAGATCGCCCGGCACCACCTCGGTGGCGAGCACCTCGTGGACCTCGCCCTCTCGCACGACGTGCGCGTGGGGGCTCGTGAGCCGCTGCAGCGCCGCGAGCGCGCTCGCCGCCCGTTCTTCCTGGATGAAGCCGAGCATGGCGTTGATGACGACCACGCCCAGGATCACGTAGACGTCGAAGCGCTTGCCGACCAGAAAGGAAACGGCCGCCGCGATGAGCAGGATGTAGATGAGCGGGCTCTGGAACTGCCGCAGGAACACCCGCCACGGCGGAGGGCCGCCCTTGCTCGCGAGCTGGTTGGGGCCGAACTCGGCGAGTCGCCGCGTGGCTTCGGCCGTCGACAGGCCGTCGGGCGGCGTCTCGAGCGCCCGCATCACCTCTTCGGCGGGCAACGAGTGCCAGGGGCGGATCGCCACGTTGGTGGCCCGGGGCGTCGGACGCACGGCTTTAAGGGGCATGGCGGCCTCCTCTTCTGGAGCCGAGCGATGGGTCTCGAATTCTCGGCCCCCTCGAGACATCCCCAGTGTAGGCCGAGTGGGCGCGCGCGCCAACGAGCGAGAGTACGGATCCGGGCCCGCAGCCCGATCGGGCGAAAAAGTCTGGCCAACTCTCACAGGCTCCGCTTGCCTGCTTGTCGCCACCATGGCCATGCGCCCCGGGAGGTACCCCATGCTCACCTGGCTGATCATCGGCCTGATCCTGCCATGGCTCACCGCCGCCGTGCTCGCGCTCTGGCCCGCTCGCGCGGACCGGGCGGCGCGCTACGTGGCCCTCGCGGGCAGCACCCTGACGGTGGCCGCCCTCACCGTCGCCTGGTCGCGGTGGCTGCCCACCGTCGAGTTCCGCCCGCTCCTCAGGCTCGACTGGCTGCCGGCGGCGGGCCTGGAGCTCGTGATCGCAGCCGACGGCCTCTCCTTCCTGTTCCTCTTCCTGACCTGCTGGGTGAGCGCCCTTGTCACCGGGTTCTCCGGCCCCTATTTGCCCCATGCCCAGCATGAAGAGGGCTCCACGCGGCGCGAGGCCACCTTCTACGCCCTCCTGAGCGCGTTCACCGGCAGCATGCTCTGCCTGGTCGTATCGGGCCACCTGCTCCAGTTCTACTTCTGCTGGGAGCTCACGTCCCTCGCCTCCTTCCTCCTGATCGGCTTCTGGAACCACCTGCCCAAGGCCCGCGCGGGCGCCTTGCGGAGCCTGGGCCTGACGACGGCGGGCAGCCTCATGATGCTCGTGGGCCTCCTCGGCCTGGCGAGCGTCATGGGCACCTGGCACCTGGACGAGTTGCTCTTGAACGCCGCCGCATGGCCCGCCATGCCGTATGCCTGGCTCTGGACGGCGCTCATCCTCTTGGGAGCACTCGCCAAGAGCGCGCAGGCGCCCTTCTCGGCATGGCTCCCCGGGGCCATGGCGGCCCCCACGCCCGTGAGTGCCTTCCTGCACTCGGCGGCTCTCGTGGCCGCGGGCATCTACGTCCTCGCCCGCTTCTTCCCCATCCTGAGCAGCGTGCCGGTCTGGCCGTGGCTGCTCATTCCCTCGGGCCTCGTCAGCGGCCTCATGGGGGGGCTGATGGCCCTCAAGCAGGGCGAGATCAAGGCCATGCTCGCCTATTCGACCATCAGCCAGTACGGCTTCATCGTCCTGGCCTTCGGCCTCGGCACGCCGACCGGGGCCCAGGCGGGCCTCTACGCCTTCTTCGTCCACGCCTTCATCAAGGCGGGCCTCTTCCTCGTCAGCGGGGCCGTCACCTACCTGACGGGCGAGAAGCGGTTCTGCGGCCTCGGGGGCCTCGCGCGCCGGGCGCCCATGCTGGCGGCGCTCGCGACCGTCCTGGCGCTGTCGCTCGGCGGCCTGCCCATCTTCGGCGGCTTCTACTACAAAGAGGAGCTGCTGCATGCGGCCTTCGAGCAGGAGGCCTGGCTCCTGCTCGGCTCCATGCTCGTGGGCGGAGGCCTGACCTTCTTCTACATGCTGCTGTTCTTCGACGAGATCTTCGCGGGCGACGAGCCGCCCCCGCCCATCACGACCCCCTTGCCCCCGAGCATGCTGGGGGCGATCGCCCTGCTGGCCGGCGTCTCCCTGCTCACGGGCCTCGCCCCCAACTGGATGAACCGCGCCCTCCTGGACCCGGCCATCTCGAGCGTGTTGCAGCACCCCGCCTTCTTCGAGGTGGAGCTCGAACTGGGCGGCCTCTTCCTCATGAGCCTCGCCATCCTGGCCGTCGCCGCGGGCACCTGGAACCTCTGGCGCCGCAGCCGCGTGCCCTGGATGCAGTACCTCTCCCTGCCCGACGAGCTCACGTTCGGTACCGGGCGCCTGCTGCGCCTCTACGGCTTCCTCTCCCGCCGGGCGCTCGTATTGCATACCGGCAACCTGCGCGAGTACCTGCGCTGGGAGCTCTTGGCCGCCGTCTTGCTGATGGCGTTCCTCTGGCAGCCCGTGACCTGGGGCCCCTTCATGTGGGCGGTCCCCGTGGACCCGGCCGTCACGGTCATGCTGGCCGTGGCGCTCCTGGCCGCGGGGGCCACCATCTGGCTGCGCTTCCACGTGCTCGCCATCATCGCCCTGACGCTGTCGGGCTACGCCCTGGCGGTGGTGTTCGCCCTCATGCACGCCCCCGACGTGGCCCTCGCCCAGGTGCTGGTCGAAACGCTCGCCACCTTCTCCATCGTCCTCGCCCTCGGCCGCAGCCGCCAGATCCGGCCCCAGGAGACGGAGATCCTCTCGGCCGGCCGCAACGACTGGGTCCGCTGGGCGCTCTCCCTGTCTCTCGGCGGCATCGTAGGCGGCCTCACCTTCTGGGTCTCGCAGCACTTCCCGCCGGAGTCCATCGGCGCCCGGTATGCCCAGGAGGGCTACCGGCTGACGGGCATGCACGACCTGGTCACGGCCATCCTCACGGACTTCCGGGCGCTCGACACGGTCGTCGAGATCCTGGTCTTCGCGGCCGCGGCCCTCGCGGTCCGGGCGCTGGTGAAGCGGCCGGAGACGCGCCATGAATAACCTGCTCGTCCGATTCGTGACGGCTGCCGTCACGGCCGTGACCTGGGTGATCGTCTGGCAGCAGATCCTCTACGCGAGCGAGCTGCCCGGCGAGGGCTTCACGGCGTCGGTCCTGACGCTCTTGGTCGTCCTCCTGCACGTCGCGGTGCTCGGCCAGCAGGAGACCGCCCGGCGCCTGCCGTCCGCCTTCTTCCGCTTCAGCCTGGTGGCGGGCCTGGCTCTCCTCTTGGCCCTCATGATCGTGCCCTTCCTCTGGGGCAGCCCCTTGCTCGCCGTCTTCGAGATCCCCCTCGGCCCGTATGCCCTCTCGAGCACGACCCTGTTCGACGTGGCCCTGTACCTGGTGGTGTCGGGCGGCATGCTGAGCGCCTTCACGTCCCAGGAGGAGTCCGCCCCATGAGCCTCGTCTACGCCGTATCCGTGGGCCTGCTCGTCGCCATCGGGCTGTATCAGCTCCTGGGCAAGGACCTCTTGCGGATCGCCTTCGGCATCTACATCGTCTTCAACGGCGTCAACCTCCTCATCATGGCCATCGGGACGGTGCCGGGGCGTTCGGCGCCCTTCGCCCAGCTGCCCGGTCCCTACGTCGATCCGCTCGTCCAGTCCATGGTCCTGACGGCCATCGTCATCGGCTTCGGGCTCGCGACCTTCCTCATGCTCCTGGCGGCGCGCCTCGGCCAGGAGCGGGACACGCTCGACTCCGAGCGCATGCGCCGGTGGCGGCGATGATCCTGCCCTGGCTCCTCGTCCTCCCGCTGGCGGGGCTCTTCATGCTCATGCTCGCCTACCGGGCGCCGGTCGTGCAGGCCGCCCTCATCGGGCTCATGAGCGTCGTCTCCCTCGGCCTGGCCGTCACCCTCGCCCTCGGCGAGCCGGGCGTCGTGAGCTACGCCGTGGGCGGCTGGGAGCCGCCGCTCGGCATCGTGCTCACGGCCGACGCCCTGAGCCGGCTCATGCTCCTCTTGACGGGCGTCCTTTTCACGGCGGCCGCGGCCTATCACCTGGGCCAGACGCTCTTGGGCGCGCCCCCCACGGGCAACCCGCTCTACCACTTCACGTTCCCGCTCCTGCTGTTGGGGCTGAACGGGGTCTTCCTCACGGGGGATCTCTTCAACTTCTACGTCTTCTTCGAGCTGGTGGCCGTCGTCTCCTACCTCCTGGTCTCCCTGGGCCGCCACTGGCCCCTGGAGGCCGCCTGGAAGTACTCGGCCCAGAGCGTCGTCGGCTCCCTCTTCCTGCTGACGGGCATCTGCCTGGTCTACGGGCGCTTCGGGGCCCTGACCATGGCCGAAGTCGCCCGGGCCTTGGGCGAGCCCGTGCCCTGGGTCGCGCCGTTCTTCCTGGTGGCCTTCTTTCTCAAGGGGGCCATCTTCCCCTTCCACTTCTGGCAGCCGGACGCCCATGCGGCCGCGACCACGGTCGGCAGCACCTTGCTGGCCGGCCTCCTCATCAAGGTGGGCATGTACGGCCTCTTCCGCTTCTGGCCCCTCCTGATGGGCGAGTCGGACCGCGGCGTCTTCATCGTCCTGGGCATCGCCACCCTGCTCTTCGGGGCGATCGCCGCCTTTCGGGAGAACGATGCCAAGCGCCTCCTGGGCTTCTCGTCCATCAGCCAGCTGGGCTTCGTGCTCCTGGGCCTCGGCTGGGGGACGGCGGCGGCCCTCGGCGGCGCCCTCTTCTACCTGGTCAACCACTCGCTCTCCAAGGCGCTCTTGTTCGTGGCGACGGGCTCGGTGACTGATCGGGCGGGCACCACCCGCCTGCCCAAGCTCCCGGGCGCGGGCAAGGGCCTTCCGTGGGTGGCCGCGGCGTACCTGGTGGGCGCGCTCTCCCTGGTGGGCCTGCCGCCCACGGCGGGCTTCGTCGCCAAGCTCGCCCTCCTGCACGAGGGCGCGCGCCTCGGCGACTGGTTCGGCGTGGGGGTGATCGTCCTGGGCAGCCTCATGACCCTCGGCTACGGCCTCAAGACCTTCCAGCAGCTGTTCTGGGGCCCGGAGCGATCGCCCCTGCCCGGCCGTCGCAACCCCGGAGGCGCCTGGACGCTCGCTCTGCTCACGCTGCTCGTGGTCCTGAACGGCCTGATGCCGGCCACCCTCTACGGCCTCTGCCGCGCGGGGGCCGAGGACGTGGAGCGCCTGCGCCTGGTCGAGGGGCCCCGGCCATGAGCAACGCCGCCTTCTGGTGCTTCGCCCTCTTGATGGCCGCCATGTGGTTCGGGATGGTGGGGCGGGCGACGATCCCCGACATCGGCTGGGGCGCGCTCGTCGTTGCGACGGCATGGCTCGTGTTCCGGCGCATGTCGGACTTCCCCCTGAGCCTGCCGCCGGGACGCGCCGGCCCCTGGCTCAGGGCGCTTGCGGCCTACCTGTTCGGCTACGTGGCCCTCGAGAGCGTGCGCTCCACCTTCCGGGTCTTCGCCAAGGTGCTCGACCCGCAGCTCGACCTGCAGCCCGCCATCCTCGCAGTACCGGTGCCCGGAGCCTCGCGGGCAGGCTTGATCCTGCTCGCCTACGGCATCTCCCTGACGCCCGGCCAGCAGCTCGTCGACCTGGACGAGGAGGCGCGCGTGCTCTACGTCCACTTCCTCGACGCCCCGGACCTGGAGGAGGCTCGAAGGAGCATCCTCGACTTCTACCACCGCTACCTCGAAGGGAGGCTTGCATGACTCAGGCCGTGCTCCTCGTCGCCCTCTTCAGTCTCGTGCTCCTGGCCCTGGCCACCACCTGGCGCGTGATCGCGGGCCCCACCCTACCGGACCGGCTGTTGGCAGGCGACCTGACGATCGCCATCCTGACCTTCATCCTCGCGGTGGCCGCCGTGCTCGGCGGTTCCGAGTTCTACCTGGACGCCGCCCTGGTGGCGGCGCTGCTCGCCTTCTCGAGCACCGTGGTGCTCGCCAAGTTCATCGACACCGGAAGGAGCTTCGAATGACGCTCGTCGGCCTCTTGGCCCTGTACCTGGGGATCGCGATCGCCGCGGCCGGGGTGGTGGGCATCTATCGCTTTCCGGATGTCTACACGCGCCTCAACGCGCTCGCCAAGGTGACGACGCTCGGCGCGGTCCTGATCCACCTGGCCTCGGCTGCCCTCTTGCCGTCAGGGCTAGGCGCCAAGGGCGTCCTGACGGCCTTCGTGCTCTTGCTGACCACGCCCGTCGTCACGCAGACCATCGCCTACGTGGCGCACCGCCAGCGCGTCCCCCATCGCAACCGCAAGGACGAGCTCGCCGAGGCCCGCCCGGATCCCTCGTAGTCGGTCTCGGACGTTGGCTCCTGCCCCCATCCCATGTCCGGCTGTACGTCGGAGCCGCGACATGCGTTAGGATCGCCCCGCCGGAAAGGAGGGCGATCATGCGAGCGCTCCTGGCTACGGTGATCGGAAGCCTGTTGGTCACAGCCTGCGGTTCCCCGCCGGGTGGCGGTGGGGGCGCTGGGGCGATCGGCCCCGGGGCTCCTCCGGGCGGTGGTGGAGGCCCTCCGACACCTGCTCCCGGACCACCGTCAGGGGGCGCGGCTCGGCCGCCGGCGCTCATGGCTCCGGCGGCGACGGTGAGCGTGGAAGGCGACTGGACGCTCGTGCATCGGCTGAATCCCGGCGCCGGCATCGGCGCGAACACGAGCGTGACCGGCAGCCTGCATCTCATCCGGTCGGGCATGACCGTGACCGGCACCTACACGCTCGCGGACCCGCCCAGGACCGTGCCGGTTTCGGGCACCCTTTCGGGCCGGAGCCTGACCATGCAGGTCGGTCCGGTGACGCTGGACGGCGGTGCGTCCTTGAGCCTGTCCGACACCATGGAGGTCGGTGACTCCGGGGCGAGCGGTTCGATGATCGCGCGGGCGACGCTGGGACCCACGAGCCTCTCGGCACCGGGCACGTGCTCCATGACGCGCCCCTAGGATCACCTCCCCGGGCCGAGTTTCACTCCTTTCCCGCGCCCGGCTGTACGCAGGCGCGGCGACTTGTTCTAGGATCGCCTCGCCGGAAAGGAGGGCGATTATGCGAGCATTCCTGGTGACGGTGGTCGGAAGCCTGCTGCTCACGGGCTGCGGGGCGCCTGCCGGGGGCGGCGGGGGCGGGGCGACGCCCGCGCCCGGAACGCCTGCGGCGACCGCGAGCGTGGCGGGCGACTGGACGCTCGTGCACCAGTTGAACTCCTCGGTGGGGCCCGGCACGCCCACGAGCGTCACCGGGGCGCTGCGGCTCGTTCAGTCGGGCTCTTCGGTGGCCGGCACCTACTCGCTCGACCGGCCGTCTACGGCCGTGGTGGTCTCGGGCACGGTGTCGGGCCGCAACCTGACGTTGCAGATCGGCCCGGTGACGCTCTCCGGTGGGGCGACCCTCAGCCTGGCGGACACCATGGTGGTCGGGACCAACGAGGCGAGCGGTTCGACGCTCGCGCGCGCGACGTTCGGAGCCTCGACCCTCACGACCCCCGGCACCTGCACCATGACCCGCCGCTAGCTTCCCCAAAAGCGAGCAGGGTAGGGAGCCAACGCCTCGCCCGCCGCGCTACGCACCGCATGGCCGCCGTTTCCCGGGAAGGATCCTGGCACCCTTTTCCAGGGCCCGGACAAATGGTCTAATCTGAAACCCGAGCGATCGCCCGCCTGAACGGAGACCGGATCCATGACCGACATCCCCCTCGAGGACAACTTCAACGACGTGCTGGGCAAGGCCCTCCATGGCCTCAAGGTGTCGCGCGAGGAGGCGGCCGCCCGCTCCGGGTTGGCGGCGGCGAGCCTGGAGCGCCTCCTGGACGGCGAGTTCGACGAGGCGGCCGTGCGCAAGGTGGCACCCTTGCTGCAACTCGGCGAGGGACAGCTCGTCGCGCTGGGCAAGCAGACCTACGCGCCCGAGGTCTCGCCCCCCGAGGGCCTCATGGGCTTCAACACGCCCTACGCGGACTTCTTCGTGAACGCGTACCTGGTCTGGGATCCGGCCACCAAGCAGGCGGTGGTCTTCGACACGGGCAGCGACGGCGAGGCCATCCTGCAGGCCGTCCAGGAGCGGGGCCTGACCATCTGCCTCATCCTCGTCACCCACACCCACCACGACCACATCATGTGCCTGGAGGCGCTGTGCTCCCGGTCGAGCGCTCCTGCCTACGTCTCGCCCCAGGAGCCGACCGCCGGCGCCGAGCCGCTGCCGCAGGGGGTCGTGTTCGAGGTGGGCGCCCTCCGGATCAAGCCGCTCAAGACCTCGGGCCATTCCAAGGGGGGCACGTCCTACCACGTCACGGGCCTCGAGAAGCCCCTGGTGGTCGTGGGCGACGCCCTCTTCGCGGCGTCCATGGGCCGGGGCAACGTCTCCTACCAGGACGCGCTCGACAACAACCGCCGCGAGATCTTCTCCCTGTCCGACGAGACGATCATCTGCCCGGGGCACGGCCCGTTGACGACCGTCGGCCAGGAAAAGCGGCACAACCCCTTCTACCCCGAGTTCGCTCGCTAGCCCAGGAGGTGACCATGACCCCGAAACCCTCGATCGGCTTTGTCGGCGTGGGCCGCATGGGCGCGAACATGGCCCGCTGCCTCAAGGACGCCGGCTATCCGGTGGTGGCCCTGTACGATGTCCGGCCGGAGGTCGCAAGCAAGCTCACGGGCGAGCTCGGGGCCGCCGCCTGCGACTCGCTCGCGGACGTCACCGCCCGCTCCGAGGTCGTCTTCACCGTCATCTCGGACGATGCGGCCATGCGCGCCATCTACTTCAATGCGGGGGACAACCTCCTGCAGGGGGCGCAGGGGCGCCTGTTCATCAACTGCGCCACCGTGACGCCCTCGGTCCACCTGGAGGTCGAGCGGGCGGCGAAGGCCGCGGGGGCTCGCACCCTGGAGGCCTGCATGGCCTCGAGCATCCCGCAGGCCCGCGAGGGCCAGCTGTATCTCATGATCGGCGGCGATCGCGCGACCTTCGACGAGGCGACCCCCCTGCTCGACGACCTGAGCGCCAGCATGCAGTACGTGGGGTCGATGGGCGAGGCGAGCAAGGTGAAGGCGCTCGTGAACATGGTCATGAACATCAACACGGCGGCCCTCGCCGAGGGGCTCGCCCTGGGCGACGCCCTGGGCCTGGATCTGGCCGTGCTGCGCGAGGTCTTCGCCCAGACGGGCGCCAACTCGCGCGTGCTTGTGACCGACGGCGAGGACATGCAGAACCGCGAGCACTCCGTCTACTTCTCGGCCGAGCATGCGGCCAAGGACTCGGGCATTGCGGCCCGGCTCGGACAGGACCAGGGACTCGTGCTCCCCCTGGCCGAGGCCACCTGGCAGCAGTACCGGCGCATGGTCCAGTACGGGCTCGGTGAGCTGGACAAGTCCGGCATCTCCGAGCTGACGTTCAAGAACCGCTTTACGGGCGGATCGATCTGAGCGACTGCCTGAGGAGCTCGGTGACGCCCGCCACGTGGGGCGTCCTCAGCATGGTGTGGTGCGTACCAGCGACCGGGCACACGGTGACGAGCCCCGAGGCCAGGCGGCGCCAGCCTTCGAGGGCCGCGTCGGCAGCGCTCCCTTCGGCGACGAGCACCTCCACGTCGCCCGGATACGCCGTCGGCGCATGGCGGCCCATCAGCCGCAGGTGATGGGCGATCGCCTCGTACCGCGCCAAGAGAGCGGGCTCGTCGATCTCGGCCAGGCGGTGCCCCTTGGCCCGCGCGGCCGCGCGTAGCGCTTGCAGCTGCTCGCGTAGGTCCCGCCTTTCCAGCTCGTCACGCGACAGCTCGAGGCCTTCGCGTTCGGCGTAGCCCAGCAGGATGTCGGTGCTCGACATGGGGCGCTCGACCCCATGAGGGGCCGGAACGTAGTCCAGGGCCACCACGCGGGCGGGAGCGCGTCCGAGCAGATGGAGCCGGCGCGCCATCTCCTGGGCGACGAGCCCGCCCATGGAGTAGCCCACGAGCGCGAAGTCACCTTCCGGCTGCTGGGCGACGAGGGCCCGCACGTAGCGATCCGCCATGGCCTCGAGGGAGGCGGGCCGGTCTTCCGGTGCCTCGCTCGCCTGGAAGGCCGCCAGCGGGTGTTCGTCCGCGAGCAGCTGCGCCAGCTCTCGGAAGCACCAGAGGTCGCCTTCGATCGGATGCACGAAGTAGACGGGTAGGCCCGTTCCCCGGGACTCCAGGCGGACCAACGGCCCGCCGGGGGAATGTTCGAGGCTTTCGGCGAGGCGCTCGACGGTCGGAGCCTTGAACAGGAGGGCGATGGGCAGCTCGCGCCCCAGGTGCCGTCCGATGAGCGCCTTGAGCCGGACGGCGCTCAGCGAGTGGCCGCCCAGCTCGAAGAAGTCGTCGGTGGCTCCGACCCCCTCGACGCCGAGGACCTCGCCGAAGAGCCGGCAGAGCAGGGCCTCGGTCTCGGTTCGGGGCGGCACGTGGTCGGCCGGGCCGCTCTCGGGCCTGGGAAGGGCCTTGCGGTCGACCTTGCCGTTCGGCGTGAGGGGCAG
>JAKFBU010000049.1:0-2990 GCA_036676985.1 Candidatus Sericytochromatia bacterium
CGGTCGCCACGTCGATGAGGGAGACCGTGGCGCTGGGGGCGATGTCGTCGGCGATGGTGGCCTGGACGCGGCGGCGGTCGTTGAAGTCGACCGAGCCCGAGATGTCGTAGGGGGTGGCCTGGGCGGCCGCGAGGCCCGTGGGGGAAGGGGCGGTCAAGGGCTTGAGGCAGCCCGTCATGAGGCCGAGCACGAGCCCGAGCGTCAACATGGCGCGAAGAACACGTACCGGGTAGCCGATCGTGGGATAGGTCGGTTGAGTGCCGGATGCTTCCATGCTCCGCCCCTTCGTCGCTCGGTCGCCCCTCGTACTCATGTTCCCCGATTCGGAGGGGGTTTTTCCCGGTTGCTCAAAACTTCACGATATGTTTGCGGAGCTAGCGTGAGTAACCGAGCCGGCCGGATCCCTACTCGAGGCCGGCGGACGAGGTGGCGGGCGGATCCGTGGGCACGCTGCCCGGCGGCGGCGTCGGATTGACGGCGGCCGAGGGCAAGGGCGCGAGCGTCGGGGTGGGCGTCGGCGTCGGAACGGGGGTCGGGCTCTTGGCCGTCGAGGGCGAGGGGCTGGGCGTCGGGGTCGGGAAGGCCGTGGGCGCTACGCTCGCCGACTTGCTCGGGCGGGGTGCCCCCGAGATCTCGTCATCGGTCGCGCAGCCCAGGGCGAGGCAGCCGAAGAGCAGCAGGGGGGCGAAGAGGCGATTCCGGGTCTTGAACATGGCTAGAAGGTCGGCTCCATCAAACCGTAGAAGCGGGTGACCATGCTGCCGCCGATCGGCAGCTCGAACACGCGGCCGTTGCCGCCGACGGCCCAGAGGGTGGTGCCGATCAGGTCCATGCCGTAGGGGATGGTGCCCAGGTCGAACAGGGAGGTGTTGGCCCCCGTGCTCAGGTCGACCTGATAGACCCGGTTGTTGGAGGCCCCGACATAGAGGTCGCGGGCGCTCGATACGGCCAGCGAGAAGACGTTGCCGTTGACCCGGTACTGGTACTGGACGCCGGTCGCGAGGTCGAAGCGGGTGACACCGCCGTTGCCCCAGTAGGCGTCTGGGCACGACATGTAGAGGCGATCGCCGTCCAGCTGGATCTCATGGCTGAAGGACTGGTGCCCGATGGCCCCGTTGAGGTTGCCGATGGTCGTGTCGTAGGTGTAGGCGTAGTAGGTGCGCCAGCTGGGATCGAAGCCGATGCTCGTCAGCCGGCTCCAACCCGTCATGTCGATGAAGGCGGAGATGACCAGGCTGGGGCTGATGGTGTAGGCGAAGGTGCTGTCGGCATAGCCGTACATGGTGAGGTCCGGCTTCACGAACAGGGTGGAGATGGAGCGGGGCAGGCCGCTTGCGTAGGGCGCCACGGTGTTGCCCGCGATGCTGTAGGCCGTCACCGAGGTGCCGTCCGCCATGTAGATCGTGCCGGCCTGGAGCGCGATCCCCTTCACGCCCGTGCCCACGACGGCCGAGGTCCAGGCGTCAGCCGCAGCCGCCGTGGCCGGCGTCGTGATCTTGCGCAGCTTGCCGTCGCCGGTGTTGGAGACGTACAGCACGCCCGTGCCGTCGAAGGTCATGCCCCAGGGTTGGCTGAAGCCCGTGATCGCCGTCCGGGCGTAGCCCGCGGCCTTGGCGAACCGATGGACCGCGTTGTCGGCCGGCACCGTCACGTAGAGGTTGCCCGCCGCGTCGTAGGCGACCGCGGTCGGAGTGTTGGCGAACGTATACAGGTTCTCGGTCTTGTAGGACGCGTTGCCGAGGTGGGTGTACATCGTCAGCGTCTTGTTGCCAGAGTTGATGGCATAGACCGTGTTCGCGGAGTCGATGGCCAGGTTCGTATCACCCTGGCGCAGGTGGGGGTAGTGCGTCGTCAGGGTGCCGCCCGTGAGCATCTGGTAGCCGCCGTAGAGCTGACCCGAGCGATCCGGCTTGAGGGCATAGGGGATGCCGTAGCGGCCGATGTAGACCTTGCCCGTGCCGACGTCCTTGTCGGCGCCGGCCGGTTCCGTCACGTTCGTGGCGATGGTGCTGAGATTACCCTGCCGATTGGCATAGGACACCGAGTTGGTGTCGGGATGCGTGATGAACAGCCCGTTGTCCCGGAAGTTGAGGGTCAGGGGGTTGGCGATGCCCGTGACGAAGGGCTTGAGGACGGCATCCGCGGGGTTGACCTTGAGGATGGCGTTGGACTGGTTCAGCGCGACGTAGATCGTCCCGTCGGCAGGATCGATGGCGAGCCCGCGCGGGTTGCTGATGCCGTAGGCCAGGGTCTTGAGGTTGCCCTGGGGCGTGATCCGGTAGATGAGGTTCTTCTGGGTGTCCGAGACGTACATGTTGCCCGACGCGTCGAAGCACAAGCCGCTCGGCTTGTTGATCATGGTGAAGACCGTGACGTTGCGGTTCGCGTCGATCCGGTAGATGGCGTTGTTGCCGTTGCTCGCGACGTACAGGTTGCCGCCCGAGTCGATGGCCATGCCCATCGGATTCGAAAGGACGCCCCAGGGGGTCCGAGGCACGCCGTCCGCTCCGCCGGGGGTGAGCTTGGTGATGGAGCCCGCGGCCTCGATGACGTAGAGCATGCCGGCGTAGTCGAAGCCGAGGCTCGTGGGGTTGGTGAAGCCGGTATAGCTGGCAACCGGGCTGCCGGCGGGGCTGAGCTTGACGACCGTGCCTGCTCCGGCGGCCTGGTAGGTGGAGACGAAGAGGTTGCCGCCCGCATCGAAGGCGAGGCCGTAGGGGCTCGTGACGACGGCGAAGTCCGTCTGCACGTAGGTGGTGGGGTCGATCCGGACGACCTTTCCAGCGCCCCGGCAGGAGACGTAGAGCTGGTCGTCGGGGCCGACCGTGACCTGGGTGGGCGTGGAGAGGCCGGTGACGATGGTCTTGACGTCGCCGTTGGCGGCGACCTCGGAGACCGTCCCCCAGTTGGGATTGGCCACGTAGAGCTTGCCGTCGAGGAAGGCGCGGTGGCCGTCGTTGACGGCGATCGCGAAGGTGGGGCCGGCCTGC
>JAKFBU010000050.1:0-55187 GCA_036676985.1 Candidatus Sericytochromatia bacterium
GGTCCCACCCGTTCCCATCCCGAACACGGTCGTGAAACGCGTCAGCAGCAACGATATTGCCCGGGCAGCTGGGTGAGAAAATAGCCCGCCGCCAGAATCTTTAAGCCCTCGAGGCGCCTCCCCTACCCAGGGTCGAGGCGCCTCGGGCCGTTCTCGGGTGTTCAAGTCGCCGAAAGTACTTGGCTGTCACCCTGCCCGGCGAAGCTCGCGGCGGCCGGTCTTCCAGGAAAAATTCCAAACTCGGCTTCGCCTCAGACAGTGGAATTTTTCCTTCCAGACCGACCACCGCTCGCAACTACCCAGAACGAAGGAAACCCCCGCGCTTCGCGCGGGGGCTTTTGGTTGGTTGGGTCGCTAGGTTAGGCCTTCTTGATCGGGGTGGTCTCGAGGTTGACCTCGCGGGCCAGGATGATGGCGTCGGCCACGTCCTTGAGCGGCTTACGCTTGTCCATGCTGAGCTTCTGGATTTTGCGGAAGGCCGCGCTCTCCGAGAGACCGTAGGTCTCCATCAGGATCCCCTTGGCCTTCTCGACCAGCTTACGGGTCTCGAGCGTCTCCTTGAGGCTGCCCACTTCCTTCTCGAGCGTCGACATCTCCTCGGCGCGAGCGAGCACCACCTCGAGGGTGGGCAGCAGGTCATGCTCCTTGATGGGCTTGACCAGGAAGGCGAAGACGCCGAGGCTCACCGCGCGCTCCACCAGCTCGGGCTGGCTGTAGGCCGTGAGCATGATGGTGGGGATGCGGCGGTTCTGGTTGATCCGGCTGATGGCCTCCAGGCCGTCCATCTTGGGCATCTTGATGTCCATGACGATGAGGTCCGGGTTCAGCTGGTTGGCGAGCTCGACGGCCATCTCGCCGTCGTAGCCCTCGCCCACGATCTCGTGGCCGTGCTCCTTGAGCATCTCACGGAGGTCCAGGCGAATGATGGATTCGTCGTCGACGAGGAGGATCCGCAACTTCTTCTTGTCCATGATGGGTTAGCCTCTTTCTGAGACGGGGATCGTGATGGTCACGGTCGTCCCCTGTGACGAGCTGTCGATGTCGAGGTCGCCGCGCAGGTCTTGTTGGGCCAGCGTGTAGATGATCTCCCAGCCCAGGTTGCCGTCCTTGGTGGGCGTGAAGTCCTGCGGCAGGCCGATCCCGTCGTCATGCAACGTGATGCAGATCTTCTCGGGGTCGGGGCTCGAGACCGTGAGCTCCACGCGTCCCTGCACCCGGCCCGTGAAGGCGTGCTTGAAGGTGTTCTGCAGGAGCTCGTTGATGATGAGGGCAACAGAGGTGGCCTTCGACGACGAGAGCGTCACCGGCGAGGACGGTGCCACCACCCGGGCATCGATCTGCTTCTCGGGCGGAATCATGCTCTGCAGGGAGGCCGAGAGCAGGTTGTAGGCGAGCTCCTTGATGTCCACGACCTCGACGTCCTCGTGGGAGAGGTACTCGTGGACCAGGGCGATGCTCGAGATGCGATCGATGCAGTCGCTGAGGATGGACTTGACCTCCGAGTTGCGGCTGCGACGCTGCTGCAGCCGCAAGAGACCCGCGATCGTCTGGAGGTTGTTCTTCACCCGGTGGTGGACCTCCCGGATGATGGTCTCCTTGATGGCGAGCTCGCGGTCCTTTTCCTTGATCTCGGTGATGTCCCGCAACACCAGGATGGCCGAGACCACGTCGTCCGCGGGCTCCAGCGCCAGGGTGCGCACCGAGAGGGCCATGCGGGAGGCCAGAAGTTCTGTCTCCTCGTAGACGCCGTTGCCCGTCACCTGGCGCCGCTCGCGGTTCACGAGGAAGGTCTCCTCCCACTTGAGGCCCTCGAGGAGCTCGGGCAGGCCCATGCGGCGCGCCATGTTACAGGCCGAATGGCTGGCATGCTGGATGACGCCCGACTGGTTGATGAGCAGCAATCCGTCACCGGGCTGGATGGAGGGCAGGGCGATGTCGCAGGTGCGAGCCTTGGCGATGAGCGTGAGCACGCCGCGTTCGATGGCCGTGCGATAGAGCTGGCGCTTCTCTTCGGTGTGCTTGAGCTCTTCGTAGAGATTGCGCTCGACCACCAGGACCCCGCAGGTCTCCCCCTGGTGCGTCAGCGGATAGATGATCTGGCTCATGGGCTGGCCGTTGACGACCTTGCCCAGGGCTCCGGGGGTGATCGCTCCCGACTTGAGGGCCGTGAACAGGGGGCCAGCCGTTTCGGCCTCGACGACCTGGCCCACCTGGGAGCGCAGGTAGAACGACTCGCGCACGGTGGGTTTGGCCTCCGCGACGGCCACCAGCCGCTGGTCGGCCGTGGGCACGTAGATGAGGAGGTCCGCCGGGATCATGTCGGCCAGAAAGGCCATGTGGCGCGAGAGGTTCACGATCCAGCGCCGATGCGCCTCGTTGGGAATGAGGTCGATGAGTGCGGCCGGCAGGGAAGGCGTCTGGCTGGTCGTGTTGACGGCCATGCTAAGGCCTCGTGATTCTGGCGAAGCGCCGCTTGCCGACCTGTACGATGAGACCCTCCGCCGGGATCTCGAGGGTCTGGTTGACGTCCTGGACCGTGTCGGGCTCCTCGCCGCGGTGCAGCTTGACGCCGCCCTGCTGCACGAGGCGCCGGGCCTCGCTGGTGCTCGCGGCGAGCTTGGCCCCCGTCAGGAGGGCCACGATGCCGATCGAGCCGTCCGTGCTTCCGATACTCGCAAGCGAGACGTCCGCGATGTCTTCGGGCAGCTGGCGCTGCTGGAATTGCTTGACGAAGGCGTCCTCGCCGCGCTGGCCGGCCTCGGCCCCGTGGAAGCGCGCGACGATGGACTTGGCGAGCCGCATCTTGGCGTCCCGCGGGTGCATCGAGCCGCTCTTGAGCTCCGCGACCACGGCTTGGACCTCCGTGAGGGGCAGGCCGGACGCGAGGCGGTAGTAATTCTCGAGCAGGGCGTCCGGGATCGACATGACCTTGCCGTACATGTCCTCGGGGGCGTCCGTGAGGCCGATGTAGTTGCCGAGGGACTTGGACATCTTCTGGACGCCGTCGGTCCCCTCGAGGATGGGGAAGGTCATGACCACCTGCGGCTTGCGGCCGTAGGCCTCCTGGAGCTGACGCCCCATGAGGAGGTTGAACTTCTGGTCGGTGCCGCCAAGCTCCACGTCTGCATCGATGGCGATCGAGTCGTATCCCTGCATGAGCGGGTAGAGGAACTCGTGCAGCGCGATGGGGTCGTTGCGCTCGTAGCGCTTGGCGAAGTTTTCGCGCGCGAGCATCTGGGCGACCGTCGTGTGGGCGGCCAGCCGGATCGTATCGGTGAAGGTCAGCTTGTCGAGCCACTCGCCGTTGTGGTGGATCTCGGCCTTGGAGAGGTCGATGAGGATCCCCAGCTGCTGCAGGTAGGTCTTGGCGTTGGTGTCGATCTCCTCGGCCGAGAGGGGCGGCCGCGTGGCCTCCTTGCCCGTGGGGTCGCCGATGCGGGCCGTGAAGTCGCCGATGATGACGACCACCTGGTGGCCCAGATCCTGGAAGCGCCGCAGGGCGTTGAGCACCACCGCGTGCCCCAGGTGCAGGTCCGGCTTGGTGGGATCGAAGCCCAGCTTGATGCGCAGGGGCCTCCCCTCCTTGAGCTTGGCCGTGAGGCCGCCCTGGGGCAGGACGTCGACGGCTCCCTGTGTGAGGACCTCGAGCTCGGGCGGGGTGAGGGTTTCGGTGGTCAACAGGGTCTCCTCCGGCGTTTAATCTAACTTTAAAAAACTCTTTCGATTATAGCGAGCGGCTGGGAGGCTGTAAAGCCGCGTCAGGGGCCGCTTAGAGAGCCCGTCTGACCCGTTCGGCGGCCTTCCGGGTGGCGCGCCCGGCCGTGCAGCCCGCTACACGATGCCGGGCCGCCAGCGAGGCTCGCCCGTCGCGAGGCCCTGCAGGCTCTCTCGACGCTCGCCCACGGAGACCCCGAGGCGCGGCTCGGGCGACAAGATGAGCAGCTGGCGCAGTTGGGCCTCGTCCTCGTTGCGGATCCGCTCGACGATGCTCCGGTAATGCCCCTCGAGGTCGGCGGCGAGGGAGGTGAGCAGGACGATGGCCTGCCGCAGCGTGAACTTCGCGGCCTCGATGCCGGCCTCGCCGGGGCCGAGATCCAGCTCGACGCGTGGCGGGGGCGCCAGGTCGTGACGCATGGCCAGATCCCAGAGAGAGGCCTTGTGCCGGTCGCTCTGGTCGGCCAGGCGACTCAGGAGCTCGTTGAGGGGGCTACAAGGGTCGACCGACCGGCCCCAATCCCCGTATATCGCGTAGGCCTGGCGCTCGAGGGCCAGGCATGCCAGCAATGCGTCGTCCAAGCTCATTCAGGGCCTCCTGTCGACATGGAAGCGAACCCGCGCAACGGGTCGATCTTCTCAAAACTTTACAAAGAAGGCAATACCAAGGTGGCCCGGACCTGGCAGGCCTTTGTCGTCTGCCCCAAGTGGTGCTAGAATGGTGCTCACTTGCTTAGCGGAGCGCTTTCGAGTGCCGCCAGACCCACGTCCCGGGTAGCCAGACGGCTTCCCTTGTGGCTGGAAAGGCCGCCTCGCGCCGGATCCGTACCCCGGGCTTTGCCATATCTCCGAGGGGCCCCCGTCGCTATGACACGTAAGCAAGGCTGAATCGCACGGACCGAAAGGATGACGGATTATGATGGCTGAGAAGGTCGTTCCCTCGAAACCCTACTTCCCCGGCCTCGAAGGGGTCGTTGTGGCCATTTCGAACATCACCTCGATCAATGGGACCGAGGGCAAGCTCATGTACCGCGGGTACAACATCCACGAGCTTGCCGAGCACTCGACCTACGAAGAGGTGGTTTACCTGCTGTTCCAGGGCGAGTTGCCCACCAAGGATCAGCTTTCCGAGCTCAAGGCGACCCTCGCTGCCTCGCGCGCACTGCCTCCCCAGGTCCTCGACGTCATCCGCCTCATGCCCAAGGATGCCAACCCCATGGCCGCCCTCCGCACGGCGGTCTCGGCGCTGGCCTTCTTCGACCCCGAGGCCGAGGTCAACACCGAGGACGCCAACCGTCGCAAGGCCTTGCGCCTGACGGCCCAGGTCGCGACCATCGTGGCGGCCTTCGAGCGCATCCGCACCGGCAAGGAGCCCATCGCCCCGCGCACCGACCTCAGCCACGCCGGCAACTTCCTCTACATGCTGAGCGGTGAGGAGCCCAACGACGTCTTCGCGCATGCCATGGACGTCGCCCTCATCCTGCACGCGGACCACGAGATGAACGCCTCGACGTTCGCCGCCCGCGTCACGGCCTCGACCCTCTCGGACTTCTATTCGGCCATCACGTCGGCGGTCGGCACCCTCAAGGGGCCCCTGCACGGCGGCGCCAACACCGAGGTCATGAAGATGTTGCTCGACATCAATGACGAGGCGAAGGTCGAGAGCTACATCAAGGACGGCATGGCCAAGAAGCAGCGCTTCATGGGCTTCGGCCACCGAGTCTACAAGACGATGGACCCCCGCGCCACGGTGCTCCGCCGCATCTCGCGGGAGCTCGGCGAGCGCGCCGGCGAGCTCAAGTGGTACAACATGTCCGAGAAGATCGAGCGGATGGTCCGCGAGGAGAAGGGTCTCGACCCCAACGTCGACTTCTTCTCGGCCTCGGCCTACTACACGATGGGCATCCCCCTCGACCTGTACACCCCGATCTTCGCGGTGAGCCGCATCGCCGGCTGGTCGGCCAACGTGCTCGAGCAGTACGCCAACAACCGCCTCATGCGCCCCGACACCGACTACACCGGTGCCAAGGAGCGCTCCTACGTGGCGATGGACAAGCGCTAAGCTTCCAAGCAGAGGGCGGGCCGCAAGGCTCGCCCTTTTTCCTTGGACTTATGCCATGAAAGAAGCGGGGCAGCCGACGGCTGCCCCGCTTCTGGTGGTTGCCCTTAGGCCTTGGCGGGCTCGGCGCCCAGGAGGTGCTTGACGCCGTCGCGCTCCTCGTTGAGCTCGGCCAGGGTGGCATCGAGGCGCTCCTTGCTGAACGCGTCGATCTCGAGGCCCTGGACGATCTGGTAGTCGCCGTTGGCGCAGGTGACGGGGAAGCCGAACATGACGCCCTGGGGGATGCCGTAGCTGCCGTCCGACGGCACGCCCATGGTCACCCACGCGCCGTTGGTGCCGAGCACCCAGTCGCGGACGTGGTCGATGGCCGCGTTGGCCGCCGAGGCCGCCGACGAGAGGCCGCGGGCCTCGATGATGGCGGCGCCGCGCTTGGCGACGGTCGGGATGAAGGTCTCGCGGTTCCAGGTGTCGTCGTTGATCTGCCCCTTGACCTGCTGGCCGTCGACGGTGGCGAAGCGGTAGTCGGGGTACTGGGTGGTCGAGTGGTTGCCCCAGACGACCATCTTCTGGAAGGAGCCGACGGGCTTCTTCAGCTTGGCGGCGAGCTGCGCCAGGGCGCGGTTGTGGTCGAGGCGGAGCATGGCCGTGAAGTTACGGGGGTTGAGGTCCGGAGCGCTCTTCATGGCGATGTAGGCGTTGGTGTTGGCGGGGTTGCCGACCACGAGCACCTTGACGTCACGCTTGGCGACCTTGTTGAGGGCCTGGCCCTGGACGGTGAAGATGGCCGCGTTCGCCTCCAGGAGGTCCTTGCGCTCCATGCCCTTGCTGCGGGGGCGGGCGCCGACCAGGAGCGCGACGTCCACATCCTTGAAGGCGACCTCGGGATCGTCGGTCCCGATAACGTCGGTCAGCAGCGGGAAGGCGCAGTCATCCAGCTCCATCATCACGCCCTTGAGGGCGGTCTGGGCCTGGGGCAGGTCCAGGAGCTGGAGGATGACGGGCTGATCCTTGCCCAGCATCTCGCCGCTGGCGATGCGGAACAGCAGGCTGTAGCCGATCTGACCGGCAGCGCCAGTCACGGCAACACGAACAGGGGCTTTCATCGTTGAATCTCCTCTAGCGGGGCGATCGCGCAGCGCGCGTAACAACACGGGCCGCGACGCCCGTAACACTCGCTTGTCAGCTAAAGGAGTCTAGCACGCGGGGCGGCCGGGCGCCATGCGCCAGCCGCTAGCGGGAGGCCTGACCGAACTCGACCTGATGGGGAATGCCGGTGAGCCGCTCCTTGAACTCGCTGAGCGCCATGCTTTCCTGGGTCCCCCACGGGTTGGTGTAGTAGGCGCGATCGCCCGAGAGGCCCGTCAGCATGACCTCGTGCAGGGCATGCTCCTGGCCGCCCTCGCCCCAATCGAGGCTCACGCGCACCGGCTTGCCTTGGTCCGTGAGCTCCTTGAAGTGACCGATGGCCTGGTCGATCTTGTCGTGCAGGTTCCCCGGGTGGATGCCCTCGAATGGCTTGGCCTTGCCGCCGAGCCCCGTCACGACGCGGTCGTAGCTCACCAGGCCGGCATCGGCGTCGATGACGACGTCCTTCCGGTTGCGGACCGACGGCGCGGCTGCGTAGCCCATCAGGCCGGTGGTCCAGAGGCGGGTGGAGATGGAGCGGTTGGTATCGTCCGCCTTCTCGGCGTTCCGGTAGCGGCTCATGGTGTCGCCGTTGGCGAGCGTCACCTGCCCCTTCGGCGATGCCAGGCCGCCCACCAGGCGGGCGTACTCGGCCGGCTGCTGGCTCGCGAGCTGGATCTGGAGGCTGGTGTAGATGCATGTCGCGCGGTTCTGCTGGCTGATGCTCGAGGGCGCCGCCAGCTCCTGGACCAGGTCCGACACCAGCGCCTTGCGGTCGATGGCCGGATGCGCCGGCTGCTGCGCGATGCGGTCGAGCTCGCCGAGCAGGTCCTTGCCGTCCTTGGAGGGCGTGCCCTGGGTCAGCTTGCCTTCGACGAGCATGAGCTGGAGGGCCAGTCTAGCCGGCAAGTCGCCCGCCGTGAGCGAGGCGACGCGGTCGTAGGCCTGCTGCTGCTCGGGGGTGAGATCAGCGCGGGCCGCGGTCTCGAGCTCGCGGTTGGCCGCGATCTGCGCGCCGGCGGCCTGGGCCAGCTCGGCGGTGACCGGGGCGTTCACGTCCCGGAAGTCCTGCTCGATGCGGCGGTACTCGGAAGGCCATTCCTTGGTATCGGTCCAGACGGCTTCGGCCTCGGCGCGCGCGGTGGCGGGCGTCCGTGCTTCTTGGGCGGCCTTGGCCTTGGCGACCAGGTCTGAGACGCTTGCCCCTAGCGTAGCCGCGGTGGAGAGGGTCAGGGCATCGCTCGGCAGCGTGATCTTGGGCTCGGCCTCCGGAACGGGGGCGACGGGCGCCACCGTAGCCACGGGGCCCTCCGGGCGGCGTGGGGCCGTCAGCGGAGCAAGGGAGCCCAGGAAGTTGGAGATGATGCCGCCCATGGGATGACCTCATGCTCGAGTAGCCGATGCCGAGCATGTTGTTCCCGGGGCAAGCGAGGGTTTAACGTTACTTGGCCGCCTGGCGCGTGGCCGTCCGCCACAGCTGATAGAGCAGGAGGACCGCGCCCATCGAGAGCACGCCCGCATCGTGCCGCCGCAACGGCGGGCGGAGCGTCTGGTAGAGGGCGTAGATCATCGGCGAGGTATGCCGGTGGATGGTCTTGGTGACGGCCGAGCCCTTGATGTACAGGCCGAGCGGGTTGGTCGGCGTGCGGCGCTTCTGGGCGAGCGCCGGCGCGTACTCGCCGCGGATGTGGTCGCGCATGAGCCCGAAGGCGGGCTTGGGGTCCCCCGTGTGGCGCAGCATGCCGAAGTGGTACTCGATGCCGATCACGTCCGCGTGCTCGCCCGCGAAGATCTCGCCCGGCCGGGCGTCGTAGAGCTCGTAGACGTTGGCGAGGTGGAGCTTGTTGTGGGGCCACTTCTCGGGGGAGAGGCGATCGCTCAGGTACGGCAGCGCCGCCGCGTACCAGTCGCGCATGGTCTCGTCCGAGTGGTCCTCGGGAAAGAACTTGATGCGGGCCGGCTTCTTGATGAGGTCCACGTTGGGGCAGCTCGAGTAGCCGAACTCGCCGACCAGCACGGTCTTGCCGTACCAGGAGCTGCGGTGGTCGTGGACCTTCTTGGCGATCGCCTCCAGCGGATCCCACGACAGCGGCCCCACCCCGGGCACCCAGGTGTCGGGGTAGTGGTCGAGCGCGATGGCGTCGATGCAGTCGCTCGCGCGGTCCAGGAGCTGGTCCGTGAAGTGGTCCCACTCCGTCCAGCCCGGGTAGGTGAGCGGCGTGAAGTCCGAGACGCTCGGGATGACGTTGTAGACGAGCATGGCGTCCGGGCCGAGCTCCTGGCGCGCGATCCGGAAGAGGCCCACCAGCGCCGGCCAGTTCACGTCCACCGGCAGCGTCACCTTCCAGCCGCCCAGGGAGAAGGCCTTGGTGTGGAAGAGGTTGAAGTCGTCCTTGAGGTGCGAGACGTAGTTGTTGGGCTCGTTCCAGATCTGCCAGAGGTGGACCAGGTCCCCGAACTCGAGCGCGCAGGTCCGGCAGTAGGCGCGCCACGCGGCGTGGAAGGACGCCAGGTCGTGCATGGCCAGGTCGCACGCCCACTCGGGCGGGTTGTAGAGGATGCCGTAGACTTGGATGCCCGAGGCCACCAGCCGGCCCAGGAAGTGTCGATACCAGGCGATGACCTCCGGGTCGACCTGACCCGGCATGGGCTCGATCTCGCGCCAGCGCAGGTCGACCCGGACGTAGCGCACGCCCAGCTCCTGGAGGTGCTCCAGGGCGCGATCGCCGTGCGGGTACAGCTCGTCCAGCGCCATGGTGGCCGAGAGGCGCGACGGATTCAGGTTGATCGACCAGTTCAACGCCATGCAAAAGCTTCCTTCGATGCCATTATAGGCATGATCTTCCCGGTGGATCGATCTTGTAACGGAACGAGGCGTGGTTCGCGGCTCCCTGGGGCTCAAGCGGCCTGAGGATGCGATCCAGTGCCGGTGCGGGTTATAATGGGCCGAGAGGATATCGTCGCGTGCAGCTTTCCGACCAGCTCCAGGCCCAACTCGCGAGCCTGCCGACCAACCCCGGCGTCTACCTGATGCGGGACGCGGCGGGCACGATCCTGTACGTCGGCAAGGCCGTCAACCTCAGGAATCGGGTCCGCTCCTACTTCCGCGAGGACAAGGGCCACTCTCCCAAGGTCCGCATGCTGGTCCGGCAGGTGGATCACCTGGAGACCATCTCGACCGACACCGAGGTCGAGGCCCTCGTGCTCGAGGACACGCTCATCAAGCAGCACAGGCCCTACTTCAACATCCTCCTCAAGGACGACAAGACCTATCCCTGGCTCAAGCTCACGACCAACGAGGCCTTTCCGCGCCTCATCATCACGCGCAAGCGCTTTCCGGACGGCGCTCGCTACTTCGGGCCCTACCCGGACACCGGGGCCATGTATGCCACCATGCGCCTCATCAAGCAGCTCTTCCCGCTGCGCCAGCGTCCCAAGCCGCAGTTCCGGGATCGGCCCTGCCTCAACTACTCCATCGGCCGCTGCCTGGGGCCCTGCCAGGGGCTCGTCTCGCGCGAGGAGTACCGGGCGGTGGTGGACAAGGTCATCGCCTTCCTGGAAGGTCGCCACAAGGACCTGCTTCGCGACCTCAAGGCCCAGATGGGCGAGGCGAGCGAGGCCCTGGACTTCGAGCGGGCCGCCAAGGCGCGCGACGCCATCCATGCCATCACCCGGATCCTCGAGGACCAGAAGGTCGTCGCCGAAAAGGAGACGGACCAGGACGTGGTGGCCATGGCCCTCGACGAGGTCTCGGCGGCCATCCAGCTCTTCGAGGTGCGCGAGGGCAAGGTGCTCGGCCGCAAGGCCTTCATGCTCGAGCGCGACGGCTTCACGGCCGCCGAGGTCCTTTCGGCCTTCCTCACCCAGTACTACTCCGGCGCTCAGCGCCTGCCCAAAGAGATCCTCCTGCCCGAGGAGGTGCCGGACCTGGAGCTCGTCGCGAGCTGGCTTTCGGCGCGGCGCGGGTCCAAGGTGGCCCTCACGGTGCCCAAGCGCGGCGACAAGTTGAAGCTTCTGGAAATGGTGGCCTATAATGCGCAGCAGGCGCTCGAGCAAGAGCGTCTCAAGCGCTGGGCCGCCCTGGAGCGGGGCCCGCACAAGGCGCTCAGCGAGCTCGCCGCGGCCCTCGGCCTGGACGAGATCCCGCACCGGATTGAGGGGTACGATATCGCGCACGTTCAGGGATCCGACACCGTCGCCTCCATGGTCGTCTTCGTCGACGGGGCTCCGGCCAAGGCCGAGTACCGCCGCTTCAAGATCAAGACCGTCGAGGGCGTCGACGACTTCGCCTCCATGCGCGAGGTCGTCCGCCGGCGCTTCAAGCACCTGGCGGGCGGCGATCGCGACGAGGCGAGCTGGCCCATGCCGGATCTGGTCCTCATCGACGGCGGCAAGGGGCAGCTCGGCGCCGCCCTCGAGAGCCTCGAGGACCTGGGCGTGGAGGTCCCCATCTTCGGACTCGCCAAGCAGTTCGAGGAGATCTACCTGCCCGGCCGCCGGGACCCCATCCGCCTCTCCAAGCGCTCGGCAGCCCTGCACCTGATCCAACGGGTGCGCGACGAAGCGCACCGATTCGCCAACACCTTCCATGGTAAGCTGCGAGCCAAGCGCATGACGCGCTCGGCACTGGACGACGTGCCCGGGATCGGGGAGAAGCGCAAGCTCCATCTCCTCAAGACCCTGGGTTCGGTCGATACCATGCGGGCCATGTCCGTCGAGGAGCTCGCCGAGCGCGGCTCCTTGCCGGTCAAGGTGGCCGCCGACCTCTACCGGCGGCTCCACCCGCAGCCGGATGCCCTCCCCGACGCGCGACGGAGCTAGTGACCGACTTGCGAAAAACGGTAGGCCGCCTCTTGGCCGCAATGCTCGTGCTCTCCCTGCTCGCCCCCTGGCCGGCGGGGGCGGCGCGTACCCAGGATCCGCTCCAGCAGCACCGCCAGCGGCTCGAGCGGATCCAGGAGAAGCTCGAGGCGACGCGCCGCAAGGTGACGATCCTCAAGAAGAAGGAGAGCAAGGCCGTCGACGAGCTGACGGTGCTGCAGCAGCGCCTCGAGCGGACGAGCATCCAGCTCGAGGACTCGGAGTTCCGCCTCAAGCGCGCCGAGCGCCAGCTCGAGATCACCAAGCTCGCCCTCTCGGATGCCCAGCAGCGCTTCACGCGCGAGCAGCAGCTCGCGAGCACGCGCCTGCGCGCCATCTACAAGCACCGGCAGGCCGACTACTGGGAGGCGCTCCTGACCGCGCCGGACCTGGTCGACTTCATGACCCGCTACCAATTCTTCAAGTACATCTCCCAGTCCGACGCCGAGCTCCTGAACCGGCTCGATCGCCGCATGACCGAGATCACTCACCAGAAGCGGCGCTACGGCGTGGCCCTCCAGACCATCTCGACCATCACCGAGAACATCAAGCAGCAGAAGGACCAGATCCAGGACGACACCCAGGACACCTCGGCCCTGATCTCGCGCCTGCGCAGCGAGCGCGCCTCCGCGGAGGCTGCCATGGCCCAGCTGGAGCGCGACAGCGTCCAGATCGAGGCCATGATCCGGCGCCTGATGGCCGCGCGCCGACGGATGCCCCGCATGGGTACCGGCCGCTTCCAGTATCCCGTCAACGCGGCGATCGGAGACACCTTCGGGCTGCGTTACCACCCGATCCTGAAGGTGCGTCGGCCCCACCGCGGGCTGGATTTCCGGGCTCGCCAGGGCAGTCCCATCTACGCCGCAGATCGAGGTATGGTAATATTCAGCGGGTGGTTCGGCTCGTTCGGAAAGGTGGTCATCATCGACCACGGCGGGGACATCACGTCCCTCTACGCCCACGCCAGCCGCCTGGTCGTCGACAAGGGGACGGTCGTCAACCGCGGTCAGCTCATCGCCTACGTCGGATCCACGGGGCTCTCCACCGGTCCGCACCTGCACTTCGAGGTGCGCCAGAACGGCACCCCGGTGAACCCGCTGCGCTTCCTGCGCTAGGCTCGAGCGGACGAGACTCCCGGGTCCCCATGGCGTTGCTCGACTGGTTTTGTTAGGGGTACCAGGGGTATAGAGGATCCGTGTCCGCCCATGGCGGATCCCTGCCTTGAAAAGGATGGCTTATGATTCGGAAGTTCGGAAACTACCTGGTGGTCGGCGGCCTGATGGCGGCGTCCTTCGGCATCGGCATGGTGGCCCATCCGCTGCAGGTGGCGGCCGAGACCCGTTCGTTCTCGACCTTCCTGCAGGTCTATGACCTGGTCCGCAACGAGTATCTCGAGAGCAAGCTCGATGACTCCAAGCTCGAATACGGCGCCATCCGCGGCATGCTCGAGAGCCTGGACGATCCCTACACGCGCTTCATGGAGCCCAAGGTCTTCCGGTCGATGCAGGACGAGCGTCAGGGCAGCTTCTTCGGCATCGGCATCCAGATCGGCATGAACAAGGACAAGCAGCTCTCGGTCATCGCGCCCCTGGAGGAGACTCCGGCGGCTCGTGCGGGCCTCAAGAGCAACGACCAGATCATCGAGATCGACGGCAAGTCCACCAAGAACATGGCCATCGAGGAAGCCGTCAGCCACATCCGCGGGCCCAAGGGCACCAAGGTCAACCTCAAGATCCTGCGCGCCCACCAGAAGCCCTTCGAAGTCACGATCATCCGCGACTCCATCCTGACCAAGGCCGTCAAGACCAAGGAGCTGGATGGCAACATCGGCTACATCCGTCTCTCGACCTTCATGAACGAGAACGCGGACCAGGACATGCGCCAGGCCCTCGAGAAGTACAAGGGCAAGAGCGGTCTGGTGCTCGACCTGCGCGGCAACCCGGGCGGTCTGTTGCCCAACGCCGTCAACATCGGCTCGATGTTCATCGACAACGGCCCCATCGTCCAGATCGTGGACCGCGACGGCAACCGCGAGAAGCTCAACTCCACCGGTCGCCTCGCCTTCCCGAAGAACAAGCCGGTGGTGGTGCTCGTCGACGGCGGCTCGGCCTCGGCCTCCGAGATCCTCTCGGGCGCTTTGCAGGACACCAAGCGCGCGGTCGTGGTCGGGACGAAGACCTTCGGCAAGGGCCTCGTCCAGACGGTGCATGCCCTCGAGGGCGGCTCGGGCGTGGCCATCACGACCAACAAGTACCTGACGGCCGGCGGCCACGACATCAACAAGAAGGGCGTGGTGCCCGACGTGTCGATCGAGTTCCCCAAGATCGCCACGGCCTCGGCGGAGACGCCGGAGGAGCTGCCCACCCTCGACGAGCTCATCAAGGACGGCAAGGACGTCCAGCTCAACAAGGCGATCGCCATCATCAAGGAGAAGGTCGCCCAGGGCAAGTAAGTCCGCCAGCAAGACGCCCCGCTCGGTCATCCGAGCGGGGCGTTTGCCTTGGGGCTAAGGAGTCGCCGACGGTGTCGCCGCCCGCGGCCGCAACTGGTAGACCCGCCCCGCGGCCGTATCCACGATAAAGGGCGTCTGGTCGGGTGCGAGCGCCAGGGGGCCCGGGGCCTGCAGCGCGCCCTTGGTGGCGTCCGTGGCCTCGTCGGTCGTGCCCGCCTCCCCGTTGCCGGCGACGGTCTGGATGGCTCCGTCGGGGCGGATCCAGCGGACGCGCCGGTTGCCCGTGTCCGAGACCAGGAGGTCGCCGGAGGGAAGCAGGACGATGCCCGACGGCGAGGCCAGCTGGCTCTCGGCGGCCGGCCCGCCGTCGCCGGCGAAGCCTTCCTTGCCGTTGCCCGCGAGCGTCGTGATCTGACCCGCCGGGGTGATGCGGCGCACGGCGTGGTTGCCGGTGTCCGCCACGAAGACGGTGCCGTCCTGGGCGACCGTGAGGGCCTGCGGGGACGCGAGGCTCGTGTCGGCGAAGCGGGCCTCGCCGTCGCCCGCGAGCGTCACGATGCGGCCGTCGCGGTCCACCTTGCGGATCCGGTGGTGCCGGGTGTCGGCGATGAAGAGGTCGCCCTGTCCGTCCACGCCCACGTCCATGGGGCCGTCCAGCTGCGCGCTGACGGCAAGCCCGCCGTCACCGATGGGGAAGAGGGTCGTGCCCGTCCCGGCGAACGCCTCGGGTGCCGCGTCCTCGACCATGCGCCAGACCCGGTTGGCCCCCGAGTCGGCGATGAACAGCGAGCCCGTCGCCAGGACCAGACCCGTCGGCTGCTTCAGGAGCGAGGCGCCGGGTGCGAGCGTGCGGACGCCGCCCTCGGGGCCCGAGAGGGCCACCCCGTCCCGGGTGGCAAGGTAGATGCCGTCCGGTGCCACGGCGATCCCGCGCGGGTCCGGGAGGTCCGCGAGGACCGTGCTGAGCCCGAACTCGGGGGCGGGGACGGCCTGGGAAGGCGGCGTGCCGGGTTTGCAGGCGGCGAGCGTGACGGCGGCGAGGGCGACGGCGGCGAGGGCGATGCGCATGGCGGCCTCCTTTGATGCGACGTCCCCATTGTAAAGCAGCCGGCCCGATGACATAACGGGCTCGTTGCCCCTCAATGGCCGGACCTGGGCCAACGTCCGGCACATCTGTGCTAGAATATCGCCTATACTGGAATCTCTAGCGGACGCGTGGTCGCCGCTCCCGGCCGCCCACCCTGTCGCCCCCGTTTCTGTCCCCGAAGGAGACCTCATGGACCCGATCAACCTCGGCATCGATCTCGGCCGCTCGGAGACTCGCCTGTACGACGGCGAGCACCTCTACGTCATCCCGACCCTGATCGGCGGCCCGGTGGCGACCATTCGTCGCGGCTCGGCCAAGCTCAATGACGAGGCCCTCGAGAGCCACCTCTCGGTCAAGATCGGCCGCCATGAGTACTCGGTGGGCAAGCATGCCCTCGAGCAGCCCTTCCTGTTCCCGGTCAACGACGTGGACCTGTTCGCCGAGGAGCTGAACCTGGCCCTCCTCTTGGGCGTGCTCGGCCTCTACGTGCGCCGCAGCGGCGTCGCCGGCATCCCCAAGCTCAAGCTCTGCCTGGGCCTGCCCATCGCGCTGACCCGCCGCGTCGCCTACGTGGAGGCGCGCCTCGCCGAGTGGACCAAGCTGCACACCTTCGAGTTCTGCGGCGAGCCCATGAGCCTCGACCTGGTCCAGATCGACTACATTCCCCAGCCGGTGGGCGCGGTCTACGCGGGCCTCATGTCGGGCGACCTCGAGTACGCCCCGACCGAGAACGTGGGCGTCATCGACCCCGGTCACCTCTCCACCGACTGGGTGGTCGTCCGCCTGCCCAACGAGCTCTCCGCCTATTCCGGCCAGACGACGGCGGCCGCCGGCCACCGCCTCACGGAGGCCATCACCGTCTACCTCGAGGAGCAGGGCGTGACCCGCTTCGACCCCCTGGCCATCATGGAGTCGCTCACCACCGGCGACTACGTGGACAACGGCACGACCATCCCCATCCGCGACGACGTCACGGCCGAGCTGGTCGAGCGCATGGCCCAGCAGATCGCCCTCACCGTCAAGCAGAGCTGGCGCGACCTGTCGGTCGATCGCATGCTCCTGGTGGGCGGATTCGGCCGCCTGCTCTACCCGCACCTCGTCCAGTACCCCTACTTCCGCGACCTCCAGCTCGCCCAGGACTTCCGCTACTACAACGTGCGCGGCACCTACGAGTACGGCGTGGCCACCCCGTTCCGCCAGTCGGAGGTGATCGCCTCCGCCCAGGCCAAGGTCGCCAAGTCCAAGGCCGAGAAGCCCGTCGAGATCGACCCCCTCGTCGAGGCGGAGGTCTAGTTCCTGATGCTCGGCGCCTTTCAGGCTCAGATCCAGAAGCTGCTCGGACAGTCCCAGGACCCCCTGGGACTGATCACGCCCGATCAGCTCAAGGCCGTCCTGAAGTCCATCGAGGGCAAGTACAACGCCCTGCGCGATGAGAACAAGCGCCTCAAGACCACGATCGCGGACCTCAAGGAGCTCACCGAGCGCCTAGAGGACGAGTCCAAGCGCTACCGGGAGCAGGCGGAGCGCGAGCCGAACGCTCCGGCGGTCGATCCCGAGGAGCTCGTCCGGCTCCGCTCCGAGTACGCCATCGTCCAGCAGGCTGCCGACAGCCTGCGCGCGGAGCTTTCCAAGGCCCAGGCTGCCGGGGACACCGTGCGCGAGGAGCTCGCCAAGTCGCAGTCCGCCTGCGACGCCTGGCGCATCGAGCTGCACGAGGTCCGCACCGACTCGAGCCGCCTGATGGACGAGCTCGGCGAGGCCACGCTCAAGCTCGAGGCCGCCCAGAGCGAGCTTTCGAGCCTGCGCTCCGAGCTCGAGGCCGCACGTCAGCGCCATGCCGACGAGCTCGCGGAGGTACGCCAGGCGCTCAACATCGAGCGTTCCAAGGCCACCGAGCGCGAAGAGGAGCTCATGGGCTTCCGCTCCAAGGCGGTGAGCCCGGTCGCGCACCAGCTCATCGTGCGCGAGCGCGATCAGCTGCGCGCCGAGAAGGCCGAGCTCGAAACGCGCATCAAGGAGCACACGGCCGCCATGGACGCCCTGCGCAACGAGCTCGACCAGTCGCGCCACAACACTCAAGTTGTGGTCGCCACGACCGATATCAAGATCCAGGAGCGGATGGCCGCCCTGGAGCAGGAGAAGGTCGCCCTGCGCAACCAGCTCGAGGCGGCTCACGCCGAGAGCGATCGCCTGCGGCGCGAGCTGCAGGGCGCGGTGAGCTCGGCCTTCAAGCCCAGCGAGACCTCCGGCCCTCAGCGTCCGGTCAGTGCCGAAGAGCGTCGGCGCCTGATCCAGCAGCTCGTCAGCGGCAAGTAGCACCCTGCGCGGAGGCGCCATGATCCCCAACGGACTTTCGGACGTGCTGGCCCGCATCGCTCAGATCCAGGGCTCGCTTGCTCCCATGACCCAGGCCCCGGCCCCGGTCCAGAGCTTCGGCGCGGCCATGGACGCGGCGCAGGCCGCCGCCAAGCCTGGTCTGGTGGACCCGGCGCTCGTCGAGGCCGTCATCGAGGCCGAGTCGGGCGGCAACCCCAACGCCGTCTCGCATGCGGGGGCCATGGGCCTCATGCAGCTGATGCCCGGTACGGCCAAGGCCCTGGGGGTCCAGGACCCCTTCGATCCGGCCCAGAACGTCGCGGGCGGCACCCAGTACCTGCGCGAGATGCTCGACCGCTTCGGCAACGTGCCCGAGGCCCTCGCCGCCTACAACGCCGGCCCGGGGGCCGTCGAGAAGCACGGGGGCATTCCCCCCTATGCGGAGACCCGTCACTACGTCCAGCGCGTGCTGGAGCTGTACCGTCAGAATCAGGAGGGGCACCGGTGATCCGAGGCATCTACACGGCAGCCGCCGGCATGGCGGCCGAGCTCGCCAAGCAGGACGTGGTGGCCAACAACCTGGCCAACGCCAACACGGACGGCTTCAAGGCGGACATGGCGGTCTTCAAGACCCGCGCCGACAAGACCATCTACCGGGTCGCCGGCGAGGGCGGCGCCCGCGGCGGCGTGCCGAACGTCCAGAAGATGGGCGAGCTCTCGACGGGCGTCTACCTGGACGCGATCAACACCCAGTTCCAGCAGGGCACGCTGCGCCAGACCGACGAGCCCCTGGATCTGGCCCTCGAAGGCGACGGATACTTCGTGGTCCAGGGTTCCAACGGCGAGGAGCTCCTGATGCGCGGCGGGTCCTTCACCCGTAACGCCCAGGGAGTCATCGTCGATCCGAACGGCCGGCCGCTCCTGGGCGACCAGGGTCCCATCCGCCTGGTGGGCTCCGACGCCATCCACGTCTCCAACGAGGGCGTGGTTCGCCAGGGCGCCCGCACCATCGGGAAGCTCCGCGTCGAGACGGTGGAGATCCCCACCGAGGCGCTCGAGAAGCGCGGCGACGTAGCCTGGAGCCTCAAGGGGGCGGCCACGACTCGGCCGGCCAACGAGGCCATGGTCAAGCAGGGCTATCTGGAAGGATCCAACGTCAACCCGATCCGCGCGATGGTCGAGATGATCGCCGTCCAGCGCAGCTACGAGGCGAGTCAAAAAATGATTTCGGCCCAAGATGAAACTTTGGGTAAAGCCGTGGGCGAAATCGGCCGAGTATAGATCTAGACGTCACCCCCGCGAGAAAGGATCAGTCGCATGCTTGGATCTCTCTGGTCGGCCGCCACGGGCATGAAGGCCCAGCAGGTCAACATCGACGTGACTTCCAACAACCTCGCGAACGTGAACACGCCGGGCTTCAAGAAGTCGCGCGCCGAGTTCCAGGACCTGATCTACCGCACGGCCGCCGAGGCCGGCGCTCCGGTCAATACCGGCTCGCGCACCCCGGTGGGCAGCCAGGTCGGCATGGGTGTCCGCTCGGTCGCCGTGGCCCGTTCCTACGCGCAGGGCGACTTCATCCAGACCGAGAACCCCTTCGACATCGGCATCGAGGGCGAGGGCTTCTTCCAGGTGCAGCTGGGGGACGGTAGCATCGCCTACACCCGCGACGGCAGCTTCAAGGTCGACGCCAACGGCCAACTCGTCACCACCGAGGGCTACATCCTGCAGCCCAACATCTCGGTGCCCGGCAATGCCCGCAACGTCACCGTCACTCCCGAGGGCATCATCACGGCGTCGATCGACGACCAGGTGCAGCAGCTCGGTCAGCTCCAGATGGTGCGCTTCGTCAACCCGGCAGGTCTCACGTCGCAGGGGCACAACCTCTTCAAGCCGACCGACGCGTCGGGTGACCCTCAGACCTTCACCCCGGGTGAGTCGGGCACCAACACCCGTCTGCTCGGCGGCTCGCTCGAAGGCTCCAATGTCCGCATCGTCGAGGAGATGGTCAACCTGATCATCGCTCAGCGCGCCTACGAGGCCAACTCGAAGGCCATCTCGACCTCGGACGACATGCTCAGCCAGGCCAACAACCTCAAGCGGTAGTAGGCCATGTTCGATCCCCGCGTTCAGCTGCGCGTCGCGCCGCAGGACAAGCACCTCAACCCCGACCAGCAGAAGGTCATGGCCGCCGCGCGCGAGTTCGAGGCGGTCATGATCCATCAGCTGCTCAAGACCATGCGCAGCACGGTCCAGTCCTCGGGGCTCGAGAGCGGGGCGGCCATGGGGACCTACCGCGACATGATGGACGACGAGCTCGCCAAGGTCATGGCCCACGGCTCGGGCCTCGGCTTCGCGGACGCGATCGCCCGCCAGCTCCTCGACATCAAGCCAGGCAAGCCCGCTCCTTCACCCGACAAGCCGTCGGATAGTTAGGGACCAGTCCCTGCGGGGAACATGGCATGAGCACTCGTGCCATTCCGGAGGGAGGGCTCCATGCCGCTGTCCAACTGTCCCCGCTGCAAGCGCGTCTTCAACAAGCTCGCGGGCGTCGCCGTCTGCGATGCCTGCCGTCAGCGTGAGGAAGAAGAGTTCGAGCTCTGTTACCAGTTCCTGCGCAAGACGCCCAACGCGAGCATCTCCGAGGTTTCCGCGGAAACGGGCGTCGAGGCGAGCCGGATCATGGAGTTCTACCGCACCGGTCGCCTGATCTCCGGCGATGCCGGCTACCCCTGTGAGAAGTGCGGCGGTCCCACCCATCGGGGCGCTTACTGCGACAAGTGCGTGGCCGCCATGCGCAGCGCCCTGGGCTCGCCCGCCCGCGACAGCCTGACGCCGCCGCAACCCTCCGCCGATCCGGGGGATGCCTCCCACCGCCGGAGTTTCAGCCACGAGCTGCGGATCGATCGCCGGTAGCCGGCGGAGATCTTTTTTCCTCAAGTTGGTCCGGAGCGATCCGATAGACTCTATAGAAGCCACCATCGACGGATCGATAAGGGGTTAGACCATGAAGATCTCTTCGGAACAAGTCCAACAAATCCTCAAGTCCTACGGCGTGAAGGGCCCTGCCAAGACCGGCAAGGCCGAGCAGGCCGGAGCGGTGCAGCCCGCCGACGACGCGGCGCTCTCGACCGCCAGCCAGGAGATCTCCAAGGCCCTCGCCCTGATCTCCAAGACCTCGGACGTTCGGGCCGACAAGGTCGCCGCCCTCAAGGCGCAGATCGAGGCCGGCACCTACCAGGTCTCCGGCACCGACATCGCCGACTCCGTCTGGGCCCGAGCCCTCGCTGACGAGCTGTAGCCAGAGAAGAGGCTCCCAATGGACGAGCTGTTGACGGCCCTCGAGCGCACGATGCGCGACGAGGCGGCCGCTTATACCGTGCTGGTCAATCGCCTGCCGTTCAAGACGGCTCTGATTCGCAAGAATCGCGTCGATCAGCTCGAGTTCATGACCCGCCAGGAGGAAGAGGAGCTCAAGCGCCTCGCCGAGCTGGAGCGCGATCGCGCCGCGGCGGTCCAGCAGCTCTCGCCCATGCTGGGCGTCTCGGAGCCCACGCTCTCGGCCATCTTGCCCAAGCTCCCTCCGGTCTGGCAGGACAAGCTCCAGCCCCTCGGGGAGCGCCTCAAGGAGCTCGCCGTGGCCTTGCGGGCCGGCAACGACACCTGCCAGGTCCTGTTGCGAGCGAGCCTCGAGTACATCGACTTCACGATGCAGCTGGTGGGCACGGCCGTCGCGAGCGCGCAGCCCAACGTCTACGGCGGCGGCATGGCCGAGCCGGACGTCAACTCGCCAAGTCTCTTGCTCGATCGGAGGGCGTAATGGATTATTCGCTGTTCGGTTTGGGGTCGGCCGCCCGCGGCATGGCCGCGGCGCAGGCTGCCCTCAACACGATTGGCAACAACCTGGCCAACGCGAACACCGAGGGCTATTCCCGTCAGCGGACCGAGCAGCAGCCCGTGCCGTCGGTCGAAATGGTCTCCTTCAACACCCCCGTTAGCCTGGCGCAGCTGGGCGGCGGTGTGGCCGTCAAGGACATCGTCCGCATGCGCGACGGCTTCCTGGACCTCAAGATCCACCAAGAGAACGCGGTCCACGGCAACAACGAGACCCTCTACCAGCAGATCGCGCAGGTCGAGCGCATGTTCCAGGAGCCGAGCGAGTTCGGCCTGGCGTCGGTCATGACCAAGTTCTTCAACTCCTGGGACCAGCTCGCCGTCAACCCGGAGTCGAGCGCGGCCCGCAGCGAGGTGCGCGCCCAGGGCATGTCCCTCGCCAACACGATGAACGGCCTGAACCGGGGCCTGACGCGCATGCGGTCTGAGCTGGACTCGCAGATCCAGCGCGCGGCGAGCGACATCAACGCCTACTCCGAGCAGATTAGCTCGCTCAACCAGCTCATCCTCCAGTCGAAGATCGACGGCGTCACGCCCAACAACCTCATGGACCAGCGGGACCTGGCCATCGAGAAGCTCTCGAAGATCGTCAATATTCAGTCCCAGACCTCCGAAGACGGCAAGATCCTCGTCTACCTCAAGGGCCGCGCCCTGGTGGACGCGGACCGGGCCTCGACCCTCACGACCCAGCCCAACGGCGAGGGCTCCTTCTCGGACGTGGTCTACCGGGGGCAGCCCATCGACTACCGCGAGATGGGCGGCAGCCTCGGGGCGCTCTTCCGGGTGCGGGACGAGGTCATCGGCCGCAACCACTCGGCGGCCCGCCCCGCCTTGCCCCCCCTGGCTGAGACCAAGCAGGGCCTGCTGTACCAGCTCGACGTGCTCGCCAACGAGCTCGCCCAGAAGGTCAACGGTTACCACACGAGCGGTACCGACCTGGATGGCAACCAGGATCCCCTCAACGCCTTCTTCTCCAACAACCTCGCGGGAACGGCCTCTGATCCGACCTTCATCGGCCTGGGCGGCCTGATGGTCTCCGCGCAGATCCAGTCGGACGTGCCGCCCGGCCTCAACAAGATCGTGGCCGGCCGGGGCGGCTCGCCCCTGCCCGGGCCCGGCGACAACACGATCGCCCAGAAGATCGCCAGCGCTCGTGGCGAGACCGCGGACCTGGTCCGGTCGCCCGAGTTCGGATCCACCGAGACCCTCAACGACTACTACCGCCGCTTCCTGTCGAGCCTGGGCGTCGTCGGTCAGGCGGCCGAGCGCAACGCCAAGAACCAGTCCAACCTGATCGACCACCTGCAGGCTCAGCGCGAGTCGGTCTCGGGCGTCAACTTCGACCAGGAGATGACGGACATGGTGCGCTACCAGCACGCCTACAACGCGTCGGCCAAGATCCTCACGGTGTTCGACCAGATGCTCGAGCGCCTCATCAACGGCGTGGCCCCCGGCCGCTAACGAAGGGACTGACACATGCGCGTCACGAACCGGATGATTGCCGAGAACGTCTACCGCAACGCGGGTCTCCACCTGGAGAAGATGGAGAAGCTGCAGAACCAGCTGGCCAGCGGCCGGGCCATCACCAAGCCCTCGGACGATCCGACCGCCGTCAACCAGTCCATGTTGCTGCGCAACACCCTTTCGGACCAGGAGCAGTTCATCCGCAACATCGACCAGGTCAACACCTGGCTGTCGACCTCCGACCAGACCATCGGCACGGCCCAGTCCGTCGTTCACCGGGCTCTCGAGCTCGCGGTCCAGGGCGCGAACGGCACCAACTCCGCCGAGGCGCACGCCGCTCTCGCCAAGGAGGTGCGCGAGCTCAAGGAGGAGATGCGCGGCATCGCCAACACCCAGCTCGCTGGTCGTTACATCTTCAACGGCTCGCAGACCCTCCAGCAGCCGTATCCGGAGTTCGCGCCGCCCGCCGCGCCGCCTGCCGCGCGCGTGCCGAGCTATCCGTCGCCCGACTCGGTGCCCGTCGCGGCCAAGCTCGACAACACCGACGCCCTGATGGCGGGCATCGGCCCCAACGTCTCCATCCAGTACAACGTCACGGGCGCGGACGTCTTCGGGGCGACCGGCGACGGCAACAGCGCCTTCGAGGTGCTGGACAAGCTGGCTTACGCCCTCGAGAACGGGGATGTCGACACGACGAGCGGCCTCATCACCAATCTCCAGAACCGGCTCGACGACATGTCGTTGAAGCGCGCGGAGCTGGGTGGCAAGCTCAACCGGACGGAGCTCTTGGGCGCTCGTTACGGCGAGACCGAGGTGAGCGTCAAGGCGCTCCTGAGCGAGTACGAGGACGTGGACATGCCCAAGGTCATCTCGGAGCTGACGCTGTCCCAGTCGGTATATCAGGCATCCTTGGCCGCCAGCGCCAAGATCATCCAGCCGACGCTGATGGATTTCCTGGGCTAGGCCGCAGCCTACCAGGTTATGGGGTAGAATAGGGGACCATGGCTGTTGTGAGTCTGAGCCTTATGAAGATCGAAACGCGCCAGTTCGGGCCGCTCGAGTTCGAAGAGAACGCGGTCCTCAACTTCCCGGAAGGCCTGATGGGCCTCGAGCACCTGCACCGCTTCCTGATCATCGATCAGGACGAGGTGGAGCCCCTGCGCTGGCTGCAATCGGTGGACGAGCCCGAGATCGCCTTCAACGTGATCGATCCGGCCCTGGTCTTCCCCGACTACAAGGTCCGCCTGGGTCAGGAAGATCGGGAGGCGCTCGGCCTCGCCAAGGGCGAGGAGCCCACGGTGCTCGCGCTCGTGACGGTGCCCAAGAACGCCGCCGAGATGACGGCGAACCTCCTGGGGCCCCTCGTCATCAGCGCCGAGCGGCTCGTGGGTCGCCAGATCGTGCAGCACGACAGCCAGTACGGTACCCGCCAACGCCTGATTCCGGACGCCGCCGAGGCCCGGGACGTGGTGACCGTCTAGCTGTGAGGTAGCATGCTCGTCCTGAGCCGTAAGCCGAACCAAAGCATCATCATTGGGGAGGACATCGAGGTCGTCGTCCTGGAGATCAAGGGCGACACCGTCAAGCTCGGCCTCAAGGCACCTCGGGACGTGAAGGTCTACCGGCAGGAAATCTTCGCGGAAATCAAGGCGGAGAACGAGCGGGCGGCGGCGGCGGCGGCCTCCGCGACGGATGCCGCCAAGCTCCTGAAACAGGCTCTCCAAAAGAAAAGCCCCTCCTGAGTGCCTTCCATTTGGTACGGGGCCTCGCTGTCGCCTTGATGGTACAGCCCCCGTAGTGGTATAAAGAGGCTCAGCCGCGTTATGTGCGGCCGCGCCGAGGGCGTGGCCCCAACAGCGGCCTGAAGGCAGGGCCGAATAGCTTGAAGATTCGTCAGTACACCGCGGGCACCATGCAGGAGGCCCGGCTCAAGATCAAGATGGACCTCGGCCCCGACGCCGTGATTCTGCACACCCGCTCCTTCAAGAAGGGCGGGCTGTTTGGCTTGTTCGGCAAGGAGATGGTCGAGGTCCTCGCGGCCGCCGACGCGCCCGAGATGGGCCCGTCGCTGCGGGCCCGCGAGCCCGAGCTGACGAGTCGCGTCCAGCCCATGCCGGCCACCCCGGTCCAGGCTCCGCCCACTCCGGTCCAGACTACCTCGTCGCAAGAGGTCGCCGCCTCCGAGGTGGCCGAGATCAAGGAGACCATGGGCGAGGTCAAGCGCATGCTGGGCGCCATGATGGAGCAGTCTCCGGTCCGGCTGGAAGGTCAGGCGGCCATGTCGCCCCTTCAGGAGCAGCTCATGGCCGCGGAGCTGGCACCGGAGCATGCGCGCGAGCTCGTCGCGAAGCTGCCGCGCGGCACCGGAGCGCTCACGGCCGAGGCCCTGCGCGCGCTCGAGCCCACCGTCGCCTCGTGGGTGCAGTGCGGCGGCTCCATCGAACCGTCGGTCAACGGTCGCTCGGGCCCCAAGATCGTGGCCCTGGTGGGGCCCACGGGCGTGGGCAAGACGACGACCATCGCCAAGCTCGCCGCCAACTTCCGCCTGTTGCAACAGCTCAAGGTCGCGCTCATCACCATCGACACCTACCGGGTGGCGGCGGTCGAGCAACTGCGGACCTACGGGGACATCATCGGCATCCCGGTCGAGGTGGTGGTGACGCCGAGCGCCCTGCGCGACGCGATCGCCCGCTTCCAGGACAAGGACGTGATCCTCATCGACACGGCCGGCCGCTCGCCCTCCAACCGCATGCACCTCCATGAGCTCAAGGGCTACATGGAAGTGGCACATCCCAAGGAGGTCCACCTGGTCCTCTCGGCCACCACCAACCGGGCCAACCTCGACCGGATCGCCGAGGCCTTCTCCCCGGTGGGTATCGACCGGGTCATCTTCACCAAGATCGACGAGTCGACGGTGTTCGGCGGCATGATCTCGGTGGCCCGCAACCTGGGCAAGCCGCTGTCCTACATCACGACCGGTCAGAGCGTTCCGGACGATATTCGCGTGGCCGAGGCGCCCGCGATCGCCCGGATGCTCATCGACGAGCTGCGCGTATGATGGGCGATCAGGCAGAAAAGCTGCGGGAGCTGGTCCGGCGCGCTCCCAAGATCGTCGAGACCGAGCCGGCCGTCGAGCTCCCCGCTCCGCCCGCAGGGCCCGTGGGGCGGACGATCGTCGTCACCAGCGGCAAGGGTGGGGTCGGCAAGACCAACATCACGGTCAACCTCGCCCTGGCGTTCGCCAAGCGGGGCCGCAAGACCCTGCTGTTCGACGCGGACCTCGGCATGGCCAACGTGGACGTGCTGATGGGCGTGCACCCCCCGCACTCGATCGCCGACGTCCTCAAGGGCCGCAAGACCCTGGACGAGGTCATCATGTGGGTCAACGAGAGCCTGGGCATCGTGCCCGGTGGCTCGGGCGTCACGGAGCTCGCCAACCTCGAGCCCACCATGCTCGACTCGATCGTCCAGCAGCTGGGGACCCTCGAGAGTCAAGCGGAGCTGCTCCTGGTCGACACGGGGGCGGGCATCTCCCGCAACGTCATGAACTTCGTGCTCGCGGGCAGCGAGATCCTCGTGGTGACCACGCCCGAGCCGACGGCCATCACGGACGCCTACGGGATGCTCAAGGAGATCGACGCCCACAACCCCGAAGCGAACGTGCACCTGTTGATCAACATGGCCGAGTCCGAGGCGGAGGCTCGTTCGGTCGCGGCCAAGCTGACCATGATCGTCGAGCGCTTCTTGTCGCTCAAGGTCCAGTACATCGGTTGCATCGAGAAGGATCCGCATGTGAGCCGCTCGGTGCTGCAGCAGAGCCCCTTCTTCGTGGCTCATCCGCAGTCGGTGGCGTCGCGTCGCCTCAACATCCTGGCAGGCTCGCTGCTCGCGCAGCACGAGGAGGCCAAGAGCGTCACGGGTGGCTTCTTCTCGCGCCTGGTGGGGCAGATCTTCAAGCGCGATCGCTAGTCGAGCCCGACTGCCCTCATGGCCCCTCCAATCCTCCGGAGCCGGTGAAGGAACGTCCAACCAAAGCAAACGGCCCGGATCAACCGATCCGGGCCGTTCAACTTTCGGGTCCTAGAGCAAACACCGGTTGTCTTAGACAGCGATAGATGAGAGGCTGTGGCAATGTCACAGCCTCTTTCTCATGATTTGCGTGTCCGTGTCTTGAATGCCTACTTGGAGAGTCAGGACTCTTACGAAGTGGTTGCCGAGCGCTTCGGCGTAAGCATTCGTTTCATTCGGGACCTTGTAAAGCTCTACAAAGAGACGGGAAGTGTTGAGCCTCGCCCACATGGGGGTGGTGCCCCTCAGCGCCTGAGTGCTGAAGATATGGACGCTCTCAAGCGCTGGGTTACGGCCCATCCGGACTGGTACGCGCGTGAGTTCAAACAGCGGCTGGAAACGGAGCGCGGGGTCAACGTGAGCCTCTCGACCGTCGAGCGAGCCCTCAAACGTCTGGGCTTCACGCTAAAAAAAAGAGCGTCTACGCGTCAGAGCAACGAACCCAGCGAGTTCGGGCCGAACGACGCTTCTTCCAAGAGCTAATCAGGCGCTTCTGCGCCAGCCGTCTGGTATTCCTGGACGAATTCGGATGCAATCAGGCGATGACCCGCAGCTACGCCCGGGCCCCAATAGGGCAGCGGGCGATTGGCTATGCTCCGGTCAATTACGGCGACAACGTCTCGGTGGTGGCGGCAATGCGACTGGATGGGATGACGGCATCCATGCAGATCGACGAGGCAATGACTGGGGATGCGTTCCTGGCCTACGTTAACCAAGTCCTCGTGCCTACCTTGAAGCCCGGGGACATCGTCATAATGGACAACTTGGGCTCCCACAAGGTCCAAGGGATAGCGCAAGCCATCCGAAGCGCCGGTGCGGAAATACGCTACCTGCCACCCTATTCGCCAGATTTCAATCCCATCGAGCTCTGCTTCAGCAAGATCAAGGCCTTACTCCGCAAAGCCGAGGCCAGAACGAAGGAAAGCCTGGATCAAGCACTGACCCAGGCCTTCCAATCCATCACCCTTAAGGACATTCGAGGATGGTTCAAACATGCAGGCTACAACCTGCTCACTGGCTTACCCTTCTGACGTTCGCTCTAGGATTCCTGCGCCTTGCGCCGCTTGCTCTGCAGGTACGCCCGTCCGTTCCGGACGGTCTGGAGCGTGCGGTTAACCTCGCTCTCGAGCTGCGCGAGCACCTGGTCCGCGTAGCGCTCGGCCGCGACCCGCATCTCATGGGCCTCACGCTGGGCCGAGTTGAGGATCTGCTGCGCCTGCTGCTTGGCCTGCTGGACCTCCCAGGGAGCCAGGGGTGCTGCGGGCGCCGCAGGCTCGGGAGCGAGCTCGCGCAGGGAGATGTCGGCCTTCGGCTCGCGGACGGACGGTTCGGCGAGCTCCCGCACCGTGGGCTCCGCCGCCATGACGGTCTCGCGCACCGCGGGCTCGGCCTGGGGCACCTTGCGCTCGATGAGGGCCGGCTCGGCGTACTCGGGTTGGCGCGGAACCTCCATGACGATGGGCTCGGGCTGACGCGGGGCCTCCAGGACCATGGGCTCGGGCTGGCGCGGAGCCTCGACCAGGGTGGCGGGCTCGGGCATCCGCTTCAGGCTCGTCTCGCGCATGTCCGGCGGCGGGAAGCTCGGAGCCGCAGCGCGCTGAGCCTCGAGCTCGGCGGTGCGCTCAGCCATGAGGCTCGCGATGCGGCTCGTCGGAGAGAGCGCCAGCTTGGCGGGCTGGTGGTTGCCGCGGCCCGCGTCCTGCTGGTACTGCAGGACCAGCTCGCTGCCGTTCAGGCCCAGGAGCTTGGCGTACTGCCGGATGTAGCCATGGATGTACACCGGCGCGGGCAGCTTCTCGATATCCCCTTCTTCGAGGGCGACCAGGTAGGGAAGCTTGATATAGGTGCGCTGCGCGACTTCTTCGAGGGAGATCCCCTTGGCTTCGCGCGTCTGGCGCAGGATGTGGCTGACTGAGGACATCGGAGCGCTGGTTCCTCCTGGATCATGCTGGCAGCAAGTGCTAGCGGTTCCTATCGTTGCGATGATTCTAGCAGGGTGCCGATCCCGTTCCAAGCCCCAGACGGTCTCCAAAGTGATGCGCGTCACATGTCGACATGGAGAAACAAGCGGCATGGAGCGCTTTTAGACCGTTTGTTAAAAATCGTTGCGGCGTGATGACGGTCTCGTTTGGCCGGAGTCCGGCTTGGTACAATATTATCGGCCCCCTGAAGAGAAAGAGCTGATGCTACAACGACTGCGCATCGAGAACTTCATCCTCATTGAGGCGCTCGACCTCGCGTTCCACGCCGGACTCTGCGTGTTGACGGGCGAGACGGGCGCCGGCAAGTCCATCATCATCGACGCCGTGAGCGCCATTCTCGGCGGCAAGGCCGGACCGGACACCATCCGCTCCGGCGCCGAGCGCGCCCGCCTCGAAGGCACCTTCAAGCTGGAGCCCATGCCGCTCGCCGTGACCGAGTGGCTTGCCCAGGAGGGCATCGAGCCCGCCATCGAGGGCGAGCTCACGCTGTCGCGCGAGATCACCGCCAAGGGCAGCCGCTGCCGCGTCGAGGGCGTGCCTGTCAACCAGGCGGTTCTCCGGACCCTGGCCGATGCGCTGGTCGACATCCTCGGCCAGCACGAGCACACCCTGCTCACGCGCCCCCGCGAGCACCTGGGCCTTCTGGACCGCTTCGGCGGACCGGACGTGGAAGGTCTGCGCGTCCAGGTCGCGCGCGCCCACGGCAAGCTCGCGAGCCTCGCCTCCGAGATCCGGAGCCTCCAGGAGGCCTCCAGCGAGCGCGAGCGGCAACGCGACTTCTGGCAATACCAGCTCGCCGAGATCGATGAGGCCCGCCTCGAGTCGGAGACCGAGGAAGGGGACCTCAAGGCGGAGCGGACCCTCCTCGCCAACGCCGAGGACCTCAAGCGGACGCTGGAAGGGGTGCACGTGCGCCTCAGCGAGGCGGACGAGGTCCCGAGTCTCATCGACAGCCTGGGCGACGTCATCTCCGAGCTGCGCGACGCCGCGGACGTGGATCCCGAGCTCGAGGCGATCGCTACCTCCCTGGACGAGGCCATGGCCCTGGTCGAGGACGCGAGCCGCGAGGTCCGCCGCCGCGCGGAGCGCCTGGAAGCCGACCCTGGTCGCCTGCACGAGGTGGAGACGCGCCTGGACGTCATTCGGGACATGCTCCGCAAGTACGGCCCCACCATGGCCGAGCTGTGGGCCTATCGCGACCGCATCCGCAAGGACCTCAAACTCGCGGACACCGCGGGCGATCGCCTCGCGAGCCTCGAGGTCGAGCGTGCCCAGCTCGCCAAGGACCTCTCCGGCATGGCCACGCGCCTCACGGCCGCCCGCAAGGAGGCCGCAGGTCGCCTGGAGGGCGAGATCGGCCGCGAGCTCGCGGATCTCGGCATGAAGGACGCGCGCTTCGCCGTCAGCTTCCGGGACCACGCCGAGGTCGCAGCCGAAGGGGCCGAGACCGCCGAGTTCATGCTCGCCCCCAATCCGGGCGAGCCGCCGCGGCCCCTGGCCAAGACCGCCTCGGGCGGTGAGCTCGCGCGCCTCATGCTCGCCCTCAAGACCGTGCTCGTGCGGGCGGACGCCGTGGGCACGCTCATCTTCGACGAGGTCGACACGGGCATCTCGGGCCGCGCCGCCCAGGTGGTGGCCCAGAAGATCGCGTCCCTGGGCCGCCGCTACCAAATCCTGCTCATCACGCACATGCCCGCCATCGCCGCGATCGCCGACCGTCACTGGCACATCGAGAAGCGCGCCGAGGGCGGCCGCACCCGCCTCTCGGTCGAGGTCCTGGACACCGAGGGCCAGGTGGCGGAGCTTGCGCACCTCGCCTCCGGCGACACCTCGGGGGCTGCCGTCGACCATGCCCGCGAGCTGTTGGCCAAGGCCTCCAGCTACAAGCAGGAGGCCGTGCGGTGAACCGCATCCGGATCAAGCAGGGCGATCGCGAGCTCGAGATCGAGGGCGAGGCCGGCTTCGTCGAGCAGCACCTCGAGAAGCTGATGGGCGCGACCTTCGGGGCCGCCCCCGTTGCGGCCGTCCAGACCGCCCCCGAGGTCCGCGAGGAGATCCGCCGGGTGCCCGCGTCCTTCGCGGTCAAGAAGAACCTCTCCCTGGACGACTTCATCGAGCTCAAGGGGCCCCAGGACCTGGTCGATCGCCTGCTCGTGCTCGCCTACTACCAGGAGAAGTACGAGGCGACCATCGCCTACACGCTTGCCCAGCTCACGACCCTCTGGGAGGAGCAGTGGCCCGAGCTGCCGCTCGTCGAGGAGACCTGGCAAGCAGCCATCGAGCGCGGCTACCTGCAGTGGCAGGAAGACGGACGATTGACCCTCAGCTTTTCGGGACATCATTATGTCCGCGATGGGCTCGCTTGACGGCTTTCGCCGACGACCGTTGTCCCCCTGGCCCTAACCTTCCGGACGTTCGCCCCCTTACAGTCGGATCACTTCACCGCGTGTGATTCCGGTAAGGAGGTTCGTCGTGCGTCCAACTCGTGCCGCCGCCAGTGCCGTCATGCTGGCCTTGACCCTGCTTGGCTGCCAACAAACCCCGCCTTCCTCTCCCAACCAGAACCGCCTGCAACCGGATTCTGCCGCCTCCGAGCGGCCCAAGTTCGTCGCCTCGCCCACCCCGACGCCGAGTGGACCACCCGGCGTGCCATCCGACTGGCCCAGCGTCATCGGAGGCCCCGGCACCTACACGGCGGACTTCGACGAGGCGAACCCGAGCCTGGCGGACTGGAAGGACCCCAAGCAGGACGACGGCTACACGCACAGCTGGCTCTTCTCGGGCGGTTGGAGCATCGTCGGCGCCATGCCGATCCGCAACGCCTCGGGCAGCATCATCTCCCGTCCGGCGGGCCGTGCTCTGGAGTACAACGATCTGCGGCCGCAGCCGGCCCTCAGCTTCCGGCGGTACGCGGGCGACGCCTTCGGGACGGACAACGGCGAGCTTCCCAACCGATACGCCGTGATGCTGCAGGTCACGCCGATCACTTCGCGCGAGGAGTTCTTCTTCCCCGTGGGGGACCAGGGCACGCCCGTCTACTACATCGACCCCACGCACTACGTGGAGGTGCTCCTCAAGAACGACAAGTTCGAGGTCTGGGAGTGCAACGGTGGCGAGCCCCTCAAGTGGCGTGGCTGGCGTCCCTTGTTCGAGGAGGCGGCGAGCCACTCGGCCGGCGTGCCCGTCAACCTGGGCGCCGAGGTGGACGCCACCCGGGGCACCATCCGCGTCTACAAGAACGGCCAGTTCAAGACCGAGGTCCGGAGCGACATCGTCAAGCCCTACTCCCACTACTTTGCCCTGCGTGGCGCCAGCAACCGGGTCCAGTTCGACAACCTCGTCATCCGCAGCAACTAGGGCCGTCAGCGGGCTCTAACGCGTCGGGCGCCCACCAAGTGGTGGGCGCCCGACGTCTCTAGGTGCCTGGCGGCAGCTCCGGCCTCGGAGGTGGGCGCTTGATCTCCTCGAGGGCCTTCTTGATGGCCTCCTTGTGGCTGAGCTCGTCGTCGATCCGGTCGAGCACCTCCCCGGCCGTGCCGACCCCCAGGTGGCCCGCGAGGCGCTGGAGGCGCTCCTGGGTCTCCATGAGGTTCGCGCGCACCGTGAGGCCCGTGGACCGGACCTTCATGAGGGCGGCCTCCTGCTCCATCTTCGCGATGAGGAGCCGCAGCTCGCTGATCTGCGTGTCGTACTGGACGAGCTGGCTGTCCAGGAGCGCCATGAGCTGGGGATCGGGGCTTGCCTGCCCCCTGAGCTGCTCGAGGGACGCCGCCGCCTTCTTGCGCGCCACCATGAGCTCCGCGAGCTGGAGCTGGGAGTCGCGCACGGCCTTCTCCACCTCCTTGAGCGTGAAGGCCATGACGTCCGAGGGCTTGAGGGCCGTCTTGAAGAACATGCCCACCAGCTTGTGGGTCAGGATGCGCAGTCCGGCGAAGGCGTTCATGGGCTAGTTCCGCTTCGCCTGCTGGGCGAGCTCGCCCAGGTTGAGGAAGGCGTTCTCCGGCACGATCATGAGGTTCGGGGCCTCCTTGAGCGCGTCGGTCTGCATCTTCGTCATCTCGAGGCGGGTGTACTGGTCGGGCGTGATGCCGAGGGCCGCACGGGCCTTGGCGCGACCCTGCGCCTCGATGAGGGCGGCATCCGCCTTGCCCTGGGCCTCGATGCGCTGGCGCTCGGCCTCCATGCGCGACTTCTCGAGGTTCTGCCGCGCGGCGAGCGTCTCCTGCTCGATCTGGGCCTTGAGCTCCACCGACTTCTTGATGGCGTCGGGCAGGCCGATGTCCGAGACGGCCACCGTCTCGATGGAGACGTAGTCGTCGCCGATGCCGTCGATGTCGATAATCTCGTTCTTGAGGCCGTTCTGCAGCACCTGCTTCATGAGGCTCGCGACCCGGGCGCCGCGCGTCTGGTAGACGTCGATGATGCCGTACTGGCTGAAGGCGTAGCCCGCGGCCTGCTGGATGACGGGCTCCCAGCGGGTGGAGACCAGGCCGTTCGGGCCGTCGAAGGGCTTCTTGTAGCGCTGGTAGAGCTGGACGACGTTGCTGTTGTCCGTCGTGAAGTTGGGCTTGTACTGCACGCGCAGGTCGACCGAGATGCTCTGGCCTTCCTTGGTGTTCACCGTCAGGTTGTCCAGGTTGATGTTGTCGACCACCGTCGGGAACTCGTAGACGGCCGAGCCGAAGCCCACGAAGTGGAAGCCCGCCGATAGCGGCTTCGAGTCGATGGAGCCCGTGTAGACGTTGGTCTTGACGCCCACCGCCCCCGGCTCGATGGTGGCGCAGCCCGCCATGCCCAGGCTGGCGAAGATGACCAAGCCCGCCAGCATGCCGAGCGACAGCAGGATGGAGCGCTTGGGAAACGACTTGAGAAGATCCTGGCTCACGGTTCGATCCTTTCTAAGGCTTCACATGCAGCTGCCCGCACCCGGGGCACACGTTGTCGTTGGCCCGGAGGGCCTCCAGGTCCTGGCAGCTCGGGCACATGGCCGCATGCCGGCTGGCCTTCCACTGCCGGAAGAGGACCCACCCCGCAAAGCCGATGGCCCCGAGGACCAAGGCATCGCCCAGGACGATGACCAGAAAGCGCATGGCGATTCACTCCCATCGGACGAGCGCCGGCGGCCTCATGCGCCGGGCGAACGCCTCACGCGCTTCATACCCTTGCTTGCTAGAAGTATGCGCGCGGGGGAGAGGGCTACTTCTTGAGGAAGCGATCGCTCATGCGGATGAGCGTGACCAGGCCGTTGGAGAGGCCTTGCATGGCCTTGATGAGGCCGCGCACGGGCAGGTTCACGAGCCACTCGAGCCGCTCGCCGGCCTTGTCCATGGCCCCGATGGCCTTGTCCACCCCGGCTCCGGTCTTGCTCAGGCCCGTGGTCAGCTGGGTTTTGACCTTCTCCGAGTTCTCGTGCAGGGCCGAGGCGCGGTAGGTGGCGCGGACCTGGTAGAGGCTCCGCTCCAGCTCGTGCCAGAAGTCCGTCTGGGAGTGCTCCTTGGCCTCTTCCTGGGCCTTGGGCAGGGCCTGCTGGAAGGTCTGGAGCATCTGGTCGAGCACACCGGGGTCCGCCCGCCGGATCGAGGTCTGGAGGTACATGTAGTGGCTGCGCGAGGTGGGGCTGTCGCCGTAATGGGCGATGATGCCCGTGATGGCTCCGTCGTCGCGCGGCACGAAGTACATGAAGACCTCGGTGACCACCCGCGTGAGGCCGTACATGCGGTCAGCGGCCTCCATGAGCGCCCCCGGGATGAGCTCCCGGAAGACCATCTCGAGCGACGGGTCCACCCGCCTGAGGAGGACGCCCTGGTGCTGCACGTCGCCCATGGGCAGCTGGTTCATGCGCAAGGCGCCGCCCGGCGGAGACTGGTTGAGTTCCTTGCAGAAGCCCGCCTTCCAGACGATGCCCTGCACCTGGAAGCTCATCACCCGCGAGCGCCGGGCCATCTTCTGGATCATGAGGGCATCGGTGCCGTCGACCTCGCCTACGGCCGCCCCCAGGGCGCCCGAGAGCTGGGCGGTGGACTTGCCGACGCGGTTGTAGGCGGCCTTGATGAAGGGATCGCCCGGGGCGAGCTGGAGGTCCTCCAGGTCGTTGGGGTTGGTCGGCTTAGGCGCAGGAGGAGGCGTCACCGGACGCGGCGACTCGGCGTCCGACTGACGGCGACGCGGGTGGCGGGGTTGATCGGCCATCTTGTCCCCTCCTCCGTGTGTCCCCTCGCGGGGAAGTGCTGTCTTATCGTTAGCCGCGGGCGCCCTAGGTCGACTTGGGATTCAGGTGCCGGGTCACCGAGATCAGGCTACCTGCGGCCCCCACCCCCATCCCGATGGCGGCCAGGTAGCCGAGGATCTTGAGGGTGTCCAGCGGGTTGGCGACCAGCGGAATGAACGGGAAGAGCTCCTGGAGCCGGGTGACGACGAAGGCGCGCCACATGAAGAGCACGATGCCCGTGATGAGGGCCCCCGCGAAGCCGAAGAACATGCCCTCCAGCAAGAAGGGCCAGTGGATGAAGCCCTCGCTCGCGCCCACCAGCTGCATGATCTCGATCTCGCGCCGGCGGTTCTGGACAGCCAGCCGGATGGTGTTGCCGATGACCGCGAGCGTCGCCATGAAGAGCAGGCCCGTGACGACGAGGCCCAACAGCTGGCTGAAGCTCGCGATCTGCTGGATCTTGGCCAACAGCTCGCGGCCGAACTTGATGTCCTCGGTGGTCGACAGGCGCGAGACCTGCTCGGCCACCACCGGCGTCAGGTCAGGGTCGCTCATGCGCACCCGCAGGGTGTTGGGCAGGGGGTTGTCGAGTAGGTTCTCGAACTTGAACTCGGACTTCATCTCGGCCTGGAGCTGGCGCCAGGCCTCGTCGCGCGTGATGAGCTCGACGGAGTCCACGCCCTCGATGCTGCGGATGGCGGCGGTGGCCACGCTGGGCTCGGCGTCGTCCTTGAGGAAGACCATGATCTCGATCTTGGAGCCGACCGAGCGCGCCAGGCTGTTGAGGTCCTCGCTGAGCAGCCAGAACCCGCCCAGGATGGACAGGGAAACCGCCATGGTCACGATGACCACCCAGCTCATGTACATCGAGCGGGTGACGGAGGCGAGGGCCTCCTCGCAGATGAATTCGAACTGTCGCCAGCGGCGCTTAATTGACTCCAACCGAGTAGACTCCCTTCGCCTGATCGAGGACCAGCCGTCCGTTGTCGATGGTCACCACGCGGCGCCGCATGTTGTCGACGACCAGCTTGTTGTGGGTGGAGACGACCACCGTCGTGCCGTGCATGTTGATCTTGGTCAAGAGCCGCATGATCTCCCAGGACGTCTCGGGGTCCAGGTTGCCCGTCGGCTCGTCCGCCAAGAGGAGGGGCGGGGTGTTGACGATGGCGCGTGCGAGGCAGACCCGCTGCTGCTGACCGCCCGAGAGCTGGTGCGGCATGGCGTCCATGTAGTCCCGCAGGCCGACCAGATCGAGGCTGGAGCGGACCCGCTTCTGCAGCTCCGCGCGCGAGGTGCCGAGCACCTTGAGGGCGAAGGCCACGTTCTCGAAGACCGTGCGCTGCGGCAGGAGCTTGTAGTCCTGGAACACCACGCCGATGCGCTGGCGCAGGCTCGAGAGCTGTCGGTTGGGCAGGCGGCCCACATCCACCCCGCCGATGACGATTTGCCCCGAGGTGGGTGCCTCCGAGCGGTAGAGGAGCTTCATGAGGGTCGACTTGCCGGCGCCCGAGGGTCCCACGAGGAACACAAACTCCCCGACGGCCACGTCGAGGTTCACGTTGACGAGGGCCTTGACCCCGTTGGAGTAGATCTTGGAGGCGTTACGGATTCGGATCACCGGAAAACTCCTCTACTTCTGCCACATGACCAGCCACGCGAAGCGCGGAAGGGTCGAGCCCATGCGTTTCCAGCGCCACGGTTCCTGGATCAGCCGGTACAGCCACTCGAGGTGCAGGCGCTGGAACCCTGCAGGCGCTCGCTTGACGCGATCGGCCAGGACATCGAAGCTGCCCCCGACCCCCATGGCGACCGGAATCCCGAGCGCCTGCTGGTGGCGCGCGATCCACTTCTCCTGCCGCGGCACCCCGAGGGCCACCAGCAACACGTCCGGCTGCGCCGCGCGGATGCCGTCCAAGAGGGCGGGCTCCTCGTCGGGCGTGAAGAAGCCCGACCGAGTGCCGGCGATCGCAAGCCCCGGATACCGCTCCTGGAGCTTGGCCGCCGCCGCGTCCGCCACGCCTTCGGCCGCCCCGAAGAGGTAGAGGCTCTTGCCGTTCTCGGCGCACCAGCGGGCCACGTGACCCAGAAAGTCCACGCCCGCGAGCTTCGCGACCGGCCGACCCTGGCGACGGACCGCCCAGACCACTCCCGAGCCGTCCGGCAATACCAGCCCCGACCGACGCAGGATGTCGCCCAGCTCCGGATCCGCCAGCCCCTGCATGGCCATCTCGGCGTTGATGGTGACCACCTGCAGGGGAGCCTTTTCCCGGATGGCCGTGGCGACCCGCTCCACCGCCGCGTCGACCGCGACGGGATCGACCGGAAACCCTAAGACGTGCGCTCTCACCCTTATACCCCCGTCTCAGAGGCCTCAACCGCCTTGCTTGGACGGTCGTTGCCAAGCAGGCGATCGATGGTCTCGAAGTTCATGCGGGCCTTGGCGCGCCACTCGGCGCCCGCCGCGACCAGCCGCTGGCGGGTCGCCTCACGGTCCTGCCAGGCCTGCGACAGCATGTGCTCGAAGGTCTTGGCGTCGTCCAGGGCCTCGATGGACGGCACGCTCGGAAAGCCCCACTGGCTGCACAGGTGCGCCACCTTGGGATCGTAGACGAGCCCCACCGACGGCACCCCGGAGGAGGCCGCCATGATGAGGGCGTGCAGCCGCATGCCGATGACCAGGTCCATGCGCCCGATGAGGCCTTCCATCTCGGGGGCCGTCAGCGGCGATCGCAGCATGGCGACCGGAGCCACGTGGCCCTCCGGCCGATAGCGCAGGCAGTCGTAGAGCTCCTCGGTGATCCGCTCGTCGCCGGGCATCTGGAACGGCAGGAGCACCAGCTGGGCGCCACTCTCCATGGACAGCTGCGTCAGCGCGGTGTTGAAGACCTTGAACTGGCGCTCGAACCAGGTGTACCAGGGCCGCACGGCGACGGCGATCTTGGGGCGATCGGGCTCGAGGCCGATGGAGGCGGCGATCTCGTCTACCCGCTCGGAGGAGGCGGGCTGGAGGCAGAGCACCGGATCGGCCGCGAGCACCAGGCGATCGGAAGCCACGCCCAGGGACCGGGCCAGGTCGTAGGAGGCCTGGTCGCGGACGGTGACGGCCTGGGCGCGCCCGAAGGCGGCGCGCACCACCAGGCGGCTCGACAGGTTCTTGAGGGGGCCGATGCCCTGGCCGAAGACCATGGTGGGCACGCCGCGCCACTGGGCGAGCTTCATGAGGCCCGCGTAGTAGGGCACCGAGAGGCTGCCGGTCACATCCTGCATGAGGCCGCCGCCGCCCGAGAGGAAGAGGCTCGCCCCGGACAGCGCCTGCCAGATGGCTCCCATGTCGGTGCGCCCGATGGCGCGCACGCCGAACTCGGCCGTGGTCTCGATCGGGTTGGCCGAGAGCACCACCAGCTCGTAGCGGTCCTTGAGCTGCTGGACGAGAGTCGCGAGGATCGCCTCATCCCCGAGGTTTCCGAAGCCGTAGTAGCCTGAAATGACGATCCGGTGCAAGCGCTCTCCTGATGCTAGTGATGCCTAGGCGTTCATCTGCTGACGCAGGGCCTCGTCGATGTCCGTCTCCTGGCAGTAACCGAGGGCTCTGAGGGCCTCGCCCAGGCGCTCGCCGGTCTCCTTTTGGCGCGTGAGGCCTTCGGCCAGCTGCTCCTCGGTCAACGACCCGGAGACCAGCAGGATCTGTCCCAGCTTGGCCTCCTGGTACTGCACGGCCATCAGAGCGGAAAGCTTCTCGGCCGAGACCACGCCCTCGCGGATCAAGACCTCGGGCAGGCTCGTGTCGCCCTCGGAGCGCATGGTGGCGTAGGCCGCCTGCAGCTCCTCGACGCCGATGGTCCGGGTCTTGAGGAGCATCTGGCCCAGCCGCGTCTCCGCGTATTGACAACCCAGCGCCCAGCTGATCTGACCGGCCGTGCAGTAGCCCAATTGTACCAGGATCTCGCCCAGAAGTCCGCCGGCGGCGCGCTGGATGTCCAGGGCGCTTTCGAGGTCGGTGTCGGTCAAGACGCCCGTCCGGGTGAGGATTTGCCCCAGGCGCACATCGTTGAGAAGCTCGTGGCGCAAGCGTTGACCTTGCCGGTGGTCGTCCATGAGCAAGGCTTCGAGATCGCTCCAGTTCACGGAGCCTCCTTTCGTCCGAATCGGCGTTTGAGGGCGTCGAGGTCGACCTTTTGCTTGATGTTGTCGAGGTCCATGCGCTGACGCACCGTGTCCAGGTCGTTGAGGCCCTGCTTGACCGCGTCGAACGCCTCGTTGGGCACGTGCTTCTTGAGGGTGTCCATCATGCCCTTGAGGAAGCCCTCGAGGGGCGTCGGATCGGGGGCCGCGGGCACCTGGGCCTCGAGCCGGATGGGGGCCGTGCGCGTCGGCCGGCGGGCGGCCAGGTCGCTGGTGTTGAAGCTCCCGCCCTGCAGCCCGGCCGGACCGAAGGGCTCGGTGACGTTCCGGGCCTGGACCGGCGGTGCGTCGAAGAGGGCCTCGCCCGGATCGGAGGGCTGCTGGGGACGATCGTTCAGGTTGTACTGGGCGAACATGCGCTCCAGTCGCTCGATGGCCTCGGAGGCGATCGCCTGGTACTCGGACGTTTCCACGAGCAGGCGGTAGTGGTTGAGGGCCCGCTCGTAGTGGCCCATCTCCTCGCGCATCTGGGCCGCCTGGTAGCCCGCCTCGGCCCGCATGCGGTCCAGGCCGAAAGCCCGCTCGAAGGCCTTGAGGGCCTGGGGGCGATCGCCGATGGCCTGGAACGAGCGCGCCATGCGCAGGAACAGGGACGAGTCCGAGCTGAGCTGGTTGGCGACTTGGCAGTACTCCACGAGCGCCTGGCGGTGGTCGCCGAGGCGCTGGAAGACGTCCGCCATCAACAGGCGAGCCGGCTTGTAGTCGGGCTGCAGCTTCAAGACGAAGTGCAGCTGGCTGAGGGCCCGTTTCTGGTCGCCGGACTCCAGGCACAGCTGGGCGAGGAAGTAGCGCGCGACCACCGCCCGCTGGTCGTTGAGGATGGCGAGCTCGAAGGAGCGGATGGCCTCGGGGCGCTGGCCACGATCGCGCAGGATCATGCCCAGCCGGATGTGGGCGTCCGTGAACTTGGGGTCGACCTCCAGGCAGCGCCTGAGGACGGGCTCGGCCTCCGAGGCCCGGCGCTCGTCGATGAGCAGCTCGGCGAGGGTGTACATGACGTCGGCGTCGGGCAGCATGCGCGCCGAGGCCCGCAGGTACTGCTCGGCCTGCCCCGAGTCGCCCTTTTGCAGCAGCACGCGCCCCATGAAGCTCAGGGCGCGGGGATAGTAGTGGCCGTGCTCGGGCTGGATCCGACCGAACATCGCGAGCGCCTGGTCGAGCTCCTGACGTTCGTAGGCGGCCTGGGCCTGGTTGAAGATGTCGCCGATGCTGGCCATGGTGGGACCTCTCAGGGTGCTAGGACTGTATACCCGAGGGTCAGGCCTCCATCAATTGTTTGGAAAGGGCGGCGCTGAGGGTCGTCACGTCCACGAAGCCGAGCTGGATCAGGACCTGCCCCAGCATGGCCCCCGAGACGGTCTGCTCGGCGAGCGCGAACTGCAGCTGCTCGGGCGAGAGCGCTCCCATGTCGAGCAGCACCGTGCCGAGGCGCGACTCCTGGAGCTTGAGGCGCAGCGTCTCGCGGACCTGCTCGGCGGTGACGCAGCCGAGGTCCACCATGATCTCGGTCAAGAGGCGGTCGGGCTCGGCATGCAGCACGTGGAAGCACTGGTCCAGGTCCGCCTGGCTCAGGAGGCCGCGCTGCAGGAAGACCGCCCCGGTGCGCTTCTCGGCGCTCTGCTGCGAGAGGGCCCACTCGACGGCCTCCACCCCGCAGGCACCGGCCTCGACCAGGAGCTCGCCGAGCATGCGACCGCATTCGGTCTGCTTGGCGAGGGCGGCCTGCAACTGCTCGATGGTCACGGCCTCGATGCGCAAGAGGATCTGGCCGAGCCGGGCGTCGCGCAGCTGCTCCTTGAGGGCGGCGTCAATGGCCTCCGGCGTGGCGAGCCCCATCTCGACGAGCAGCTCGCCGAGCTTGTGGCCGGGCGTCTGGTGCGCGAGCGCCTCGGTGAGGGCTTCCGGGGCGACGGCTCCGGTCCTCACCAAGATGGCGCCTAGCCGGTTGTCCTCGGCGGGCTCTGCCATGGGGTCCATCCTTCCGCGGGCGCGCGGCATGCGCGCGCTTTCCGTGACACGGCAACAGTGTAGCAGCCGTCGGTCGTGCGCTACAACTCCTGCCAGGCCGGGTGGTACAATGCCCCCTATGCCGAAACGCCTCCTCGTCGCCACGGTCCTACTGAGCATCCTAGCAGCTGCTCCCACGGCCCGGGCGGACGTCCCCGACGACAAGACCGGCCGCATCCGCGAGTACCGCGATCGCCGCTTCGAGATCACCCAGCCCTCGAGCACGAGCTACGAGGTGCGCGTGGGCACGGGCACGGAGTCGATTCGGGTGCGCGATCGCGTCCTGGCCGAGCGGGCCGACGACGTGGAGCTCCTGGAGAAGATCGACGCCGGCCAGCGATCGCGCTCCATCTGGCAGCTCTCGTGGAGCCTGGGGGTTCCCCTCGGTGTCTACCTCTTCTTCGACAACTTCCTGGGCAATCCGCGTCCGGCGGGCCTCGCGGGCCAGGTGCCGGCGCCCGTGGTCTCCTTCTATCCGGCCAACGACCTGCGCAGCTACGCGCTCGCCACCGGTGGCGCGGTGCTCGCGGCCTATGGTGCCAGCCAGCTGGCGGGCTGGGTCGCCGAGCGCTTCGGCTGGCAGTTCGCGAGCTTCCTCAAGCCGGAGGAGGCCAAGAAGGCGGCCAACACCGCCAACAACCGCCTCCTGGACGAGCTCGCCCTGTCCCTTACGGACGTCACGGCGGCCTCGCCGAGCGCGGGCACCACGGCCGCGGCCACCGCGAGCGCGGGCACGACCGTGACGCTCCAGGGCGAGGAGGGCAGCGCCGCCTTCTACGTCGCCCGGGCGGTGGAGACCCTCCGCAACCAGCGCGGGGCCGGCTACCGGCTCTACATGGTCTATACCAAGGACATGGGCGACAAGTCCGGCAAGCTGCAGCGCGGAAGCTGGCGCTACCTCTTCTACAACCCGCAGACCCTCGACTCCCAGGAGGTCAACGTGCCGGTCTTCGGGGCGAGCCCCACCGTGGGCCCGGCTCCCGACGCCTTCAAGGACTGGCGCACGGCACCGTCTCTGGCCGATCAGTGGAAGGTCGACAGCCCCAAGGCCATGAGCATGCTCAGCGAGGCCCTCATGACCCGCGGCATCCCCTGGCTCGTGGACGAGGCGACCCTGCTCCTCTACCCCTACTACGGCAACTTCCAGGTGCCCGTCTGGGTCATCGACCAGGGCACGGGGCCCCTGCTCGTCGGCGTCGACGGAGCGGCGGCGATCGCCGTGGACCTCGCCCAGTCCGGCCGCAACGTGCAGCCGGGTGCCGGCGGCGTCACGCCGCCGACCAGCCCGGGCGGCCCGACTCCGTAAAGGGACGGGGAAGCTTCCTTTAAGCTTCGCTAAAGGGTCGTCAGATCACACGGTTTTGAGCCGAAAACCCCTCCAGGACATGGGCTCCTTGTCCTGATGCTGCTGGAGGTGGTGGGCATGGCCATTCGCATGGACGGATCTTCCCTGCAACGTCTGCAAAGGCGTCCGGTGGCGGCCGGAGGCGGCGTCGCCGTTCAGGCTGCCCCTAGCGTCGTGACGCCGGCCGCACCGAGCGTGCCGGATCCCGCCAAGAGCAACGCCCCGACCCTTCCGGTGCCCGATCCGCGCAAGGCCACCGAGCTCGTGGACGCCCTCCTGCATCCCATCCGAACCCTCAAGGGCTTCTTCGCCTGGGGCAAGAACATGCTGGCCTTCGATGGCCTGGGGGCCATCAACACCCAGAACGCACCACAGGCCGCCCAGTACCTGAGCGGCATGGACGGCGGTCTCAACCTGATGGGCCTGGCACGGCTCCTGCCCTTCATGGCGCGGGCCGTCGACAAGCGCGCGGCCGCGGCCGTCACGCAGCTGCGCCCGAGCATCGAAGAGGGCCTCACGGCCCGCAGCATGCACGGCGTGAACATCGTCTGGCCGGTCGGTGGCTCCAACTACAAGGCCTTCCAGGAGCTGATGTCCTTCGACGCCGTGTTCAAGGAGTACCCGGATGCTGCGGTGCAGAAGGTGCTCGCGGGCGTTGCCGAGATCAACGTCCAGCGCCTCGACCTCTGGGACATGGCCAACCCGATCAAGCGCCAGGCGGCAACACTCGTGATCCAGCGGCCCATCACCTGGCTGCCCGGCCAGCGCTCCATCGAGGAGAGCCTGCGGAGCTACCTGACCCAGGCGAGCACCGTCAGCGTGACGATCTAGCTAGATAAAGCGTACGGTCCTGAGCCCGGCCCAGACGCCGGCGGCCTTGAGGCGCTCGCTCTCCGACTCGAGGCTGTCCTCGTCGTTGGCGCGCCGCTCGAAGCGCTGGAAGCGACCTTCGTAGTCGCCCGACTCCAGGCGCATCTGGGGGCGATACCGGTAGCCCAGGGCTATCAACTTGTGCTTGAGAAGCTGGGCGGCGGTCGAGTCGTCGCCTCTGAAGCGGGTCTCCAACAAGAAACGGGTCTTCATGTCGTTCGTCCCTCCGGTGATCCCCTTATACCCCGGTATGAGCGGTTTGCGCGGACCTGGCGCATGCGCTAGAGTGGTGCACGTCGTCGCGCGGGCCAGAGGGGGATCGGACGTGCCGAAAATCCAGCTGTTGCTGCTCTTGGGCCTCTGGCTAGGCCTCGTGCAGCCTGCCCATGCGGCCCAGCTGACGGTGGCCGCGGCCTCGAGCGTCCAGGAGCCCTTGCTCGAGATCGCCCGGCGCTTCGAGCAGGACACGGGGCATCGCGTGCGACCGGTTTTCGGCGCCTCCGGCAAGCTCTACGCCCAGATCGCCCAGGGGGCGCCCTTCGATGTCTACTTCTCGGCCGACACCGAGTTCCCGGCCAAGCTCCATGCCCGGGGACTCGCAGACGCCCCCCGGCGCTTCGCGCGCGGACGCCTGGTCCTGTGGGCTCCGGCTGGCTCGCCCTTCGACGTGACGCGGGGCCTCGCGGTCCTGCAAGATGCGCGCCTCCGCAAGCTCGCCATCGCCAACCCGCGTCTCGCTCCCTACGGCCGGGCGGCCGTGGAGGCCATGCGGGCGGCCGGGGTCTACGCAGCGGTCGAGCAGAAGCTCGCCATGGGCGAGAACGTGGCCCAGACCCTGCAGTTCGTCCAGTCCGGCGGGGCCGACCTGGCGCTGGTGCCGCTCTCCCTCGCGCGCTCGCCCAAGCTCGCGGGACAAGGCCGCCATGTCCTCCTACCTGCGTCTGGACATGCGCCCATCGACTCGGAGGCGGCCGTGCTGAATCGCGCCCACGATCGCGCCCTCGCCGAACGCTTCCTCGCCTTCTGCATGGGCGATCGCGCCCGCTCCATCTGGCGCCGCTACGGTCTGACGGGCGAATGATGAGCGACGCCCTGCTCCTGACCATCCGCCTGTCGGCCGTGACGACGATCCTGCTTCTGCTCGTCGGCATGCCGCTCGCCTACTGGCTGTCCCGTACGCGCTTCCGCTTCCGCCCGCTCGTCGAGGCCACCGTCGCCTTGCCTCTGGTGCTGCCGCCCACGGTCCTCGGCTTCTATCTCCTGATGGCCATGGGCAGCCAGGGCTGGCTCGGGCGCTTCTGGGAGGCCGCGTTCCATCAGCGGCTGCCCTTCACCTTCACGGGCCTCGTCATCGCCTCGGTCTGCTACAGCCTGCCCTTCGCCGTCCAGCCCATGCAGGCGGCCTTCCAGGGCCTCTCGCCGCGGTTGCTCGAGGCCGCGCACACCCTCGGGGCCTCGCCGTTCCGGACCTTCTGGCGGGTGGTCCTGCCCAACTCGTTGCCGGGCGTGGTCGCGGCGGGTGTCCTCACCTTCGCGCACACGGTGGGGGAGTTCGGCGTCATCCTGATGGTGGGGGGCAACATCCCTGGCGAGACCAAGACCGTCTCCATCGCCATCTACGACCTGGTCGAGGCCCTCGAGTACTCCGAGGCCGGCCGTCTCGCCCTCTTGCTCGTGCTGCTCGCGTACCTGGTGCTCGCGGGCTTCTACCTCTTCAACCGCCGGATCCTACAGCTATGGCGCTCCTAGACCTCTTACTCGCCACGCGCCTCGGGGACCTCTCGCTCCGGGTGGACCTCGCCCTGGAGGCCGGGGTCACGGCCATCGTGGGCCCGTCGGGCTCGGGAAAGACCTCGCTGTTGCGCTGCGTGGCGGGACTCGAGCGCCCGGAGACGGGCCGGATCGCCTTTGCGGGCGAGACCTGGTACGCCTCGGATCGGGGCGTGAACGTGCCCGTGCAGGGGCGACGCGTGGGCTTCGTCTTCAGCGACTACGCCCTCTTCCCGCACCTGACGGTCCGCCGGAACGTGGCCTTCGGGGCCCGGAACCCGACTCGTGTCGAAGAGAGCCTCCGGCGGCTCTCGCTTTCGGCCCTGAGCGATCGCTACCCCCGCCACCTCTCGGCCGGCGAGCAGCAACGGGTGGCCATTGCGCGGGCGATCGCCGCCGAGCCCCGCCTGCTCTTGATGGACGAGCCGTTCTCGTCCCTTGACCCGCACCTCAAGTCGCGCGTCTACGCGGAGTTCAACGCCCTGGCCGCCGAGCTGGGGCTGCCCGTGCTGCTCGTGACCCACGACCTCGCCGAGGCGTGCCTCCTGGCCAACCGGATCGTGGTCCTTGCCGAGGGGGCCGTGCTCCAGGCGGGCTCGCCCCGGGACATCCTGCACCGGCCCGTGAGCCCCGAGGTGGCCTACCTGGCGGGCAACCCTAACGTCTTCCCGGGGGCCGTGGCGCCGGGCGGTCGTCTCGCGTGGGGAGAGGTCGAACTCGACGTGGCCACGCCCCAGCCCCTCGCGGGCTCGTCGGTGACCTGGTGTCTCCGCTCGGAGCAGGTGGAGCTCGCGCCGGGACCGGGCGCCAACGTGGTCGAGGGTATTGTCGCTTCCCTGGGCGTCACGGGGCACGGCTATCGCCTGATGGCGACGGTGCCGGGCTGCGGCCCCCTCCAGGCGATCCTGCCGCTCTCGGCCGTGGAGGGCGATCGCCTGCGGGTCGGAGAAACAGTGAGCCTCCGGCTGCCACCGGAGGCCATCTGGCTGATGGGAGAGCGAGCGGCCGGCCTAGCCGACCTGAGGCTCTGAGAAGGGGGCCTTCGCGCCTGCCACGTCGGCCTGCAGGTCCTCGCGGTTGAAGCCGGTGCCGAAGACGTCCAGCACCTCCTTGAGGAAACCGAGGCCCGTGGTGACGCCGACGGCGATCGCCTTGCGGGCGCCCTCCGGCACGATCTTGAGGTCGTCGAGGGTCCGGTCGATGCGGCTCGCGATCTGGCCGCTCTGCATGTAGTGCTTGGTCTTGTCGGTCCCTGCGGGCATGTCCGAGAGCTGGTAGGGAGCCTCGACGGAGGCCACGGTGGCCGCCATGAAGGCGTCATTGCGAAGGTTCTCGGGGTCGAGCCGCCGGCCTTCCTTGACGTACTGGTCGCGGGTGGCCTTGAGAGCGGTCTCGAGGACCTCGTTCGAGGACACGCCGTCATGCTGCGCGGCCTTCACCTGATCGACGACGGGCCGAAAATGAGGATTCTGGCCGACGCGGCGCAGGTGATCTTCTTGCAGGCGGTTGATCAGGCTCATGGGCGTCTCTCCGGGCTCTCGGCACAAGGGCCACTTAACGGCCCGAGAACCTTATCGCCCGGAGCGGCCGCGAAGTTGCTTGCCGGGAGGTCGGGCTGCGGCAGGCCCCGTCCGTCACAGCCGATGCTAGCCCGGATCGGAGCCCTCGAAGGGATCGATGGAAGGCGTGGGCGTGGCCGACGGCGGGGTGGCGTTGCCGCCGGGCTCGTCGAGCGGGCGCAAGGAGGGCGTGGGACTGGGGCTCGGCGTCACGGTGGAGCCTGCGGGCGGCGGGGTGACCTGTCCCTGGTTGCTGATGCCGCCGTTGACGTCCTGTCCGCTCGAAGCCGGGGGCGTGGCCGTCGCCCTGGGCGTGGGCGAGCCCTTGGGGCGGTTGACGTTGATGCCCGTGTCGTCCCCCTCGCCGGGGCAACCGGCGACAAGCAGGGCGAGCGTGCCGATGATGAGCATGCAAGGGATGCGGCGCATCCGTCCTCCTAGAAATCAGGCTGCTGAAGGCCGACCTGCACGAGCGTGGCCGTCGCGTGGTCGCCACTCATCCGGTAAAGGCGGCCATCCGTGCCCACCCACTCCAGGACGCCGTCGGTGCGGGCGTCCATGGCACGGGGAACCGAGGGAAGGCCGCTGGAGTTGAGCTTCGTGCGGGCGCCGGTGGCGAGGTCCGATAGCTGGTAGAGGTTGCTGTCGCTGCCGGTGAAGTAGACGTTGGCGCCGATGGCCGCGAAGGCCTGCGGGGCGAAGCCCAGGTTCACGAGGAGGTCGGGCTGCCCGCCCGGGCTGAAGCGGTAGAGGCCCGACGCGGTGGAGGTGTAGGTGCCGCTCGCGTGCACGAGGACCTCGCCGCGCGACAGCAATGGGCCCTCGACGACCCTGCCGCCGTTCTGCAAGATCTGAGCCCATACGTTGGCCGAGATCGCGTTGTTGGTCGTGCGATCCACCGAGATCGGGAACGGGGCCTGACAGCCCGAGCTGCCCGACTCCACGATCGTTCCGTTGGAAGGATCGACGCGCAGGATGTTCGAGCCGCACTGGTCCACGCTGGCGACCAGCTGGTTGTCCGATCGAACGTCCACGTCGTTCGGCTTGAAGGCGAGGGTCGCCGAGAACGTGACGGCATTGGTCGCGGGGTTCACGAGCTTGACCTGGGAGTTGTTGTAGTCGGCGATCGCCACCAGGCCGTTGGGCGACACGGCGAGGCCCCGGGGCTGGTTGAGCGTGCCGCCCGAGAGCGCCATCTCGGTCCAGGTGCCCGACGTGACGCTCGAGAGCTTGTAGAGCTTGTTGCCCGGGTTGGTGACGGCGTAGACCTGGCCGGAAGCCTGGTCGGCCGCGACGGCATACACGCCCGACAGGGTGTTGCCCACCGCCGCCTTGGCGAAGTTGTTGCCGGCGTCGTAGCGATAGACCTGGCCGGAGCCGCTGGTGTCCGCCACCAGCAGGTTGCCGTTGCCCTCCACGCTTACCCGCGTGGGATTGGTGAGCGCCGAGTCGAGGACCGTGAGGGTGTAGCCGCCCGAGGCGCCCGTTGCCGTCACCTTCACCAGGCGGTTGTCATTGTTGATGACGAAGTAGCTGGTGCCACGCACGGCGATCGACTTCGGGGAGCTCAAGAGGGCGCGCGTGTCGGTGCCCGTGCCACTCCCGTGGGCGATCTGGGTCATGCCCGGATACCGCCACCAATCGAGATCCTGGTCGAAGCCCCGGACGGGGTTGTACAGGTACGTGGTCGAGAAGTTGTACTTGTTGCCCCAGGCCAGCGATCCGTCCGAGGCGAGGTCCAGGCCGTAGGCGCCGGCTCGCAGGCCGCGTCCGTAGGACGTGGCGCCCGAGGCGTCGAACTGCGTGATGCCGCCGGTGTCGGGGTGGGCGGCATACAGCTTGTTGTTGCGGAACGCGAGGCCGTAGGGGTTGGCGATGCCGACGGCGTAGGGCTGCGACGTCCGGCCGTCCGGCGCCACCGAGAGGATCGCGTTGACGCCGCTCAGGGCCACGTAGCGGTTGTTGGAGCCGTCGAGGGCGAAGCCGTAGGGGTTGGAGATGCCGTAGGCGATAGGCAGCACGGCGCCGCCCGGCGCCACGCGCATGATCCGGTTGGTCGTGCCGTCCGCGACGAAGATCGTGCCCGTCTCGTCCATTTCGAGGCCCGTGGGGCTCGGCACCGCGGCGTAGCTGCTCAGGGCGCGGGTCGGATCGATCCGGAAGATGGCGCCGCGGGGATTGCTCGCGACGAAGACGTTGCCTCCCGAGTCGACGGCCAGCCCCCAGGGGGTGCTGACGTAGCCCCAGGTGAGGCGGGAGTCGTCGGTGACGTTCAGGCGGTTGACTCGGTTGGCGCTGCCCTGCTCGGCGATAAAGAGGTAGCCCTGGTAGTCGAAGCCGAGCCCCACGGGCCGGTCGAAGCCCGCGTGGGTGCCCTGAGAGGCGGCATCCGAGAGGCGGAACTTGGTGATCACGCCCTCGTCGTTGCTCGCCACGTACAGGTTGCCGTCCGGCCCGAGGGCAAGACCCGCCGGATGGGCGACGCTCGCCCAGTCCGTGGGGTTGGAGACGGTGCCGTTGGTAGGATCGTAGTCGAAGCGGACGATCTTGTCCGAGCCGTAGCAGGCCACGTAGAGCTTGTTGGTGGCGGGATCGAGGGTCAGGGAGCGGGGCTGGTCGAGGCTCGCGGTGGTCGCGGCGTCGGCGATGGTGGTCACCGTGCCGTCCGAGGTCACGCGGCTCAGGGTGTTGAAGGGGCGGTTGACGACCAGCAGGCGTCCCTGGGCGTCGAGAGTGTTGTGGCCGTCGGAGCTGCGCACGGTGAAGCGATCGCCCGCCAAGACCGTGCCGCCGATCTCGAGGGTGACCGGGCCCGAGGTGGCGCCGACCGGCACGGTGACGTCCAGCTTGGTGGCGCTGTCGTAGATGCGGGTGACCGTCCCGCGGGTGCCGTTGAACTTGACGATATTGTTGGCGTAGTTGCTGGCGTCGAAGTTGCTGCCGACGAGGGTGACGGTCGCGCCGATGCCTCCGACGGTGGGGCTGATGCTCGAGAGGGTGAAGACGGTGCCCGTCTTGATGAAGCTGTTGCCCAGGGGGTTGTAGGAGATGTAGCGGAGCGGATCCTGGTCGTAGGCGAGAGCCCCTGCCACCTGGTTGAAGACGGATTCGTACTGGGCCTGGGTGAAGGGGTTGTCGGTGCCCTGGGTGTAGCCCTGGCTGGGGCCGACGAGGGTGGGGTCGATGCAGCCGATGAGCTTGGGGGCGTCGACGGCCTCGCTGGCGAGCGTCTTGAGGCCGAGCATGGCGGCGATGGCCGTGGTGCCGAGGCCGATGGTGATGGGCCCGGGGGTGGGGTTGGCGAGGCTCACCCAGCCGTCGCGCCAGAAGAGGACGGTCCTGAGGCGCACGGCCTCGGCTCCTGCCTGGTTGTACTGGGAGTTGCTGCCCTTGATGCCCTTGATGGCCTCGAGGTAGTAGGCCTTGCTGGGATCGGGCTTGAAGCTGGCCCCGAAGCGCAGGACAAAAGAGCCGTCTGCGAGGGTGACGGTGGATCCCACGGTGTACTGGGTGGTGACGTCGATCAACGAAACCGTGGCGCCGGGGGCGATGTCGGCGGCGATGTCGACGGCCTGGACCCGGCGGCCGCCCTCCGCGGCGATCCGGCCGGTGAGGGTGGCGTCGCCATTGAACTGCGTCGCGCCCATGGCCGGGGGCTTGGCGAGGGTCAAAGGATGCAGGCAGCCGCCGAGCAGGGCGCCGACGGCGAGGAGGCTCGCAAGTTTGAGTGAAGTCTTCATCGTCCGCCTCCTACAGCTCGGGCCCGCCCAGGCCGAACGGCTGGGTCTCGCGGTTGCCCGCCGAGTCAAAGCGATCGATCCGGTGATGCGAGAGGAGCGTGGCGTAGAAGTAGCCCCCGTGGAACGCGGCGCCGAAGCCCAGATGGCTGCTGTCCAGGTTCTTGTCCAGATCGTAGCCCGTGCGTGCGGCGTTGGTCCTAAGGGCGCGCGCGGCGCTGTAGGTGATGGCCCACGAGCGGCCCGTCGAGGAATCGAACGCCACGCCGTGCGGCCCGCTCATGTCCCAGCCGTAGAGTGCGACTGTTTCCTCGCCCGTCGCGAGGTTCATGGTCGAGGTGACGCCATCCCATGCGCCGCCTCTGGGCACCACCAGGTAGCGGTTGCCACCGTAGCTGCCGACGGCGATGGTCGGGTTCCAGTTCTCGCTCTGGTGGGTGAGGGTCGCCCAGGAGAACCAGCGGGCACTACGGCCGTTGCCGCCGCCCGGGATGACTGTCTGGTAGATGCCTCCGCCGTTGGAGGTCACGAAGAAGTTGCCGCTGCCGTCCGGCGTGAAGCGCCTGCCGCCCCAGATCCAGTCGCGGGCCGCGGTGGAGTAGGGGGTGCCCGCTGAGTTGGTCGTGTAGATGTTCCCCTCGGTCAAGAGGTAGATCGTCGTGCCCGCGGCATCCACGCCCACGTCGTAGACCGTGCCACCCCACGTGAAGGCGAGCGACGGGGCCGCGGGCGTGGACGTATAGGTCGCGATGCTCGAGATTCGCGGCCCGTGGGCCACCCACATGGTCGTGCCCGCGAAGGCGAGGCCCGTGGGGCCGGTGAGGCCCGAGGCCACGGCCGAGATGGCGAGCGTGCCCGGGTCGATCTTCTTGACGCTGCCGGTGCCGGCGGCCCCCGTGCTGGTGTTGGCGAAGTAGACGGCAGAGCCGTCGAAGGCGATCGCCGTCGGCCGGTCCACGTTCGCGTCGGTGAGGGTGTTTGCGAGGGTCAGGACCTTGTTGGTCGGATCCCAGGTGTAGACCTGGACGGCGTCGTCGGCCGTACTCGTGCCTTCACAGGCGACGTAGACCTTGCCGCTCGCGTCCACCGCCACGTCCTCGGGGTTGGGCGCCGTGTTGGTGGCCACGCGCTTGAGGATCCAGGTGGCCGGATCGATGCGCGTGATGGCCTTCTCCTGCGGCAGGGTGACGTAGATCGCGCCCGAGTTGGGGTCGCGGGCGATGCCGAAGTTGTTGCGCAGGCTCGAGCGGAGCGTCCGCGTGAGCGGCATGGGCGAGGTCGTCACGTCGTACTCTTGGACCTCGGGCTGCCGGTAGTAGGTGGTGCTGCCGTCCGAGCTCGACTGCTGGTAGACGTAGAGGCGGTTGGCGTCGTAGGCGAGGCCGCTCGGGGCCGCGAGGTTGCGCAGGACCGTCGAGAACGAGCCGTCCGCGAGGTAGACGCGCGTCACGCTGCCGTCGCCCAGGTCGCTGACGTAGAGGTGCCCGCGGGCCTCGTCGAGGGCGACGCCCGTGGGGTCGTTGAAGCCCCGGGCCACGGTGGTGACCGAGCCGTCGGTGGCGATGCGGACGACCGTGTGGTTCTGGGAGTTGGCCACGTAGAAGGTGCCGTCGGAGGCGGCTGCGATGCCCTTGGGGTAGCTCACGCCCTCGGCGAGCACGGAGCTGAGGCCCGAGGTGTCGATGCGGTAGACCCGGTTGCTGGTATTGTCGCTCACGTACAGGTAGCCCGAGGGGTCGGCGTCGATGCCGCCGGGGCTCTGGACCGAGGCGAAGGGCTTGACCACGTCGTCCGTGCCGACCCGGTAGACCGAGTTGCCGGCGTTGTTGGTGACGTACATGGCCCCGAAGGTGTCGAAGGCCAGGCTCCACGGACGGCTGAAGCCCGACTTGTAGGTCGTGGTGGCGCCCGTGGTGGGGTTCACCCGGGCCACGGTGTCGTCGCCGTAGTTGGCGACGTACAGGAGGCCGTCCGGCCCGAAGGAGAGGCCGCGGGGGGCCGAGAGGCCGGTCGTCGAGACGGGCACGAGGCTGCCGCCGCTGACCTTGGAGATGCGGTTGGTGGACTCGACGCTCACGAAGAGGTCGCCCGCGGGCGAGAAGGCGAGGCCCCAGGCCCCGGTGGCCCCCGATCCGACGGGGGTGCCCAGCAGGGTGCCGGTGGTGGAGTAGTTGCGGATGGTGTCCCCGCTGATGACGTAGAGGGTGCCGTTGGTGCCCAGGGTGATGCCGCGAGGGGTGGTCAGGCCCGTGACGATCGGGGTGGTGACGCCCTGGGGGCTGATCTTGGAGAGGGTGCCGTAGGCGGAGTTCGCGACGTACAGGTTGCCGGCGTCGTCGACGACCCGGTGGCCGTCTCGCGAGGCCAGGGTGAAGATGGGGCCGTTCAGGAGGAGGTTGCCCACCTGCACGGAGATGGGGCCGCTGGTGGCCCCGCTCGGCACCACCACCCGCAGGCGCGAGCGATCGAGCGAGACGTTGGTGACCGGGGCGTTGATGCGGGTGTTGCCGCTGCCCGTGAAGGTGACGGTGTTGTTGACGGGCACCGGGTCGAAGTTGTCGCCCGCCACGAACAGCTCCTCGCCGACCGCCGCCGAGGTGGGCGTGAGGAAGGTGATGGTGAAGGGCATGTTCGGCAGGACGAAGGTGTTGTAGTTGGTGTCCGAGACGTCCAGCAGCACCGAACGGAAGGGGTCCTGGTCGCGCTCCTCGAGGGAGAAGCGGACGAGAGCGACCACCTGCTGGAGGCTCGCGATGGGGATGCCCGCGGCGACTTCCTTGGTGAAGCTGGCGGCGTCCCGGGGGTCGGGAAGGCTGCCGATGAGCTGGAGCATGGGGACCGTGCGCGTGGTGGTCGAGCGCAGGCTCGCGATGATGCTCAGGGCGGTGGTGGTCGAGGTGATGGCGATGGGGCTGTTGGGAGTGGCCGAGGCGGCCGAGACCCAGCCGTCGCTCTGCCAGGAGACGATGGTGCGGACGCGTGCGAGCGGGCTGCCGATGCGGTTGGGCAGGGAGGTGCCGGCCATCAGGCCTTTGAGGGCCTCGAGGTAGTAGACGTGGTTTTCCTGGGGCTCGAAGCCGTTGCTGAAGGTGAGGCTGAACTTGCCGCTGGCGTCGGAGACGGTGGTGGCGAGGGTGTAGCCGGTGACGCTGTCGATGAGGGCGAGCGTGGCGCCGGAGGCGATCTCGGCGACGGTCGCCTGGATGCGGAAGGCGGCCATGTCCACCTGGCCCACCAGCGAACCTGCCGGGACCTGAGCGCTCGCGGGGGGGGCGACGTTGTCGATCGACGTCATAGCGGCCGGTGGCTTGGGGCAGCCAGCAATCATCAAGGCCGATAGGATGATGGTCAGCAGCTTTGCTCGCATTGGATCCCCCGCTTGAGCCATTTCACCGCACTCAAGGGTCATGTGCCACGCTTGAGCGGTTAATTAACAGGGGCCAAAAACGAAGGGACCCGGGCGTATCCCCGGGTCCCTTCGTGAGTGGAGGTAAGCGGATTCGAACCGCTGACCTCTGCAGTGCGATTGCAGCGCTCTACCAACTGAGCTATACCCCCACGACAACGGGCCCTGAGGCCCGAGTGGAGGATAGCGGACTCGAACCGCTGACATCCTGCTTGCAAAGCAGGCGCTCTACCAACTGAGCTAATCCCCCAAGAAATGGAAAAGTGGGCAATGCTGGACTCGAACCAGCGACCTCACCCTTATCAGGGGTGCGCTCTAGCCACCTGAGCTAATCGCCCGTAAAAACCTTGGATTGTCTCCAAAACCGCGTTAGACGGCTATTTCCATCCTAGCGGGATCGCCGTCGCTTGTCAACGCTGAGCGATCTGCCGCCAGAGGTCCTCCATGGGCCGGCGCAGGGCCAGTTTGCCCTGCATCAGGTCCGGATCGAAGTTCAGAAACCCGTGCACCAGGTAGATCTCGGCGGGCGTGCAGTTGAACAGGAGCTTGAGCTCGGTGTCCCCCTTGCGGTGATCGACGGTGCGCTCGTAGCCGACCACCCCGGTGTCCGCCGTGCCCACGAAGACGTCCAGCTCGGCCCCGTCCTCGCCCATCACTCCGTTCACGTAGCCGTAGTCGATGGGGTAGACGATGTTCGTCCACTGGGGGTGACGCGAGTGGCGCGGCCGATCGATGGTGATGCCCTGGGTGGCGATCGCGCGCTCCCACTCGTCCCACGGGGCGTCTGGGGGCATGGGCGGACCTCCTGAACGACGAAAAAGGCCGGAGGGCGAACCCTCCGGCCTTGAAAGGGCCTTGACAACTAGACAGTGAGAGGCGCTGGGGTGTTACCCAGCCTACGAGTAGCCGTGTGACTTGTATCAACCTGGTGAGGTATCGCTCTACGCCGAAGCTAGAGCGATGTCTCCCTAGAAAGGAGGTGATCCAGCCGCACCTTCCGGTACGGCTACCTTGTTACGACTTCACCCCAATCATCTGCCCTGCCTTAGACGGCTGCCTCCTTGCGGTTGGCCCACCGGCTT
>JAKFBU010000051.1:0-55139 GCA_036676985.1 Candidatus Sericytochromatia bacterium
CTCTCCTTCCAGGCCGCTCTGAACGAGAAGCTCCTGCACCTATCGGCCGTCTTCGCCGTGCTCATGATGGTGCTCTCGATCGCCCTGAGCGAGCTGGGGCCGCGGGCCAACGCCAAGATCATCGCCGACTTCGGCCTGGGGACCATCCAGATCGTCGCCATCTTGATCGGCATCGTGCTCGCCTCCAACGACATGCCTCGCGAGATCGAGCGCCGGACCCTCTACGTGGTCCTCAGCAAGCCGGTGGGCCGCTCGTCCATCATCGTCGGCAAGACCCTGGGCTGGTTCGCCGCCCTGGGCCTGCTGATGCTGCTCATGGGCCTCGTCTTCTACGGCATGCTCGTCTTCGTGCGGCTGCCCTTGACGCCCTGGTTCGCCGTCGCGATCCTCGCCATGGCGGTCGAAACCTTCCTCATCGTCGCCGTCGCCCTGCTGTTCTCGCTGCTGACCTCGCCGACCCTGGCCTCGATCTACGCCCTGGTCGTCTTCTTCATTGGCCACCAGACGGGCGTCATCCGCGCCTTCGGTGAGCGGGCCGGCGGCGCCTCGCACATGCTCACCGAGTTCATCTATCGCTTCATTCCGAATCTCGAAGCCCTCAACCTCAAAAACGACGCCGTCTATGGCATGATCCCGCCGACTCATCAGCTGCTGGCGTCCTTCGGGTACGGGATCGCGTGGATCGTGGCGCTCATCGGCTTCTCGGTCCTGGTTTTCCGCCTCAAGGAGCTCTGATGAGGGCGATCGCGTGGGGAGTCACCTTGGGCGCGATCGTCGCCGTCAACGTCCTGCTGGGCAGCGTGCGCGACTCGGCTGATCCGATCCGGCAAGGGTATATGAGCGTTCCGCCCAAGCCCCTGGGGACCATGGTCGCGGGCTTCGACAATCTGGCCGCGGACCTCTGGTACATGCGTTTTGCCAGCTACTGGGGATACCAGCTGGTACATGGTCGGCACTTTCAGAACCTCTATCCCCTCCTGGACCTGATCACGGATCTCGACCCGCGCTTCATCCAGGCCTACGACTTCGGGTCGCTGGCTCTCGGCGACAGCGAGCAGGTGGACGAGGCGGTGAAGTTGCTCGACAAGGGGGCCGCGCACGACCCCGAGAACCACTATTTTCCGTACAAGGCGGGCCTGACGCTGTTCTTCTTCAGCGAGGACTACCTGCGGGCGGCCAGCTATTTCGAGCGGGCTGCCGGGCTGCCGGGCGCGCCTCCGGAGGCGCGCTACTTCGCCGCCCAGATGTACGAGCGCGGAACGCGCAAGGACCTAGCGATCGCCTCGTGGCGACACACTTACGACACGGCTGCCGATCAAAGCGTGAAACAGGTGGCTAAAAATGCGCTCAAGCGCCTGGGCGTCACCGAAAAAAGTCCGTGAAGATTGGCTCACAGCAGTTATAAGTAAATAAGCAAGGGTATACGGTTGATGGCTTTCTCAGAAAGGGAGGATCGTCTGTGAAAAAGGGGAGCAACGCTCAAAAGGGCTTCACGCTGATCGAGGTCTCGCTGGCCATCGTCATCGGCGTCATCGTGCTGGCGGGTGCCATCACGCTCTACAATCAGTCGAAGGTCAGCGCCGGAAACTCGAAGGCACAGGAGAAATCCTTGGCCCTGGCGGCGGTCGTCGAGGAACTTGCGGCAGCCAACAACATGGCGTATCCTTCGGTGGGTAACGTCAATACTGCATGGCGTACGCGCCGCGAGGACGCGGATATGAACCCATGGGGCGGTACGCTGGCGGTGGGCGCAGCGCCTAACCAGAAGGCTGTGAAGAATGCCGGAGATGCCACTAATGCTGGCCCCTACTCCTGGCCTACATCGACGATGAACGCCTGGAGCAGTACGGCGGCTAATGTTGCCAGCGCGGGCTTTGCCGTCTACGCAACGGGCACTGGGACTTCTTCGGTTTATGATGCTGGCGTCGTGGCGACCAAGACCTATGCCAACTACTTCGTCGGAATCGTAAATCCGGCTGGCGAAGGAGCTGCCTTCACGGCGGGCGGCAAGTAAGCCTCACAAACTTCCTTTAGACAGGAATCAGGGTGGTCGATCGACCGCCCTGATTCTTTTCTTGTGGCCATTTCCGAGGGTTTTACGGAACGTCATGAGCAGGTGTTAAATGTGACGAATAGCGGTCACGTGAGGTCTAACGGTTAGCCACGATGCTCTAACAGAAGAGCGGGTAGCCAACAGACCAACCGCTTTCTTTCCAACCGGCAATGGGCATCGAAGCCCGCCGACTTACTTAGAGATCTTGCTGAGGACCTGCACGACCATGTGCATGCGGTTCGACAGGGCCTCGTTGTTCTCGCGAAGGCCGTCCAGGGCCTCACGCAAGGCGGCGTTCTCCCGGGTGAGTGCCGAGACCGCCTCGGCCTGCTCGCTGCGAATCTGGCCCAGCTGCTCGCCGAGCATGCCCTCCGAGCGCGAGGCGGCGACCGTGCTCGCCTCGAGAGCCTGGGCCAGGAGCTGGCTCTGCTCGGCCAGTTGCTGGACGAACCGGGTCAGCTCCTCCACCTGGCTCTGGAGAGCCGTATCGGCAGACTTGGCCTCGAAGGCCTGCTGCAACGAGGTGATCTGCTGCACGGCGGCGTTGAGAGCCTCCTGTTGGCGCGCGTGCGCCAGGGACATGCCCTCGAGGCGCCCCTTGAGGCCGGCGAATTCGGTTGCGACGCCCTTGAGCTCGCCCTGCGTCCGCGCTTGCTCCGAGACCTTGCCTGTCAGGTCGGTCAGCGTCGCGTCGATCGCCTTGCCATGGTCCTCCAGCTTCTCGGTCCGCCGGTCGAGCGTCTCGAATCGGCGATCCAGCGCCTCATGGCGCCCTTGCAGCTCCGAGATGTTGCCCTGGGTATCGGCCACCCGGTTATCCACCCGCTGGCTCAGCGAGCCGATGTCGCTTCGGGTCTCCTCGAGGGCTTCGGACACCCGCTCGATTTCGTCACCCAGCCCGAAGAGGCGCTCGTTGGCCTCCTCCAGGGCGTCGGCCTGCTCCAGGACCCGGGCGTTGGCCGCTTCCACGCGCTCATCGATCGAACGGCGGGCGATGTCGAGGTCCGCGAAGCGCTCGTCCATCCGCTTGCCCAGGTCGAGCAGGCGCCCTTCCAGGGCCGAGAGGCCTTCGAAACGCTCGGCATGGGCGTCGAGCCGATAGGAGATCTGTTCGACCGCGCCGGAGAGATCCCGCAGGGCCTCGAGCTCCTGCCGCAGGGGCGGTAGCGCCTCCTGCACGAGCGCCTGCAGCTCCGTGAGGCGCCCGTCGGTGCCCTGGTGCTGGTCGCCGACGCGCGATTCGAGGGCCTCGAGCGAGGTCCCGAGCTGCCGGGTGCGGTCGGCGATCGCCGCCATCTCCGCTCCGAGCTCCGTCTGGGCCTCGGCCACCACGCGCTGCAACTTGGTGGCCTGGTCAGCGAGCTCGGCAGCGAGCGCCTGACGGGCCTCCGCCAGTTCGCCGACCAGCTGGTCGTTGCGCTCTGCCTGGGCCGTGAGGGCCGTCTGCCACTGGCTGCGCGAATCCGCTTCCCGGGCGTCGAGCTCGGAGAGCAAGGTGCGCGCGGCCTGCAGGACGCCGTCCAGGCGCGTGAACTCTTCGTTCATGAGGGTGCCGAGCGCATCGAGGTCCGACTTGAGGGAGTCGGCCCCCGACGCCAGCTCGCCCTTGAGGCCGCTCAGGTCCGCGGCGTAGTCGTTCTTGAGCCCCTCCAGCCCCGAGCGGAGCTCGGAGCGAATCTCTGCGTCGCCCGCGGCGAGGTCGGCCTTCAGGCCCTCGACGCCGGTCGCCAGTTCGCCCTTCAAGCCTGCGACGTCTGACGAGAGTCGTTCGCCGAGCAGCTCGCGCGCCTTGGTTTCGGCGTCGAGGGCGGCCTGCAGGGCCGATTGAGCGTCGGAGAGATCCTTGGCGAGTTGCGCGTCCTGGCCGCTGCGGACCGTGTTTTCGCTCTCGAGCCCCGTGGCGAGGTCGCCGAGGCCCTTGGCCAGTCGCTTGCCCTGTTCCTCGCGGGCTTCCTGCTCCGCGGTGAGGGCATGGCGCAGATCGGCCAGCTGGTCCTCGACCGTGTGCCGGAACTCCGCTTGCACTTCCTGCTGGTCGGCGAGGCCGCCGCGCGCCTCGTCGATGCGCGCCAAGAGCGACGCCTGCACGTCGCTCCATGCGGAGCGGGCGTCTTCGAGCCGCTGCTCGGCCAGGTTCACGATCGACCCCAGCTCGGAGATGCTCGTGGTGGTCGACTCCTGGACCCGGCGCACTTCGTCGCGGACCCAGGTGCGCTGGCCGGAGAGCCGCTCTTCGGTGTGGCTCCAGACCTCGCGCAGGTTGCGGATCTGCTCGGTGCGCAGGAAGTCGACGTCGCCCGCGATGGCGGCCGGCAGCTTGCTGGGCACCTCGGCCGCGAAGGTGGCGAGGCTGGTCTCGCTCGAGGCGGGCAGGGACTCGCCGAGGGGCATGCGGCGGTCGAAGCGATCGCGCAGCGGTGCCGTCACCGTCTTGAAGGCGTTCTCGCCGAAGGCGATGGGACCGTCCTCGAGGCCCGGCCAGCGCTGCTTCCAGCCGACGATCGCAAGTCCGAAGAGCAGGGCCGCACCCGCCAGCGGGTAGAGGAGGATGCCCTTGGGGAGGCCCGGGGCCTGCAGGGGGCCGCTGGCGACCATGGTGGGCCCCGCGAGCGTTCCGGGATCGAGGCTCAGGAGCGGGTTGGTGTGCCCGATGGGATGGCGCACGACCACGGCCCACCCGGTGGACGGCACGCGCGCCACCGAGAACATGGCATCCGAGGTCGCAAGGAACCCTTCGCCCAGCTGGAGCAGCTGCTGGCACCAGTCGCGGTCCTCGCCGCTGGGCGCGACCTCACCTTCGAGGGGCTTTCCGCTGGCATCCAGCAGGTAGCGTCGGACGCCGTTGGGACGGGGGAGGGCGTTCAGGCCCTGGGAGAAGTAGTGAAAAGGCACGCGCGAGGCGAGCACCTGGCCCGTGCGGCTCGGGACGGCGATGAGCACGGACTTGAGGGGGCTTCGCTCGGCGATCCACACGCCCTGCTTCTGGATGGCGGTGACGTCCTCGGGACTGAGGTAGCGCTCGCCGGGGGGCTGGACGCTGAAGTCCGATCCCTTGCCGGGGGTGGCCGTGAAGAGGGCGACGGGCCACTGGCTCGAGGCCGCGTTGAGGCCGATGCGCTCGCGCTCGAAGACCGTGAGGTCGGCGTCGGCGATGGTCTGTAGCAAGGAGGAGCTGCGCCGCAGGGCCTCGTCGATGCGGTTGGCGATCGCCTGGGCTTCCTGCTGGACGGCCCGGTCGGGCTGGCGGGCCGCGCCGTAGTCGTTGCGGGCCATCATGGCGCCGGTCTGGGCCTCGGAGGGGATCACCAGCGCGATCGTCCCGGCGAGCGCGATCCCCAAGAGTCCCAATCCCCACCAGCGTCGGTTCTGCACGAGCGCCCCTCCGTTCTGTCTCCTGAGAGCTTCCTGCGACCATTATCCTCATCGGTTGCCAGGAAGTCTGAGACGTCGGTCACGCGTTATGTTCCTTACCCGACGTTCAACCGAACTTCATCCACCGATTGCCCGCTGAAACTTTTACGCAAAATAGTGGCAAGACTGCAGAAGATTTCACGAACTCCTGGGTACGTGGCCATTAGGACCCCTGTTTGGCTCTTCGTTTTATTGTCCGGTCGCGCTGGTAACTTCCTGATTGGCTGAAGCGTCCGTGACAACTGGAGTGTAGCGATGAAGGCAGTGACGCCTTTCATGGCCATCGTCGCCGCGGCCCTCATGGGGTTGAGCGGCTGCTTTTGGGCTCCGAACACTCCCTCCACGACGGGAACCCCCGGGCTCGGCACGGCACAGGTGCAGGCCAACCAGCCGGAAGGGGCCCTGCCGCTGCAAGGGGTCGTCGATTTCGGCACGCGCGGGATCCAGGCCGGCATCGGAGAAGTGGCCAACGGCGCGACCGTCTCCTTGATCGAGGTCTCCACCGGCAACACGATCGCCACGACCCTGACCTCCCCCACGGGCGTCTTCAGCTTCACCTTCGGCCGCTTCCGCCCCGCCAACGACACGCCCTATTACCTGGAAGCCGTCAAGGGCCTCTACGCGAACAACCCGAGCTACGATGCCGTGCGCCTGCGGACCATCCTCAGCTACAACAGCGGCTGGCGCTCCATCACCTCGGCGCAAACCAACGGGCTGGTGGCCATCTCGGCGGAGACGACGGCGATCTGCGTCATCGCCGCCTACCGGCCGACCCAGGTCACAGCCCTGAGCCTGATCGGCACCGTGACGCCGGGCGTTCCCGACAACAGCCTCAACCCGCCGACCGGCAGCACCTTCGTGCCGGGGACCACCAACATCACGAACGCGGACTTCCACACCGTCGCGGACCTGGTCAACCAGGCCATGACCCAGGACACCGACCCCTTCTTCCGCGTCCGCTACAACCCCGCCTTCAACCTCTACTCGCTCTCGAGCGAGGTCATCACGGGCGGCGGCTCGGGCGGGTCGGGAGGGTCCGGCGGCTCGGGCTCCGGCGGCTCCGGCTGGGGCGGCCCCAACTTCCCGCAGATCCAGGGCCTGAGCACCTACGTGGGCGGCCCCGGCACGACGCTGACGGTCTACGGCATCAACTTCGGCCCGAACGTCGCCGACAACTCGGCGGACCTGGACGGCATGGCGGCCACGGTGACGGAGGCCTCGCCCACCCGTTTGACGATCACCCTGCCCGCAGGGGCCACCTCGGGTCTCTTGACGGTCACCACCGCCCTCGGTACCAGCAACGGCCTCATCTTCACCATCTTCGAGCCCATCGTCGGCACCCACGAGCCGGTGCGCGCGCCGACCCTGACGAGCGTGAGCCCGGTCGCCGCCATGCCGGGCGCCACCGTCTCCATCGACGGCGCGTGGTTCGATCCCTCGGCGGGCGCCAACTGGGTCGTGATGAACGGGCGCATGGCCTCGGCCTCGACGGCCACCAACGCGCGCCTGACCTTCCGGATCCCGGCCGACTGGACCAGCGGCAACTTCCAGGTCATCCGCGGCGGCTCGCCGAGCAATGCCCTCTACCTGGCCATCGGCGCCCCGGTGGTGGTGGGGTCGGATCTCCCGTCGGTCGTGCCCGGGGGCACGGTCCGCCTGCGCGGGCTCAACTTCGTGCCGACCCCCTCGGGCAATACCGTCAACTTCGTGGGGGGCCCGGGCATCGTCACGGCGGCCTCGGGCGACGAGCTCACGGTCATCGTTCCGGGCAACGCCCAGCCGGGGCCGGTGACGGTCCAGACGGCGGCCGGCATCAGCGCCAACTTCGCCCTGGGCATCCTGTCCGGGACCGCGGGTCAGCTGCAGCTCCAGAATCCCCCGACCGTAACGGCCATGAGCCCGAACCGCGGGCCGGTGGGCCTGGGGGTGAGCCTGACGGGGACCGGCTTCAGCTCATGGCTGCCCGGCAACGTCGTGCGGTTCAACGGCGTGATGGCCACGGTCCTGTCGGCCGCGACGGACAGCCTGTCGGTGGTGGTCCCCTCCGGGGCGACCACGGGCCCCGTGACGGTGCATACCGCCTCGGGCAAGGCCACGGCCGGCACCTTCACCGTCTACGGACCGGACGTCTCCTCGACGACCGTGTCGGGCTTGCCGTTCTTGGACTCCGTCTCCCCGGCCATCGCCATCGTCGGCGAGACGGTCACGCTCGCGGGCTCCAACTTCGACCCGATCGTCGGCAACAACGTGGTGAGCTTCAACGGCACGAACGCCACGCCCGTGGACGGGACGTCGGTGATGCTGCGCGTGCTCGTCCCGGTCGGGGCCACGAGCGGCAACCTGACGGTCACGCACTCCGGCGGGACGAGCACGGCGCAGACGTTCCACGTGATCCCGGCCAACAGCGGCCAGCTGACGCTGACCAACCCCCCGACCGTCACGACCGTCACGCCGGTCAACGCGCGGGTGGGGGCGACCGTCACCATCACGGGGCTCAACTTCTGGGACAACCTCTCGGCCAACGCCGTGCACTTCAACGGCGTGAGCGCGACCATCACGGCGGCCTCGTCGACGAGCCTGACCTGCACGGTACCCGCGGGCGCGACCACCGGACTGCTGCGCGTCTCGTCGCCGACCGGTCGGACCTTCTGGGCCACCTTCACCGTGGACCCGGAGCCACCCGGCGCGATCGTCCTGCCCGGGGCCCCGACGATCTCGGTCCTGGGGCCCAACGCGGCTCCGCGGGGCGCCACCCTCACCATCTCGGGGAGCAACTTCCATCCCCAGGCCGATCAGAACGCGGTTTCTTTCAACGGCACGGCCGCCACCCCGACGGCCGGAGACACGGGGACGCTGACGGTGACGGTGCCTGCGGGCGCCACATCGGGCAACGTCACCGTCACGACCTCGGCCGGCACGAGCAACACGCTGCCGTTTACCGTCATTTCCAACGTAGGAGGCACCTTTAACCCGTAGCGGTGAGAGGTAGGAGGACACGAACATGCCGAAACACTCTTGGTTGATATTGGCGCTGCTGGTCGCCCTGGTGGGCTGCCAGACGGCCGCTCCTCCCTCGATCCGATCGGGAGACGCCACTCCCGCGCAGGGTCAGGCCGTGTCGTCGGTGCCGCCCCTGTCGGGCGTGCTCCAGCCGCCCGACCGCTCGACCCAGGCCTTGCCGAGCGACGTCATCAACGCGGCGACCGTCACGCTGATCGACCCCTCGTCGAACGTGGCCGTGACGACGGCCATGACCAACGCCACTGGTAACTTCACCCTCCAGTTCTCGGGCGGCTTCACGGCGTCTTTGGGCAGCATCTACGTCCTCGAGGCCTTCAAGGGCCTGGCGAACAACTCGCCCGGCTACTACGCGCCGCGCTTCCGCACCATCGTGCAGCTGGGCGCCGGGGGCTGGACCTCCATCACGGGCAGCACCATCTACATCAACGCGCTGACCACGGCGATCGCCATCACGGACGCCTTCGACGGCACCATGACCGCCGGCAACACCATCGAGAAGGTCACGCCGCCCGCCACGCTGCTCAGCAACGCCTTCCAGGCGGTGGGCACCGGCCACCCCGACTCCGAGGTCTACCAGCTCTCGAGTGACATCAGCAACTACCTGACCAACAACATCGACCCGGTGCTGAGCGTGTCGTCGATCGCTCCCACCATCACCTCCTTCTCGCCCACCTCGGGCGGTGCGGGCACGGTGGTCACGGTCTACGGCACGGGCTTCAACGCTTCGCCCGGCAGCACGACCGTCACCTTCAACGGCGTGGCCGCCAACGTCATCTACGTGGCGCCGCGCCTCGACACGCCGGGCCAGAGCCGGCTCGCGGTCGTGGCCCCCGGGGCCTTCACCACCGGCAAGATCCGGGTCTCGACGCCCATCGGCACCGTGCTGAGCGTCGCGGACTTCACGACCAACGTCCCGACCATCTCGAGCCTGAGCGTGGCGACGGGCTCGGTCGGCACCACCGTCACCCTCACGGGCACCAACTTCGACCTCAACGCCAGCAACGACATCGTGCGCTTCAACGGGGTGCTCGCCCCGGTCACCGCGGCCTCGGCCACCAGCCTGACAGTGGCGGTGCCCGCGGGGGCGACCACGGGCAACGTGGTGGTCACCACCAACGCCGGCGCCAGCAACGGCCTCGCCTTTGCGGTCTATCCCAACATCGTCTCGATGAACCGCACCTCGGGACCCATCGGCGGCACGGTCGTCCTGACGGGCACCAACTTCGACGGAGTGGTCATGGCCAACAACCTGGTCCGCTTCAACGGCATCCTGGCCACCGTGACGGCGGCCACGTCCACCTCCATCACCTGCTCGGTGCCCGCCGGAGCGGCCACCGGCCCTGTGACCGTCACCATCGGCGGCAACACCAGCACCGCTATCACCTTCTACGTCGTGCCGACCCTGGGCGGCACCGGCACGCTGTAAGCGAGGTTCCAATGAAGAGTCAGAGTTTCAAGACATCCGTGGCACTGGCCCTGGTCGGGGTCCTGGCCGGCTGCGTGCCGAGCCTGTGGTCGAAGCCGACAGGCGGAGACCAGCTTCCGACCCTCAGCCGCCAGGGCGGCGTGCAGGTCACCCAGGACGGCGACACCACCACCCTCCAGCGTCTGGACACCATCCTGGTGGGACAGGTCTCGCTCGGAGACGGCGATCGCCAGGTCCAGGCCTCGTTGGGGGACGTGGTCAACAACGCGTCCGTCGCCCTGATCGATCCGGCCTCCAACGTCACGGTCGCCACCTCGGTCACCGACGGCTCGGGCAACTTCTCGATCCCGTTGCCCACCAGCTGGAACCCCGCCCAGGGCAGCAACTTCGTGCTCGAGGCCTTCAAGGGCCTCGGCAGCAACGCGGCCGGTCAGAACGTGGTCCGGCTGCGGACCATGGTCCAGAAGCTCGCGGGCCAGGGTAACTTCACGAGCATCACGGGCACGGACTCCATCGGCGTCAACCCGATGACGACGGCCGTCTACCTCAAGTCGCTCGCGGGCTTCGGCACCGTGCCCATCGCCAACACCTTCTATGGCGACAACAAGGGCACGGTCAACAACCTGGGCAACCTGCGCCAGGCCAACCAGTTCACCACCTGGAGCGTCACCGACGCCCAGCTGACCAACCTGCGCACCCTCATCACCGACACGGTGACGGGCAACTACGACCCGGTGGCCGCCGCCAACTCGGCGTTGCAGCCGGTGGTCGACAACTTCAGCACCTACACGGCTCCGGTGGGCTCGCTGGTGTCGATCAACGGCTCGGGCTTCAACCCGGTCCCGTCGGGCAACACCGTGACCTTCAACCCGGGCGTGACGGCGTCCATCCTCTACGGCAGCAAGAGCCAGCTGGTCGTGGCGGTGCCCGCCGGGGCCACCTCTGGCAACGTGACGGTCCAGACCTCGACGGGCACGAGCGCGCCCACCAACTTCACGGTCTCGGCACCGGTCGGCAGCGCCACGGGCGCTCCGGTCGTCGCCAACATCGACAACGCCACGCCCGCTCCGGGCAACACGCTCCAGATCGGCGGCGTGAACTTCGTCAACGGCGTCAACACCGTCACCTTCTCGGCCGGTGGCGGCACAACGGTCAACGGCAGCGGCACCTACGTCAACGCCAACCAGCTCACGGTGACGGTGCCGGCCTCGGCCAAGAGCGGTCCGCTCACGGTCACCAACTCCAACGGCACCAGCAACGGCTACTGGGTCGAGATCATCCACGGCTCGGGCACGCTGGTCGAGACCTTCGCGGACAGCAGCCGCAACGACACCACGGCCACCAACCTCGGCCAGTGGGTGGGCGGCATCTCCCCGGTCGGCGCCGGCACCACGCTCGGATCGACCATCGCGGACTTCGACGCCATGACGGGCGTCAACGTCCAGCGGGTCTACGACAACGGCAACCCGAACTATCCGGCTTCGGTCCAGCTCGCCATCACCGAAACCTATCCGCACACCAACGGTCAGGTCTTGCCGACGGACCTTTACCAGACCGTCTCCACGGGCTACCTGGTCGCGACCAACGGTCGCCAGATCTACTTCGGCAACACCACGCCCACCATGATGCTCATGTCGACGGGCTTCGACGGCATGTCGTTCGGCTTCCGCAATCCGGCGCCCACCATCACGGGGTTCGGGGCGACCGCCAACTACAAGATGGTGGGCTTGGTCGGAGCGAACAACTACTTCTACCTGGACGAGACCACTCCCTCGTTCTTCGGCCTCAGCTACCAGAACCTCTCGAATCCCTTCGCCCCCACGGGCGGTTCCACGGCCTTCTACGCCCAGGACGGCACGAGCGCGCTTGGTCTGTACAAGAACGCGTCGGCCACCAACGGCTCCAAGATCGGGTCGGACGGTACCTACATCTACGTCCTGTCCGGTCAGGGCTACGTCGCGGGCGTACCGACCTACACCCAGGCCTGGAACCTCTACAAGTTCCGGCCGGACTCCTACCTCAACCCGACCAAGCTCATCCTGGCAGAGCCGCCCTTCCAGAACATCACGCTGCCGGGCACCAACTACGTCAATACGCAGTACACGGGCCTCATGGTCGATCGCCGGGCCTTCTACCTGTCGGGCTACGCCTCGGGCGGCAGCGTCGACTCGATGACGCCCTACTCGCTGCGGACCGGCGCCAGCAAGAACCTGACGGTGCGCTTCCGCAACGGGGACGGCAACTACGCGAACGTCACCTGGGACCCCTTGAACGACGTCTACTACGCGGTGAACCACAGCAACACCAACTGGTACCGCAACTACATCGCCTCCAAGGCCTACGAGACGACGGGCACGATCACCACCGGCGTCCAGACGCTGCCGGCGGGTCAGGCCTGGTCGCAGGTGGGCATGGTGGTGGACTCGCTGCCGGCAGGCGCCAACGTCACCTTCGACGTGCTCGACGCGGCGGGCACCCCGCTGGGCGCCTACCGCAACCTGACGCCGGGGGCGAGCCTCCGGAACCTGGCCACCACCAACATCCGGATCCGGGTCAATCTGTCGGGCAACGGGTCGGTGACCCCGGTGGTCCGGGCCATCAACCTCCTGACCATCCCGACCAGTCCCATCGCCCGTTCGACGGCCATCCAGATCCCGGGGGCCGATGCGAACGACCGGATCATCATCGACTCGGTGCAGTACACCCACACGCTGAACGGCGGCACCATCACCTACCAGTACGCCGACAGCGCGGACAACACGGCCTATTCGTCGTTCCAGAACAGCTTCACGTCGGTCAGCCGTCGCTACCTCAAGTGGCAGGTCGTGCCGACGGTGGCGACCGCGACCGAGTCCGCAATGGTTCCGCCGATCGTCCGGCGGGTCCAGATCAACTACCACTACTAAGGGGGTGGACACCATGTGGAAACAGCGCATCTTGACAGTCATGGTGGCCCTCGCCGCCATCACGGCCGGCTGTAAGCCGCCGGCCGCCCTGGCCCCCCTCGGCGGCACCCAGCCCGACGCCGAGCCGACGAGCGTCGGCGCCACCCGGCAGACGCTCGGCGATCCGCGCGTCCTTTCGGGGGTGATCGCGTTCCCCGGCGAGCGCCAGACCCAGGCGACCGCCGCCGACGTGGTGAACGCCGCGACGCTGCAGCTCATCGATCCGACCACCAACATGACGGTGATCGGCGGGGTGATGAGCAACGGCGGGAGCGGCACCCAGACCTTCTCGCTGGCCATCCCCCTCACCTTCCAACCCTCGACCGGACAGGTGTTCATGCTCGAGGCCATCAAGGGCCTGAACAACACCCGTCCGGGCAACGAGGCGGTCCGCCTGCGCACGTTCGTCCAGTGGACCGCCGGCGGCTGGACCAGCACCACGGGCAGCTCGACCATCGCCATCACGGCGATGACGACCGCCGTGTCGCTCATCAGCAGCATCGATCCTGGTAACGTCCCGCCGGCCCAGACCATCGGAGACGTGACCTACAACCTCGGCACCAGCACCTTCACCGGCTCGCTGCCGGGACACACGGGCGCCGAGGTCACCAACCTCACGCGCTCGGTCAATGACTACATCGCCGGCAACGTGGACCCGGTCGCCAACACCAGCCGTCTGACCCCTCAGGTCACGGGCCTGTCGGTGGCGCGCGGGGCCGTGGGCGACGTGGTCGCCGTCTACGGCGACGGCTTCAGCCCCATCACCGGGGCCGCGACCGTCAGCTTCAACGGCGCCAACGTCGGGACCTACGTGGTCCGGAGCCGAACGGCCATGTACGTGGTCGTCCCGACCGGCGCCACCACGGGCAACGTCACGGTGACGACCCTGGGCGGCACCAGCAACGGCCTCCCCTTCACGGTCTCGACCCCCGGCGCCACCACCATCAGCCCCGTGGTCACGGGCCTGAGTCGGACGGTCGTGCGCCGCGGAGATACGCTCACGCTGACGGGCTACAACTTCGACGGCAACTACAGCCTCAACACCGTCACGCTGAACGGCAGCATCGATCTGCCGGTAATCAACGGGTCGCCATCCTTCCTGACGGTCACCATCCCGAACAACGCCGTGAGCGGCGCCATCCGGGTCACCAACGTCAATGGCCCGAGCGGCGCCTGGTACCTGGGGGTCCTCACCTCGACCACCCAATCGATCGTCGAGGAGTTTACCAACGCGGCGACCAAGGATACGGCCATCACCACGCTCGACTGGTCCACGACCGGCACGCTGGGATACCCGGCGCTCGTCGATTGGAAGCAGCAGGGGGCGGACTTCTCGGCCGTCACCACGGCCGGCGCCACGATGGACACCTTCGTGAACACCTGGCCCAAGGGAGGCGGCGTCGGCATCCGGCGGTCGGTCGCCAACACGAGCTTCATCCAGACGGGTGATACCTATCCCTACGGTTTGCCGACGAATGGCGGCGGCATGGCCACCAACGGCGACATCCTGGTCGGCATCGAATCCAACGTGCTATACGCCACCAAGATCAAGAATCTCCGCGACATCAGCAACGAGTGGACCACCCAGACTCTCGGCTATCCCTTCGCCAACGTCAGTAACAGCGCCTACCTCGGGATGGCGGGGCTGCAGGGCAGCGACGTCTTCTACTACGTCAACGGCTACGGCCAGGCGTCGATCAACAGCCTGAAGCGATTCCGGATCAACGACTACGGCGTCGCCCGCATGGCGGACATCACGTTGCCCATCACGATCAACCGGTACTCGACCTACAGCTACGGCTTCCGGATCGGATCGGACGGGACCTACATCCTCATCTGGGCGGGCCAGGGGACCGGCTACTCGACCTCGAGCAGCTACTTCTATCGCTTCGCGATGAACGGCGACACGGCGACGCTGATCGAGGCGCGACCCGTGAGCCCCTCGTACTGGCCGCAGGATACCAGCACCTACCACTACCTCTCGGGCGACGACATGCACTACCACATGACGGGCTTCGACGGGACGTATCCGCGGACTCAGATGTTGAACCTGACCGGCAGCGTCTACACGACCGGGTTCAACCTGCCCTTCCGCGGCAGCAGCTTCTACTACTACAACTACCTGGTCTACGACGCGAAGAACGACTGCTACTGGGCCACCAACCCGAGCCAAGTCGGCAGCTACGTGATGCGCCTGGTGCGCACAGGGGCCTACGCAACGACCCAGGGCATCAACTCGGTCACCTCGCCGGCCATCGCCCTTCCTGCGGGACAGGTCTGGGATCAGCTGGCGGTCACGGGCGAGGAGGCGCCGCAAACGGCCATCAAGTTCGAGGTCCTGAACGGCACGACCAACGCCGTGCTGTACACGTCGCCGGACATGCCGTCGGGCACGATCAACCAGACGCTGAACGTGCGCTCGGCGCTCGCAGGCTACACCGGGTCCGTCAAGCTGCGCGCCTGGCTGGATACGACCACCGCGAACAACACCCCGTACCTGACCAGCTGGCGGATCACCTCGGCCTGGGGTAGCCAGCCCCTGGCCCAGTCCAACGCCTACGACACCCGGGTCACCTCGGGCGCGGTCAACTACCAGTCGTTCACCGTTGATCAGCCGGCTGGTGCTCCCGCCATCACGGTCATGTTCTCGGACAGCCCGGACGGCAACACCTGGAGCGCCTGGACGCCCAACCTCACGTCGCTGAGCAAGCGCTACGTGCGGTGGCAGATCACTCCGTCGGTCGCCAGCGCTTATAGTGGGCAATTGGCGGAACGGTTACAGATCGACTACCAGTACTAAAGGCCAGGAAGGGCGGGGCTGGGGCAACCCGGTCCCGCCCTTCTTGCGGGTGATCCCATGCGTATCGTTCTCATCGGACTCTTGCTATTGACCGTCGGCTGCACGCCGACCAGCGGACCTGCCGTGACGGGTCCGGACGGCGCCGTTCTGCCCCAGGGCGAGCCCAAGGTCACCCACCTGGACCGTTCGGCCTTCCGGCCGGGCGAGAAGGTGACGCTCTTCGGACAAGGCTTCGACCCGACGCCGGCCAATAACCGGGTCGAGTTCGTGGGCGCCGAGGCCGTGCCCTCTCTTTCCAACCAGCAGAGCATGCTGGTCACGGTGCCCATGGAGGCGCGTTCGGGAGCACTGCGCGTGCTCGTCCGAGGGCTGAGCATCGGCCTCCTGTCCTACGAGGTGGATCCCCCCGAGATCGCCACCATCAGCCATGCGGCGACCTCTGCCGGCAACCAGTTGACCCTCCGGGGCCGCCACTTCGCGCCGGTGCTGAACGAGAACCGCATCTCGTTCAACGGCACGGAGGTGCTGCCCCTGGCGGGAGGCAACGGGGTGCTCCTGGTCCCCGTCCAGGGGACCAGCGGCCCCCTGACCGTCCGCACCGGTGCGGGGACGAGCGCCCCGATCGAGTTCGTCGTGATCCCCCAGCTGGGGGGCAACTTCAATCCCTAACCCTGCGAAAGGAGCAGTCATGGCTTGGCGTCAGCGGTATCGCGCGAGTTTGGTCCTCAGTCTCTTTGCGCTGAGCTTGCTCGGCTGCGCGGGGGAAGAAGATGGCCTTGGCATCGTGGGCAAGCCCAAGGCCTCGACGGCACCGGCCAATGGGTCGGTGACGGGCGGTGATCCGAACAACGGCCAGAATACCGGGGCCTCGCCAACCCCGTCTCCGTCGCCCTCGCCAAAGGGCCCGGTCCTGCCCGCGGGCTTCGAGGTCAACTCGGACTTCAGCACCGGCTCGGTGCCCATCGTCCGGCCCCAGGCCATCGGGATCAGTGTGACGGGGGACGTCTGGGTGGCCTCGGCCCCCATGGACAGCCGTGACCTCAACAAGCCCTACCTGATGACGGTGATGAACGGCTTCGGGAACGTCAAGGCGACGGCCTCTCTCGCCATCCTGCCCAAGGCGATCGCCTTCTACAAGCCGACGGGCGCTTCGGCCCTGACCTTCTTCACGGAAGGTCGGAACCTCGTCACCATGGACGCGAGCCTCAGCGTCGTCGCCGAGGTCGAGTACAACACGGGCAGCCCGAGCACGCTCTCCTCCGCCCTGAGCGTCACCTATCCCGGGCGGCCAGGTCTCGTCAAGGCGATCGCCACTCCCAATCAGGTGACGATCTATCCGATGGACTACCCCGCTTCCGGAACGCCGGACGAGCGGGACTTCCCCGGTAGCGTGGCGGCCCTGGCGTGCGGCTATTACGGCAATACTTGGGCGGCCGGGTCCCAGAAGCTCGTCAAGCTGCCCCCGACCGCCGGCGGCACGCCCATCGAGACCTCGGTGACGGATCTCGGCACCCTGAAGAGCGTGGCCGTGCATTCCAACGAGGACGTGTGGGTGCTCGGCACCGAAAAGCTCGCCCTCTACGGCACCGACGGCGTCCGGAAGGCCGGCCCCTTCAACTACGGGGGCGATCAGGTCCTCTTGAGGACCGGCAACAAGCCCGTGGTCGTGAACTACGAGACGGGCACGATCACCCGCCTGAACACGGACGGCACCCCCGACACGACGGGCCAGACGGGGATGTCCGCGGTGACGCTGCCGGGCGGCTTGAACGGCGCGGCGCTGGATACCAACGGCAACCTCTGGGTGTCCAGCAAGACCCAGGACTACGTCGCGAAAACGCGCTTCTAGTCCAGACGCGAACGGCCCCCGGCACTGCCGGGGGCCGTTCGCTAGCTGGGGTCGATGGCGCTGACGGACGGGCGGCTCGCCTTGGTCAGGAGCTGCACGATGGTTCCCACGCGCGTGCTCAGGACCGCCAGATCGTCCTTGAGCGCCAAGAGGTGGCGCTCGTGCTCGAGGTTCTCGTTGCGCTGCAGCCCGAGGGCCTTGGCCACCTTGGCCTCGAACTCCTTGAAGTGGGCCTGGGTCTGCGCGAGGCTGCTGTGCCAGGCCGAGGTCGAGCTCTGGAGCTGGTCGAGCAGCGCCTCGAATTGCTCGCGCATGGCCCCTGCCATCTGCTCTTCGGCCTGGATGGAGCCGGCTTGGACCGACTCGAGCGCCTGGGCGAGCATGGCCCCCTGGGCCGCCAGCTGGCTCACGAGCTGGTTCAGGGTCTCCCGCTCGCGCTCGCCCTGCTCGCGCAGCGTGCGCAGGGCCACGTCCAGGGCATGCGTCGCCTCCGCCTGGCTGGCCAGTCGCGCCGAGAGGGCCGTGTCGAGCGATTGAAGGCGAGCGGCCTCCTCGCCCTGACGCCGGGCGAGCTCCTGGACGCGAGCGGCCTCCTCGTCCATGCGAGCGCCGATCGTCTTCTCGAGCCCCTCGTGGCGGCTCGCGAGCGTCGCGCGCTCGTCGTCCAGCTGCTCGCGCATGGCGGCAAGCTGCTCGCGCGAGGTGGCGTCCAGCTCGTCGCGGCGCTCCTGGTAGGTCGCGATCGCGTCCTTCAGCTCGATGATGCCGTCCGCGTGCCCCTCGGCGGCTTCCAGGGCCTCGGCGAGCCCCTCGGTGAGCTGGTCCCGGGCTTCCGAGAGGCCTTCGGTCAGAACCTCGTACTGCTTGGAGAGCGTCCGATCGAACTCGGCGAGCGTCTTCTCGAAGACGCCGACGCGGTCGGCGATGTCGTCGAATACCTCGTCCGTGGTCTGACTCAGGCCCTTGAGCTCGGCCTTGAGGTCGCCCAGGGCGTCCACTTGTCGATCTTGACCCTGCTCCAGACGATCGAGGCGGTCGGAGAGGGTCTGGAGCCGGGCCGTGAGGTCCCGGACGTCGCCTTGGAGCTGTTCCTCGATCTCGATGGCGATGGTTTCCAGCTCGTCCTGGCGGACCTGCATGGCGTTCTGGCGCTCCAGGAGGTGCTCGATCTCGGCCGACTGCGCCTCCATGGCGCGGCGCCATTCGAGCCGCTCCTGCTTCTGCTCGAACGCCAAGTTGCTAAGGTCGGAGCTGAGCCGCTCCATGGCCCTGGCGAAGTCTTCTGGATCCATCCTGGCGTCACCCCGGTCTACCCGCACGCGCCGAAACGCCGGCTTCTTGCCATGTACCCGACGGCCCGCTTTCTCTATTGACTGGAAATGAACGATCCTCGGCCGGCCCTATGCGTGAGGCCCAACATCGGGGATACTTATAGGAAATCGGTTGCTCTCTTCCTCGTTTCTCGATTGGATTGCGCAGGTGCCCCAACGTTACGATCCCGCCGAAGCTGACGCAGCGCTCCGCCGCTACCCGCTCCGTGTCCTCAGGCGCCTGTGGCTCTTGGTCAAGCTCGTCCTGTTCTTCTTCGTGGCCGAGTGGTGGAGCCGCCGCGGCTTCCTCTCGCAGGATCCCGGGGCCGTCGCCGCCCGCGAGAAGCGGGCTGCTCTCCGCTTCCGCAACGCCGTCATCGAGCTGGGGCCGACCTTCATCAAGATCGGCCAGATGCTCGCGACCCGTCCCGACATCCTGCCCCTGAGCTACACCCACGAGCTCGCCTCGCTCCAGGATCGGGTACCGCCCTTCGACTCCGGCCGGGCCATGGCCATCATTCGCCAGGAGCTCGGCCAGGACGTGACCTCCGTCTTCGCCGAGTTCGACGTGCGCCCGCTCTCGGCGGCCTCCATCGGCCAGGTCCACCTGGCGCGCCTCGTCTCGGGCGAGCAGGTGATCGTGAAGGTCCAGCGCCCCAACCTGCCGGAGGTCATCGCCCTGGACCTCGCCATCATGCGGCGGTTGGCCGCCTGGGCCATGGGCCGGGACCTCGCGCGCTACGGCGTGCCCGTCGCCAAGGACATGCCCTACGTCGCCATCGTCGATCGGCTCGCCGAGAGCCTCTACGAGCAGATCGACTTCGTGCGCGAGGCCGAGAACATCGAGACCTTCCGGCGCAACTTCCGCGATTTCCCCGGCGTCAGCGCGCCCAAGCCCTACTGGGACTACACGACCACGCGGGTCTTGACCGAGGAGTTCATCGAAGGCTTCAAGTTCGACGACTACGCGGGGATCCAGGCGGCGGGGCTGGACTACGTGGCGATCGCCAACCTCGGGGTGCGCGCCTTCATCAAGCAGGTCCTGGAGGACGGCTTCTTTCACGCCGACACCCACCCGGGCAACGTGCTCATCCGCCCCAACGGCGAGGTCGTCTACATCGATTTCGGGATGGTCGACACCATCCCCGCGGACTTGCAACAGATCCTGGTGGACCTCTTCATCCACCTGGTCCACCTCAACTTCGACGCCTTCATCTCCGACCTCATCCGGCTCGACTTCCTTCCCGAGCAGGTGGATCGCAGCCGGGTGATCCCGATCGTCGAGGACATCTACACCACGCAGATGGGCCTGACGGGCCGCACCTACAGCACCCGCGAGATCATCGACCGGGTCAGCCAGGTCATGTACGACTATCCCTTCTACCTCCCCGAGCGCTTCGCCTTCCTCATGCGCTCGGTGGCGAGCATGGAAGGGACCGTGCTCGCGCACGTCCCCGACTACAAGTTCCTCAACGTGGGCCTGCCGTTCGCGGGCAAGCTGATGCTCAACCCCGAGCAGCGGGTGATCCGGGAAAAGCTCGTCACGGAGCTGATGGCCGGTGGGGAGCTCCAGATGGAGCGTCTCCTGGAACTCTTCGACTACGCCTCGCGCGAGCCCACCTTCCGCGTCGGCGAGCTGGCCCATGGGGGGCTCGCGTACCTGTTCTCGGAGGAGGGCCGGCGCTTCCGCAACGCCCTCACCACGAGCGTGCTCGTCCCCGAGATGCTCGCGCTCGACGGCACGCTGGACCGCATCTTCGGCCGCATCCTGGCGGACCCGAGCCTGGATCCCTTCGACGTCCTGCATGCCCTGGCCTCGTTCCTGCAGACGCCGGAGGGCCTCGAGTGGCTGGAGCTCGCCCTGCCGCGCCTGCGCCACCTCACGCCCTCGAGCTTCCTGGGGGCCCACCTGCCGGCCGTGGTCGAGCGGGTCACGACGGGACACTCGGTCGATGCCGTCCTCAGCGAGCTGCTGCCGGTCGTCAAGAATATGCTCTCGGACCGGGCCCTGAGCCTGCAGCCGCTCATCGACTGGCTGACCGCCTGGATCGCCGACCCCTTGGGGCGTGAGCTGATGCTGGGCTGGGCGGACCTGATCGAGGGGATTGGTCCGCGCCGGCGCAACGACATGTTGTACCTGGCCCTCATGGTCCTGGAGCATCCGGAGCTGGACCTGGCGCCGTTCATCGCCGAAGTCGCCGAGTTCATGACGATGCCCGAGGCCGAACCCTTCCGGTCGGTGGCCATCCGCTCGTTCGAGGCGGGCGAGGTGGATCAGGCCCTCGTCCAGCTCCTGCAACGGGCCCTCTTCGACCGGGCCCTGCGCTCGGAAATGGCCGGCGTCCTCTGGCCGGCCCTGCGCTTTTTGGGCTCGCCCGAGGCGGGCGACACGCGCATGCGCCTCCTGGAAGCGACCTGGAAGCGCCTCACGACCTTACCCTTCACCCTCAGGAGATTCGAATGACCCAGTCCTTGACCCTCGACGTGACCCAGCTGCGGCTATTGACCGACTGCTACCTGGCGAGTCAGCCGGGCAGCGAAGACGAGATCGGGGTGCTCCCGCCGGTCATCAAGGGGCTGCTCGATCAGGCCCAGGATCAGATCGGCGCTGTGGAGTTCGCCCTGACGCTGGCCCCCCGGGAGGCCACGGAGCTCCGCGAGGCCTTGACGGTGCAGCTCGAGGAGGCCGCCGAGTCGGGCGACATCTTCGCGCTGGGCGAGCTGCAGGGCATCATCACCCAGCTCGAGCGAATCGAGCAGGCCTGAGCGGGTATAAGAGCAACGACCGCGCGATCGCGGGCTGCCGGGGAGGACGCTCCCCCTAGAAATGGACCGCCATGCCTGAAGTGAAGTTCACCATCGGCGAGGAGACCCAGACCTTCGACATTGCCGCCGGGGCGAACCTCCTGGGAGGGGCCCTGGAGGCGGGCGTGCCCATCGAGTACGTCTGCAAGTCGGGTCGCTGCTGCACGTGCAAGATCAAGGTGCTTGCGGGCGACCGCAACCTGAGCGCGCCGACGCCCAACGAGTCGTTCCGACTGGGGCGCGACAAGCTGAAGCGGAACTGGCGGCTAGCCTGTCAGGTCCAGGTGAACGGCCCGATCGAGGTGATGCACAACCTCTTCCTCCGAGCGGAGAGCCAGCCATAGCACAAGCCCCCTGCGCCATTGCAGGGGGCTTCGGCGTATAACGCTGCGTACCGGCCCAAGCCTCGCCCTTGAAGCCGTGAATGAGCCGGTCGTACGTTGTAAAGAGCATAGCGAAGTCGAGAAAGTTTGTAAAGCTTTATGACGCTTTTTTCGGTCGTTCGGTTTTCGTGCGGCCATCCAGGTATCGTATAATAGAGGAACAGAGGCGCCGAGGACGATTGGGAAGGGAGACGGGGCGATGGATCTGGCCAATCCTCTTGGTGAGTACTTACGCAGCCTGCGTCAGTCCCGCAGCATGACGGCTCAGGACATCGCACAGCGCTGTCAGTTGCCCGTGTCGGTCATCCTGGACCTGGAGCACGGTGATAAGCCGGACGACGACATCCTGCACACCCTGTCGCAGGGTCTGGGCATCCCGCTGGTGGATCTGCATCGGATCGCGCAGGGGGAGCCGCTGCCGTTGCCCGAGGTAGCGCCCGTGCTGCCGACCCTGGAGCCGGTAGAGGACCTGGACGACGAGAACCGGCCGATGACCATCCTGGAGGCCATCCGCGGGCTATCTCCGGCGCAGATCGAGAAGGTCATGGATTACGTGCAGCTGTTGAAGCTGGCGGAGCGGGGGCGGCGGCGGTCGACGCTGCCTTAAGTGGCTACTCGAGCTACCCCCCCACCCCCCCTGCTAGGGGGGGCTTTTTTGTGCGGTGGCGGCCCAAGCTTCGCTTGGGCCGCCACCTTGGAATGGGGTTTCGGTGTGGGTAGGGTCGCCAGGTGCGGCCCCCCTAGCAGGAGGGGGGGTGGAGCAGGAACCCCTTCAGGCGAGCAATCCCCTCGCGCAGTACTACTTCCGGCGTGATCCACGACAGCCGCACCCAGCCCTCGGCGCACTCGCCGAAGGCCCGGCCCGGCGTCACCACGACGTTCGCCTGGTCCAGGATCGCGTAGGCCGATTGGATGGAATCCTCCGCCCACGGCTCCGGCAAGCGTATGAAGCAGTAGAAGGCCCCTTCCGGTGCCGCGAACTCGAGCCCCGAACGGGATAACTCGGCGACGAGGACCGAGCGCATGGCTGCGTACCAGGGCCGATGCTCGCCGAGCCGCTCCGGGTTTCGGAAGATGTTCAGGGCCACCTGCTGGGAGTACGAGCTCGCCGCCGTCGTGACGAACTGGTGGACCTTTACCAGCGCGCCCATGACCGCACTTGGGGCGATGACCCAGCCCAGTCGCAGCCCCGTGAGCGCGTTGCTCTTGGAGAGGCTGTTCGCGACCACCACGTGCGGATAGTACTCGGCGATGGTGGCCGGCGGCTCCGGGGTGTAGTAGAGCTCCCGGTAGACCTCGTCCGACAGGACCCAGATGGGCTCGCCGGGAAGCTCCTGGAGCCCGCGCGCGAGGGCTTCGAGCTCGTGGCGCGGCCACACCCGTCCGGTGGGGTTGCTGGGGGTGCTGAGCACGATCATGCGCGTGCGCGGCCCGATGGCCGCGAGGACCGGAGCGGCCGCGGGGGCGAAGCCCGTGGCCCCGTCCAGGCCCACCGACCGGTGGGCGATGCCTTCCATCTGACAGAGCTTCGGGTAGAGCGGATAGCTCGGCTCGACCACGAGGACCTCGTCTTGCGCCGGATCCAGTAGGGCCTTGATGGCCAGGTACAGGGCCTCCTGCGAGCCGTTGGTCACGCAGACGTTCGCGGCCGCGTCCAGGCCGGGGTAGGCATAGTGACGGGCGATCGCCTCGCGCAGCTCCATGAACCCCGGGTTGGGCGAGTAGGGACACCCCTTCTCGTGGACCCAGCGGATGGCCTCGTCGAAGGGGGCCATGCTCGGCCGCAGAGTGGGCTCGCCGAGGCCGAAGTCCAGGGAGTCGGGGCGCTTGCGGGAGTTCAGCTCGCGGATGAGGGAGGGCGGGATGTCGGCCAGGATGGGGTTCACGCGAGGAGCTCCCAGAAAGCCCGGAAGCTCTCTTCCAGGTAGGCGACGGGCACGGACTCGTTGGCCTGATGGGCCTGGGCCGTCTCGCCGGGCCCGAAGTTCACGGCCTCGATGCCGCGCGAAGTCAGAAGCGCCACGTCCGTCCATGCCTGCTTGGCCTCGACTTCGAGCTTCAAGCGATCGCTCCAAGCCTTGAGGAGGGGGTGATCGAGGCAGACCTTGCCCGAGGGGGCCACGTCGACGATCCGCACGTCAGCCTCGCCGCCGACGAGATCCGTGAGCTCCTGGACGGCCGTCTCGCTCGGCTTGCCGGGGGCGAAGCGGTAGTTGACGTTGAGGGTGAAGGCATCCGGGATGACGTTGCGGCTGTTCTGAGTGGAGGCCATGGTGGCGTTCATGACCTCGTAGAACGTGAGGTCGCCATAGCGGACCTCGCGCCGGCCGAAGGCCTTGAGGCGCTCCAGGTAGCTCGTGGCCTTATAGATGGCGTTGTCGCCCTGCCATGGGCGAGCGCTGTGGGCGCGCTGGCCGTGGAAGGTGACCTCCGCGTGCAGGCCGCCGACGCAGCCCGCCTGGAGCCGGTTGTCGGTGGGCTCGAGGCAGAAGGCCAGGTCGATGGGCGGGACGGCCCCCGAGTCGAGCAGGGCGGGCAGCGTGGCCGTGGAGGTCGGGCCCTCTTCCATGTCGTAGAAGACGGCGACGAGGTTGGCGCGGGTGAGCTCCGCGTGGCGCTCGAGCAGCTTGAGCATGACGGCGAGGCCGCCCTTCATGTCGCTCGCGCCGCAGCCGTAGACGCGATCGCGGTCCAGCCGCAGGGGCTGGTCGCTCGCGGGCTTGACCGTGTCCGAGTGGCCGAAGAGCGCGATGGTGGGACGGCCGGGCTGGGCGGGGGCGACAGCCACCACGGAGTTGCCGACCCGTCGCACGCCTTGGCTGCCCAGGATCTGGGAGACGGCGCCTTCGAGGTAGTTGGCGATCGCCGTCTCGTCTCCGGTGACGCTCGGGATGCGGCAGAGCTGCAGCGTGAGCTCGGCGAGGGAGAGGGACATGGCTAAACCGCGACGTTGAACGTCCGCAGCACGTCGTTCAGCGACGTCTTCTTGTCCGTCGACTCCTTGCGCTGGCCGATGATGAGCGCGCAGGGCACGTGGAAGGTGCCCGCCGGGAACTCCTTGGGCATGGTCCCGGGGATCACCACCGAGCGAGCGGGCACCCGGCCCTTGAGGATGACCGGCGCATCGCCCGTCACGTCCACGATGGGCGTGCTTGCCGTCAGGACGACGTTCGCGCCGAGCACCGCCTCCTCTTCGACCACCACGCCCTCGACCACGATGCAGCGCGAGCCGATGAAGGCGCCGTCCTCGACGATGACCGGGCTCGCCTGGGGGGGCTCCAGCACGCCGCCGATGCCCACGCCGCCCGAGAGGTGGACGCCCTTGCCGATCTGCGCGCAGCTGCCCACCGTGGCCCAGGTGTCGACCATGGTGCCAGCGCCAACGTAGGCGCCGATGTTCACGTAACCCGGCATGAGGATGCAGCCCGGCTCCAGGTAGCTGCCGTAGCGCGCCACGCCGGGCGGCACCACGCGGATACCCGCGCGGTCGAGGTCCCGCTTGGCGGGGATCTTGTCGTGGAACTGGAGCACGCCCGAGTCCATGATCTGCACCGGCTGGCTCGCGATGTAGAGGAGGATGGCCTCCTTGACCCACGCGTTGGTCACCCACTCGCCGTCCTGCTTCTGGGCGACGCGCAGGTCGCCGGCGTCGAGGCGGGCGATCGCCTCGTGGATGGCGTCCTTGACGTCCCGGCGGGTCAGGAGCTCGCGGTTGGCGAAGGCCTCGGAGATGAGGCTCTGGAGTTCGGTGGTCAGCATGGGTGGCAGGTCCTCGAAAAAGTGGTCAACCGGGCCATTATAGCGCAAGATCCAGTAGGACAGGCGCGGAGGCCTGTCCTACTGGAACCGAGGCTAGCCGATGCGCTCCTTGAGGGCGCGGGCCGAGTTGCGGGCCAGGAGGATGAGATCCTGCTTGTTTTCCGAGTAGCTGAGCGCCGTCGGGTAGTCGATGATGCCGTTGTCCAGGTGGTGCATCAGGGACTGGTTGGCGCTCATCATGCCGTCGAAGGAGCCGTTGGCGATGATGTCGTAGAGTTGGTCGATGTGGTTCTTGATGATGGCGTCGCGCACGGTGGCCGTCGCGACCATCAGGTCGATGGAGGCCACGCGGCCCGGGCCGTCGGCGCGGGGCAAGAGCCGCTGGGAGATGCAGCCCTTGAGCACGTTGCCGAGCTGCACGCGGATCTGCTCCTGCTCGTGCGGCGCGAAGGCGTTGATGACGCGGTTGATGGTCTGGACCGCGTCGTTGGTGTGCAGGGTCGAGAAGACCAGGTGCCCTGTCTCCGCGGCCTTGAGCGCCAGCTCGATGGTCTCGCGATCGCGCATCTCGCCGATCAGGATGACGTTCGGGGCCTGGCGCAGGGCGGCCTTCATGGCGTTGGCGAAGGAGTCCGTGTCGTCGCCGACCTCGCGCTGGGTGATGAGACAGCGCTTGTGCGGGTGGATGACCTCGATGGGGTCCTCGATGGTGACGATGTGCCCGCTCGCGTTGCTGTTGATGTAGTCGATGATGGCCGCGAGCGTGGTCGTCTTGCCAGAGCCCGTGGGACCGGTCACGAGGATGAGGCCCTGGCGCTCGAGAGCCATCTTCTTGATGACCGTGGGCAGGCCCAGCTCCTCCATGGACTTGATCTGAAGCGGGATGATGCGGATGACCGAGCCGACGGTCTTCTGGTTCCGGTACACGTTGATGCGGAAGCGTGCCACGCCCTCGATGGTGATGGCCGTGTCGAGCTCCTTGGTGGCTATGAACTTGTGGACCTGCTCCGGCGGCAGGCCCCCGAGCAGGATCTGCTCGACCTGCTGGGCGTTGAGGACCGGGGCGTCCTGCATGGCTTGGAGCTTGCCGCTCAGGGTCATCATGGGCGGCAGGTTGGCCTTGAGGTGGACGTCGGTGGCCCCGGCCTCGAAGGCGCGCTTGAGGACCGCGACGAGCACGGCGGAGGGCTGGACCTGGGCGGGGATGCTGGCGGTGGCCATGGGCTTCCTCTCAGCGGGCGACGAGCTTCGCGCCCTGGAAGGCGCCGGGGTTCTGGGAATAGGCGGTGCACTCGGCGACGACGTCGGCGGGCAGGTCGGCGCCTGCGAGCACGCGCAGGAGGGCGGGCAGGTCCAGGTGAATCTCGCGATCGCCCACGTAGATGTCGCTCAGATTGACGATGGGCTCGTCCAGGCTCGAGGTGGCGTGGTCGATGAAGGCGTGCAGTAGACCGCTATGGAAGATGCCTCGGCGGCCGGTGGCCGGATTCGAGAGCTCCCAGTAGGCACCGCGGGCCTCGAAGGCGCACTGCGGGCAGGTGAAGGTCTCGCTGGGCAGGTTTTCGACGCGATAGAGGCCCTTGGCCTCCTTGAGGGCGCCCACCACCTGCTTGTTGATTTCCGTCAGGTGGTCCCGCAGCTCTTCGGGGTTGTTCCCCCCGAGGGGGTTCATCTTGAAGGCCGCTTCGCTCAGGGCCGAGAGGATGGGCACCGAGCCGAGGAAGCGGCGGGTTGCTTCGAACATGGCAGGCTGTTTCTCCGTTTCCACCCCATGTATGCCCGGTAGTGGCGGGTTTGCAACCGGGAGAAAAAGGAGGACCCCCCCTGGCCCCCCCTCAAGAGGGGGGGAAGGGCTGGGTGGGAAGGGGTTGAGCTGGGTGGCTTCGATTCTTAGAACGTGGTGCCGAAGCCCATGATGACCTGGGTGCCCGGAATGCCGGTGCCGCCAGGGGTCTCCGCCGGCGTTAGCAGGCCCTGCTCGACACCCAGGCGCAGCTCCGTCCGCAGGTAGCGGAACAGGTTGATCTGGGCGCGGGCCTCGGCCGAGACGCCCGCCAGGGTGTTGTTCGCCTGGAACGGCTTCACCGTCGAGAAGGGCGAGTCCCAGACGTTGCCGACATCGGCCCCGACCACCCCGTACACGCGATCCACGTACAGGGGCAGGGTCCAGAGGCCCTTGCCGATCTCGAACAGCGGGAACCGGTACTCGGAGCTGAGCACTGCCAGCTTGTTGCCGATGCCCGCCACGCCGTAGCCCTTGAACGCGAGCCGCGACTCCGTGAAGGAGGTGGCGGCCGTCAGGTCGATCTGGCTCAGGAAGTGGCGCGAGTCGTTGCCGCCTACCACGAAGTGGCCGCCGTTCTTGCTCCAGTTCAGTCCCGTCGCGCCGCGGAGCGCCAGCACGTGCTGCGAGGCCCAGGGCATGGGGATGTACTGGCGGTAATCCGCCCAGACGCGGTCGAAGTTGCCGTTGCCGCCGAGCATCGGCGAGGACTTCTCGTAGCCGATCGAGGCCAATGAGCCCTCGGGGCTGATGCCGTACGACCTCCGGAAGCTGTTGGCCCGCTGGTAGACCGCGTAGACGCTGTTGGTCTGTCCTTCGTCGGTGGCGAGCTCAAAGGAGGGGAACTTCACCGGCTTGCCCGTCGCCGGGTCGGTCGGCAAGTCGACCTTCTGCGACAGATCGAGCGTGCTCAGGGCGTAGTTCTGCGCATGCAGGGCCTTGAAGCCGACCTGGTAGCTGTCGCCGTTCACCCACTCGGCACCCAAGAGAGGCAGCGGAATGCCCGGGAAGCGGGCCGACACCTCGACCGACTGCTGGTCCTGCCACATGAGGCCCAGGGTCGATTGGCCGGTGCTGAGGGGAATGGGGTAGAAGTTGGTGGCCGGCGTCCGGAAGTACTGGGCCGTGAGGCTCGGCATCCACTGGTCGTTCTGGTAGTAGAGGCCGTAGATGGGCCGCTGCGAAAAGACTCCCATGCCGCCGATGGCGTAATACGTGTGCTGGCGCAGGATGTCCTGGCCGTAGGCCGACATGCCGAGCAGCATGCCCGACTCGTCCTGGGCGATCAGGGGCGAGTAGGTGTTCGGGATCATGCTGGGCCAGGGGCTGTAAGGCCGCGGTGCCGCCGACAGGGCGAAATCCATCTCCACCGGCGTCGCCTCGACGGCCTGGCGCGGCACGAACTCGCCCTTGAAGTTGCTCGAGTAGGCCTCACCCATCCCGACCGGCTTGAACGTCGCCGGCTCGAAGGGCATGGAGTGCAGATCATAGCCCTTGCTCGTGTAGTTCAAGAAGGCGATCCGCTTGCCGTCCGGCGAGACGCGCGCATCGAAGGCGCCTCCCAGGACGTTGGTGAGGCGATAGAGCTTGCGATCGCTCAGGCGCAGCGCATAGAGGTTGAAGACCCCGCTGCGGTCCGAGGTGAAGGTCACGTACTTGCCGTCCGGCGTGTAGGCCGGGTAGAAGTCGAGGGCATCCCCCGTCGTCAGCGGCTCGATCTTGCCCGTGGCGGGGTCGACCGTGACCAGGTTGTAGCGGCCCTTGCTCCAGCGCGAGACGACGAAGCGCTTGCCGTCCGGCGCCCAGGAGGGGTTGGCCCAGGTCTCCTCCAGAGTCGGCTCGGTGAGGCGCTTGAGCACCTTGCCCTCGGCATCCAGGAGCAGCAGGTGGTTGCTGCCCTTGGCGGTCGCGATGGCGACCAGCGACTGCCCGTCCGGCGAGAGCGCGGGCTCGACGGCGCGCAGGCCATCGGTGAGCTGCTTGACTTCGCGGGTCTGAGAGTCGAAGCGGAAGAGGTCCGAATAGCTCTTGAAGCGGTTCTCGTCCTCACCCTCGGTCGAGTAGTAGAAGTAACGGCCATCGGCGCTTACCGAGTAGTCGCTCAGCGAATCCTTGCCGAAGAGGCGGGTGATCCCGTTCGGGGCGACCTTCACGACGCCGGCCGACTTGCCCTTGTACGACTCGGTGACGCTGATGCCGCCGTCCGGCAGCCACCGCGGGTGGTGGTGGTGGCGCCCGGTCGTGGTCAGGGCGGTCGAGGACGTCAGGGGCTCCTTCTGGATCACGGCGGCCTGCTTCGCGTAGCGGACGTGGATCCAGCCCATCATCTCGTCCCAGAGGGAGTTACAGGTCTTGCCGGGCAGGACCTGAGAGACGGCGAAGTCGATGCCGAGCCAGGGCGTCTTGCCCAGCACGTTCAGGATCTTGGAGGGCTTGTCCTCGCCGTAGGTGTTGATCAGGTAGTCGAAGAAGGCCGTGCCGTAGTCGTACTCGTTGCCGCCCGACGGCCAGTCGAGCAGGTAGGAGCCGTTGACCTGGTCGATGCTGAGCAGGCGCTTCTCGAGGGCCGCCATGCGCAGCTTCATGTCCAGGTCGCCTTCCTTGGCGCGACCGCCCGGCGTGAACTTGGACTCGGTGGTGACGGCCCAGCCCTCGGTGACGAAGCGCGGGCTATCGGAGAGCAGGTTGGGGATGTACTCCGTGACGTAGCTCGGCACGCCGGGGATGGCGAAGCGGCTGAAGAAGACCTTGCCCAGGATCGAGTTGAGCTCGTAGATGGCCCAGGGCGTCTCGTTCTGGTGCAGGATGTGGGTGTACTCGTGCAGGATGACGTACCGGATCCAGTCGTCGTAGCGCCCGATGGCGAAGCCCGAGTCGGGGCTGGGCGGGTGCAGGTTGAGCATGATCCGGTTGTGGGGGTAGTTGCTCGCGTTGGCGTTGGTGTCGTCGTACGTGTCGAAGCAGATGATCTCGGTCTTCTCGTAGGGCTTGACGCCCATGAACGGCGCGACCTTCTTGTGGGCGTCCTCGGCGTAGGCGAGTACCCGGCGACCCAGCTCCTCGAGCCCGTCGGGGTAGTTGACCCGGAAGTTCTCGCTCTCGATGGTCTGCCACTTGATGCCCGGTTCGAAGCTCGTGGCGGCCATGGCCGGAGCGCTCAGGGACAGCAGGCATGCAAGGGCGGCGACGCTTAAGAGCTTCTTCTTCATCGACTTCTCCACAGAACGCAAATCCGGCCCCCGCCGGGGACGGGGGCCGGAACCAATATGCCCGGATGGGGACGAAACAAACGTTTTCGAGCCGTCCCACCAACTCAAAAGGGCCTGACGATGACCATGATGACGATGCCGATCATCAGCAGGGTCGGGATCTCGTTCATGACCCGGAAGAATTTGTCGGTCTTGAAGCGCGGGTTGTCGATCAGCTTCTTGCGCCAGCTGGAGGCCATCCCGTGCATGGCGAGCATGCCCACCACCAGCGTCAGCTTCACGTGCATCCAGGGCATCTTCAGGAGGACCGGGTTCATGGCGAGCATGGCGATGCCCGTGAGGAGCGAGACGACCATGGCGGGCGTGGTGATGGCCCGCAGAAGCCGTCGCTCCATGCCCTGGAGGCGCTCCATGACGACCGGCTCGGTCTCCATGGCGTGGTTGACGTAGAGGCGAACGAGGTAGAGCATCCCCGCCATCCAGGAAATGATGGCGAGCACGTGCAGGGCTTTGATCCAGAGGTACATGGGGCGTTGATTCCTATGAAATGAGGCTCCTCCCTACCGGGAGGAGCCGCGGGCTAGACCGTCTTCGAGAAGCGGCGCTCGCCGGGGGCGGACTTGGCGAGGTAGGCGTCGAAGACCATGCAGATGTTGCGCAAGAGGAGCTGACCGCGCGGCGTCACGACCAGGTGATCCGGATGGATCTCCAGGAGGCCGTCCTGTGCGAGCGGCTCGAGCTTGGGCAGCTCGGCGGCGAAGTAGGCGTCGAAGTCGATGCCGTGCAGGCGCTCGATCTCGGCCTTGTCCAGGTGCAGGTGGCAGATGATCCGGTTGATGACGTCCCGGCGCAGCCGGTCGTCGGCCGTGAGCACCATGCCGCGCGTCACGGGCAGGCCTTCCTGCTCCATGGCCGCCAGGTAGTCGGGCAGCTTGCGGGGGTTGGCGAGGTACGCCGAGTCCAGGTCGCCGATGCTCGACATCCCGAAGGCGTAGAGGTCGCTGTCCGCGCAGGTCGTGTAGCCCATGAAGTTGCGGCGCAGCGTGCGATCGGCCTGGGCGATCGAGAGCTCGTTGTCCGGCAGGGCGAAGTGGTCCATGCCGATGTAGTGATAGCCCTGCTGGATCATGCGATCGATGGCCAGCTCGAAGAGGGCGATCTTCTCGTCGGGTGTCGGGAGCGTCTCCTCCTTGATGAGGTTCTGGTGCGGCTTGAGCCAAGGCACGTGCGCGTAGTTGAAGAGCGCGATGCGATCGGGGCGCAGCGCCTGGATCTGGTCGAGGGTCTTGGAGAAGCGCTCGACGGTCTGGAACGGCAGGCCGTACATCAGGTCCGTGTTGACGCTGATGAAGCCGAGCTCGCGCGCCTTGTCGATGATGCCCTTGGTCTGCTCGAAGGGCTGGATGCGGTTGACGGCCTTCTGGACCTCCTCGTCGAAGTCCTGCACGCCCATGCTGACCCGGTTGAAGCCGAGCTTCGCGAGCGTCTCGAGCTGCTCGAAGGTGGTGACGGGCGGATGGATCTCGATGGAGACCTCCGCCTCGGGCGCCAGCGTGAAGCGGTCGGTGATGGCCGTGTAGAGGCGCGTGATCTGCTCGGAACTCAGGTAGGTCGGCGTGCCGCCTCCCCAGTGGATCTGGACCACCGGGCGGCGGGTGTCGATGACCTTTGAGTAGCGGTCGATCTCGGTGATGACGGCGTCCAGGTACCGCTCGACCAGGTCCTGCTGCTTGGTGACGAGCATATTGCAGCCGCAGTACCAGCAGAGCTTGTGGCAGAACGGGACGTGCACGTAAAGCGACAGGCCCATGTCCGCGCGCGCGGCCTGGTTCTCCTGGATGACGACGAGGGCTTCGGCTTGCGTGAAGTCCTCCCGGAACTCGGGAGCCGTCGGATAGCTCGTGTAGCGCGGGCCCGACGTGTTGTACTTGTCGAGGATCTCGCGCGGCAGGGTGTAGGGGTTAGACGAGTGCGCCATACTTCAGTTCCTGTACCGCCTGGACGAAGGCCCGGGCATGATCGACCGGCACGTCCGGCAGGATGCCGTGGCCGAGGTTGAAGATGTGCGGCCGGTTGCCGACCTGCTTGAAGAGCCGCTGGACCTCGGCCCGGATGCTCTCGGGGCTACCGTAGAGGCGGGTGGGATCCATGTTGCCCTGCAGCGTGACCTGGTCGCCGACCCGGGCGATCGCCTTGTCCAGGTCGATGCGCCAGTCGATGCCGACCACGTCCGCGCCGGAGCCCGCGAGCTCCTCGAGGACGCCGCCCGCGCCGTTCATGTAGAGGATGACGGGCTTGCCCATGTCCTTGACGCCCGCGATGATCTTCTTGGTGGCGGGCAGGGCGAAGGTGCGGTAGTCCTCGGGGGCGAGGTAGCCGCCCCACGACTCGAAGATCTGGACGATGTCCGCGCCCGAGTCCATCTGGTAGCGCAGGTAGTCGATGAGCACGTCCGCGAGCTTGTCCATGAGCTTGAGGAAGGCCGCGGGCTCCGTGTACATCATCCGCTTGATGTGGGTGTAGTTCTTGCTGCCGCCGCCCTCGATCATGTAGGCCGCGAGCGTCCACGGGGCGCCGCAGAAGCCGATGAGCGGCTTGGCGGGATCCAGCTCCCGGCGGACCAGGCTGAGCGCCTCACCCAGGTAGGGGACGGTCTCGGCGGCCTTGATGGTCACGAGGCGATCGATGTCCGCGAGGGTGCGCACGGGGTTTTCCAGGTGGGGACCCTTGTCGTCGAAGACGACCTTCATGCCCATGGGCTCGAGCGGGATGAGGATGTCCGAGAAGATGATGGCCGCGTCCACGCCGATGCCGTGGATGGGCTGCATGGTGACCTCGGCGGCCAGGTCCGGCGTCTTGCAGAGCGACATGAAGTCGATCTTGGCGCGAATGGCGCGGAACTCGGGCATATAGCGGCCCGCCTGGCGCATGATCCAGACGGGAGGGCGATCGTTCGGCAGCTTGCGGGCAGCCCGGATCAGGCGGGAATCGGCGGCGTTGGTCATGGCTGGGTACGGTCCTCATCACGGAGTGCGCGTCGGAGCTCCGATGCGCGCAAAAAGGCGACTTTGAGCCAGTCTACCATGGCTCAAAGTCGCCGCCTACCGTAATGAATCCGTAACGCTCTGGGCTTCGTAGCAACTCCTGAGGCAGACCTTAACGCGGCTTCGCTACCTTCTTCCCCTTCGCCTTGGGCACGGTCATGGCGACGACCGCCTGCGGGTCGCCCACCGTCAGGAGTTTGGTAATGCGCGGCTGGGCCAGGTGCAGGAAGATGTTCTGCGAGTCCACGATCGCGCGCCCCTCGTCGGGCGTGCGGCGCACGTACGACCCGTCCGGCTGCATCACGCGGGCCTGCGTGTTGTCGTGCAGGACCGTGTCGAGGATCTCGCGCTCGATGCGCTCCTTCAAGTACGGGTGCTCGATGGGGAACAGCACCTCCACCCGCCGATCCAGGTTGCGCGGGCGCCAGTCGGCGCTGCTCAGGTACATCTTCGACTCGCCGCCGTTGCCGAACAGGAAGATCCGGCTGTGCTCCAGGAAGCGCCCGACTACCGAGATCACGCGGATGTTGTCGCTGATCCCCGGCAGGCCCGGGCGCAGGCAGCACATGCCCCGGATGATGAGGTCGATCTGCACGCCCTGGCGGCTCGCGGCGTACAGCTCCTGGATGATGGCCGGATCCGTGAGCGCGTTCATCTTCGCGACGATGCGCCCGGGACTGCCCGGCTTGGTGAGCATGGCCTCGCGCCGGATCATCGAGACGACGGCCTCGCGCATCTCCGCCGGCGCCACGATGAGCTTGGAGTAGTCCTTGGGGTTCGAGTAGCCCGTCAGGTGGTTGAAGAGCTCCGAGGCGTCCTCGACGAGCTCCGGGTCGCAGCTGAAGTAGCCGAGGTCCGTGTACAGCTTGGCGGTGTTGGCGTTGTAGTTTCCGGTGCCCAGGTGGACGTACCGCCTCAGGCCGTCCGGCTCGCGCCGCACCACCATGGCGATCTTGGCATGGGTCTTGAGGCCCAAGAGGCCGTAACTGACGTGCACGCCCACGCTCTCCAGCTTGCGCGCCCAGTAGATGTTCAGCTCCTCGTCGAAGCGCGCCTTGAGCTCGATGAGCACCGCGACCTGCTTGCCCTTCTCGGCCGCCCGGATGAGCGCGTCGACGATGGGGCTGTCGCCGCTGGTGCGATACAGCGTCATCTTGATGGCCAGGACGTTCGGGTCGTCGGCCGCCGTTGAGATGAAATGGTTGACCGGATCGAAGGACTCGAAAGGGTGATGCAGGAGCACGTCGCCCTGTCGGATGGCCGCGAAGACGTCCGCGGTGGGCGCGAGCTGCGGAGGCACCGAGGGGCTGAAGACGGGGTGCTTCAGTTCGGGCAGGTCCAGCTTCACGAGCGCCATGAGGTCCTTGGCCGCGAGCGGCCCGTCGACCTCGTACAGGTCGTCGGGGCCGGCCTCCAGCTCCTCGAGCAGGCGCTCGCGCAGCTCGGCGGGCATGGACCGCTGGACCTCCACGCGGGTGGTGTCGGCGAATCGCCGCTCACGCAGGCTCTGCTCGATGGAGAGCAAGAGGTCCTCGGCGTCCTCCTCCTCGATGTCGATGCCCGCGTCCAGGGTGACCCGGAAGGGATAGCACCCGAGCACGGCCACGCCCTTGAAGAGCTCGCCGATGTTGGCGGCGATGAGGTCCTCGAGCAGGACGTAGTGGTGCCCCCGGCCCACCTGGACCAGGCGGGGCAAGGAGGGCGGGATCTTCACGACCGCCCAGTTCTCCTCGTTGTCCGCCGTCAGCACCCGCACCGCCAAGTTGACGCTCAGGTTCGCGATGTACGGGAACGGGTGGCTGGGGTCGATGGCCAGCGGCGTGAGGACGGGGAACACGTCCTTGCGGAAGTAGGCGTCGAGCCGGTTGGCCTGGGTCGTGGTCAGCTCGTCGTAACCGAGCACGGTCACGCCATGCTCGCGCAAGGCGGGCAGCACGTCCCGGGTCAGGCCGGTCGAGAAGCGGCCGAGGGTCGGCAGGAGCGCCTCGCGGATGGCCGCCAGCTGTTCGCCCGGCGTGCGGCCGTCGGGTGAGCGGGGCGGCAGGTCGGAGAGGATCTGGTCCTTGAGGATGGCCACACGGACCATGAAGAACTCGTCCAGGTTGGAGGCGAAGATGGCGAGGAACTTGAGGCGCTCCAGGAGGGGGTGGCGCTGATCCAGGGCCTCTTCGAGGACGCGCTGGTTGAACGCGAGCCAGCTCAGCTCTTTGTTGATGTAGAGGTCTCGCAGGCGCAGCACGGGGCGGGTCTTGCTGGTGCCTTTCGACTTGCGGGCGATCATCGGGGCCTCCTGTCCATGTTGGATCCTTCATACCCGCGAGTCCCGGCCCTCATAGCGTTCGGATCCCGAGGGACGGCTGGGACGGAGGGAGAGGCGGCGGGTATAAGGAGGCACGATCACCGTCGAAAGCGAGGAGCCATGAACCAGTTTCCGCCCAACAGCATCGAGCAGGCCCAGGCCCTCTTCGGCGCGTTGACCAACGAGCCCACCCACCTGACCGACTCGGCCGACGAGGTGCTCATGGCCCTCAATGGCGGCGCCAAGGACGTCCTGGTCGAGGTGCCGTGGGGTGAGGAGCGAGCCGGCGAGCTTCATGAGCGCCACCAGATCATCTTGACCCGCGCGGCCGCCGGCCGGGTCTTTTTCATCAATGCCTTGAAGTCCGGCCAGGCGCCCGGAACGTTGATCCAGGGCACAGGCAAAGGGCCCGAGCGTCGGCTCGAGCCCACTGGTGAGGAAAGCATGGAGCTGGAGCGCTTCGTCACGCTCTTCAAGAGCGGTGGAAAGGCGATGCTCCAGGACAGGGCCTAGGCTCTCGAAGCCGACCTCGTTACTGCTTGCCCTGGTCCTCCGTGCCGATCTCGTCCAGGTGATCCGAGATGACCTTCACGACCTCGACGGGGCTGTCGAAGCGCTCGGGCATCCGGTCGAAGATGACGCGCAGGTTGACGCTGCGTTCCTTGGACCACTGCACGTCCTCGTTCCCGATGTGATCGACCACGTCCGCCTTGCTCGCAGGGAAGTCCAGCCCCTTTAGCCGCTCGGTCACGGCCGCCACCCCATAGGCCCCGTGCGTGCCCTTGTGAGCGCCCACGTACCCGCCGGTCTCATGGAGCGTCACCGTTCTTTCTTCAGGAGTCCCCTTGCGGAAGGTGACCTCTTTTTCCTGTCCCTTCTCACGTCCTGGCATGTGAGCCTCCTCTCTGATGCGGTCCCCGGCCCATGTTAGCGGCGTGGTCCCCGCAACTCCTAGTGACGAGAAGGCCTTGCGGCGATCTTTGCGCCGGAGATCATTCCGGCAGGGCCCGTCCCCGGGTCTCGGTGCCGATCACCGCTGCCGCGAAGGCCACCAGGTAGGCCGCAGAGAAGGCGAGGGCGGCCTGCGCGTAGCCCCCGAGCCACACCACCAGGGAACCGACGAAGAAGACGGCGATCGCCGTGGCGAGGCGTCCCACGTTCAGGCAGAAGCCCGTGCCCGTTGCCCGCACGCGGGTCGGGAAGAGCTCGGGCAGGTAGATGTACATGGCTGCCTGCGCCAGCCCTATGAAGAAGCCCAGGAGCGCGTTCTCCCAGTAGATGGCTTGGGAGAAGCCCGCGTTGGTCAGGAACAGCAGCGCCGAGGCCCCGAACGACCCGAGGAAGGCCGTCGACAGGGTGGCGCGGCGACCCAGGGCATCGCACATGAAGCCCGCGGCGACGCAGCCCAGGATGGCCCCGGATCCCTGGAACATGGTGGCGATGCTCCGCTCGTTGCCGCCCGGCGTCGCAAGCAGGCTCTGGATCCAGGTCGGGATCCAAGCTAGGGAGGCCCAGTAGCCGATGAGCAGGCCCCCGAAGGCCAGGCTTCCAACGAGGAGGTTGCGCCGGTGCTCTCGTCCGAGCAACATGCCGGCTTGCGGCGCATGGGCACGCCGGGCCCTGTCCTCTTGCCACCGATCGGACTCCTTGAGGGCCAGCCGCAGGAAGATGACGAGCAGGGCCGGCAGGGCCCCGACGAAGAAGACCGAGCGCCAGTCATGGAAGAAGAAGTTGATGGAGCCCGCGAGGAACACCCCCGCCTGGTAAGACGTGATGAGGACGCCGACCGCCACGGCCCGAGAGCGCTCGGGCCAGACCTCGGAGAGGAAGGTCGAGATGCTGACGAGCTCGCCCCCAATGCCTAGGCCCGTCAGGAAGCGGCAGAGAGCCAGCACCTCCCAGCTCTGGGCGAAGCCTGAAAGGCCCGTGAAGCTGGCATAGAGCAGGATCGAGACGATCATCGAGCGAACCCTGCCGAGCCGGTCGCCGACTAGGCCGAAGAGCACCCCGCCGACCATCCAGCCGAGCAGGAAGACACCGCTGATGATAGAGCCGATCTGGCCGATGACGACCTTGGACGTGCTGCCCGCGAGCTCTCCGACAGCGCTCGGCAGCACCACCGACATGAGCGTGGAGTCCATCCCGTCGAAGATGCCGCCCAGCCAGCACCCGAGGAAGACCAGGAGGTGATAGGGCGTGATGCCGGATGACCAGCGAGGCCGAAGCTCGCGCTGCACGGTCGCCACGACCTACAGCCCGATGGCGGCCAGGAAGGACATGGCCGCCAAGGCGATCAACCCCGGCAACAGCGCCCACAGGAAGGTGTAGCTCTTGATGCGATCGCCCGACGCCGTCGTCATCTCCCGCAGGTCGAACTGGGGCATCATGCCGCGGCGGAACCAGCCCACCGCCTCGACCTCCTGGCCGATGAGCTCCTTGCCCTTCCGGGCGCCGAAGAATAGGTTGCCGAGCGGCCCCCAGAGGGACTCGTAGTTGACGTAGACCACCCCCGTCCGATCTTGCAGCATGAAGTCCTCGCTGAAGGTGCTGCCGGCGGTGGCCTTTCCGATTAGCACGCCCTTGAGGCGGACGGGCCGACCCTTCATGGGGCTCGCGTAGGGATCGGCCATGAGGTCCAGGAAGTCGCGCGGCATGGCCTTGGACGTGCTCGCGAAGCTGTAGTAGCCCTTCACGAGAAGGCCGATGCCGAGCCCCAGGGCCGCCATGGCCAGGTGGTAGTCCCGCAGGAGGAGGCCGAGCCCGAGGCCGAACACGATGCCGAGCCACGGCGCCACGAACAGCATCAGCTCCCGGGCGAACTGGCCGTACATGCGGCCCATGTTGAGCTTCTGGCTCGCCGCCGAGATCTTGGCGAAGTCGAAGGGCGGCACCTGCCCGAACATGCGTGCCATGTTGGCGAGCGCCCGGATGCGCTTGCCCGTCAGCGGGTGGGTCGACTGGAACTCCGAGAGGGCCGCCCACGGGTTGAAGAGGTCGAAGAGGAACACCTTGCCGACCTTCGGGAGATCGAGCGCCTGCTCGGTGGCGATGCCCACGTTGCGGGCCGACTTGGGGTCGAAGATGCCCAGGGCGCGCGTGCTTTCGAGCAGGCGCTTGGAGGTGCCTTCCTGATCGGCCTGCAGAATGCCGAAGGCGATCTTGGTGAGGGCCGTGGCGAGCGCATTGGGGTTTCGCGTGTGCTCGGCCGCGAACTGGTCGGCCATGTATTCCCGGGTCCGGGACAGGTAGAGCAGCAGGTAGGTCCCGATCAGGTAGCACACGTAGGCCGCCAGGCCGATGTGCGCGAGTTTGCTCTTCTGGTCGCCGCCACCCTTGGACTTGGTGAAGATCACGTAGATCTGGTACAGGAGCTGCACCAGGGTGGCGCCCAGGGACATGACGATGAAGTCCCGGTGCACGATGTGCCCGAGCTCGTGGGCAAAGACCGCCGTGGCCTCCTCCTCGTCGAGGTAGTGGAAGAGCCCCGTGCTCACCACCAGGCGCGCATTGCCGGCGGTCGAGCCGTAGGTGAAGGCGGTGGGCGTCTGGTCGTGGATGAGGCCCAGCCGCGGGACCGGGATGCCGTGCTTGGCCGTGACCTGACGGACGAACTCCGCCACCGCGGGGTGCTCCCGGGCAATGTCCCCGAGCCGGACGTCCTCGTAGTCGTACGCCCAGCGCAGCGTCCAGTCCATGATGACCGGCGAGAGGAGCCACCAGACGACGCTGAAGACGAGCGTCAGGCCCAGCATCAGCGGCGCCGAGATCATGTGCGTCGTGTACAGGGCGGCGCCCACCAGGGACACGACGAAGCCGCCCAGGAGGGCGAGCGTCACAGTGGAACTGAAGATGAGCGATGCTTTCATGCGGACCTCGATTCTGACGGGGCGTCCGCCAAGCTTATACCCAGCGACCGCCTCTTCGTCAGAGGGACAACCGGGCGCCCGTAGCAGGCGGGAACAGGTTAGTCGAAGCTTTGACGGCTCTTAAACTGGGGATCAGAAAGCCGCCGTCCGATCGTCCGATAATCACCGTGGAAAAAGGGGAATAAGGAACCTACGGTTGGAGGAGAGTACGATGGACAAGGTGACGAGCAATCAGGGTCGTCTGGGCAGCATCAACTGGTCGCTGTTCCAGGGCGGGACCACCAAACCCGCGGAGACCGAGCCCACCGCGTCCAAGGCTCCTGCGCGCAAGGACGTCATCGATCTGAACATCCCCAAGAAGGGTGCCTCCGGATCGGCCGTCAAGGAGCAGGTCCTGCGCATCGACGGCGAGCTCACCACTCTCAACCGGGCCCTGACCCGCAACCACATGAATTTGACCGAGGCGCAGTGGGAGCGCGCGGCGCTCAAGGATGCGCTCGCCCAGAAGCTTGCCCGCGCCGAGGAGCTCGGCTCGGAGATCGGCGGGGCCAAGCACGAGAAGGCCCAGATCGCCGACGAGATCAGCCAGATTTGCGACCAGATCGCGACCGTCGACCAGAAGATCCAGGGCCTCCAGGGTGAGCAGGCGGCTCTTCTGGAGCGCGAGGCCCAGCTCGCCCAGCAGCATCGCAAGCAGTACGACGAGGCCAACGGCGCCAAGAACTACTCGGAGTACCTCAAGACCCTTCCCGAGACCTCCCGTGCGGACGACGCCCTGGGCAACGCCCGAGAGGAGGCCGCGTCCAAGGTCGCCAAGCGTGCCGAGGAGCAGCTCAAGAAGACCGAGGGCCGCCTGACCGACACCAACACGCAGCAGGCCATCAACGATATCGAGGGCCACTTCCTCACCTTCCGCCGCCTGCGCCTCGAGGCCAAGGGCGAAGCCAAGATCGGCGAGCTGGACCTCACCCAGCAGAAGATCGACTTCCTCGAAGCGGAGCAGAAGGACCTCAAGGGTCAGATCAAGGGCGATCGCTCGAAGATCGCCGAGACGGATGCCAAGATCGACCGCTCGGAGAAGAACATCGCGACCCTCGAGCGCAAGATCGCCGACCTCGAGCTCTTGCGCGACCAGATCCTCACCTCGGCCATCGGCGCCCACGAGGCCGACGCCAAGGCCATCCTCGGCAAGATCGACGAGCTCGAGTCCGCCATCCAGAAGCTCAAGGGCGACCTGGAAGGTACCAAGAAGAGTCTCCAGGATCTCAAGGACCTCCGCTCGTCCTACGACCAGTAGGCCGGATGCCGATCGAAAACCTCAACTACCGGGAGCGCGGGGGTGGAACCACCCTCGCGCTCCTGCATGCGTTTCCGCTCTCCAGCGAGATGTGGGAGCCCCAGCTCGCAGGCCTCGCGGACGTTTGCCGCATGGTGGCCGTGGACATGCGGGGCTTCGGCCGGACGCCGCTCGGCGGCGAGGCCTACTCCCTCGATGATCTCGCGGGCGACCTCGTCGACCTGATGGATCGCCTGGGCGTCGAGCGCTTCGTGCTCGGCGGTCTCTCCATGGGCGGCTACGTGGCCCTCGCCTGCCAGCGCCGCTTCGACGATCGCCTCCAGGGACTCCTGCTCGCCGACACACGCGCGGGGGTCGATGCTCCCGCCGCGCGCGAGCGGCGGTACCAGACGATCGCCCAGGTCGAAGCCCATGGCACCGGCGAGCTGAGCCGCACCATGCCAGGCTCGCTCCTCGGCAAGACCACCCAGGCCCAGCAGCCGGAGCTCGTCGCCCGGGTCAGCGCATGGATCGAGCGGACGGATCCCGCCGCCGTGATCGCCGCCCAGCGGGCCATGGCCGAGCGACCGGACGCCACCGCGCAACTGGCGACCATCCAGGTGCCGACGCTGGTGATCGTGGGCGAAGAGGACGCGCTCTCCCCGCCCGCAGAAGCCGCGGCCATGGTCCGGGACCTGCCGAACGCCCAGCTGGCACTGATTCCCCGCGCGGGGCACTTGTCGAACCTCGAGTACCCCGAGGGCTTCAATCGTGCCGTTCGCGACTTCATGAGCCGTTTCCCCGCCTAGGGGGCGATCGGGCTGCAGGCCCTTGCATGGCTAGCTTGCATCTGTTATTGAGGATTTGTGAAGATTTCTTCACGTGGGGTATGAAGGGACTATGAAGTCCCACCTCATGGGGCTTTGGTCAAGTCTCCCGCGTTGGTCCCCCAGCGGGCCATGGTGTACCTCGCCTTCACCCCTACCGGAGTAGGGTAGGACTGGCGGCTGCGTGGGCAGACGAGACCGGCAGCGTGGCCGGACGACGATCAGGGCGATGGAGGACAATCAACGATGCAGCTTGTGGTTCAATCTTGCGCCGACGGCAGCACCCTCTCCCTGTCGGGCGACCTCGACACCGAAGGCGCCGAGCAGCTCGAGCAGTGCTTTGAGGAGCTGGTCGCCGAGGTCCAGGGGTCCCTCGTCATCGATGTGACGCACGTGGGCTTCCTCAACAGCAAGGGGATTCGGTCGTTCCTCAGGCTCGATAAGCTGCTCAAGGCCAAGGGCGCCTCCATCGTCTTCAAGGGCGCGTCTCTGGGGCTCTTCCGCAACTTCCGCTATTGCGGGCTCGACTCGTACTTCACGTTCGCGGATCCGGACCTGGTGAGCCTCCGGAGGCTCCATCCCGTCCCGTAGGATCGCCCCGCGTTGACCTCCGAACGGCTAAGACGTACGCATGGTGGATGTTTGCCCACGCCGCGGGCGGGTAAAGTCGCTTCAACCGCCGACGTCGACCATGCCCTCGGGGAGTCCCCATGCACCGCCGCCGTTCCAAGCGCTGGCTCTTCAGCAGCCTCGGGGTCCTGCCCCTGGGCTTCATGATCCTGGCGTATCATCCCTTCTGGCCGCAGGGCGGCCGGCAGGTTCCCCCTGACATGCCCCGCACGTTCACGTGGGGCATCGCCTGGCATCCGGTCGAGTCCCAGCCGGAGCGCTTGCCGCGCGCGGCCCAGCTCGAGGCCGCCCGGGAGCTCGGTATGGGGCTCATGCGCTTCGATGCGCGCTGGGCCGATCTGCAAAAAGCGCCCGGCGAGCTCGATAAGAGCGCCCTGCGCTACCACCAGGACCTCTTGCGCGAGTGTCTCGACCGGGGCTTCCAGGTCAAGGTGAACCTCGGGTCCTACCCGGCTTGGGCCATCGACCTCCTGAAGAAGGACCCCGAGGCCTTCTACGTCCAGTACCGCCGCTACGTCGATGCGGTCCTCACGGCCCTCGGCCCCAAGGTGGACTACTACCAGCTGGGCAACGAGTTCAACACCATCCTCGACCCCATCCCGGCCGAGCACGACGCGCGCGTGTTCCGGGAGGCCCACGCCGTGCTGGAGCGTCACCGGGCGGCGCACCCGGAGTGGAAGGTCAAGACCGTCATCAATGTGTGCGACACCTTCTATCTCCCCTGGAAGGGGACGCTCGAGGGTGTCCTGGAGGAGGCGTCGGCGGCCATCGACGTGATCGGCTACGACTTCTACCCGGGCAACTACTCGCACCTGCATGACTGGGGCGCCTGGCCCCAGATCGGCTATCTCTCGGACCTGATGCTGCGCTACGACAAGGACGGGGCCATCTGCGAGACGGGTTGCCTCGCGTTCTTCGGCGAGGGGCGGCAGGCGCGCTGGATCCAGGAGTCGACGCGGGCCATGCTGGGGGCGATCGCCCGATCTCCGGCCAAGGACCGTTTCCGGTTCGCGGCCTACTACGAGCTGGTGGACGCGGACAAGCTGCCCGCCTGGTGGCTGCCCCACACCGAGGCCACTTTCGGCCTCCTGACCACCACCGGGCGCCGCAAGCCGGGCTTCGAGGCCCTGCGCGAGGTCATCTCCGAGACTCGCTCGGTGCAGGGCCTGCCCGACCAGGTGAGTCCTAAAATAACTCCTTGATCCGCTCGGGCGGGCGGCCGATGACGGCCTTGCCGCCCCGGACCACGATGGGACGCTCGATCAGGATCGGGTTCTCGACCATCACGCGGATGGCCTCCTCGCGCGAGAGCGTCTTGTCCGCGAGGCCCAGCTCCTCGTAGCGGTCCTCCTTGGTGCGCATGAGCTCCTGGGGCTCCATGCCGAGCTGCTTCAGGAGTTGATCGAGCTCTTCGGCGGTCGGAGGCGTCTCCAGGTAGCGGACGACGGTGGGCTCGATGCCCTGGCCCTCCAGGAGGGACAGGGTCTCGCGGCTCTTGCTGCAGCGCGGGTTGTGAAACATCACGGTATCGGACATGGGTAATCTCCTCGGCAGGGGGGTGGCGGGCGCTTGCCCGGTCGTTCATTCTAGCGTCCCGTCTCGGGCCTGTGTAGGGCCTGCCGGGCAAGGGTATGCTGCCTCTGGATCGGCTTGACGGGAGAGGCGAAGATGAGCAGCAACCTGGTCGCACGGATCGAGGCCCTGGGGCGCACGACCCCGTTCACGCCCGAGGAGCTCTCCGCCCTCAGGGACTTCGTCGAGACCTCTCCCGACGAGGCCCTGTTCCGGGTGAATCCGCTCACCTACGCCGCGGAGCGTGCCATGCCCAACCATCGGGCCATCGACCTCTTCGTGCATGCGAGCCGCGCGGGCATCTTCGACCTGGCCTGGAACGTCCTCTGCTACGGCTGCGGCGGCTACCTGCAGTCCGGAAACTCGCTGGGCGAGCTGTCGGCCCAGACGCACTGCGCCGTCTGCGACCTGGCCATCGAGGCCACCCTCGACGACACGGTCGAGGTCTCGTTCACCGTGGCGCCTGCCATCCGCTCGATCCGCTACCACCGCCCCGATGACCTGGAGCCGGGCCTGGAGCTGTTGCGCTACATCTTCTCGGGCAACCGCCTGCGAACACCCGAGTTCGATTCCGCGCTCTCTGCGGCCCGTTTGATCCTGGACTTCCTGCCGCCGATGGGCGCCAAGGTCCTGGAGCTGGAGCTTTCTCCGGGGCGTTACCGCCTGGTGACGGCCTCGCACCATGCCATGCTCTACCTCGAGGTCTCGGAGGGGGCGAGCGAGGCCACCGTGGACTTGCACGATCAGGCGTTGCTCGCGACGACTCGGGAGCTTGCGGCCGGGCAGGTCGCGCTGCGGATCGCCAACGCCACCGAGCGACCGGCGACGGTCGCCCTGGTGCGCCTCGACGCCATGCCCGAGATGCCCGCGGCCTGCGATGCCTACAAGGGCTTTCGTCCCTTCCTCACGGGCAAGCGAATCCTCACGTCGCAGGCCTTCCGGGACCTGTATCGCAACCATGCGATGGCGCCGGGCTCGAGCTTCGCCCTGCGTTCCCTGACCTTCCTCTTCACGGACCTCAAGGATTCGACCCAGCTCTACGATCGGATCGGCGATCTCAGCGCCTACGAACTAGTCCAGGAGCACTTCAAGATCCTCTCGGAGACGGTGGCGCGCCATGAGGGGGCCATCGTCAAGACGATCGGCGACGCCATCATGGCCACCTTCCCGCGCCCCGAGTCGGCGGTGCAGGCCGCCGCCGAGATGAATCGCAAGCTCACCGAGTGGAACCGGACGCGGCCCGAGGCGGACCTGTACCTCAAGATCGGCATCCACGAGGGCGCATGCATCGCCGTCAGCTCGAACGATCGCATCGACTACTTCGGCACGACGGTGAACCAGGCGGCCCGCATCCAGGGGCTCGCCGGAGCGGGCGAGATCTTCCTCTCGGAGGCGGTCTATTCGGCCCAGGGCGTCGCGCAGCTGGGCCATGTCTCCTTCCTGGAGCCCCAGGTCGTCCAGCTCAAGGGCATCAGCGAAAAGGTGACGGTGTACCCCGCCGTGGTGCCAGCAGGGGCGCTGGCGGGCTAGGTCGAACTGAGCACCCGCTCGCCGATCCCCTCGAGCAACCGGTGGTGCACCTGGGGTGCCCGCCGCTCCAGCGCGCCCTCGCCCGCGAGCGCGATGCGCAGCAGGAGGTCCTCTTGCCATGCGCGGCCGATGACCTGCAGACCGATGGGCATCCCGTGGGGATCGTAGCCCGCCGGGAAGCTGATGGCCGGCAGCCCCGTGAAGTTCGCCACGCGCACGAAGCGCATGATTCGATCCAACAGCTCGAGGTTCGACTCGCCTTCCGCGAGCGCGTCCGCGGGCAGGACGTGGGCCGGGCAGCCCGTCGTCGGCGTGACGATGGCGTCCACCTGGCCGAGCACCCGCTCGAAGTGCCCACAGAGGCGGACCCGGTGGCGCTGGGCCAGCAGGTAGTCCGTGGCCTGCAGGTGACGGGCCAGGATCAGGTTGAGGCGGGTGTCGAGCCCGTAGGCCTCGGGGTGCGCCCGGAAGTAGGGCGCATGGGCCGCGAGCATCTCGGAGACGATGGTGACCGTGTGGGCGATGTTCAGGAGCCCCAGCTCCGGGATCTCGATCGCCACGATCTCGGCCCCGGCGGCCTCGAGCGCCTCCAGCATGGTCCGGCAGGCCGCGACCACCGCGGGCTCCGCGTCCTCGAACCACGGCTGGTAGACCCCGAGCCGGATGCCCCGGAGATCCGCGCGCTCGAGCTCCTGTAGGCTGGGCGCCGGCTGGTAGAGGGAATTCGGATCCTTGGCATCGGGACCCGCCATGAGCGCGTACGCAAGCGCCACGTCGTGGACCGTGGCCCCGATGGGACCCACGTGCGCGACGCTCCAGCAGAGCGGGGCCGCTCCGTGTTCGCTCAGGCGCCCGTAGGTCGCCTTCAGGCCCACGACCCCGCAGTGGGCCGCGGGGATGCGGATCGAGCCGCCTCCGTCCGCCCCGATGGCGATGGGGCCGTAGCCCGCGGCCACCGCGGCTGCCGAGCCGCTCGAGGACCCGCCCGTGGCCCGGGCCGGGTCATAGGGGTTGCGCACGGCGCCGTGGTGCGGGTTGAGGCCCGTCACGCCGAGGCCGATCTCGTGCATGTTGACCTTGCCGACCAAGAGCGCGCCCGCCGCCCGCAGGCGCGCGACCACCTCCGCGTCCGCGCTCGCCGCCTGCTTTCCGAGGAAGCTCGTGCCCACCGTCGTCCGGTAGCCTGCCATGTCCAGCTCGTCCTTGACGGACACGGGCACGCCATCCAGGGGCCCCAGGGGCCGGCCCGATCGGTATCGCTCGGCGGAGGCCGCCGCCTGGGCCATCAGGTCCGCGGCATGCTGCTCCACCACGATCCGCATGGCGGGCGATCGCTCCGCATCGACCCGCACCCGCGCGACGAGGCGCTCCGCCACTTCGACGGGCGACAATCCGCCGGTTCGGTAGGCCGCCGTGAAGTCGCGGCTCGTCTCGAAGGCGAAGCCGGGACGCGGCGCCTCGGGCCAAGCGAGATGCCCCGGATCGAGCGCCGGCAGGGACGCGTCGGGGGTGCGCCCCAGGAACAGGGGATGCACGGCGGGCAGGGGATCGGCGGTCGGCGTCTGCCGGAGGCGATCGATGCCCACGTCCCGCATGAGCTTGGGCACGAGGAGGGGGGCGATCGCAGGCTGCTCGAGCAGGCCCACCAGGGTGCGCAGCAGGAGTCCCGCAGCCCTGGGAGCCTTCATGGGCGTGACGTCGTACATCGGATCTCCTCGCCGTCGGGTCGACTCGTTGGCATGAAAAGGGGCCTTCGGCAGTATAGGCTACCGAGGCCCGCAAGCCAAGCTGACGATGAGGAGCTAGGCGCCCGGAGTCCTCAGCGGCACTGAGAACCAGAACACGCTGCCCTTGCCGACCTCGCTCTCGACGCCGATGGATCCGCCGTGGGCCTGCACGAGGCCCTTGGCGATCGCAAGCCCCAGCCCCGCCCCGCCGGCGCGCCGCGTGGTGCTCATGTCGAGCTGGAAGAAGTGCTCGAAGAGGCGCGGCCGGTCGGCCTCGGCGATGCCGCAGCCGGTGTCCGAGACCTCGGTGACGAGCTCGCCGTCGCGGACGAAGGCCTTGATGCCGATCTGCCCGCCGCGGGCGGTGAACTTCACGGCGTTGCTCAGGAGGCTCGTGAGCACCTTGACCATGCGCATGCTGTCCATCCAGACGGGTGCGTCGGCCGCGAGGTCGACCGTGATCTCGAGCTGCTTCTCGTTGGCCAGGGGGTGGATGATGCCAATCGCCTGGTCCACCAGGGCCGGGTAGATCACCGTGGTCGGGCTGAGCTGCAGCTTGCCCGCCGCGAGCTGGCTCATGTCGAGCAGGTCGTTGATGAGCGCGAGCATCTGCTTGCCGCCCTTCATCATCCGCTCCATGCAGTCGCGCTGCTGGGGCGTCAGCGGGCCCTGGAGCTCGGCCTGCAGCATGCCCCCGAAGCCGAGGATGAGGTTCAGCGGGGTGCGCAGCTCGTGGCTGATGACCGCGAGGAACTGGTCCTTGTAGCGATCGTTCTCCCGCAGCTGGGTGTTGGCCGACTGGAGCTCCTGGATGGAGCGCTCGACCTGGTCGGCCATCTGGTTGAAGGCGGTGGCGACGGTGTCGAACTCGACGTTCTTGAGGCTCGGCACCCGGGCACCGAGGCGGCCCTTGCCCACGGCCAAGGAGGCCTCTTCCAGGGCGCGCAGGGGGAACATGACGCGCCAGATGACGAGCACGGCCAGCACCAGGGTCATGAGCACCGCCACCGAGTAGAGGATCGCAAGCTTTTGCTCGATGCCCCGCTCCTGGGCGGCCATCTGGTGACCTGCCTCGACGAGGGCGCGGTCCTGCTGGGCGATGAGGGCATCGAGCCGCGCGTCGAGGACGAGCTTGAACTGGTTGCCCTCCTGGATGAGCTGCGTGAGGGATTCCGGCTTGGCACCGGCGCGGCGCACTTCGATCATGCGCGCGCCGAAGCTCGAGAACGCGAGGTGGCGTCGTTCGAGATCCGCCAGGACCATCCGGGTGGCCGGATCCGTGTCGAGCTCCCGCAGGGCCTGCAGGGAGTGGTGGAAGACCTGCTGACCGTCGTACCAGGGCTTGAGCAGCGTTTCGTCACCCGTGATGACGAAGCCCCGGAGTCCCACGAAAGTGCGCTCGTTGGCGATCTTGAGGTGGTAGGCCTCCTGGAGCACCGGGACGCGAATCCCCCCCACCTGCGCCTCGTGGGCGCGGATTTCGACGAGGCCCCGCTGCGCGACCAGGGTCATGCCCGTGATCAGGAGCAGGCTGATCCCCACGAGCATCAGCACCCAGAAGCGCGTGCTGCGCGGCCACAGCGAGACGTGCGGAGGGATAAGGGAGGTGAAAGCCAGCTGCCAACCGCCCTCGCGCGGCGCGCGGGGCAGGGGGGTCGATTCGACTGGCGCCGCGTGTGCCATCCCGGAAGGTCCTCGCTCGGTCGATTCCGCGGTCAAAAAGCCGCAGATCGAGTACACCAGCTTCATAGCGCCTGCGAATCGGAAATTACTACGGATCCTCTCTAGATTTGAATCGGTCTTAAACCTTCCTTAATTCAAGCTTAGGTCAGCGATAAGAAGGTTAATCAATTCTCACCCAAATAACTCCCCACATAGTCCCCAACGTCGTAAGGAGTTTCCGCCCCCCATGCGTTCGATAAGTCTCGTCCTGATCGCCGCCCTCTTGATGACCAGCCTCGCGGGCTGCGGCCGTCCCCCTGTCGCGGTATCCACGGCCGTCGCCACCGACCGCCTGCAGGCGGAGGGCGAGCGGGCCGACAAGCTCGCCCGCGCGTTCTCCGTCAAGGTCCGTGAGCGGTTCGAAGGAAACGTCGGCATCACGGGCTCGGTGGTGACGCTGCACTACCAGTTGATGGCGCCTACCGTCTACGACTTCGCCAAGACCCCGCGCACGGGGCTGGTGCGGGTCAGCTCCAAGGATTTCGAGCTGGATCTGCCGCTCGAGAAGGTCATGCAGAGCGCCGAGATCGACGCCCTGCCGGCCCTGGTCATCCCCATCGCCATCGAGGTGGCCATCGGGGCCGCCAAGGGCCTCTCCATCTACTGGCTGACCCATCGCGGCGAGCAGTTCAACAAGCAGGAGGCTCTCAAGGCCACGGCCGTCGGCATGCTCTCGGCCCTGATTCCCTTCGTGGGGCAGGTGGCCATCCTCAACCAGCTGTTCCCGCTGGCCGTGAACATCCTCGCCGCGTCCAAGACCCTGCACTACAAGGACATCGCCGCGGCCGCCCTCAACATGGTCGACGAGATCGTGCTGGTGCTCACGCAGATCCGCTGGCACCGCGAGAAGTAGGCGAGAGGTCGAGGACGTTGTCCCTCCACGAAGGCCGATCGTACGAGACGAGCAGCAGGGTACCCGGGGACAGCGCCAGGGTGCTCATGCCGGATCCGTTGGAGCCCACCAGGCCGACGCGGTCGCCGGGATGGACGTGGCACGTCAGGTCGGAAAAAAGGGCATCAGGCTGGGAGGAGTGGCGAAAGGCCACCCGGGAGGCTTGCAGCAAACTCATTCGCAGTCCCTTCGCAGCGGAGCATGGCTCCGCTGGGCAATCCGTCGAATGGTTTACTGACTCATGGGTGCTGGGCCTCCTCTGGTCACGAGGCGCCCTTACACCCGACGCTCGGCTCCCGTGTCAAGCCCCATGCGGGTCGGGGCGTCCAGCGGCAGCCGGAACCAGAAGACGCTGCCCTCGCCCGGCACGCTGCGCAGCCCGATGGATCCGTGGTGGGCCTCGACGAGCGCCTTGCTGATGGCGAGACCGAGTCCGGTCCCGCCCCGCTGGGAGCCCGCCGACAGCTGCGAGAAGCGCCGGAAGAGCTTGGCCTGATCGGCCGGATCGATGCCGGGTCCGGAGTCCTGGACCTCGACCCCGAGCTCCGCGGGCTCGCGGAAGAGCCGCACCTCTACCCGGCCGCCCCGCGGCGTGAACTTGAGGGCATTGCCGATCAGGTTGAGGAGCACCTGCTCGATCCGGTGCCCGTCCATCATGAGCAGGGCGGGAGCCGGCGGACGCCGCCAGGAGAGCGCGACGCCGCTGTCCTGGGCCTGGGGCCGCAAGCTCCGGATCACCTCGTCGACCTTGGCCCCGAGATCCTCCTCCTGGTAGACCAGCCGGAAGGTGTTGGCGTCCAAGCGGGCGAAGTCGAGGAGGTCGTCCAGGAGGTGCTCGAGGCGTCTCGAGCCCCGCTGGATCTGCGCCACGAACTCTCGCTGGGTCTCGGACAGGGCTCCGCCGAGCTCGTCCTCCAGAAACTCGGCGTAGCCCATCATGGAGGTGAGCGGCGTGCGCAGCTCGTGGGAGACGGCGTTGACGAACTGGCTCTTGAGCCGATCGAGCTCCCGGTAGGCCTCGAGCTCCGCCTTGGCCGCCTGCTCCCGGGCGCGCAGCTCGACCTGGGCCTCCTCGGCACGCTTGCGCTCCGTCTGGTCCTCCATGGCGCCGATCATGCGCGTGACATGGCCCGCCGCGTCGCGCAGGAAGTAGCCGCGATCGCGGACGTCGGCGTAGCTGCCGTCCTGGCGCAAGAAGGGGTACTCCTCGGTCCAGTAGTCGTCCCCCGAGGCCATGGCGTCTTCCAGGCTCCGCACGACCCGGGAACGGTGGGCGGGGTGGATCTGTTCCGTCCACCAGGCGATGTCCAGCCGACCGTTCTCCGGGCGACCCGTCAGGCTGTGGACGCCCATGTTCCAGCTGATGGACCCTGCCTGGACGTCCCACTCGTAGAGGGCGTCGCTGGTGGCGTACGCCGCCCACTTGAAGCGCTCTTCGCTCTGTCTGAGGGCCTCTTCCATGCGCCGGCGCTCCGTCAGGTCCGACACCATGGCCGTCGCCCCGATGAAGCGCCCGTCTTCGGCGAACACGGGGTTGGTGGAGACCTGGGCCCACAGCGCCGAGCCGTCGCGGGTGCGAAAGCGGAAGTCGAACTGCTCGGAGACCCCGTGGCGCCGCCGCTCCACCAGACAGGCGAGGCTGTCCTGGTCGTCCGGGAACACCAGGTCGAAGAGGGTCAGGCCGACGAGCTCCGAGGCGCGCCAGCGGAGCAGATGGGCCATGTGCGCGTTGACGTAGTCAATCCGCATGGCGTAATCGACGCTCAGCACGCCGATTACGGCCTGCTCGAGCATCTGGCGGAAGCGTGCGTCCGACACCGGGGGTCGAACCGGGGAGTCATCGGGATTAGTGGCCATGGATCCTTCTGGTAGGACGGTGCGGTGGGTGACCCGACAGGGCCCTCGACTTCAGTGGGGCGGGGCGTCTTCCGGCGCCTCGCGCTCGACCTGGCCGCGGGCGGCGCGCTCGCCGAACTCGCCTTCGAAGTCTCCCCGTGCCGCTTCGCGCTCGCCGAACTCGCCCTCGAAGTCCTCGTGCGCCGTCCGGCGCTCCGCGAGGTCCTCGTCGGACCCGACCCGCTCGACGCCGTGGGGCTCCGGGGGGATCCAGTCTCGTTCCATGCCGTCCACCTCCCTCGACCGGGGTACCTGTGTCCACAGCATACCTCCAGCCGGGGTCGGATCAAGCGTCGCTCAGACGCCCGGAGCGGGCAGGGTGAACCAGAACGTGCTGCCCTTGCCCTCCTGGCTGACGACACCGATCCGGCCGCCGTGGGCCTCGACCAGACCGCGGCTGATGGCGAGCCCAAGCCCGGCTCCGCCCTTGTCCCGGGAGTCCGCGCTCTTCACCTGGTGGAAGCGCTCGAAGATCCACCCGTGCATGGCGGCGGGGATGCCGCGCCCCTCGTCCTCCACGGTGAAGCGGGCGAAGTCGCCCTCGGCCCATGCCCGCACCCGGACCGGGCCTCCGGGAGGCGAGAACTTGATGGCGTTGCCCACCAGGTTGAGCAGCACCTGGATCACCCGATCGGGATCGGCACGCAAGGGGAGCGAGGTCAGGGCGACGTCCAGCGTCACGCCCGCCTTCTCCGCGATGGGGGCCATGGTGTCTTCGACCTGCAAGAGGAGGTTCTCCGCGTTGCAGGCCTCCAGGTCCATCACCGCACGGCCGCTCTTGAGGCGTTCGAACTCGAGCAGGTCGTCGATGAGCCGGGCGAGGCGATCGGTGTTGGTGACGGCGATGTCGAGGATGCGCCGGCTCGCCTGGGGATCCTCGGCGAGCCTGTCGCTCGCCAAGAGCCGCAGGGAGGCGTAGACGGCGCTGAGCGGCGTGCGCAGCTCGTGGGCCACCGTCGAGACGAACTGCTCGCGCAGGCGTTCGTGCTCGACCCGCTCGCTGATGTCGCGGGAGACGGCCTGGACGGCGAGCGGCGCGCCCGAAGCCGGATCGCGAATGGCCTGCTTGACGACCTCGAGCCAGAGCTCGCGGCCGTCCTTGGTCACGACCCGGTAGGTGGCCTTCGCCGTCTCACCCGATAGGGCCGCCAGGTGGGCCTGGCTCGCCACCGCCAGGTCCGCCGTCGGGATGAGCGCATGGCTGAAGCGACCGATCAGCTCCTCGGCGGTATAGCCCAGGAGGTGTTGGCAGGCCGGAGACGCGTACTGGACCTCTCCGCTGGGCGACGTCAGGAGGATGACGTCGCTCGAGTTCTCGGCGAGCAGGCGGTAGCGCTGCTCGCTCTCCTTGAGGGCTTCGGCCACGCGGCGCTGCTCGGTGACGTCCCGGGCGACGGCATAGACGTGACCCTCGGCGGACACCAGAGAGGCGTTCCACTCGAGCCAGCGATAGCTCCCGTCCTTGTGGCGATAGCGGTTCTGGAACGAGGGGGTGACGTTGCCGAGCGCGATCCGCTCGAACTCCTCGGCCGTCCGCGCCACGTCGTCCGGATGCACGAGGTCCCGGAAGGGACGCGCCATGAGCTCGGCCGCGCTGAAGCCCAGACCGCGCTCGAAGGCTGGATTGACGCGCCGGAAGTAGCCGTCCAGGCCTGCCAGGCAGCACATATCGAAGGCGAGCATGAAGAACCGATCAGGCTCGTCCTGGGGGTGGGCTGGCAGCTGCGAATCCGTCGGGTCCATGCGCCTCCGCTGCGAAGGGGGTCGGAGGATGCATACCCCAAACGGTGCGATGGTAAGACGATCGAGCGTGAAGAAGTTTGGAGGGATCTGTCGCCACTCGATGGCAATGCGACAACGTGGTGACGTGACAACCATTCCATGGCGGCACCGTGCCAAAAGCTAGCGGCCATCCAGGTAATACCTGGATGGCCGCTGCGATGGGTCCGTCGTGGGGCGTTGTTGTCGAGTGCGTAGTGTTTACCGGATCGGGTAGGGCCGGGGCATGCCACCGGGGTACGGCATCGGCTTGCCGGGCATGGGCTGCATGCCGGGACCCGGGTAGGCCGGCCGGCCGGGCATGGGCCGCATGCCGGGGGCCGGGAAGGGCGGACGAATGGGCCTGGGCCGCATGCCGGGAGCAGGCTGCGTCGGCGCCGGAGCCGGCGTGACGACCGGGGCCGGGGTCGGCTCGACCGCAGGAGGCTCGGTCGGCGCGGGGGCCGTACCGCCCGCGACGGACTCGAGGGCCTTGGCGACGTTGATGCGCTTGACGGTGGCACCCGAGAAGCCGCTGGTGGGCTCGGCAGTGTTCTGCAGCGCCTCGCGGAGCTGCTGCACCGTCAGGTTGGGGTTCTTGGCGAGCATCAGGGCCGCGGCACCCGCGACGTGGGGGCTGGCCATGCTCGTGCCCGAGTGCTCCTTGTAGCTCTTCTCGGTGGTCGAGAGGATGTTGAGGCCGGGGGCGGCGATGTCGAGGGTGCTGCCGTACTGCGAGAAGCTCGTGCGCTTGTCGCTCTGGTCCGTGGCGCCGACCGAGAAGGCGTTGGGGTAGGCCGCCGGGTAGTTGGCCGTCGAGTTGCCGTCGTTGCCGGCCGCGACCACGCAGAGCACGCCCTTGGCCGTGACCTGGTCGACGGCGTCCTGAAGGGCCTGCGACTTCTGGGGACCGCCCAGGGACAGGTTGATGACCTTGGCGCCCATCTCGGCGGCCTTGAGGATGCCCTTGGCGATGGCCGAGGTATCGCCCGAGCCGTCCGAGCCGAGCACCTTGATGGCGAGGATCTTGGTCTTGTAGGCCATGCCGACCACACCCGCGCCGTTGTTGCCGAGGGCGGCGATGGTGCCCGCCACGTGGCTACCGTGGCCCTGGTCGTCCATGGGATCGTTGTCGTTGTTGCCGAAGTCGTAGCCCTTGATCACCTGGCCCTGCAGGTCGGGGTGGTTGTAGTCCACGCCCGTGTCCACGACCGCCACGACGATGTTCGGGTCACCGGCCGTGACGTCCCAGGCCGCGGGCATGTTGATCTTGGTGAAGCCCCACAGCTTCGAGAGCATCGGGTCGTTCACGGTCGCCTTCGCGTTCACCTCGAGGGCGCGGTAGA
>JAKFBU010000052.1:0-19979 GCA_036676985.1 Candidatus Sericytochromatia bacterium
TGTTCGGGTCACCGGCCGTGACGTCCCAGGCCGCGGGCATGTTGATCTTGGTGAAGCCCCACAGCTTCGAGAGCATCGGGTCGTTCACGGTCGCCTTCGCGTTCACCTCGAGGGCGCGGTAGAGGTAGTTGGGCTCCGCGTAGACCACGTTCGGGTCCTGGCGCAGCTTCTTGAGGGCCTCCTCCATGGTCGAGTCCGCCGGGACCGTGTAGACGCTGGTGTTGGGAAGGCCGGAGATGGCCTGGGTCTTGCGGAGGGACTGGACGCTCTGGACCGACATGCCGTTCTTCAGCTTGACGACGATCTGTCCGGGGACCGCGGCGGCCTTGGGTTGCTGGGGCTCCGTCGTCTGCGACGCCGACTGCGCGGGCGTCGTCATGCCGGGGGCCATGGTATTGGGCGTCGCGCAGGCCGTCAGGGCCGCGAGGGTTCCCACAGTGCCGGCGATCTTGGCGATGGACGAGTGGCGATTGAGCAAAACGTGGCTCCTTTATGGTCAAAACGGAACGGTAATCAGTCCGCGATTGAAGTGCGTGCACCTTCCCTACCCCTGGCCCTGATCCGAGATACCGCACGGCCGAGGGTGGAGGTTGGATGCTTAATGCTCTCAAACGAAAGACTTTTGAACCCGTTTAACCTCACCTCGCGGCCAAAGGAGTCCGTTCTGGGCACCTGAGAGCCCCCCTGCCCTAATGCGCGGGGGGCCGGCCTTGCTCTGCGATGGATGGGGCACATTAACTTATGTGTCCCGGTCCCGCATAACGACGACGAAACGGGCCGGGTCTCCCTTCGGGGAGACCCGGCCCGCGCGAGCGAGTCGAGCGTTTAGGCGTGCTTGACGTTCGGGCTCGTGGCCTCATCCAGTTTCAGATCCGGGAGCTCGCCGCCGAGGACCTGGGCGGCCCGCTCGGTGTCGAACTCCTTTTCCCACTTGGCGACCACCACCGTGGCGATGCCGTTGCCGATCAGGTTGGTGATGGCGCGGGCCTCCGACATGAAGCGGTCGACGCCCAGCAGCAGGGCGAGACCTGCCACCGGGATGGTGCCCACCGACGCGAGCGTGGCCGCGAGCGTGATGAAGCCGCCGCCCGTGACGGCCGCAGCGCCCTTGGAGGTCAAGAGCAGGACGGCGAGCAGCGTCAGCTCCTGGCCGAGCGAGAGGTGCACGTTGGTGGCCTGCGCGATGAAGAGGGCCGCCATGGTCAGGTAGATGGAGGTGCCGTCCAGGTTGAAGGAGTAGCCGGTCGGGATCACCAGGCCGACGACGGACTTGGAGCAGCCCAGGTGCTCGAGCTTCTTCAACATGCGCGGCAGCACGGACTCGGACGAGGAGGTGCCGAGCACGATGAAGAGCTCCTCCTTGATGAACTTGAGGAACTTCCAGAGGCTGAAGCCGTTCACATGAGCGATGAGGCCCAGCACGACGAAGACGAACAGGAAGCTCGTCACGTAGACCCCGGCCATGAGCTTGCCCAGGGAGAAGAGGGTGTCGAGGCCGAACTTGCCGATGGTGAAGCCCATGGCCCCGAAGGCACCGATGGGCGCGAAGCGCATGATCATGCCGATCATGCCGAAGAAGCCGGCGGAGGCGTAATCGATCATGTCGACCAGGGGCCGGCCACGCTCGCCGAGCGCCGTCAAGGCCAGGCCGAAGAGCACCGAGAAGAAGACGATCTGGAGGATGTCACCCTTGGCGAACGCGTCGATGATGTTGTTCGGGATGATGTTCAGCAGGAAGTCGACGTGGTTCGACGAGTGGGCCGCCGTCGTGTAGGCGTCGATCCCCTTGGTGCTGAGGGTGGCGGGGTCGGCGTTGATGCCCACACCCGGCTTGAGGCTCTTGACGACCACCATGCCGATGACCATGGCGAGCGTCGTGACGACCTCGAAGTAGATGAGGGCCTTGAGCCCCACCCGGCCGACCTTCTTCATGTCGCCCATGTGGGCGATGCCGACCACGACCGTCGTGAAGATGATGGGCCCGATGACCATCTTGATGAGCTTGATGAACGCGTCGCCGAGGGGCTTCATCTGCTCGCCCAGGTGGGGGTTCACGTAGCCCAGCGTGGCGCCCAGCAGAATGGCGATGAGCACCTGGACGTAGAGATTGCCGAGGACCTTCTTGAGTGACATTGCTTCCTCCTTCCAGGGCTCCGTTGCCCCGTGGCCGCCGGGCGAACCCCCAAGCAGCAAGGCTGCCTCGCGCGCGGCGGCATCGCCTGGGATCCGCGCAGGAAGAGACATTGAGCACTATAGCAGGCCTCAAATCAAGTCACCGTCCGTAATAGTTGCGGATCGGTGGGCGGTTCGTCCGTGCGGCCTCGAGCGCGTCCAGGTCCGGGTCGACGACAGACCGAGCGGCACTATGATTTGGTTTCGACCCATGAGATAATGGTTGGATGACCACGCCGTCCCGTTTGCCAGGTTTTGCCGCCTTTCTGAAGCGGCACCACCAAGCCGAGCTGTGCCAGGAGTTCCTGCGCTGGGTCGATCGGCTCGACGTGCCCATGTTTCGGCTCTTTCGCCAGCTGCCGGCCGACGACTTCGACCGCATGCTCCATGAGGCGATGGGGGAGTTCCTCGCGGACCTCGAGACGGGCGGCACCCTCCAGCGGGCCCGGGAGACCATCCGGCGCATCGAGGCCGACGCGTATCCCGGCCTTCCCCGCGACAGCGTGCAGCCCGGAGACCTCGTCCGGATCTACGCGGCCCGCAAGGGAGCCCTCTTGACCTACGTGGAGCGTTACCCGGTCGACAAGGTGGAGGCCCTCGCGCTCGTGCGCGAGCTGGAGGCGCTCTTCCTGGACGTCCAGGACTTGGCCATCCACAGCTTCACCGACATCCGCGAGCAGACGGTCAAGCGGATGACGGAGTACGAGCTCCGGCAGCGAACCATGGAAGACTCGCTGCACCTCACGGAGACGCGCCTGCACCTCTTGGTCCAGAACGTCCAGGAATACGCCATCTACTGGCTGGATCCCGAGGGGCGCGTCCTCACATGGAACGACGGGGCCCAGCGCAACAAGGGCTACACCAGCGAGGAGATCCTCGGCCGGTCGTTCGAATGCTTTTATCTTCCGGAAGACCGCGCGGCGGGCGTACCGTTCGACCTCCTCGCGCGAGCGCGTGCCGAGGGCAGCGTCCGGGTCGAAGGGTGGCGGGTCCGGAAAGACGGCGCGACGTTCTGGGCGGAGGTCGTCCTATCGGCCATCCACGATGTGACGGGCGAGCTGGTGGGCTTCGCCACGATCACGCGGGACCTGACCGAGCGCAAGCACATGGACACCCTAAAGGACCAGTTCCTGAGCATCCTGTCGCACGAGCTCAGGACGCCCATCAATGCCATCACGGGCTTCGGCTCGATCCTCGCGGACGAGCTCGCGGGCCCGCTCGACGAGCGCCAGCACGCGTATCTGCGCAAGATGATCGCCGGGGCGGATCAGCTCCTGGCCCTGGTGGACGATCTGCTCGACATGAGCCGCATTCAGGCGGGTGAGTTCCAGCTGGTCCTGCAGCCCGTGGCGTTCCCGGAGGTTCTCCACGGGGTGCTCGAGACGCTCACGCCCCTGGCGGTCCGCAAAGGCCATCGGCTCCTCGCCGAGTGGCCGGAGGATTGCCCGCCTACCATGGCCGATCCGCAGCGCGTGGGCCAGGTGATCATCAACCTCGTGACCAACGCCCTCAAGTTCACGCCGGAAGGCGGCCAGATCGAGGTCCGGGCCACCTGCGAGGCCGACCGGATCCGCTGCGAGGTGGAGGACGACGGTCCCGGCATCGTGCCGGAGGACCTCCCCAAGCTCTTCCAGCGCTTCACGCAGCTCGACATGAGCGCCACGCGCAAGGTCGGCGGGGTCGGACTCGGCCTCTCCATCTGCAAGGAGCTGGTCGAGGCGCATGGTGGTCAGATCGGCGTGACGTGCGAGCCGGGCCGAGGCTGCACCTTCTGGTTCGAGCTGCCGGTCGTACCGGTCTCGGCGGCGGCGCCCACGACCTGACGCCCGGGGCCACGGCCGCTCGCCAGCAGGGCCATGGTATAACAGGGGGCCGCCCCCTCGCCCGACCGGAGGCCCCCATGTCGCTGTTCTCCATGCCCTTCGTCGCCCAGGCGATTCGCTCCGTCTCGAGCCCCCGGGTCCTCGCGGACCTGCGCCGTGCCGCCCAGGCCGGCGACGCCCGTTCCCAGTTCGTGCTCGCCTGCGTCCTCATGAGCGGGCAGGGGGCGCCCCGCGACATGCGCGCGGGCTCGGCCTTCCTGCGCCAGGCGGTGGACCGGCGACTGCCCGAGGCGGAGACCCTGTGGGGGCTCGTGCTCTACGCGAGCGGGCAGCCCGATGGCCGTACCGAAGGCCTGCGCTTCATCGAGCGGGCCGCCGACCAGGGGGAGCCCGAGGCGCTCTACTGGCTCGGGACGATCCGGCTCGAGGGCGCGGGCACCGACGCCGATCCCGCCTCCGGCACGGCCCTGGTGCAGCGAGCCGCCGAGGCCGGCCACCCGGGCGCCCAGGCGACGGTGGGCGCATGGTACCTGGAGGGCGATCGCCTCCCGGCAAACGTCGCCGAGGGCGTCCGCTGGCTGGAGCGGGCCGCGGATCAGGGTCACGCGGGGGCACAGCTTACGCTCGCGCGCTTCTTGCTGCAGGGCGCGGGCGTGGAGGCCGATCTGCCCCGGGCCATGCAGTACTTCCGACGGGCCGCCGAGCAGGGATCCGCCGAGGCCCAGGTGACGCTCGGAAACGCCTACCGCCTGGGGCTTGGCGTCGAGCAGGACCCGAAGGTGGCCAGGCGCTGGTACCAGAAGGCCTCGGCCCAGGGGCATCCGGAGGCGACGGGCTGGCTCGGTTGGGCCTATTATCAGGGATCGGGCGTGCGGGAGGATCGCAAGAAGGGCGTGGAGCTCATGCGCCAGGCCGCTCAGGCCGGCCACACGGAGAGCAGCTACATCCTCGCCATGATCCTCCTGGACGAGCAAGGCCCCGCCGAGGAGGCCCGCGAACTCTTGCGCCGTGCGGCCGAGGCCGGGCATGTGGGCGCCATGTACTACTACTCGCTCCTGGTCGAAGAGGGCAAGGGCGGCCCGGCTAATCCTGAAGAGGCCCTCGAGTGGCGCACCAAGGCGGCCGAGGCGGGGCTCGTCCAGGCCCAGAAGGAGCTCGCCGTCCGCGCCATGTCGGGCCTCGGCGTGCCGACGGACCCGCAGGCCGCGCTCGGATGGTGGGAGCGAGCGGCCGCACAGGGGGACGCCGAGGCGCAGTACCGCCTGGGCGTGGCCTACTTCGAGGGCGAGGGTGTCGAACCGGACGCGGCCAAGGCCATCCCCTGGCTTTTGGCGGCCGCCGAGCAGGGGGTCGCGGACGCCCAGGAGGACCTGCGCATCGCCTACGCCCAGGGCCTCGGAGTGGCGGAGAATCCGGAGGCCGCGGTCCACTGGGCCCGCAAAGCCGCCGAGCAGGGCGTGCGCGCTGCGGCCTACTTCCTGGGCATCTGCTACCGGGACGGCTACGGGGTGCCGCGCGATCCGGCCATCGCCGCCCGCTGGTACGCGCGCTCGGCCGAGGCGGGCTACCCGGAGGCCATGCTGGCGCTCGCCATCGCCACCCATGACGGCGTCGGAGTGCCCAAGGACGTGGAGCGATCGCTCCGCCTCATGCGGAGCGCCGCGGAGGCGGGCCTGCCCGCGGCCCAGTACTACCTCGCCGTGAGGCTGGTCGAGAGCGACCCCGAGGCCGCTCCCGAGGCCGTGGGCTGGCTTCGTCGCGCGGCCGAGCAAGGTTACGCGCCCGCGGCGGCCCTGTTGCAGAAGGGCGAGCAGGAGTCCTAGGGGCGCTCCGGAAAGACGAGCCATGAAACCGACCCGATCCACCAAGCCGAAGGCGCGACCGATCGCGCCCCCCGATCTGCCCCCGGCGCTCCCAACGCCGCTCTTTTCACCGGGCGCGCTGCGGACGGACGAGGCCTACACCGAACAGCTGCTGGCCGACTGGGATGTCGCCGGTCAGTCGGCGGACCATGTGGTCCTCGATGCGGTGGTCCTGGAGCGCGCGAACCTCGCCGGGACCGTGCTCAAGCGCCCGAAGCTCCGCGATGTCCGGCTCGTGAAGTCCGACCTCTCCAATGCGACCTGGACGGTGGCGGAGCTCTCCCGGGTCGAGGTGCTGGAGGGTCGCCTGACGGGCTTCAAGGCCGTGGAGGGAGTGTTCACCGACGTGCGCTTCGTCGGCTGCAAGGCGGATCTGGCCCAGTTTCGGCACGCGACGTTCCGGGACGTTGCGTTCACGGAGTGCGTCCTGCGCGAGGCGGACTTTCAGGGCGCCGACCTGCGCAGCGTGAGCTTCCGGGGCTCCGACCTGCAGGGGGCGAACCTCACGGGGGCGAAGCTGGAGCAGGCCGACTTCCGGGGAGTGCGGCTGGACGAGGTCAGCCTGCGCCCGGAGGATCTGAAGGGCCTGATCATCGACTCGGCGCAGGCCATGGAGCTGGCCGCCTTCTTTGCGGCGAGCCTGGGAGTCATCGTCGCGGACCGCTAGGGCCGGTCCCGCGCCTACCTAGGGGCGCAGCCCGTTCCAGACGGACAGGAGTTCCGCCTCCTGCTCCGGGGTGGGGCCGCCGCGCAGCATGAGCTTCACGGCGCCCTTGGCGTCCACCAGGGCGATGACGGCGGCCCGGTCCGGATCCGCCAGCTGCAGGCCCGAGACCAGTGCGGAGCGATCGGTCGTGGTCTGGATGTCGGCCCGCTCTTCGGGCGGGGTCTTGCGGGTCATGCTGTTCTCGATGACCGGTCGCATCATGACGGCCATCCCGGACAGGACGGGCATCTCGACGGCGCGCAGGGAGCCGTTCGTCACCTTGGCGATGGTGCGCTTCCAGGCGTCGGTCTCGGCGCGGCTCTCGTGGGTGAAGCCGATCAGGTAGACGATGGGCGCCCCCTGGTGCTGCTTGGTCTCGATCTGCTCGCCGGTGAGGGCGCGCGCTTGGATGTTCGGGAAGAGCAGGCTGACGGCGAGTGCGATCGCAGCGAGCATGGGGGCCCCCTTGTCGGATGCGGGAGGGGGCGCGACCCGTGTCGCGTCCGGCCTCACTCAGGGGGCATGCTAGCGCGTCCGGGGCCCGCGGGCTTCCGTGATAACTGCGGGATCGCCGCCGCGGCGCGCCTTCAACTCTCCGGCGCGACGGCCGGCGCCGCGGCGGCCGTGCTGCCGATAGAGGCCGCCATGACCAGCCCGATGGCCACGAGCTGCACAGGCGAGAGGAGCTCGCCGAGGAAGAGCAGGCCGGAGAGGGCGGCGATCGCGGGCTCCAGGCTCATGAGGATGCCGAAGGTCTGCGTGGGCAGGGCCCGCAGGGCAACCATCTCCAGCGAGTAGGGCAGGGCGCTCGAGAGGATCCCGATGGCCAGGCCCAGGGGCAGCAGGGCCGGGGCGAAGAGCGCCGGGCCCGCATGGGCCCAGCCGAAGGGGAAGGTCACGGCCAGGGCGCAGGCCATCCCGAGCGTGGCGGCGAGCCCGCTGGGCAAGGAGGTGCCGAGCCGCTTGCCGAAGACGATGTAGAGCGCCCAGCACCCGCCCGCTCCGAGGGCAAAGGCGGCCCCGACCGGATCCAGGCTCGACAGGCCGTTGATCGGCAGGAGCAGCCCGAGGCCCAGGATGGCCACCAGGGCCCAAAGATAGTCCTCGCGCCGCCGCGAGGTGGCGAGGGCGATCGCCAGGGGCCCCACGAACTCGAGCGCCACCGCCACGCCCAGGGGGATCCGGTCGAGGGCCTGGTAGAAGAGCAGGTTCATGCCCCCGAGCGCGACGCCGTAGAGCGCGACGGCTTGCCACACCGAGCCCCGCGGCCAGCTCCGCCACGGTCGAAAGAGGGCGCAGAGGACGATGGTCGCGAAGCCCAGCCGAAGGGCCGTGGTGCCCGCGGCGCCGACCATCGGAAACAGTTGCTTGGCCAGGGAGGCCCCGGACTGGATGGAGACCATGGCGGCGACGACGGCCGCCAGCGCGACGACGCGTCGCTCGAGCCAAGCAACCTGCAAGCCGAACCCCTTTCTCGTGGCCCGGGCGGGCACGCCCGGCATGCGAACCATTATCGCATGGGGCGCAATCGGGCTCCAGGTGGGGGATTCGGCGCATCGGTCGCCTTAAAAGTCCGGCAAGCCCTTGATGCTGAGGACGACCTCGTCCGAGGTCACCTCCTGGCCGGACATGAGCTTGCCCGTGTAGCCGAGATCGATCTTCTTGTCGGCGACCGAGAAGGTCAGGGCGCCCGGAAGCCGGTCGGAGTTGGGCTTACTGAGATAGCCTTGGACGAAGAGGACGTGCTCGTCCTTGAGGTAGATGCCGACCTCGTGATACTCCTCGGTCAGGCCCGTGGAGTGGATGGTGATCTGCCAGCTGACGCCGACCTCGCCGTCGGCCTTGATGCCGCCGCCGGCGACGGTCGTGTTGCCGAAGTCCCAGCGCTTGGCGTAGCCCCAGTTGGTCGGCGTGAACCGGTCGGCGAAGTGCATGGCCTTGCCGTTCAGCTTGAGCTCGATCACCGCGCCGTTCGAGAGGGTGAGCGGTCCGCCCGCGGGCGCCGGAGTCGGCGTGGCGGCCTGCCCCACCTGCTGGGGAGTGCCCGCCTGGCCCGTGGCCCCGGTCGGCGCCATGGCGAAGGGCCCGGGGCCGGTCGGGATGATGTAGACCGAGCAGCCGCCGAGCAGGAGGGAGACGGCCAGGATGAGGCGAGGATTCAGCACCGCGTGTCCTCCGGAATCAGACGAATCGTCGTGAGGTCAAACAGCTACCAGCCTACCGGTGCTCGCCCGGACCGGCAAGTCAGTCGAGGGTCCAGTCGATGGGCGCATGCCCGCGCTCGGCGAGCAGCCGGTTGATGGCCGAGAAGTGGCGACAGCCGAAGAAGCCGTTGTGCGCCGACAGCGGAGAGGGGTGCGCCGCCTCCAGCACGTGGTGCCGGCTGCGGTTGACGAGCTTGCCCTTCTCGCGGGCCGAGCGGCCCCAGAGGACGAAGACGAGGCCCTCGCGACGCTCGTTGAGCGCCCGGATGACGGCATCCGTGAAGCGCTCCCAGCCCCGGTTCTGGTGCGAGGCGGCCTGGTGGGCGCGCACCGTGAGGGTGGCGTTGAGCAGGAGCACCCCTTGGCGGGCCCATGGAGCGAGGTTGCCATGCGTGGGCACTTGCAGGCCCAGATCGGCGCGCAGCTCCTTGAAGATGTTGACGAGCGACGGCGGCGGCTGCACGCCGGGCGGCACCGAGAAGCTGAGCCCGTGCGCCTGGCCGGGCCCGTGGTACGGGTCCTGGCCGAGGATGACGACCTTGACCCGCTCGAAGGGCGTGCTGTCGAGCGCGTTGAAGATGAGCGGGCCCGGCGGATAGAACGTGTGTCCTTCCTGCCGCTCCTGCAGCAGGAAGGCCTTGAGGTCCCGGAAGTACGGCGCCTGGAACTCGTCGGCGAGCGCTTCTTTCCAGCTCTCATGCAGCTTGGGGTCGATGGTCGGGGTCGTGGTCATGGGGCCTCGCGGTCGGGGGGCGTTTCCGTTCAGTTTAGCACCCCCCGACCGACCCCAGCGCCGCGCTTAGCGCACGATGACAGTGCCCGTCATGCCCCCGTGAAAGGTGCACAGGTAATGCTGGGTCCCCACCGTGTTGAAGGTGATGGTGACCTGGTTTCCCTGGTTGAGGGTACCAGAGCCCGTGAACTGGGCGCCTCCGGTGGGCGTCACGTTGTGCGGCATGGAGTCGTTGTTGATGAAGGTCACCGTGCCGCCCTGGGCGACCTCGACGCTGTTCGGCGAGAAGGCCATGCCCGTCATGGTGACCGTGGCGGTCTGCGGGGGCTCCGGCGTCGCGGTCGGCGTGGGGGTCGGCGTGGCCTCGACCAGCGTGATGGTGGAGCTCACGGAGCCCGTCGTCGGCACGCTGAGCGTCAGGTTCGCCGTCGCCTCGCGGCCCGCCACCACCGCGACGTTGGCGGAGCCGGACGCCAGGACGTTGTTGGCGGCATCCTCGACCGATACGGAGAGCACGGCAGGGCCGGCGGGCACGCTGTCGAAGCTGGCCGAGGCCGTTCCACCCGTGATCTGACCATGGGTGATGGTGGTGGCCATGGGAGAGGCCAGGTTGGCGCCCGTGAGCGACACATCCAGGTGATCGATCACTTCCGCGAGGCCTGCGGCCGAACGGTCCGCACGGGGCAGCTGGACGGCGAAGCTCACGCGACCGACGACATGGTCGCCAGCATGGGTGCCGTTGGATGGCCCGAGCGACTCGCTCAGGGCCGTGCAGCCGACGATGGCCAACCCGATGGCCAGCGACAGGGCGCCAAAAAGGGTACGCTTCTTCATGACTAGGTGTCCTCCTCAGCAGCTAGAAGGCGATTGGTAAACCTTACCCGACGGACGGCCCATCGTATCGACGGCGGGACGTCGCCGAGTCGGATCTATTCCGCCCGGCTGAGCATGGCGCTCACACCGGCGGGGGCCTACCGGTGGGTCAAGAGCGCTCGGTCGGTGTAGAGGCTCCTGCCTGAGACTCGCTCGGGGCGGTGCGATCGCTCCGTCCCACGCGCATCAGGAGGGCGGGTCCGTCGAGCGTCTCTACGATCCCGACGTCCCGGAAGCCCGCCTTGCGGTAGGCGGCGATGGCGCGCACGTTGTCGGGGGCGGGGTCGGTCTGGATGGTCGTCACCCGCGGATCGCTGAACAAGAAGGCGATAAAGGCGCGCAGCATGCGCGTGCCGAGCCCCTGCCCGAGCCGGTCGGGCAGGCCGATGAACTGGTCAGTGCCGAGGGCGGCGGGATCGGTCTCGTCGAGCCACCAGCCCTCGGCCTGGTGGGCCATGACCCGGTAGGCCTGCACGAAGGCAAAGGGTTCGCCGTCTTCGTAGGCGAGGTACTGCACGACACCCGCGGGCGCATCGAGGGGCAGGACCTCCGGCCCCGTGAGCCGGGGCAGATAGTCCTCCTGCACCTCTGCGAACGTGGGGGCGGGCTCCCACCACTCCGTCACATGCGGCCGCGTCAGCCAGTCGTGCAGCAAGGGGAGGTCGGAGGCCACGAGGGGGCGGAAGGTGATGCTCATTTGATCAGTATACGCGGTTCCGGGTATGCTTCCGACCGAGGCGTCACCGGCCCGGGGGCTCATCGATGCCCCCTTGGCCAAGCAATACGGCTGGGGCCTGTTGTTCGACGAGGCCGGCAGGATCGCCCTGCTCCCGATGGAGTCGGCGGAGTACCGTGAGCTGCTGGACGGCCAGCGGGTGCAGGTGCGGCGGGCCATGCGATCGCGACGCGCCTAGTCGATCGCATATCCATTCCTGGCGCCGAAAGGAGTTCCGAGTGCCTAAACCGACCGTCAGCGAGTTCCTGAGCTCGCTCGAGCATCCCCTGAAAGCCGACGTCGAGCGCGTGCGCGCCCTCATCCTGGGAGCCGATCCGGGCATTGGAGAGCACATCAAGTGGAATGCCCCGAGTTTCACCTACGGGGGCGATGACCGGGTGACCTTCAACCTGCGTCCGACGGCCTATCTCCAGCTCGTCTTCCATCGGGGGGCCAAGGTCAAGGATGCGACGGGGTTCGGGTTCGACGATCCAGCAGGCCTGCTCGAGTGGGCGTCACCTGACCGGGCCGTCCTGAAGCTGAAAGGCGGGGAAGACGTCGCTCGAAACGAGGCGGCCCTTGTTGAGTTGGTGGCTCGCTGGGTCAAGGTGTAGCGACGCTGGCCCCTTCACTCAATCCTGGGGCGGTTTTTCGGCTGGGCGCCCGCAAGCCGCTCAGTCAAATGATTAGAGGCGAGCGAGGTTGCTCCCATCCGTCCGGAGTTTAACGTGAAGACTTGCGGCGACATGTGAAGAATTAGTGAGTTCTAATCCTTTCAGCTTGTTTGCCTACCGCACCCCCTGTCATTCTGGCATGGTCAGGCCCTTTCGAGACCCTTCGGGCGCATACCATGCCTTTCGACCCAACCCCCATCGATCGACCCGCTCGCGTCCGTAATTGGGCGCTTGGCGCGGCACTGCTCGCCACCTTGGCAATCGTGCCCTCGGTCGCGGCCGCGCCGCACGCACGAGCCGGCCTCGCGTTCGAGGCGGACGACAACGTCGTGTTGCTGCCGATCCTTCGCCCCGGCGCCGATTGGAGCGTCTTCAGGGAGGAAGGGAACGTCGCCTTCGTGGAGGTCCCCGCCGCGGGCACCTTCGCGTCCGCCTGGCTGGATGTGCCGCGGGTCCTGGAGGCGCCCTCGAGCCTCGTCCGCCGACTCCGGGTGGCCGAGAACCGGGAGGGCGTCTTGCGCCTCGCCGTACGAGGGACTGAGCCGGTCGACCTGAAGCCGCGCTATCGCCAAATCAAGGGCGACTGGTACCTGCAGGTGCGCATCGTGCCTTTGGAGTCGCGTCCCGCTATGGCGCGCGCCTCGACTCGCGCCGCGACCAACACCACTCTGACGACCACCCATTACGACGCCTCGACCGATACGTTGTGGGTGGGCTTCCAGGGGGATCCCCCCGCCTACCGCGTGACCCGCGAGGCCGATCCCCGGCGCTTCCAGGTGGACTTCCGCGGGGTGACGCTGCCCCAGGTCCGCCAGGGCACCGCCCCGGCGGGGAGCAAGTGGCTCTCCCGGTGGAACCTCAAGGCCGCCCAGGGCGGAGCGCGCATGGTGGTCATGCCGACCCCGCCGCAGCCGCTCTACCTGTACTCCGCCCGCAGGGGCTCCTACGTGGTCTTCTGGCGCGTGGGGGCCACCGCCTCGGTGCAACCGACCCCGGTGCCCGTCCCCAGGCCGACGGCAAGTCCGTCCCCCGCGCCCACGCCCGTCCCCACGGTGGCTCCCACGCCCGTCCCCACGGAGGCGCCCACCCTGGCCCCCGTGAGCCTCGAGCCGAGCCCCGTGCCGGTCGTCGTGGAGCCCGCCCCCGAACCCACTCCGGTGCCCGTCGTCCTCGAGCCGACGCCCGCTCCGGCGCGGCCGGAGGCCCCGGCCTTCCAGCCGGGCTTCGACCTGGCAGCCCCCATGGTGAGCACCACGCTCGGCTGGGTCAACGAGTCCTTCGGCCCCGAGATTCAGTCGTTCTCGAACTCCGGGGCGGTCGGGCTCATGGTGGACTGGGCCCCGACCTGGGAGGCCTGGCGCTTCCCAATCTCCTTCGGTCAGTCGGGTTACGAGTTCGCGAACGCCGACTACCCCGGCACCACCCATCGGCGAGCCGTCACCCATGGCTCGTTGGCCGTCGAGCGCCGCTATCGCTGGATGGGCCTGGAGCTCGCCAGCGGGCTCGGGTACCAGGGCAACTGGGCCCGGGTGATCAGCAGCGCGGGCGTGCCCGTCGCGCCGGCGCCGAGCCAGATGTGGTTCTCGCCCACCATGAACCTGCAGGGCGTCGAGCTGCGGCAACAGCTCACCTATCAGGCCATGCCCGCGCTGCAGCTCGGTCTGGCCCTTGCATGGACGCCTCTCGAGACAGCGGACGTCTCCCTGACCAACGCCATGCCTCAGCTGACGCGCTTCCGGATCGCGCCGACCGTGAGCGTGGGCGCCGAGTCCCCGGTCAGGCTGAGCGTGTTCTACGACCAGGCGCTGGGCGGGAACTTCCAGCCGGATGCCAACGGCGTGAGCCAGTCGTTCAGCCAATCCACGCTTGGCGCGAGCCTGACGTTCGGGATCGGGGCCCTCTCGTGGCCGGGAGGCACCCGATGATCCCCGCGCCCTCGGTCTACCCCCACCCCGGCACGGAGTCCCCGCATGAGTCGTAGCCATGCCATCTGGTCCCTCACCGCGTGCGGTGCGATGCTCATCGCGGCCTGCGCCAGCGGCCCTGCGCCCCTGTCCCTGAAGTCGCAGCCAGGCGGCCCGGTATCCTTCCACGACCACGCCCCGCGCGCGAAGGCCGTCACGGTGCGCCTCCTCGACGAACGCCCGCGTGACGTGCAGATGCTCGCGGACGCCGATGCCGCCTACAACGGCGTCTTGATGCGCCTGAGCAACAGCGCCCTGCTGAAGGCGGATCAGGTGATCGCCCTCTCCAAGCAGGGCGGCGCCTACACCGGCGTCTTCAGGGATCTGCCGAGCGATTCCCTCGGGCGTTACCTGCTCACCGTGAGCCTGCACCGCAACGTCGGCACCCCGACCTCGGCCGCCGACCCCGCCTACGCCCTGGACGCCAATAAGGTCGGCCAGGGCTCGGCCACCTTCGCGCTCTCGCCCGGCCAGGACACCACGGTGGAAGTGGTCATCAACGCGGTCGGAACGCTGGTGCTGACCCAAAACAGCCTCGTGCTGGACCCGGCGAGCCTCACCTCGGGGCAATCGGGCGTGGTCCTGGACACCCAGGTCAATGCCGCCAAGGAGCCCGGGGCCGACTCCCTGCGGCTGGCGGTCCTCGGCGCTAGCAGCGTCACGGTCAGTACGGCGTCCCTGCCGGCCGCCCAGTGGCCGCCTTCTCCGGCCACGGCCACCATGAGCCTCGCGGTTCCGGCCCTGGCCGGCGGCTACACGATCCAAGTCGACCTCCTGAAGGGCGCGACCCTGCTGTCGCGGCGATCGCAGGCCATCACCGTCTCGCTCGCGCCGACGCCCACGCCCTCGCCGAGCCCGTCGCCTTCTCCGACGCCCACGCTGGCGCCCACGCCCACGCCGTCCCCGACGAGGACGCCGACGCCGGCACCTACCAGGACGCCGACGCCGTGCTGCGGGGGGTGCGTCGATAACGACTTCGACGGCTACGACGACCGGACCGGCGACCCGTGCTACTAGCCGACCCACGACCCACCGCGATGGTTTGTGCCCCCTCAGGAGTGGCTTCATGTTGTCCCTAGCTGTTGCGACTGCCTCCATCCTCGCCATGCCCCCCGACGCCCCCCGGTCGCCGGACTGGAAGCCAGTGGCCGCCTCCCTGGTCGTGCCGGGTTCGGGCCAGTACCTGCAGGGCCGCACCGGGCGAGCGGCCACCCAGCTTGGCGCGGCCCTGGCCTGCCTCGCGGTTTACGTGGCCGCGGACCGGCAGCCGGCCTCCGCGGTGGGCGGCCCGGACAACGTGCGCACCTTCGCGGCCGCCGGCATGCTCGGCCTCGCCGTCTGGAGCCCCCTCGACGCGTGGCTCTTCGAGCGCACGAGCGTCGCGACCGAGGAGGTGGCCCGATGAACTGGCGCAAGCTTCGCCGGCACGCGATTCCGCTGGCCATGGTCGGCCTCGTGGTCCTCACGCAGGGCTGCGCGGTGGGCGCCCTGGTCGCCCTCATGAGCCCCGGGAACGGCTACTCGACCGCCGCCGGCGAGCCGCCCCTGCGCGCGCTCACCGTGCGCGGGGTCCTCAAGGTTCCCGCGGAGTTCGCGGCCAAGGGCTCGCTGTCTGCGGCTCCGGCGCTCGGCGTCGCCAACCCCTTCACCGACGTCGCCCCGAGCTCGCGAATCATCCAGGGCCTGCGCATCCTGGCCACCGAGCCCCAGGCGTCGTCCGGCACCGAGTGGAACGCCGACGGCACCGTCCGCTTCGCCCACGTGGACCTCGTGAACCCGGTGACGGGCGAGGTGGTGGGGACCGGCGTGACGGACGGCACCGGCTACTTCGTGGTCCAGACCACCACTCCGGCGGCCAATCGCGTCCCCCTCTTGGCTCAGGCCGTGCTCCGCAACTCCGCGGGCGAGACCGCGGGCGTCCTCGCGGCCCCCTTCGGGGCGGCCGTGACCTCCGTCCCTACCCGTCAGGCGGGTGTGGAGGTGTCGGTCGGGAGCACGCTCCTGACGTTCTCGACCCTGCTCCTGAGCGATCAATACGACAAGGTGGACCTGCGCGAGGGCTTCAAGGGCGTCAAGAGCGTCCGCCTGGGCACGCTCGTCAGCGCCATGTCGAGCGATCGCACCTCGACCGCTGCGAGCGTCCTCTCGCGCAACCCCGACCTGGGAGCGTTGCCGGGGTTCGATGCCCTGGTCTCGAAGATCGCGTCCGAGAGCGCCGAGCTGTCCTACCACATCCAGGACATCACCAACCGTGCCGCCAACAACAGCCCCCTGACGCCGGACGGCGAAGTCAGCTTCGCGTCGGCCGCCATGGACTCGCTGCTCGGGGCCATCATCCGTCTCGATGCCGATGCCCAGGCCAGCGGCAGCGCGACGACCAACCTGTTTCAAGGCGCTGCCTCTCAGGTGGACCTCACCACGGTGAAGCAGCAGGCCGACGACATTCAGCGGGGCATCGGGCCGTCTCCGGTCCCGACGCTCCCGCCGATTCCCACCCCGACCCCCGGCAACATCGGGGTCGTGGTTCACTAGCGACCGTTTCGGTCCCACCGGGGTCATTTCCCCGCCCTGCCCCCGGAGGGGCCGTCATTCCACCTGGGGCGTATCCCTGCCGGTACGTCTCACTTACTAGAGGATTTGGAAAGCGATGAAGCGTCGTACGAAATTCGCCCTGCTGCTGCCGAGCCTGCTGGCCACCAGCTGCGCGATCGGCCATCGTGATCTCCCGATGATGCCCGCCACCACCAAGGGTGGGCCCGTCAGCTATCACGACGGCATCGAGGGTCGCGCTCGGATCACCATCCAGGTGGTCGACATGCGCGTCAACCGTGCGGTCCAGACCCTGGATCAGGCGGACGACTACCAGGGCCTGCTGTTCAAGCTCAGCAACACCACCAAGCTCAAGGCGACCCAGGTCAAGGCGATCGCCAAGGGCGGCTCGTCGACCTACAACCTCGTCTTCGACAACCTGCCCGTGGATGCGACCGCCAACTACTCGCTGGTCGCGGGCCTGTTCCGCGGTCTGACGGATGCCGCGAGCAGCGCGGATCCCGGCTACTCCGTCCTCGCGAACAAGGTCGGCGAGGGCGCCTCGGCCAACTTCTCGCTGACGCCCGGCGAGAACAAGCTCATCTCGATCACCATCAACGCCGTGGGCGCCATGAGCTTCACCAGCTCGCGCTTCGTGCTCGACGAGGTCTCGCCCGTCCTCACCTCGGGCGATTCGACGCTGGTCATGACCGTGAACGACCTCACGACCGCGAACAACCCCGAGGCCCTGACGCTCCAGACCTCGGTGGTCGATGCCGACGGCGCGACCAAGAGCGTCGACGTCACCGACATCGGCTCCACCCACGCCACGGCGTCGGTCCCCGTGCCGACGCTCGGCGCGGGCATCACCACGGCGAACTTCACCATCGTCGCCGATCTGCTGAAGGGCAGCCACCTGCTCTCCCGCCGCACCCGCTCGGTGACGGTCTCGGCGACGGCCTCGGTGAACGTGGATCTCGATCCGACTCCCGCGAGCGGCGGAGGCGAGTAGGGATCCGCTGAATGCACGCGTTCCTGCACGAGGTAGCCCCCGACCTCTGCGCCCGCCACGGCATCCGCTGGATGCCGTGGCCGGAACGGCCCCACATGGTGCAGCTCACGTACCCGGACGGGGCCGTGCGGCACGTGGTCAAGAACCGGCTGGATCTCAACCCGGCGGGGGCCGCCGAGCTGGCCCGGGTCAAGCCGTATTCCCTCTACTATCTCCATGAGGCGGGCCTCGCCGTGCCCGCCTTCGACTTCTTCTTCGCGTCCGAGTGGGCCGAGCGTCACGCCAACCCCCGGCACGAGGCGGCCGCCAAGGCCTATGCCGAGTCGCTCGGGTATCCGCTCGTCCTCAAGCCCGCGACCCAGAGCTGGGGGCTGGGGGTACATCTGGTCACGGACACAGCGGATCTCGAGCGCCTGTTGCCCGAGGTGACCGAGATCGACCCCATGTTCATGCTGCAGCGCCGCGTCTCGGGCACCGAGTACCGGGTGGTGGTCTTCGACGGCGAGCTGGAGCTGATCTACGCCAAGACGGCCCCTGCGGTCGTCGGCGACGGTCACCGCTCGCTGAGGAGCCTCATCGCCGACCACTTCGCGGCCCGTGCGGCAGCGGGGGCGGAGCTTGCGATCGAGGACGAGGATCCACGCTTCGCGCACTTCCTGCGGGCGCAGGGCTGGGACATGGAGGCCGTGGTGCCCGCCGGCGAGCGCGTCCAGGTGGGCCTGCCCGCAGGCTTTCACTCGGGCGGCAGCCTCGCGGAGGCGCGGGAGTTTCCGGAGGCCGCCCGGCAGTTCTGTCGCGCCGCGGCCCGGGCCAGCGGCTTGCGCCTGGTGGGCCTCGACGTCTTCCTCACGGGGGATCCCGCGGAGCCGTTCTGGCTCATCGAGGTCAACGCCTTCCCCGGCCTCGATGGGTATGCTAGCATCGGCGACGCGCAGCGACGCAAGGCGGAGGACCTCGTCGAGCGCCTGATCCTGGCGATGGGCGCCGCGGACTGAGGATCGAAAGAGGAGCCCGGCATGCTGCCGTTTCTGTTCGCCGTGATGGCGCCCCTGGCCGAGCGCGCCGGGATCCGCTTCGAGGTGGAGCCCGGCGTGGGGCACGCCGCCAGGCTCGTCTACCCGGACGGCACGATCCGCTTCGTCCGGAGCCGCATCCTCGACCTGAACCGGGCCACCTCCGCGTCGGTGGCCAAGAAGCGCTCGTACGTGCTCGGCTTCCTGCAAGAGCAGGGCATTCCGGTTCCCGAGTTCCTGGCCATGCGCATCCCGGCTCGTCAGGGCGAGGAAGGGGTCGAAGGCCGCATCGCCGAGGCCCTGCGCTTTGCCGAGCAGATCGGATACCCCCTCGCCGTTCGTTCCGTGCACCGCACCGAGACGGGCCCCCTGCTGGTCGGGAGCCCCGAAGAGCTGGAGGCCGTGGTCCGGCGCGAGGTGCCGGTGTCCCCGCGCTTCATGCTCCAGCGCGTGGTGGCGGGACACCCGCTGACGCTCGTGGTCCTCGACGACGAGGTGCTCCTCGCCTACCTGCACCGCCCGGAGCCCGTGCCCATCAAGGTGGCCGACGACGTCCAGGCCCTGGCCGTCGACGTCGTCCGGCGCTCGGGCCTTCGCTTCGCGGCGGTCGACCTGATGCTCGATCCCCCGGATCGGCCCGCGGACGCTCCGTGGTACGTCATGGACGTGGTGCCCGATCCCGACCTCGAGCCCTATGCCGCCCTCGGCGATCCCCATCGCCCGAAGGTCGAGGCCGTCGTCGAGAAGCTGCTGCTCGCCATGGGGCCCCGGCAGGGGGCGCGGTCATGAGCTACCTGACCCGGACGGTTCGGTCGCTGTGCAAGCGGCACGGCATCGCCGTCCGGACGCTTCCTGGCGAGGACCTGCTGGAGCTGTGCTTTCCGGACGGCCGGGTGCGCCACGTCGAGCCGCAACGGCTGGACTTGAACGGCGACGCGGCGTCGGACCTCTCGCGGATCAAACCGTGGGGGCTGCACTTCCTGCGCGAAGCGGGCATCCGGGTGCCGGAATTCGACTACTTCTTCCGGAACGACCGGGCCCAGCGGCTGGGCTCGCAGCGGAACGAGGCGGCCGCCGTCCGCTACGCCGCCACCCTCGGCTTTCCGGTCGTGCTGAAGCCCGCGACCAAGAGCCGCGGGCAGGGGGTGGTGCTTGCGAACAGCGAGGAGGAGGTGCGGGCGCTGCTCCCGTCCGTGCTGGCCCTGGACCGCATGATCATGGTGCAGCGCTTCGTCGCGGGCGAAGAGACGCGGCTGGTCGTCCTCGACGATGAGGTGTGCCTCGCCATCCGGAAGGTCCCCTTCACCGTGACGGGGGACGGCCGTCGTTCCATCGACGACCTGATGATCGACCGGCTGGCCGAGGTGGCTTCAAAGGGTATCGAGGTGCCGCAGTCGGCCTCCGACCCGGCCTTCGATCGCATGCTCCGGAGGGCGGGGCGATCGCGCGGCGAGATCCTGCCGAGCGGCGAGAACCTGGTGGTCGGGCTCACGTCCGGATCCCGATGGGGCGGCGAGCAACTCGACGTGATGGAGTCCTTGCCGGAGGCTCCCAAGCAGCTGGCCGTGGAGATCACGCGGCAAGCCGGTCTGCGGGTCTGCGGCCTCGACATGCTGTGCGAGGCGGGCAAGGACCCGGAGGATCCCGCCTCCTACGTCTTGATCGAGGTCAACTCCTCGCCGGGCTTGTGGACCACCGT
>JAKFBU010000053.1:0-59706 GCA_036676985.1 Candidatus Sericytochromatia bacterium
GTCCCAGTAGGCGGCCTCGGCCACCTGGACGCCGTTGCTCGTGACGGGCGTGCCCGCGCCCGTGGCGAAGACGGGCGTCACCGTGACGTAGTAGCTCGCGCTCGCCCAGGCCCCCTGGAGGCTGCAGCCCGTGGCCTGATAGGAGGTGACGGCGCCCACGCTCACCTCCGAGCGGACATCGGCCGCACCGGGCGATGTCCCCGCCTTGAGCAGGTAGCTCGTGGCGCTGGGATTGGACGTCCAGTTGGCGTAGAGGTAGCCCGCTCCGGCGGTGACGGGGCTGTACTGGTAGGCGTTGTCGACGCCCACGGAGGTCGTGCCGTCCTGGACCGTGAAGGGGGCGGTCGTGTAGCTCGGGCCCTGGTAGACGAGGCTGCCGACCTGCACCGTGATGGCTCCGCTCGTCAGGCCGCGCATGGAGACCGTCAGCTGCGTCGGGCTCGCGCTCGTGACCACGCCTGCCACGCCGTCGAAGCGCACGACGTTGTAGCTCGGCACCGCATCGAAGCCCGTGCCCGTCAGGGTGACGGTCGCGCCCTCCCTCAGGCCCGACAGGTTGGAGGTGCTCGAGATGCCCAGGGCGCCGCCTGTCAGCAGGAACGTGGCATTGGCCGAGTCGTAGCCGATGGCGGCGAACGGATCGAGGTCCTGGGCCAGGGCCGCGTTGACCACGCCGAGCGCGCTCTGGTACTCGCCGAGCGTGCAGTTGGCGACCGGAGTGTAGGCGTCGGGCGTGCCCACCGTGAGCTTGCCGATGAGGCTCGCAGGCGTGACCTGCTGAGGGGCGGGCAGGGCCTGCTTGAGGCTCGTCACGGCACACAGGGCGGTCGTCGAGGCGTTCAGGCTCACCGCGCCGACGGTGCCGTTGGTCAGCGAGAGCCAGCCTGATCCCTGGGCCTGGATCAGGGTCCGGATGCGGGCCGTCGGCTTGCCGATCCCGCTCGAGGCCAAGCTCTTGGCCGCCTCCAGGTAATAAGGCGTGGCGCCGGGCGTGATGCCGTAGCTCAGCGTGAAGCGCCCGCTCGCGTCCGTGACGGTCGTGGCGACGGTGTTGTTGGTGGCCGGATCGATCAAGGAGACGGTGGCGCTTCCGGCGAGGTTCGCCATGCTCGCCTGGGTCCCGCGGTCCAGGGCGCCCATGTCGACCCGCCCCGTCAGGCTCGCCACGGGGAGCGCGGCATCCGTTGGGGGGGGCGGAGGCGTGGCCGGTGCCGAAAGGCACCCCGTCAGGGCCGTCACGAGCAGGAGGGGCCAGACGCGACGCATGGCCCCCCTCAATTCTGCCCGAGCACGCCGCCGAACACCAGGTTCGTGACGGTAAAGACGGGGCCGGTCGTGGTCAGGCCGGCGATCCGGACGGAGACGGGGCCGGGCGTGGCCCCGGAGGGCACGGTGACCGTGAGCGTGTTCGCCGTGGCGCCGGAGACCGTGGCGAGGACGTCGTTGAAGCGGACGGCGTTGTTGGCGGGCACCGGGTCGAAGCCGCTGCCCGAGAGCGTGACGGTGGTCCCGACGGTCCCCGAGGACGGAGCCAGCTGCGTGAGCGTGAGGCCCGAGAGGTTCTTCTTGGCCCACTGGCTCGGCTCGGTGAGCAGGATGCCGGCCATGGGGTCCTGATCCTCGGCGAGGAGCTGCTCGGCGAGGCTCTCGAGGGCCGTGAAGTCGGCGCCGCTCAGGTTGGTCACGGGGGTGTAGACGCCCGCCCCCGACTCGTAGGATCCGATCAAGGAGGCAAGATTCACGGCGCTGGCCGTCCCCGCGCGCAGGGAGGTCCCGACGCACAGGGCGGTGGTCGCCGTGTTCAGGACGATGCCCGAGCCCGCCGAGGCGTTGGTCAGGGTCGTCCAGCCCTGGTTGTACCGGGCGAGCGTGCGGAGCCGTGCGGCATTGTTGCCGGCGCGGTTGGAGCCGAGGCCCTTGACGGCCTCGAGGTAGTAGGAGTCGGTGGCCGACGGGCGGAAGCTGGTCCCGAAGGTGAGGCGAAACGCTCCCGACTGGCTGGTGAGGGTGGTGGACTCGGTGCGATTGGTCTGGGCGTTGATGAGGGAGACGGTGGCCGCCACGGCGACCTCCTCGAGCGTGGCCTGCACCTGGCGGGCGGGAAAGCGGACCTCGCCCACCAGGTCGCCGGGCTCGGTCGGAGCCGGGGGCAGGGGCGGCGTCCCTTGACATCCGGTCAACGCCAGGCTGGTGATGAGCAAAAACGTTCGAGTCATGGAGGCCTCGGTGCGGAAGGCAGGAGCGGCCGGCCGAGACTACCCTACCCCTGCATACGGGTTCAGTAACAGGCGGCCGTCTAACGCCGATCGGACTCGGGAGGCTCGGGGATCCGGAGATGGCGGGCCGCCAGGATCAGGAGGCAGGTCCCAAGTCCTGCGACGGCGACGAGTCCGGCGCCCGGATGGAACAGGTTCGCGAGTCGATCCAGCCCGAGGAGCAGGCTCGTGAGGACCAGGCTCACGAGGATGCCGCCGTAGAGTCCCTTGGTGAAGATGGAGTTGAGCTCCTTGCGGGCGAGGTTCTTGACCATACCCTCGATGGCCGCCGCGTCGGCGCCCTGGATCTTCGACTCGACCAGTGCCCGCACGTCGATGAGCCGAGCGAGGCGCGGGGCCTCGCGCTGGGCGGCGGCGAGGAGCTGGGTCTCGATGGTGCCGTGGATCCGCGCCAGGCGCTCGGCACCCAGGCGATCGCGCAGGCGGCCGATGGGCTTGTTGAGCACGAAGTCCGCGGCCTGCGTCAGCATGCCCTGCAGCTGCCGGTGCAGGCCCGCCTCCAGGAGCACGTCGTAGCCGAAGTCCACCACCTCGCGGATGGGCCCCTCGATGGGCGGTGCTGGCATGTCGCCGAGCTCGACGGCGCGCCACGAGGGAGGCAGGAACTCGGCGAGCTCGGCCCGCTTGAAGCGATCGAGCATGCGCCGGTAGAGGTGCTCCAGGGAGGTCTGGGCGGCCTCGCTGGAGACGACGGTGACGATGAAGCCCTTGAGGTCGCGCCTAAGCTCGGGCGGCACGGCCTCGTAGCGCTTGCCCAGGGGCACGCTGAAGACCTCGTCGAAGGCCTGATCGATCTTGGCGTTGAGCCGCAGCCGGTTCTCGGGGTCCTTGAGGCTCTCGCGGAAGCGCTCGACCTGGCCCGGCAGGATCTCGAGCAGCTTCTTGCGGTAGAAGGGCTTGTTCTCCCGGTAGGTGCTGCGGATGAACCACCCGACGAGCTCCCCCAGGAAGCCCTGGCGCGGCAGGTCCTCGATGAACCCCTCCACGCTGTCGAGCACGTAGCGGTCCAGCCACTCCTGGGTCTCCTTGCGGCGGAGCGTCTCCTCGAGGGCCTTGAGCCACTCGGGCATCTTCTCCTTGGCCTCGCGGCGGAAGGTGGCCTGTGCCTGCTCTGAGAAGAGGGTGCCCGGCGAGCCCAGCTCCGAGAGCCAGCGGTCGAGGGTGGCGGCGAGCTCCTCGGGCTGGTCGGTGAAGCCCTTGATGCGCGCCTTGAGGAAGCGCTCGACGGCGTCCAGGAGGCCCGGCGCGACGAGCTCGTCCATGCGCATGTGCTTGCGCTCGATGACCAGGCGCGCGATGACGCCGGCCGTGCGCGCGCGGATCTCGGGGCTCGCGGCGAGAGAGGCCAGGTACTCGCCGACCCAGCCGCTCAGGACCTTGATCTCCTCGTCGAGGGCCTGCTGGGTGCTCGATAGCTCGCCCAGGAGCTCCCGGACCGAGGGCAGGTCCCGATCGACGAAGCGATCGACCTCGGCGTGCACGTTCTCCTTGATCTTGGCGGCCATTTCGGGGCTCGAGATGAAGGCCGTGAGCGTCTCCTCGGAGAGCAGCCGACCGCCGACGGCGTTGGCCACCTGTCGCGCGAGCGCCTCCTGGCGGGCAGGCAGCACGCCATGGAGGACCAGCGTGCCGATCTTCACGGGGGTGTGCGGCCTGAAGAGGAGCTGCACCGCCATGAAGTCGACCAGCCGACCCGTCAGGCCGCCGATGATGACGGCCAGGACGAATTCATGCAAGAGGGGCGAGTCGAGCATGCCTTTATGGTAGCACCGGTCGGCCGGACCTGGGGAATCAGCGGGTCACGGAGACGGGCATCTGGCGGCGCAGCTCGCGGCGCCGGGCGCCGGTGTCGGCCCCGCCCGCGTCCAGGAGGGTGAAGTACTCCCGGTAGGCATCCAGGTACGGCCCGAAGACCTGCTCGGTCGCGGTCTCGAGCTGGTCCACGAAGGCCCGGCTCTCGGCGTTGCTCGTGAGCATCCTGAAGAGGCGCTTGCCCCAGCCCGTGGTCCCGTACTTGGGGCGCCGCACGAAGACGTTCTTCGCCCGCTCGACCCGGGTGGGCGCATAGACGAGCCCGCAGCGCTGCAAGTAGCGCAGGTCGTTCAAGAGCTCGCCGGTGGGCTGCGAGGCAGCGTAGGTCCCGGCGAGCTTGTCTTGCAGCAGGGGACGCATGGCCGGGTGGTTCAGGAGCGTCACCACCCCCTCTTTCCCGTCGATGTAGAGCCTCGGATCGCCCGTGGCCCGCTCCAACGTGTCGAGCGCCGCGTAGATCGACAGGAAGACCAGGGCGAGCCGGGAGGGATCCGTCCCCACCTGCGCGATGAGCATGTCGAGCCCGATCTCTTCGAGGGCCATGAGCAGGCCGAACTCGACGCGGTCGCCCTCCCATAGTTCCTGCAGCGTGCCCTCGGCCTTGGCGGCCGTCATGCTGGGGTCCAGCCGCTGGTACGAGGCCGCCCAGTCGGTGAAGCGGGCCGCGTCGTCCGCCAGATCTGCGTCCGCCGGCACGTACACCCGGATGGCCACCCCCTCGAGGGAGGCGTCCACGATGCCCTGCACGGTGGGCAGGTCCGTGAGGCGGCCGTGCCAGGGCGCATGGCCCGCAGGCTCGACCGGCAGGGGATAGACCGGCGGGCTGATGGACAGCCGATCGATCAGATAGCCGCCCGATGTCTGCTCGGCGAGCCGGTCTTGTAGTTGCTGGGCGACGCTCAGGCCGGGCACCTGCAGGGAGCGCAGGGCGAAGCGCGCCATGGGCGAAAGGACGGGGAAGTCGTAGGTGGTGAGCACCCGGTAGGGCTCGCGGCCGTAGACCATGGCCTGCATCTGGGCCCAGCGTTCGGGGGCGCGATCGCGCAGGAACTGCTCGAGGTCCGCATCCTGCCCCTGGTTGACGACCTGGTCGAACCGGGCCTTGGTGGCCTCGTCGGCACCCTTGAGGGCGGCGCAGATGCACTCGGCGAGCAGGAGGTCGCCCAGGCGGCTGCGCGGGTTGTTCTGGACGTTGGAGATGAGGTGAAAGCGCGCCGAGAGGAGCTGGGTGGCGACGTAGGTGTGCGAGGCGGACAGCACAAGCCCGTACTCGGCGTCGGGGACGTAGAGGTCCACCAGCGCCTGGGTGTCGACCCCGTGCGTGAAGCCGCAGTAGTAGTTGTCGCGCAGGATGTAATCGATGCGGTCGGCGTCGATCTCCGAGTGCGTGAACATGTTGAGCTCGGGCCGCGGGTGCTCGCCGATGGCGACCAGCGCGATCTCGTGGCGGTCCAGCCGCCGGTACTCGGGGTGCCGCGAGAGGACCTCGCCGATCTCGGGATCGTGCTCGAGGATCTCGCGGGTGTGCTCCTCGTGGTCCAGGTAGCCCTTGAGGAAGGCGTATTCCGGATCCGAGGCGAAGCGCCGGGCGGCGTCCTCCAGGGAGTGGGAGAAGGGCCGGTGCCCGAGATCGTGGCAGAGGGCGCCCAGGCGGATGAGCATGAGGTCGTCCGCGCTGAAGATGGGCAGCGTGTTGGAGAGGAGCCATGCGGTGTGCATGGCGCCGATGACGTGCTCGTAACGGGTGTGGTGCGCCCCGGAGAACACGACGTAGGCCATGCCCATCTGCCGCACTCCCCGCAGGCGGCTGAAGGGCTTCGTACGGAGCAGATCCCGCTCACACGCGGTGAGCGGGATCATGCCGTGGATGGGATCGCGGACGCGGTCCGAGAAGATCAAGGCAGGATGGCACCCAAGAGCGCCACGGCCACGCCCATCAAGCTCTCGCCGGCGATGAGGCCGGAGGCGATCGGAATGATGAAGATGGCGGCGGTCTTCGGACCCTTCTTTTCCCAGACCAGCGCGATGAGGGCGCCCAGGAACATGGAGATGGCGTTGGTCGCGGGGATGACCATCGCGAGGCCGAGACCCATGGCCGAGGGAACGAAGGCCTTGGCCTTCTTGGGCGCGAAGTGCTCGACGAGCACCAGCACCAGGCCGAGCAGGGCGCCGACCAGGATGGCGACGCGGGCGGTCGGGTGGAGGCTGTCGAGGCCGTTGCTCAGGAGCTTGGCGACGCTCGCCCAGACCTCGGCCGCGGGAGCCGGGAACTTCTCGTTGCCGATGGACTGCGCGTTGGGCACGAGCAGGTAGAAGGCGGGAACCACCACGAGGGTGCCCACGAAGATGCCCGCGAACTGCGCGAGGAACTGCTTGCGGGGGTTGGCGCCCAGCAGGTATCCGCTCTTGAGGTCGGTGAGCAGGTCCGCCGCCGAGCCCGCCGCACCGGCGGTGACGCAGGCGGTCATGAGGTTGGTGATGGTGTTGGCCGGGGCCAGGATGCCGTAGGTGAGCTGGGTGATCTTGCCCATGGCGCCGATGGGGGTGGTGTCCGTCTCACCGGTGGCGCGGCAGGCGACCAGGCTCAGGAAGAAGGTCATGACGACGGCGACGATGCTCATCCAGGGCGAGACGTGGAAGGCGAAGTGCATGATGGCCATGACGCCCGCGGCGGCGATCAGCGTGCCGGTCCAGAACCAGGACGAGGGCACCTCGATGGCGGCCAGGGGATCGGCCGCGCTGCCCGGCTCCGCCTTCTTGGGGGTGAGGGCGCGGACGATGGTCTTCCACTGGAGGGCGAAGCCGAAGAGGCCCGAGCTGACCATGAGGGCCGACCCGCCCCAGAGGGTCCACTTGCGGACGGCCTCGAGCTCGAAGGCGCCGGGGAAGTGGGTCCAGACGTAGGGGGCCGCGATGGCGTAGGTGCCGATGGCGCCGAGCATCATGCTCCAGCCCGTCTTCCAGCCCATGAGGGCGCCCGCGGCGATCATGATGCTCGAGGCCTCGAGCGTGAACGTCCACTTGGCGATGGGCTGGCCGGCGATCTTGAGGAAGGGGATGTCGAAGTGCGAGGGGATGGCGAAGAAGGCCTTGTGGAAGTGGCCGTTGAACCAGGCCATACCGTCGCGGAGCCAGCCGATGGCAGCACCCAGGCCCAGCATCTGGAACAGCGCGCGCGCCTGGACGACAGCCTCTTCGCCCTTGGCGTGGAGGCTCTTGAGGGTCGTCGCCGCGGCCACGCCCGAGGGGAAGCGCAGCTGCTCGCGGTTGATCATCTGGCGCTTCATGGGGATGGCCATCATGACGCCCAGCATCGCCAGGAAGAAGGTCCAGCCCATGAGGGTCCAGAACTCCATGTGCGTGCCGGTGACGAGCAGGTAGGCCGCGATCGCCGAGACCATGGTGCCGCCGGTCGAGTAGCCGGCCGAGGAGGCCGTCGACTGCATGGCGTTGTTCTCGAGGATGGACATGTCCGACTTGGCCAGGCCGATCTTGCGCAGCGACGTCCAGATGGCGTAGGACAGGATGCACGCCGTGATGGCGACGCCGAGCCCCCAGCCGGTCTTGAGGCCGACGTAGAGGTTGGACAGCGACATGATGGCACCGAGGATGCTGCCCATGATCACCGAGCGAACGGTGAGCTGGGGCATGGAGTCACCCTGGTAGACGTTTTGGTACCAGTCGAGCTCGCGCTCTTCGGGCGTCAACTCCGCGGCGGGCACTTGACCCACCTCCGGGCTGCTGGCGGTCGTGGACATGGATAGGAGTCCTCTTGTCTTGGAGCTCCGGCCCGGAGGCCGTGGGATGATAGCTCTGGGATTGTATCATCCTGCCAATCAAAGGTCCACGCTGAGTTTGCGCCCTTTCGACATGTCAACGAGGCAGCGCCCTTGATGTGAGGTCTCTAATGGATCGGCGGGGGCCGCGGCCCCCGCCGATCGTCGCACGTGGCTAGTCGCAGCGCTGCTTGTGGAGCTGGATGTTGCCGCCTCCGGGGCGGTCGCCGCCGAGCTCGCCCGAGAGATCGACGCCGAGGCCGGTGCTGAACGAGAAGGTATCGCGACGTCCGGGCTCGCCGTTGTCGGTCACGACCGCGGTGAACGTGCCGCCGCCGCGCAGGGTGCCCGAGAAGGTGACGGTGTCGCCGTCGCACTCGACGGCGGTGACGCGGCCGCGGAAGCGGGTCTTGGTGGCGTGGTCCACGACCTGGATGTTGCCGGAGGGGCCGAGGGCCGGGTTGTGGTGGGCGACGAAGCCGAAGGTCACCTTCTGGTTGCCGTTGAGGATGAAGCCGCCGCCCGTCACGTCGCAGCCGCAGTCCTCGTCCTCAGGCGGAGGTGGGGTGGGCGTGGGGCGCGTGGTGGGCCGGGGCGTGGGACGGTGGCTGGCGGTGGGCGTCGGAGTTGCGCTGGGGGAGGGGCTGGGCGTCACTTCGAGGCCGGGGACCCGCGGGGTCGCGGTCGGCCAGGGTGTCGGGGCCGGCGCTTCGGTGAAGTCGCCGTAGAACTTGACCTCGCAGACCAGGAGCTGGCTGGTGGCCCCGTGGAACGTCAGGCGCACGAAGCGCGTCTCGACGTAGGGCAGGTCGATCCAGTCCATGGTGGCCGTGGCGGGGCTCAGGCCCTCCTCGACGACCTCCCAGTCCTGCCCGTCGGTCGAGACCTCCACGTCGACGGTGATGCCGTCCGGGCTCTTCTTGATGCCCATGCCCGTGAGGGCCTGCGTCCTGTTGAGGTCGAAGGTGAGGGTCGGCGTCGAATCCGACTCGGAGGGGGCCCAGGCCGTCCCGAGGTTGCCGTCCGTCACCATGGTGACCGGGAAATAGGAGTTGCGCTCGGAGCTTGCCGTCACGCGGGCGATCCCCACCTCGTCCGCCTGGATCGAGAAGGCCTGGTAGCGGGCCGAGGTGGCGAAGCCGAACACGCCGTTCCGGATGGTGTCGCCCGGCTGGAGGCCGCAGCTGGCCGCGAGCAGGCTACCCATCAAAATGGTCTTCAGTAGGTTGGATCTCATCCGTCCCCCTGTTCCGATAAACACCCGTGCTGACGTCCGCCACTATAGGGGGGCCGGCGCTCGATCCCGTACAAACAAGGGGAAGTTTCGGGCGAAGTTTGGACGTATGGCCTTAGGGGACGGGAATTTCGTCGGTGATCTTGATGGAACGCCTTTAAACTGGCGATGTGCGCCGCTAATTAAGGTCACATCGCGATAGTACATGTCACCCGAAGGAACGCTTGCATGGGGGACGACTCTTCGCTAAACTGCTATGATTAAGGCTAGTTTAAGAAATTCCCGCAGGTCGGGGAAGGGAGGCGCCATGCTGAGGGGTTGGATGGGCTTGGTGGTTGCGAGCTTGCTCTTGGCGGGCTGCGGCCAGACCGGGCGAGTGCCCACCGCCTCCGAGGTGCGCGTGCAGGCCCGCTCGATCCAGAACGTGACGGTGGAGGAAGCCCGGGCGCTCATGGCGGCGGATCCGGCGCTCATCGTGGTGGACGTGCGCGAGGCGGCCGAGTTCGAGGCGGGCCACGTCCAAGGGGCGTTGCTGCGTCCGGTGGGCCAGGTCTCCAAGTGGAGCAAGGATCTCGCCAAGGACGCCCACATCCTCGCCGTGTGCCGGAGCGGCCATCGCAGCGGGCTTGCGGCCGCAAAGCTCGTGGACTACGGCTTCACCAACGTCGCCTCCATGACCGGCGGCATGAACGCCTGGACGGCGGCGGGCTTCCCGGTCGTCACCGGCCAGCGCTAGTCGTGTACTCAGCAAGGGCCTCGGGCTGAAGCCCGAGGCCCTTTTGTCTTTGCAGGCTACTGGCTCTCCAGGAGTCCGTGCTCCCGTCATTCCGGTGCAGGCCGGAATCCATCGTCGCCCACCGAGGCGGTCAATCGCCTCTAGCGCAGCGCCAGAGGGCGCCCGAGGAGCGTCCGGTCGGACACCTTGTAGCGGCTCGGAAACGGCTTGTTGTCCGCAACGGCATGCTGGATCTCGTCCTGCACCCGCCACACCGCTGCGTAGAGGCGCTTGGCCTCCTCGTGGGAGTCGAGGCTGCTCAGTTCCCGCACCTTGTGCAGGGCCTGGACCGTGGCGTCGATGAGCGAGCTGGCCTCGAAGCGAAAGCCGGCGATCTCGTAGGTGTAGACCATGCCTCCTCCTTTCCGGACGACCCCAGCTTGCCAGGCTTCCGTGAGCCACGTCTTGCTCCGAGGTTACGGAGGGATTGCGTGCCGTATTCGGAGCATGTTTGCCGCTGGTTAAATGATTGAAAAACGTCGCAACCGAAAGTGGGTGGGAGGGTAAGGATTTCATATTGCGTACGGTCGGAAGTGAAAGGAGCCTTGAATGGGGTTTTTGGATGGAATCGGGGGAGCCATCTCGGGCGCCTGGAACGCCACGATCGGGCAGGCCGTCAAGGCCGTCACGAACCTCTTCTCCCCGCCGCCCGCGCCGCCCGCGCCCACCATGGCCAAGGATTCGGCCAGCCTCTCGGTGGGCGCGACCAACTGGGAGAAGAGCGCGAACATCATCGCCGGCAACACGGGGCGGATCGTGAGCAACGGCGGGGCCAGCCTGGCGGACTTCTCGGGCGTCATCACCAACGGCGGTGGTAACTTCAACCTCTCGGTGGTCAAGGACGGCGAGCGCAACCACAGCGGCAACAACCCCTCGGGCGGCGTCTACGACACGCAGCTCGGCAACCACGACATCGTGGTCATGGGCGACGGCGTGAAGGTCGGCGTGGACGGCGGCGTGGTCATCACGAAGGGCGATCGCACCATCGTCGCCGAGGGCTCCAAGACGGGGCCCAACGGAGAGACCATCCCGGTCGGCAAGACCACCGACATCACCGACATCCTCAAGGGCAAGGGCCAGATCATCAGCAACAACGGGGCCACCGTCATCACCAACGGCGGCGGCAACATCCTCAGTGGGAACACGGCGAACATCCTGAGCGGCAACACGGCCAACATCATCGGCGGTAATACCGGCAACATCATCGGCGGCAACACCGCCAACATCATCGGCGACAAGGGCGGCAGCTAGCGCTCCTTTCGATCGATGCGGCCCTGCCTCCCCGACGGGAGGCAGGGCCGCGATCTTGTGGGCGTGGGGCCTCAGGAGTACGATGGACCTGAAAGGAAGGTACATGCCCCATGACACTCCCACAGCTTGAAGACAGCCTCTACGCGCTGGTCGTCGAGACCGCGACCAACCTGCCCGCCGACGTGCGCAAGGCCGTCGCCGAGGCCAAGGAGCGCGAGGATGCCGGCACCCGTTCGGCCCTGGCCCTCTCGACGATCGCCCAGAACATCGACATGGCGGCGAGCGCCGTCTCGCCCATCTGCCAGGACACCGGCATGCCGACCTTCTTCGTCCACACGCCGGTGGGGACCAACCAGCTCGAGATCAAGGCCGCCATCCGCAAGGCCGTCGCCAAGGCCACGGCCAACGGCAAGCTCCGTCCCAACTCGGTGGACTCCCTGACGGGCGCCAACGCCGGCGACAACCTCGGCCCCGGCACCCCCGTCATCCACTTCGAGCAGTGGGAGCACCCGGACATCGAGGTCAAGCTGATCCTCAAGGGCGGCGGCTGCGAGAACAAGAACATCCAGTACTCGCTGCCCATGGAGCTGCCGGAGCTCGGCAAGGCCAACCGCGACCTGGACGGCGTCCGCAAGTGCATCCTGCATGCCGTGCACCAGGCCCAGGGCCAGGGCTGCTCGGCGGGCTTCATCGGCGTGGCCATCGGCGGCGATCGCACCACCGGCTACGAAGAGGCCAAGCACCAGCTCCTGCGCCCGGTCGACGACGTGAACCCCAACCCGCAGCTCGCCGAGCTCGAGACCTACGTCATGGACAAGGCCAACACGCTGGGCGTGGGCACCATGGGCTTCGGCGGCGGCGTGACGCTGCTCGGCTGCAAGGTCGGCGTCCTCAACCGCCTGCCCGCGAGCTTCTTCGTCTCGGTCGCCTACAACTGCTGGGCCTTCCGTCGCCTGGGTGTGGTGCTCGACGCCGGCACCGGCGCCATCAAGGACTGGCAGTACCGCATCGCCCCCGAACAGGCCGCCCCCATGGCCGACCAGGGCCAGGAGGGCTTCGGCACCGGCCGCGAGGTCGTGCTGGAGGCGCCCATCTCCGAGGAGCTGATCCGCAGCCTGCACGTGGGCGACGTCGTCGTCATCAAGGGCGCCATGCACACGGGCCGCGACGCCTTCCACAAGCACGTCATGGACCACGAGCCCCCCGTCTCCCTCGACGGTGGCGTGCTCTACCACTGCGGTCCGGTCGTGAAGAAGCACGAGGACGGCCACTACTCCATCCTGGCGGCCGGCCCCACCACCTCCATCCGCGAGGAGCCGTACCAGCACGAGGTCATCCGTCGCTACGGCGTCCGGGCCATCATCGGCAAGGGCGGCATGGGCCCCAAGACCCTGGACGCCCTGCAGAAGTACGGTGCCGTCTACCTCAACGCCATCGGCGGCGCGGCCCAGTACTACGCGGCCTGCGTCAAGAACGTCTCGGGCGTCGACCTCATGGAGTTCGGCATCCCCGAGGCCATGTGGCACCTGGAGGTCGATGGGTTCAAGGCCATCGTCACGATGGACTCGCACGGCAACAGCCTGCACAAGGACGTCGAGAAGACCTCCTCGGAGCGGCTGGGCGATCTGGCTGCTGCGGTATTCTAGACCACTCGGGCCCCTGCTGACGTCAGCGGGGGCCTTTCTTTAGGAGGACGCCCATGGCGATCGACGCGCTCCAAGGTTCCACCCGCCACTCGGTCTCCGGCCCCAACTACTACCACGCGGATCCGGCCTTCCAGGCAATGATGTCGGAAGCCCTCGGGCCCGAGGGCATGGCCTGGGCCCGCCCTCTGCTCGAGGACATGGGCCGCATGGCCGCCCAGGACATCGTGCCCCTGGCGGAGGACGCCAACCAGAATCCGCCGGTCCTGGTCCAGTACGACGCCAACGGCAACCGGATCGACGAGGTCAAGGTCCATCCCGCCTACCGCGAGATGACGCGCCTCGCCTACGGCGCGGGCCTCGGCGGCATGTTCTACGAGCCGGCCATGCGGGCCAAGCACGGCTACGTGCCGCACGCGCTCGTCTTCGGGCTCGGCTACCTCTTCGCCCAGGCCGAGCAGGGCCTTTACTGCCCCATCTGCATGACCGAGGGCTCGGCGCGTCTGGTGGACCTCTTCGGGGACGACGACCTCAAGGCCAGGTTCCTGCCGGGCATCACCGCGCGCGACCTCGAGTCCCTGCTCGAGGGGGCCATGTTCCTCACCGAGAAGCAGGGCGGCTCGGACGTGGGCGCCAACGAGACCGTCGCGCGCCAGGTGGACGGCCAGTGGCGCCTCTACGGCGACAAGTGGTTCTGCTCCAATGCCGGAGAGGCGGGCGTCATGATGGTGCTCGCGCGTCCCGAGGGGGCGCAGCCCGGAACCCGGGGCCTGGGCCTCTTCCTGATGCCCAAGAACCTGGAGGACGGCTCGCGCAACCACTACCGGATCCATCGCCTCAAGGACAAGCTCGGCACTCGCTCGATGGCCTCGGGCGAGTTCACGCTGGACGGGGCGATCGCCTACCCGGTGGGCGACCTCTCGCGCGGCTTCAAGTACATGACCGAGATGCTCAACCTGAGCCGCACCTACAACTCGGTGGCGGCCCTCGCCATCATGCGCCGGGCCTACACCGAGGCGCGCGACTATGCGTCGCAGCGCGCGGCCTTCGGCAAGACCATCGACCACTACCCCATGGTCCGCCAGATGCTCACCTCGATGGTGGTGGAGCTGGAGGCGGCGACGGCCTTCGTCTGGGAGGCCATCCGCTACCTGGACCGGGTGGATCAGGGGACGGCCAGCGAGGAAGAACAGGTCATGCGCCGCCTGCTGACGCCCATGATCAAGTACCACACGGGCAAGCAGGCCATCCGCTTCGCCTCCGAGGCCTGCGAGATGCTCGGCGGCAACGGCTACATCGAGACCTTCGTGACGCCGCGCCTCCTGCGTGACGCCCAGGTGCTGCCCATCTGGGAGGGCACGACCAACATCCTGGTGCTGGACGTCGTGCGCTGCCTCGGGCGCGAGGGCGCGGGCCCCATCCTCCTCGCCGAGCTGCGGCGCCGGCTCTCGGCCTCAAAGGCCGAGGCGAGCGCTCACTGGCGCATGGTCCTCGCCCGCGAGGCGGACCGCCTGGAGCAAGCGCTCGGGGATCTCTCGAGCCAGGACGAGGTGCGGCTGCAGCTGCATGCCAAGACGTGGAGCGATCGCGCCATCCGCCTCTACGAGGCCGTCCTGCTCCTGGGCCAGGCGGATCGGGAGCTCGCCACTGGCAACGCCCGCAAGCTCGCCATCCTCGCCCGGCACGTGGAGCTGTTCCTCGTCCCCAGGGAGTTCGGCATGGAAGGCTGGTGTGAGGATGCCACGCCGCACGAGCTCTTCGAGGGCCTGGTCCACCACACCCCGGTGTCCCTCGAGGCCATGATGTCGAGCGTCCGGCAACCCTAACTCCAAAAAAAGAAGCCCCCGCCGAACTCGGCGGGGGCTATGTCTTGAGGTCGCCTTACAGGAAGACCGACACCTGATGCGGCACCGCACCCGTGCGGGTGGCGGCGTGCGGGCGGCTCTCGGCCATGCTCGCGGGCGTCACCTTCACGAACTCGATGGTCTGCTGGTGCAGGTCCTCGATGGAGGCCGAGTTGCAGTAGCTCAGGCCCGAACGGATGCCGCCGTCCAGCTCCTCGAGCAGGGGCGTCACCGATCCCTTGTAGGGGATGAGCGTCGAGATGCCCTCGGGCGTGCGCTCCGCGCCCACCTTGGCCATGGCCCCCGCCGAGGCCATGCCCCGGTACATCTTGTGGCTCATGCCGTTCTCGGTGATGACCTCGCCCGGCGCCTCGTCCGTGCCCGCGAACAGGCTGCCGATCATGACGCTGTCCGCGCCCGCGCAGAGCGCCTTGACGATGTCGCCCGAGTTGCGGATGCCGCCGTCGGCGATGAGCGTCGGCTTGAGCTGCACGCGGGGCTTCGCCTTGCGCTTCTCCACGTCGTACCACCGATCGACCGCCGCCCGGCACTTCATGACCGCCGAGAGCTGGGGCACGCCGCAGCCCGTCACGATGCGGGTGGTGCAGACCGCCCCCGGGCCCACGCCCACCTTGATGGCGTGCGCGCCCGCCTCGAGCAGGTCCCACGCGCCCTCGGAGGTGGCCACGTTGCCCGCGATGATCCACAGCTTCGGCCAGCGCTCGCGGATCGTCTGGATCGTCTCGATCACCCGGTCGCTGTGGCCGTGCGCCACGTCGATGAGGACGCCGTGCAGGCCCTCGATCATCTCGATCTTGTCCAGGTCCGAGGGCTTGACGCCGATGGCCAGGATCCGGGTGCCCGGGGTCTCCGAGACCATCCGCGCGTGCGTGACGGCGTCCGGGATGAACCGGTGGATGATGCCGAGGCCGCCCAGCTCGTGCATGGCCCGCGCCATGGACAGCTCGGTGACCGTGTCCATGTTCGCGCTGATGATCGGCAGCTCGAGCGTCAGATCGCCCACCAGGCGGGTGCGCAGGGAGACGTCCTTGCGCGAGTAGATCGAGGAGCGCTTCGGGACGATCAGGACGTCGTCGAAGGTCAAACCTTGGTTTTCGAGGAGCTTAACGCCCATGAGTGGTTTCCATTCTGTCGTCTGGCCTGACACGCAGGCCCGGCAAGAGGGAGGCCGCGCCTCGAGCAGACCTTTTCGGCCATGAGGACGCAGCCTCCCATGTTACGGGAGTCAAGGAAGGTTTGCAAGAAAGCGGCGGCGCCGCCCGGCGCTAGCGAGCCGGGTCGGAGGGCAGCGCGAGGGCCCGCTGCAGCTGAGGCCGCGCGAACTTCAGCAGGAAGGCCGGACCCTCTCCCTTGGCCGAGAGGAGTTTCTCGTCCTGGTTCAGGTCGAGCTCCGCGAAGATCCGGGCCAAGAGCGGCCAGTCGGCCGTAAGGCCCAGGTCGCGCGTCATGTAGTCGCGCAGCTCGGTCAGATCGAAGTCCTTGTCCGCGGCGTAGGGCTTGATGGCCGCGGACATGCGCTCCTCGACCACGTGGTGGTAGGCCTCGACCGACTCGGTGGCCGCGAGCGCCCGCTGGTACTCGGGGGCTACGACCTGGCCGTCCCGGTTGCCGTCGAACTGGGCCATGAACAGGTCCACCATGGCCGCGTCCCGGCCCGGGGCGTACTCCGCGCGCTGGATGGCGCCGTTGCGATCGGCGTCGGCGTTGGTCATGAGGTAGGGCAGCTGCTCGCCGAGGACCGTCTTGACGATGGCGTTGAGCTTGGCATGCGTGACGTCGTGGTCGTCCTGCGCGCGCAGCGACTGGACGCTGCTGGGGCGGACGGTGCCCTGGGGCGCGACGCCGCAACCCGCGAGCACGGCCGCGAGGGCGACGGTGAGGACCCGAGACGTCTTGGTCATGACACAACCCTTTCTTAAACAGGTCTTAACGTCACCAGTCTACGCCCTCGGGGGACCTCCCGTCAACGCACAGCGCCCCCGCCCAACTCTGGGCGGGGGCGCTGTGCGAAAGAGCCTAGATGGCGGCGGCCTTGCGCGCCAAGGAGCTCAGGGGCGCGACGCGCGGCTCGGCGTCGTCGGCATCCCACTCGACGGTGAAGAACGAGGTCGAACCGGACTTGCTGCTGCGACCGCCGGAGCGCTCGTACACCATGACCGCGCACGCGTTGTCGACGCTGTCGACCAGGGTGTACTCCGCCTCGCTCGGCAGGTTCCCAAGCCCGATCGCCTCGTTCACCTTACGGCGAGCGACCGTCGTCCACTTGGCTCCCAGAAGCATGGCCATCGTTGCCTCCTCTTTCTAAAGCGCCGTCGCCGGCGCGTCAATCGCGCGGACCGAGATCCGGCCCAAAACCTCCGGGCGCAGACCGGAACCGGCTGCGCCTGCGTAGCCTCAAGGGGTCGACTGTCTGACCGCCCATGGAGCCGAGGAATCCGTCAATAACGTCATCCTCCACTGAATCCCGGCTGTTCTCATAGTCTCCTTGAGTGAGCCTGCGTTAAGCTGACGAGCAGCTTATGATCCGCATGGCTCCTTAACTTAATAAAGAGAGATTTTATTATATCATGGATCCGAGGGTTTGGCTCGGGGCGCGCGCGAAGCCCTTCCTTGCTCGATCTCTCGAGTTGCAGCCCCGCGGGGTGGCGATCGCCGCCCCTGTCCAGGCCAAACCGGCCCAAGAACTTCGCCAAAAACGCGAGGCCCCCGGAGAGGGCCTCGCGAACTTCGTCAGTGTGGGTGGGTCAGGCCATCCGCTCGCGCGATGGCTGTCCAGCCGCATTGGGGTAGGGCTGACCTACAGGCCCATCACCTCGAAAGACTGGCTACTGTTACTATCCATAGGCAGGTACCTCCTTTGCAGTTTTGAGGGTTGAAGTGTCCTCGAGGACTCTTTACCCCGGACGGGCGATTATCCTACCGAGCAAGCGCCATTTGCCCTAAACTGGTACGGAGTCGCCCCCACCCATCGGAGGTATCGTGAGGTTTCCTAGATCATCCGGCGTGCTTCTGCACCCGACGTCCCTGCCCGGGCGCTTCGGCATGGGCACCTTCGGCCGCGAGGCCTTCGGCTTCGTCGACAGCCTCGCCAAGGCTGGCCAGACCTACTGGCAGGTCCTGCCCCTGGGCCCCACGGGCTACGGGGACTCCCCCTACCAGTCGTTCTCGGCGTTCGCCGGCAACCCCCAGCTCATCGATCTCGAGCTCTTGCAGGAGGCCGGCCTCCTGGAGGCCGCGGACCTCGCGGACGCCCCCGCCTTCCCGGCAGGGGAGGTCGACTACGGCTGGGTCATCCCCTACAAGCTCGGCAAGCTGAAGCGCGCCTTCGAGCGCTTCGAGGCCCTGGCGGGCCCCGAGTCGCGCGGACGCTTCGACGCCTTCGTCCGCTCCCAGGCGGCCTGGCTCGACGACTTCGCCCTCTTCATGGCCCTCAAGGATCACTTCGCGGGGGCCGGCTGGTCCACCTGGGATGCCGACATCCGGGCCCACCGCCCCGAGGCCGTCCGAGAGTGGCAAGAGCGCCTGGCGCCGTCCGTGCGCTTCCATGCCTTCCTGCAGTACCTGTTCTTCGACCAGTACCGGGACCTCAAGCAGTACGCCAACGACCGCAAGGTCCACATCATCGGCGACATTCCCATCTTCGTCGCCTACGACAGCGCGGATGCCTGGAGCCACCCCGAGATCTTCTACCTGGACACCCAGGGGCATCCGACGGTGGTGGCGGGCGTACCGCCCGACTACTTCAGCGAGACCGGCCAGCTCTGGGGCAACCCGCTGTACCGCTGGGACGTGCTCGAGCAGTCGGGCTTCGCGTGGTGGATCGAGCGTCTCAAGATGGCGCTCGCGCTCTACGACGTGGTGCGCATCGACCACTTCCGCGGCTTCGAGGCCTACTGGGAGGTGCCCGCGGGCGAGGAGACGGCCATCAACGGCCGCTGGATCAAGGCCCCGGGGCATGCCCTCTTCAAGGCGGTCGAAAGGGCGCTCGGCAACCTGCCCATCATCGCCGAGGACCTGGGCGTCATCACGCCCGAGGTCGAGGCCCTGCGCGACGAGGCCGGCCTGCCCGGCATGAAGATCCTGCAGTTCGCCTTCGGCGGGGACCCCGAGAACGCCTACCTGCCGCACAACTTCGTGCGCAACTGCGTGGTCTACACGGGAACCCACGACAACGACACCACCCGAGGCTGGTTCGAGGCCGCGCCCGACGCCGAGCGCGCCGATGCCCTCGCCTACCTGGGCTACGAGCCCGCCGACGTGCCGGAGGCCCTCATCCGGCTCGCCCTCGCGTCGGTCGCCGACCTCGCCGTGGTGCCCATGCAGGACTGGCTGGGCCTGGACAGCCCGGCGCGCATGAACACGCCGGGCAAGGCCGCGGGCAACTGGGCGTGGCGGATGCCCCCAGGAGCCCTGGACGGGGCCCTCACGAAGCGGATCCGGTCGCTCACCGAGCGTTACGGGCGCTAGCAACGAGCCGGGGCGGGGGATTTCCCCCGCCCCGGCTCGTTAGGACGCTTGGCTGGCTATGGGCAAGATGATCCGGACGCGGCCGACGTGACCCGTGGTCAGACGGACCTTGATGCCCCGGGGGTGCGTCGGGGACTTGGTGAGGATCTGGGCGACGACGCCTTCGATGGTGTCACGACTGGCCAGGTGGTGCTTCTCGACGATGAGGACACGATCGCCAATCTTGGGGCGCAGCGGGGGCCTCCTTTCGCGCTCGACGACAGTGGGCAAAGGCGCATGGCTGGGCGCTACGAGCGGGGTCAGGATAGCAAGACGGGACCCCGGCCCCTTCCATCATGACGGCCGAATCGTTTGGGGGTTTTTGGGACTCGTTAAATGTCCGTCAAACCACGTTAGTCGGCGACCGGATCGGGCCATATACAGAGGAGGGGTATGACGGGTCCGAGCGCCCGTGGCTCCGCGACGACTCGGCGATTGTTCCGGCTCCAGAAGGAGGATCAAGCGATGGGTGACGGTAAGGTGACGTCGGGCATCTCCAACCTGTGGGGCGGCGTCGTCAAAAGCGTGACGGGCAAGCTCGCCGATACCGGCGAAGCCGCCAAGGACGCGGTCGACACCGTCGGCAAGGCGGTCACGGACAGCGGGGCCGCCGAACTCGCGTCGCGCGGGACGGAGCGCCTGGGCGCTTACGTGGACGCCACCGCCGAGGCGGTCACGGACACCTTCAAGGCGAGTGCCCAGCTGGTAGACAGCACGGTGGAGAAGGGCGCGGACGCCCTGGAGCAGTTCAAGGATACGGCCGTCGAGCAGGGCTCCAAGCTGGTGGATCAGTTCCTGGACGCGGCGATCGAGACGGGCTCAGAGCTGGCGACCAAGGCCGGCGAGGCCCTGGTGGAGGGTGTCAACGAGACCCTGCCCATCACGATCAACGACATGGCCACCATCGGGAGCAACGTCGTCGACTTCATCAAGACGGGCAAGCTCACTCCCGAGCAGGAGTTCGTCCTGTCCAAGCTCAAGCCGGACACCTCCTTCGCCCTGTCCAAGCTCAGCCTGGACGATGTGGGCAAGTTCCTCAAGGTGGCAGGAGCCGCCTTGTTCGGGGACGGTGCCAAGACCCTGAAGGCCGAGGCCGGCCTCATGCTGCTCCTGGTCCGTGGCGACCTCACCAAGGAGCCGCCCGGCGGCGGCCCGCGCCTCCTGGACGTGCTGGCCGATCGCGCCTTCAAGCCCGCGGATCCGAAGCTCGCCGAGCGCGGCATCCAGATGGGGGAGGTCCTGAGCGACGTCATCGAGGTGGCCGCCATGCCCATGATCGTGAAGCAGGGCAAGGGATCCTCCACCTGCGTCGCGGGCTCCCTGCAGGCCGCCAAGGCCGCCGAGGACCCCGCAGCCTACGCCGAGTTCGTCCTCAGCCTGGTTCAGGACGGCAAGGCCACGGTCAAGGGGCCGGACGGCAAGCCCCAGGAGATGGCGCTCAACACGGGCGACATCGATGACGGCCACAAGGGCCAGGATATGCTGGACGCGGCCGTGCAGGGCTCCATGGTGGCCTTCGCCAGGCAGGCGGTGCCGGACAGCGCCGGGGCCGACGGCGACTTTGGTGGCGGTCGCACCGGAGGCGGCGGCAAGCTCGGCGGCGGCCGGGTCGGTGGCGGCGGCAAGTTCGGCGGCGGGCGGCTCGGCGGCAGCGGCAAGTACGGTGGTGGCCGGGTCGGTGGTGGCGGCAAGCTCGGCGGCGATGCCGACGAGGGCCTCACCCTGCGCCAAGCGGACCACCTCTACGAGGTGACGCTCGGCCGCAAGGGCCAGTCCGTCAACGTCGAGGACGGCAACGCGGCTCTGATCACCGCCAAGATCGAGGCGGCGGCCGGCAAGCACCCGGTCCAGGTGGGCCTCCAGGCGGTGCAGCCGGACGGCAGCATCGGCGGGCACATGGTGGCCGTGCAGGGGGCGACCACCTCCGACGACGGCAAGCCGCTCCTCATGATCTCGGACTCCAACACCGGTGAGATCACGGCCATGCCGCGCGACGAGTTCCAGAAGCTCCTGGTTGGCGCCATCCTGCCGGAGCAGACGACCGGCGGCCCGCGGTAACGCCCCTCCTACGAGCATCGCCCGGCGCGGCCAAGCCGCGCCGGGCGATGCCGTTGCTTCCTGGGGTTAGGGCTCCAGCTGGTCGACGTAGCGGCGGTAGTCCTCGAACAGCTTGGCCTGCTCCGGCCCCGCCTGCGGCGACATGTAGTCGTTGAAATCAAAGCTGATGAGCTTGGTGACCGACGACCGGGTGGCTGCGATCTGCTTCTCGAGGCGGTCCACGGAGGCCGGCTTGGCCGCGAAGCCCTCCGTCAGCTTCGTCGTGCGGTCGAAGGCCTCCAGGTTGGCCCAGAGTTCCACGCCATGCGCCTCGGTGGCCTTGGCGATCGCCCCCAGGTCGCGCGAGACCCGCTTCAACTGCTCGTCGGTGCCGCCCACGCCGTCCTGCCAGGCGACGACGTCGATGGGCGCCCGCGCGAGGACGGTGCTCCACCACTCGGTGATCTGCTCCGGAGGGCTCGACAGGGGCACGCCGGGAATCCAGTTGGTGTAGGGCGAGATCATCACCCGGAGGTCCGGCCGTTCTTCCTTGGCGGCCCGGGCGATGGCGCCGTAGAAGTCCCCGATGACGCGCGGGTTGGCGAGACCGTTGACCTCGAAGGGGATGTACACGCCTGCCATGGACGGGTGATGCGCGAACTGCTTCACCAGCTGCCGGGTGTAGGTCGCGACGGAGTCGCCCTCCTGCTTGACCTCCCAGGGCAGGTACTGCCGCAGGTACCAGCTCTCGAGCCCGCTGCCCTCGTTGAGGGCGGTGCCGACCATCACCTTCATGCCGAGCCGATCGGCGGCCGAGAGGATCCGCTCGGTGGCCTCCGAGAAGTTGTTTCCGTCGTACTGGTTGAACTGGATGATGGCCGTGTCCATCCCCACGGCCTGCATGTCCCGGAGCGTCCGCTCCCAGTACTCGGCCGACTCGCCGTTGCCGTGGACCTGGAGGAACGAGCCCGTCAGGCGATCGGGTCCCGACTGGGCGCCGCGCGCCTCGGTACTCAGGGACAGGCGATCGCCCGGCGTGACCGTCCGGGGTTCGGGGGCTGTCGGAGCGGATGGTCGCATCCAGGTGAAGAGCTGTTTGAGGGGACGGATTTCCATGGGGCCTCCCGGCAAGCAGGGCTAAGGCCTACATACCCCGCGGGGGCTCCCATTCCTCTGCTTGACAGCCAGGGGGCGATTGCCTAGGGTAGAAGCGGCTCTTGGCGCGGCGTCGCGCCCGAAGGGCGTGAGGGGAGGTCGTTTCTCGTGCGCGTGTTGCTCATGATGCTGCTGTTCTGGGCCGTCGCCCTGCCGGCCCATGCCCTGCAGGACCTCCATGGCCGGCCGGTGAAGCCCGGCGCCTACCGGCGCATCGTCTCGCTCGCCCCGTCCAACACGGAGCTCGTGTACGCCATCGGCTGGGGCGATCGCCTCATCGGGGTGACGGACATGTGCGACTTCCCGCCCGAGGCCCGGAAGAAGCCGCGCGTGGGCGGCGCCGAGAACCTCAGCGTGGAGCAAGTCCTCTCGCTCAAGCCGGACCTCGTCCTCGCCATTCCGTCCAAGGCTCCGGCCCTGCGCCAGCTCGCGCGCATGCTCAAGGCCCCGGTCGTGGTCCTCGAGAGCGACACGCTGGAGTCGGTGGCCGCCAATGCCGAGGCGCTGGGCGGGGTCATCGGACCCGAGGGCAAGGCCTTCGCGGCGCGCTACCGCAAAGAGCTGGGGCGCATCAAGCCGGCGGGCCACCATCCGAGCGTCTTCTACCTGGTCTGGGATCGGCCGCTCATGAGCGCCGGGCCGGGGACCTTCCTGGACGACCTGATCCGGCGCGCCGGGGGCCGCAACATCGCCACCGAAGCCGGCTATCGCCCCTTCTCGGAAGAGCGGCTGATCGCAGGCGCTCCGCAGGTGGTGCTGTATCCCACCAACTTGAAGGCGGCCGCCGGGCGTCTCAAGGAGCGCTTGCCGGGGGCACGCTTCGTCGCGCTGCCGGCGGATGAGGTCTCTCGACCGGGGCCCCGGGTGTTCAAGGCCATCCAGCAAGCTGCCCGGTCTTTCGAGTGAGAAAAGTGCGCCGAGCCGGGCGAATCCTTCACTTAAATATGTTACACTAACGCCCTATGAAGCCGCTTAAGATACTTGTTGTCGAAGACGAACCCACCAATGCCGAGATTCTGAGCATCCTCTTGACCCGAGAAGGTCATCAGGTCGTGACCGCTTCCGACGGTCCGTCGGGCGTCAAGGCGGCGCTGGCCGAGCGGCCGGACCTGGTCTTCATGGACGTCCTGATGCCGGGCGAGTTCGACGGGCTCGAGGCGACGCGGCGGCTCAAGTCCGACCCGACCTTCCATGGCATCATCATCTGCCAGTCCGCGCGCGCGAGCGGCGCCGACCAGCAGGAGGGGCTCGGGTCCGGAGCCGACGGCTACCTGACCAAGCCCTTCAAGCGCCAGGACGTGCTCGCCGTCATCGACCAGTTCGCGGACAAGCTGGCCGCCGCCAAGGGCTAGCCAAGAGGTTTTTCGCCGGCCACCCTCGGGTGGCCGGCTTTTTTGCGCGGTGGGCTCCGTGAGCCCTCGGGACACGCGTGTGCTGCTCACTGCTCGGATGACATGGCGCTGGACCCCCGCGTGCGCGAGGGTGACGGGAGCGCCGACGACCCTGAAGGGGCTAACCCGCAAACGAGAAAGGCTGATCACCCAAGAGACGAGGACCAGTGCTCACCCGCGATACGAGAACGAGTGCTTGCCTTCGATGCCTGAATAGGCGCTCCCGTCATTCCCGCGGAAGCGGGGTCACCCTCGCGAAGGCGGGGGCCAGGGTCGCGACTCGGGGGCCTCTGTTAGAAGGCGCTAGATCGAGAGGTCACGCCGGCGGAACGTGACGGCGGCGCCCACCAGGCAGACGAGGATGAGGCCGCCCAGGACCGCCAGGTCCCGCGGCTCGATGCCGGCCCCGTTCAGGATCGCCTTGGGATCGTAGTAGTCGAAGAGCGACAGCCAGCGATAGGGCTTGAGCGGGCTCCAGAGCTCGGCCGCGTAGTTCCACAGGAAGGTCACCAAGAGGACGGCGGTCCCGACGAGGGTCGTCGGACCCTTTTCCGTAAAGACCGTCGAGCACCAGAGCGTGAGCGTCCCGAAGGTCCCGTAGAGTAGGAAGGTCATCAGGGCCGCCTGCAGGTAGACGCCGGGGCCCGCATGGGCGATGCCGAAGGCGGTCGAGGCCGCCCACACACCACCGACGAAGACCAGCGCGAGGATGGCGCTCCCCAGCAGCACGACGAAGGCCTTCGCCGCCAGGAACGGCACGCGGCCGATCGGGTAGCTGAGCATCCAGCCGAGGGTGCCCCGCTCGACTTCCCCGGCGATCGCCTGCGCCCCCCGGGCGAGGGGCCATGCGGAGAAGAGCGCCAGGAGGACCGGGTGCGTGTAGGCGATGGTGATGAAGCCCTCCAGCGTGTTCATGCCCATGCGGGTCTGCACGAGCGGCTTGAGGAAGCTCGGCACCACTTTCAGCATGTCCTCGAAGGAGTCCTTCATGGACGGATACATGGCCGTCATCAGGAAGGCGAAGGCGAGCACGCCGATCGACAGCGTGATCAGGAAGCGCAGTGAGACGCGCAGCTCTTGGCGCAGGACGTTCAGGTTCATGGCTGCTGGGGCTCGTAGTAGCTGAGGAAGATCTCCTCCAGGCGCGCCGGCTCGAGCGTGAAGTCGGCCAGAGGGACCTCCGCGAGGGAGGACAACAGGGCCCGGGCGGAGCCCGCGTAGGTGAAGCTCGCCTGGAGCCCCTGCTGGGAGCGCAAGGTCGCTTGGGGGATCCGCAGGGTCGCCGCGTCGAGGGCATGATCGAGCGTCAGGTTGAGGATGCGGACCTTCCGGGCTTGCAGGTCCTCGATGCGCTCGACCGCGAGCAGCTTGCCCTGGCGGATGATGGCCACGCGATCGCAGATCTGCTCCACCTCGGAGAGGATGTGCGAGGACAGGAAGATCGTCTTGCCGCGCCCCCTGGCCTCGAGCAGGATCTGGTGGAACTCCTGCTGGATGAGGGGGTCGAAGCCGTCCGAGGGCTCGTCGAGGATCATGAGGTCCGGGTCGTGCATGAGCGCCTGGATGAGCGCGACCTTCTGCTTCATGCCCTTGGAATACTGCCGGATCTTGCCCTTGAGCTTGATGTTGAGCCGCTCGGCGAGCTCATGGGCGCGCTTCAGGCTGCCTTCGGGACGGTAGCCCGCGAGGTACTTGAGCAGGTCTTCGCCCGTCATCTCCTCGTAGAGGTTGAACTCGGCGGGCAGGTACCCGAGGCGGTGCCTTAGCTCACGGGCCTGTCGGCGGCAGTCCATGCCGAAGATGAGGGCCTCGCCGTGGTCCGGTCGCAGGTAGTCCAGGAGCATGCGGATGGTCGTGGTCTTGCCGGCGCCGTTCGGCCCCAAAAAGCCGAAGATGAGCCCCGCCTCCACCTGGAGGGTCGCGTCGAAGACCCCGGTCGTCTCGGTGAAGCGCTTGGTGAGGCCGCGCGTCTCGATGGCGAGCGTCATGCTACTTCCCCGTGAGCAGGTCCTTGACCTCGAGCCGTGCGCCGATGCGCAGGGCCCCAGGCAGGACGGAGAGCTCGGTGAGGCGGTACACGCCCGCCGGCGTCTGGAACCGGGACAGGTCGAAGGTCCGCATGCTGGGGTTGTTCAGCATGCTGGGCGGGACCGGCGAGCCCATCATGGTCGCCTGGACGTTGTCCAGGGCGATCTGCTGGTCGCTGACCAGGCGCGGCGAGGCGGTGGCCGTGAAGGGAATGGTCGTGCCGCCCATGAAGACGTTGCCCTCGACCGCAATTGCCCCCGGCAGGATGCGGACGCGGCCCGGGTTCACGTCGATGTTGCTCGTGACGGTGATGCCCGGGAAGATGCTGATCTGGGTAGGGATGCCCTTGAGCTGCTGGGCGATGCGGGGCGACTTGAGGAAGGCGTTGAGGCCGTCCTCCGTCACAGTGGCCGACGCCGTGGCCGTCACCGGGCGGTTGAGCTGGGCCGGCCGGCCGAACAGCATGGCCCCCGTGTTGACGGCGATGGGCCCCGTGTCGATGGAGGCCGACGCGATGGGCAAGCCCTCGACCTGGAAGCCGTTGGCGCGGATGCTCAGCGACTGGACCTCGCCCCCGATGGCGCGGATGGGCGGGTTGGCGATGACCGAGGCCTGGAGGTACTGGAAGGGGCCGTACTGTTTCTGGAGCTGCTGCTCCACGGTGCGGCCCGCGACTCCGGGCAGGAGGCTTCCGAGCGTGTACAGGACGACGATGGCGGCTGCGAGCAGGTAGGTGATCATCTAGAAGCGTCCTCCTCCCCCGAAGGTGAGGGTGTGTACGGTCTCCAGGGCGCCGCCGAAGCCCACGCCGAGGTTACCCTGGTAGGTGATGCCCACGGTGAGGACCGCAGGGTGCGCCCGCAGGATCTCGTAGTCGGCCCCCAACTGCCAACCCGCACCGAGCCCCATGTCGCCCTTGGTCTGTGAGTTGAGGAGCATCAGGGGGTAGAGCTGGAGCCCGCCGTGGGCCGTGACGGCGGGCAGCGGCTTCATGGCGACGGCGCCCGCGGGGCCCGCCCCGAAGGTCATGCCGCTCACGGTCGAGCCGCCCGAGAGGTTGCGGAGCATGAAGCCGGCGCCGCCCGCGGCCTGCCAGTTGGGGCCGCGCATGGGGAGCTTGTAGAGGCCCTCGGCTCGCATGTGAAAGTCGAAGAGGCTCTCGTTGGCTCCGCCCGCGGAGACCGGGATGGGGTAGATGGTCGAGACGGCGCCGGAGCCACCGAAGGCGCCCTGCCAGTACTCGCCGGCGGCGTTGATGTTGACGAAGCCCGGCACGGCGGCCTGCAACCCGCTTCCCAGGTAGAAGAGCACGGCATCCAGGCCCAGGCGTCCGCGGGGCACCAGGAGCTCGGAGGTCTTGGTGGGGCGATCGCTCGGCCGCATGGTCGCAGCGGGCCGCGGGGTGGCCGCCGGTCGTGCGGTGGCGCGCGGCTCGGGCGTCGGCTCCGGGGTGGGCTCCGGCGTGGGGGCCACGGTCGGGGCGGGGGTCGGCTTGTCGTCCTGGAGCCAGAAGGGCACGCGCGGCGTGGGCTTGGGCTCGGGGGTGGCCACGGGCGTGGGCGTGCGCCGGGGCCGGGGCGTCTCCACCGGCTCGGGCGTCGGCTCCGGGGTCGGCTGCACGCGGGGCGTGGCGGCCGGGCGCGGCGTGGGGCGCGGGGTGGCCACGGGCGTCGGCAACGGACGCGGGGTGGCGACCGGCTCCGGGGTGGGGGCCGAGACGGCCAGCGCCGCGCGGATCGGCTCCTGCATCTCGGGATCGATCAAGAGCAGCGTGCGCACGAGCATGTCGAGGGCGTCGAAGCGCGTGATGGAGCTGTGGGGCTTGAAGGCCGCGCCGCGCGGGGCGTCGATGACCTGCCAGAAGTTGGCCGCGCGGTCCAGGATCTGGCCCTCGCGCGAGCTGGGGACCACGTCGGAGAAGGTGAGGGCGGGGCCCTTGCGGTGAGGCGGCGCCATGACCGAGCGGTAGCTCAGGAGGTGGACCAAAGAGTCGACGAACTCGAGGCGGGTGACCCGCCGCAGGCCCGCAAAGCGGCCGCCGTCCCCGCTCAGGAGGTTGAGGCTCGTCACGCGGCTCACCGCCGGCATGGCCGGGTGGCCGGGCGGGATGTCGGACCAGGCGACGACGTTGAACGGCACGTCCCGGGGATCCAGGAGGCCGTTGAGGATGGTGGCGAGCTCGTAGCGGGAGAGCTGGGTGTTGCCGCCGTACTCGGAGTCGGAGATGCCGGGGAGGATGCCGCGCTCGGCGAGCATCACCGCCAGCACGCCGCGCGAGTTGTCGGGCGAGAGGTCCGTGAAGTTGGCTCCCCAGGCCGGCATGGCCAGGGTGCCGGCCGCGAGCGCAAGCGCGATGATGCGCGTGTGGCGTGCCACTCCCTACTCCTTAAGCTCCAGGCGATCGCCCTCTTTGAGGCCGTGCCTCGCAATCGTCCCGGCGGGCAGCTCCAGCGTTTGATATGCCCCGAACACAACGGGCGAAACCCTCCAGGGCTGGAGGTCGGGCAGGAGCCGCTCCACGACGAGATCCTTGGTCAAGAATACCACGTCGATGGGATAGCGCATGAAGAACATGTGGACGGAGTTGCAGGGCTTGATCAGCAGGCCCTGACCCTCGGGAAGAGAGCGCGTGAACTGGAGTCCGGCGAACCGGGTCCAGAAGTTGTCCGCCACCCGCAGGTCGCGCACCAGGTCGGCGTCGTTCCGGACGATTCGCATTTCGGTTCCCGAGCCCTTTCCATGCCGCTTTGAGGTCATCGACAAGTCCTTAATGCCCACCAATCGCTAGTCTAGCACGTACGCCCCATGCCGTGTCGACGATCGATCGGATGGACGCCCGGCTGTCGGACTGATATGCTGTTTTAGCATTCACTAATGAAATTTAGTCAGTCCCAACCGTCCGCTCGACCAGGAGAACGTGCCGTGGAAATGACCTCGACCATCGCCCCGTCTTACTCCGCCACCCTCGACGCCCTGATCCGGGACGTCGTCGCGCCGCATGCGGTGCATGTCGACGAGGCGGGGGCGTTTCCCAAGGAGGGCATCGAGGCCCTGAAGCGCTCGGGGCTCTTGGGCCTCATCAGCGCCAAGGAGGTCGGCGGTTTGGGCGAAGGCCATCGTGCCGCGGCCCACGTGGTCGAGCAGCTGGCGCAGGTGTGCCCGTCCACGGCCATGGTCACGTGCATGCACTACTGCGCGGCGGCCGTGATCGAGGCCTTCGGGCCCATGGAGCTGCGGCAGGCGATCGCCCGTGGCGAGCACGTCTCGACCCTGGCCTTCTCCGAGGCCGGCTCGCGCAGCCACTTCTGGGCTCCGGTCAGCACGGCCGTGGTCTCGGGTGACCAGGTGGTGCTGGAGGCCAAGAAGAGCTGGGTGACGTCGGCGGGGCATGCCGACTCCTACGTCTGGTCGAGCCAGGCGGCCTCGGGCGAGGGCAACAGCATCTGGTTGGTGCCCTCGAACGCGCCGGGCGTGACGGTCGCGGCTCCCTTCAACGGCCTGGGCCTCCGCGGCAACGCGTCGTCGCCCGTCACGGGCGAGGCGGTCAAGCTTCCCCTGAGCCATCGCCTCGGTACTGACGGCCAGGGCTTCGAGATCATGATGCAGGTGGTGCTTCCCTACTTCAGCCTGATGAACGCGGCGGTGAGCGTGGGCATCAGCGAGGCGGCCACCAAGCGCGCGGCGGCTCACTGCGCGGGCACGTCCTTCCAGCACCTCTCGAGCGCCCTGAGCGACCTGCCCACCATCCGCGCCTACCTCGCCCGCATGCGGGTCAAGACGGACGCGGCCCGGGCGCTCCTGGACGACGCCCTGACGGCCCTGGAGTCGGGCAAGCCCGAGACCATGCTGCGGGTGCTCGAGGTCAAGGCGCTGGGCGCCGAGACCTCGACGGAGGTCACGGAGCTCGCCATGCGGGTCTGCGGTGGCGCGGCCTACCGCAAGGAGGTCGGTGTCGAGCGCTGCTTCCGCGACGCGCGGGCCGCGACGGTCATGGCTCCCACCACCGACGTCCTCTACGACTTCATCGGCAAGCTGGAGTGCGGCCTGCCCCTCTTCTAATCAGAGGAAACGCCTCCCCACCTAACGCCCCCCTAGCAGGGGGGATGGGGGGGTAGACGAGTAGCCGCTTGAGTAGTTGAAAGGAACCCCCATGCCCACCGCTTCCCTGAACACCACCCTTCCCGAAATCCCCTGGGCCGGCAGGGACGTCATCCGTCTCGGCTGCGTCGCCTACGACCCCAAGGCCGTCACCATCTGGGAGGTCATCAAGGAGTACTTCCTGAACAAGGGCGTCCCCATGGACTTCGTCCTCTTCTCCAACTACGAGTCCCAGCTCGAGGCCCTCCTCGAGGGCGTCGTCGACATCGCCTGGAACACCCCCCTGGCGCACGTCAAGGCCCAGCTGCGCACGGGCGACACCTGCCTGGAGCTTGCCATGCGCGACGTGGACGCCACCTTCGCCTCCAAGCTCATCGTCCGCACGGACGCGGGCATCGAGTCGCTGCATGACCTGCACGGCAAGACCCTCGCGCTCGGCAGCGCCGACAGCCCCCAGGCGGCCATCCTGCCCGTCCACTTCCTCGCCAAGCAGGGCGTGGACCTGAGCCAGGTCGAGCTCTTGCGCTTCAACACCGACGTGGGCAAGCACGGTGACACCGGCACCAGCGAGCTCGACGTCCTCAAGGCGCTCGCCGACGGCAAGGCGCACGCGGGGACCGTGGGCGACGCCACCTGGATCAAGATGGTCGAGGCGGGCCAGGTGAACACCAAGCAGCTCAAGGCCATCTGGACCTCGCCCACCTTCTCGCACTGCTGCTTCACCGCGCTCGGCACCATCGACCCGGGCATGGCCAAGGCCTTCACCGAGACCTTGCTCAAGATGGACTACAACAACCCGCAGCACCGCCATGCCATGGATCTCGAGGGCTGCAAGGCCTGGTTGCCCGGCCGCAAGGAGGGCTACGAGTGCACCTACGAGGCCATCCGCGAGCAGAACATCCCGCTCGGGAGGGCCTAGGCATGGAGACGGATCGGTTCACGGCGGGCGCCACCACCTTCGGCGGGGATCTGGACTGCGGCAGCGGCCTCCTCATGCTCATCCGGGCCGGGCTGGATCGGCTTGAGCCCGGGCAGGTGCTGGAGGTCGTGAGCACCGAGCCGTCCGTCTGGCATGACCTGCCGGCATGGTGCCGGGTGAACGCGCATCCTCTGGTGGGGGCCGTGCCCGACGGCGATCGGACCCGGTACTACGTCCAGAAAGGGACGGTCTCGCGGGGCGAGGCACGCCCCGACTGGGGCGTGCAGGTGCCTTTGCGGAACGGCAAGGAGCTCGACACGGCGGACTGGTTTGTGGGCAGGGTCGGCGACGTCCCTGACCATGCCGCGACCACCGACGGCTTCGCGCCGCGCGGCTCGGTCCTGGAGCCCGGGGCGCCGGACTACGACTTCTTCATCAACGACAAGGACGAGGTCTGGGCCGACAACATCGCCGAGCTCTACGAGCAGGCGACGGCCGGTCAGTGGGACGCCTCGCGGGACATCCCCTGGAGTCACCTCAAGCCTCTGCCCGAGCCCATGGAGCGGGCGGTCTGCCAGATCATGACCTTCCTGGCGGAGAACGAGTTCTCGGCGCTGTACGTGCCGGGGAAGTTCATCAGCCGCATCAACCCGCGCTACCAGGAAGTCGTCATGTTCCTGACCACGCACATGATGGACGAGGCGCGGCACATCGAGGTCTTCACCAAGCGGGCGATGGCCAACGGTGGGGGGCTCCAGTACTCGGCGGCCTCGAGCCAGCTCTCGCTCAAGACCCTGTTCGACCAGACGGACTTCTCGAGTGCGAGCTTCCTGTTGAGCGTGCTCGGCGAGGGGACGTTCGTGGACCTCTTGCGGTTCATCCAGGACCACGCGCCGGAGGCCGTCACGGCGGAGATCGTCCGGCGGGCGCGGATCGACGAGACCCGGCATGTGCACTTCGGCGTGGCGCACGTGCGCCACTACCTGAAGGCCGATCCGGCGAATGCCCGGAAGCTGATCGAGGCCTCTCACGCCCGGGCGGCGGTCATGGAGTCGGTGGCGGGGATCAACCCGATGGTGCAGGAGGCGCTGGCCATCCTCGCGGGCGGGGGGATCGAGCCCGATCAGGTCCAGGTGGGCCTGGCGCGGGTGCGGCTGTTGATGAAGACCATGCACGAGAACCGGATCAAGCGCCTGGTGACGGCGGGCTTCACGCCCGAGCAGGCGCAGGAGCTCTCGGAGCTGCACACTCCGAACTTCATGTAGGGCCTGTTTCTTAAAGGAACCGTTCGCACTTCAAGAGCCTCAGTGTGAACGGATTTTAGTTGGCCTCAAGGGGGGGCTGCTCAAGCCAAAAAGAGATACCGCTAAGGGGAGCCCGCTCAAGCCAAAAAGAGAAGCCGCTCGAGACATCCACGACCAACCGTTCACCCTGAGGCTCTCGAAGGGCGAACGGTTCCTCCAGTGCATGATCCTCACTGGAGCAGGCCCTTGACCTATTGCTCGTGCCGCGCCCCGATCCCCTGCCCGACCATGTCCCGCCAGAAGGGCAAGGTCTCCGTCACCACCGGCACGGTCCCATCGCCCACCTGCACCTCCAGCCGGGTGCCGGGCTCCACGTAGGCCCCCTTCACGAACCCCAGCGCCACGCCTGCCGCCACGCTCGTCACGACGCCGACCTTCTGCCCGTCCGAGCGGATCTCGGCCCCCTCCTCGGGCGCCGGGCCCGAGTAGCGCAGGCCCGTCAGGTAGCGCTGGACCTTGTCGTAGTTCGCAAGCCGCGCAATCACTTCCTGCCCCAGGTAACAGCCCTTGCGCATGCTCACCGAGTCCGTGAGCCGGGCCTCCCACGGGTTCACGTCCGGCCCGATCTCGTGCCCGAAAGTCGGGATGCCCTGCTCCACCCGCAACTGCTCCCACGCGTCCTGACCGATGGGCAGGACGCCCTTGGCGTCCGCCTCCTTGGCCAGGGACTCGAACATGGCCTTCGCGTCGTCCTTCGTCACCAGGAAATGGAAGCCCTCACCGAAGGCGGGCCAGGTCCGGGTCACCGTGACCCCGACCCCGCCGACCTTCGCCTTGACCGGATCGTGCATGGCCCAGTCCGGCTGCAGCCCCGTCGCCTTGGCGACGACCGCCCGCGCATACGGGCCGAACAGGTAGGCGAGCCCCAGCTCCTCGGTCTCGTCCGAGAACGCGACCTCCACGTTGAGGAGGTACTTCTTCAGGGCCGAGCGGATGGCCCCCACGCGCCCCGGGTGCGTGAACAGCAACAGCCCGTCCGCCTCGCGCTGCACGAAGACGTGGTCGATCATCGTGCCCTTCCACGTCGTGACGGCCGCCTGCATCCCCTTGCCCGGTGCGAGCGTCTGCAAGTTCTGGGTCGTGTAGTTGTTGACGAACTCGATGGCGTCCTTGCCCGTGATGCGCAGCTTGCCCCAGTTCGAGCGATCGACGAGCCCGCCGATGGCGCGGCCGCGGCCGATCTCCTCGGGCACGGGCAGGTACAGCATGGGCAGCGTCCAGCCCTCGTAGTCGGCAAAGACGGCGCCCATGCGGGTTTCGGCGGCGAGGAAGGGCGTGGTGGGCATTGGGAACTCCTTTTCAGGACAGCAGCGTTAACCGAGACCCTTTTGCGGGGGCATCCGCACGACGATGTCGCCGTAAACCTTGGTCTGGCAGGCGAGCCGGCTCTTGAGCGTGGGCGCCTCGGCGCAGTCCACCCGGTCGGCCTCGGCATCCTCCTGCTCGGAGGTATGCTCCATGCCCGCTTCCACGTAGATGTGGCACGTGGTGCATGCGCAGAACCCCCCGCAGGCATGGTCCAGCATGATGCCATGCTCCAGGGCCGCATGGAGTACGTCCTGACCGGCGGGTACGTCTATCGTCTTGTTGATCGGGAGATAAGTAATCTTTGGCATCTTCGTGTCTTACGGCTTGAGAAACTTGTCGACCCGCGTGCCGGAAACGGCCCCCTCGAGCGCGAGCGTCATCACGAGTTCGGCCAGGTGGCGCGTGGTCCCTTCCAGGGAGTCCTTGGCCGCGCGGATGGCGTCCGGGCTGTCGCCCGCGAGGGTGCGCTGCATGTGGGCGATCGCGCTGTCCACCAGCTCCCGCTCCTCGGGGGCCAAGGCCTCGGCCGCCGGCGTCGCGAGCGCCTTCTCGGTCGCCTGCAACAGCGGCTCGGCCTCGGTCCGGGCCTCCAGGAGGGCGCGCGCATGGCGATCCTCGCTGGCATGCAACATGGAGTCCTGCAGCATCTGCTCGATCTCGGCCGCCTCGAGCCCGAAAGTCGGCTTGACCTCGACCTCCTGGACCGTGCCGGCGCGCAGGTCGCGGGCCGTCACGTGCAGCACGCCGCTCGCGTCCACGGCGAACTTCACGTCCACCCGGGGCCAGCCCGCCGGCGCCGGGTCGATCGTCACCTCGAAGCGCGCGAGGCTCCGGCAGTCCGCCACGAACTCGCGCTCGCCCTGCACCACGTGGATGACGACCGCCGTCTGGTTGTCCACGTAGGTGGTGTAGAGCTCGCTCGCGTAGGTGGGAACCTTTTCGTTGCGCGGGATGAGCTTGCTCACGGCCCCGCCGATGGTCTCGATGCCCAAGGAGAGCGGGACCACGTCCAAGAGGAGCACGTCCGAGCGCTCGCCAGCGAGCACGTCCGCCTGCACGGCGGCCCCCAGGGCCACGACCTCGTCGGGGTTCAGGGAGTCGTTGGGCGTCCGCCCGAAGAGCTCGGAGACGAGCCGCTTGACCATGGGCACGCGGGTCGAGCCGCCCACGAGCACCACGTCCCGGATCCGGTCGGGGGTGACGCCCGCGTCCGCGAGCGCCTGCCGGCAGATGGCCACGGTCTGCGCGAGGATCGGAGCGGCCAGGCTCTCGAACTCCAGCCGGGTCACCGGGTGGCTCCAGGCTCCGCCGAGGGCCGGGTGATCGACCAGGGCGACGGCCTCGGGCGCCTCGGACAGCGCCTGTTTGACGCCCTCGGCCGCGCGACGCAAGAGCTCGTGCGCGTCATCGATCCGCGCGGCGTCGAGCCCGCGCTCGGCCTGCAAGGCCTGCGCCAGGTGGGCCATGAGCGCGCGGTCCAGGTCGTCGCCGCCCAGCTCCGTGTCGCCCGCCGTCGCCAGGACCTCGAAGACGCCGTCCTGCAGCTTCAGGATCGAGACGTCGAAGGTGCCGCCCCCGAGGTCGTACACGGCAACCAGGCCGTTCTCCTTGCGATCGAGGCCATAGGCGAGGCAGGCGGCGGTGGGCTCGTTGACGAGCCTGAGCACCTCGAGGCCCGCGAGCTTGCCGGCGAGCAAGGTCGCCTGGCGCTGGGCATCGTTGAAGTAGGCGGGAACGGTGACGACTGCCTGCTTGACGCCCTGCACGAGGTTCAGCTCGGCGATCGCCCGCAGCTTCTTGAGGATGAGGCTCGACAGCTCGACCGGCGTGAACCGGCGGCCGGCGAGCGTGAGGCGGATGGTCTCGGCGGTGCTGCCCGCGAGGTCGAACGGCAGCTTGTCCTGGAGGGGGCCGAGGTCCGCGAGCCCGCGCCCCATGAGGCGCTTGACCGAGTAGGCCATGCGGCGCGGGTCCGCGAGGCCCACGTCCTGGGCGGCGCGCCCGACCACCACGCGGTTGTCCGCGCCCATGGCCACCACCGAGGGCACCAGGCGGCTCATGTCCGCGTCGGGCAGCACCACCGGGTGCCCCTTCTCCACCACGGCCACCAGGCTGTTGGTCGTGCCGAGGTCGATGCCGACGATGCGTGCCATTCCCTTATGCTCCTCCCGGTCGCCCGACCGTGCAGTCCACCATTCAGAACCCGGCCGCCATGAGCTGGGTGTCCAGGTCGCGCCGCATGGCGCGCAAGTAGCTGAGATCCCCCACCAGCCGGGCCAGCTGCTCCCGCAGGGGGCCGCGCTCGGTGGCCGCGAGGGCGTCGTGCTCGTGCGCGAGCTCGCCGAGCCGGCTTTCCCAGTCGGCGGCCAGTCCCTTGAGGTCCGTGCGCAGCTCCGTGAGCCGCACCAGCGCCGCGTCGCAAACGCCGCCTTCGCGCAGCTCCTCGCGCGTCTCCTGGATCTCGAAGTACTCCTCGGCGAGCGCCACGGGCACCTGGGCCCGGGACAGGTCCGCGCCATGGGCGGCGAGCAGGTAGCGGGTCCGCTCCCAGGGATCCTTGAGGGTGCGGTAGGCGCGGTTGACGAGCTCCATGCGCTCGGCGGCCTCCGCCTGGGCCTCCGGCCCCTTGGTCGCGAAGCGGTCAGGGTGATGCGCCCGGGCGAGCGCATGGTAGCGCGCGTCGAGGTCCTGGCGATCGAGCTCGAGCCGTTCGGGCAGGTCGAAGAGGTCGAAGAAGCTCGGCTCGCCCGGCATCTTAGGCCTCCTGGCCGGTGGCCTTGCGCTGGTAGTCGCCGATGGCCTTGCGGATGGCGTCCTCGGCGAGCACCGAGCAGTGGATCTTGACGGGCGGCAGCGCCAGCTCGCGCACGATGTCCGTGTTCTTGATGGCGAGGGCCTCGTCCAGGGTCTTGCCCTTGAGCCACTCGGTGGCGAGGCTGGAGCTTGCGATCGCGCTGCCGCAGCCGAAGGTCTTGAACTTGGCGTCCGAGATGACGCCCGTCTCGTCGTCGACCTTGATCTGGAGCTTCATGACGTCGCCGCACTCGGGCGCGCCGGAGATGCCCGTGCCCACGCCGGGCTCGTCCTTGGCAAAGGAGCCGACGTTGCGCGGGGACTCGTAGTGGTTGATGACCTGATCGCTGTAGGACACGGTGCGCTCCTAGTGCGCCTGCCACTTGATGGTGGACAGGTCGTAGCCTTCCTTGTGCATCTCGTAGAGGGGGGACATGTCGCGCAGGCGGCGGACCTGCTCGATGACCACCCGGGCGGTCTCGTCGATCTCCGCCTCGGTGTTGAAGCGGCCGATCCCGAAGCGCAGCGAGGTGTGCGCCAGGTCGTCGCCGACGCCGAGGGCCCGGAGCACGTAGCTCGGCTCCAAGGAGGCCGAGGTGCAGGCCGAGCCCGAGGAGACGGCGATGCCCTTCATGCCCATCATGAGGCTCTCGCCCTCGACGAAGGCGAAGCTCATGTTCAGGTTGCCGGGCAGGCGGCGGGTCGGATGGCCGTTGAGGTAGACCTCGTCGAGGGCCTCGGTGATCGTCTGGTAGAGGCGATCGCGCAGGTCCGTGAGGCGCTTGATCTCGGCCGCGAGGTCCTGCTCGGCGACGGCACAGGCCGCGCCCAGCCCCACGATGCCCGGCACGTTGAGGGTGCCGCTGCGCATGCCGCGCTCGTGGCCGCCCCCGTGCATGAGGGGGGCGAGCCGCACGCGCGGGTTCTTGCGGCGCACGTAGAGGGCGCCCACGCCCTTGGGACCGTAGAGCTTGTGGGCCGAGATCGACAGGACGTCGATCTGCATGGCGTTCACGTCCACGGGCACCTTGCCGACGGTCTGGGCGGCGTCCACGTGGAAGAGCGTGCCGTTCTTCCGGCACAGGGCGCCGAGCGCCGCCACGTCCTGCAGCGTGCCGATCTCGTTGTTGCCGTGGATGACGCTCACGAGGATGGTGTCAGGCCGGAGCGCCGCCTCGAGGGCCGCCGGGTCCACCAGGCCGAAGCGGTCGACGGGCAGCACCGTCACCTCGAAGCCCTGGCGCTCCAGGTGGGCGCAGGTGTCGAGGGTGGCCTTGTGCTCGATGGCCGTCGTGATGAGGTGCTTGCCCTTCTCGTGGTAGAGCTCGGCCACGCCCTTGAGCGCCAGGTTGATGGACTCGGTGGCGCCCGACGTGAAGATGATCTCCTTGCCCGAAGGCTCGCCCCGCTCGTCCTTGGCCCCGATGAGGCGCGCGATCTGGACGCGGGCCTTCTCGACGGCCTCCTCGGCCGTCCAGCCGTAGGCGTGGTTGCGGCTCGCGGGGTTCCCGAAGCGCTCGGTGAAGTAGGGCAGCATGGCCTCGAGGACCCGCGGGTCCACGGGCGTGGTGGCATGGTTGTCGAGGTAGATCATCCGGCACCTCCTGGGAGCTCGGCGAAGAGGGCGCGCGACCGGTCGTCGGCGGCGAGGCCGGCGAGCGTGTAGCCCGCGAGCACCTCCAAATAGCGGTTCTGGGCGACCTGCAGGGCCCCCTGGATGGCGCAGCCGCTGCGGAAGCAGGCGTAGGGCTCCTTGGCCGTGCAGTCGTTGACGGCGATCTCGCCCTCGATGGCCTCGACGATGGACCGCAGCGTGATGGCCTCGGCAGAGCGGGCAAGCTCGATGCCGCCCGAGCTGCCGCGCTGCGAGCGCACGAGGCCCGCGCGCACCAGCAACGGCACCAGCTTGCACAGAAAGGAGGCCGGAATCCCCTCGCGCTCGGCGATGCCGGCGCTGTCCAAGAGCTGCCCTGCCGGCGCCTTGGCCAAGGAGAGCATGGTGAGGATTCCGTATTCGGTCGCTTTGGTGAGTTTCATGGCCTGGTCCCGGGCGGTCGGCGCCAAATCAGACAAAAATGGTCCGATTTGCCCAGTCCGACTGTACGCCATGCCTCCAGGCTTGTCAAACGGGGCAGGAAGGATGGCGCCTCGATCCCCGACGGAGCGATCGCTCAGGCCGCGTGACGGAGCGGCGGCCAAAAAAGTTTCGGGCTCCGAGCCGCGCCGCGCGGGCACTTGCAGAAACGGTGACGCGGGTCACCATAAGTCGTTCGATCGCTTGGGTATAGGAGGAGGGGCGACGTTCTACCGAGTGAAGTGGAAAGGAGGCCCCGTCGGCTGCCTTCCGGCGGCCGGAGACGACGATATCCAGACATTGTCGTGTTTCTATTTCATGTCGGTCATCGGAAAGCCGACCGGGTGCGAGCTCAAGTAGAACTTGTGTTAATTGGCCGGTTTGTGAGCGGCTCAACACCCCAGTCGCAGTAAAGGGCCCCGCTGGGGGCCCTTTTGTCTTATCGGGGCATCACCCAGGGGTTGGGATCCGTCGCCTCGGCCAGGTGCTGCTTGGCCAGTCCCGCCCCCAGGAGCGCCGCCACCACGCACAGTGCGAGCACGGTCGCGGTCGGCCATCTCTCCGTTCGCATCCCACGTCCCTCCCTGGCCCTCGATCCTAGGCCCGGTCGTCGCTTGGCGGAACGGCCGGATCGCCGAGATCCATGGGCCGCTTTGTGAAGCGGCGCGCGCCGTGTAACATGGAGGGCTGCGAGCGATGGAAAGGGAGGCGGCATTGAGCGGGGATGCGAACTGGGACGTGATCGTCATCGGCGGCGGGCATGCGGGCTGCGAGGCCGCGCTCGCGGCCGCCCGGCTCGGCAGCCGGACCATGCTCGCCACGGGCTCGCGCGCGACCATCGCGACCATGCCCTGCAACCCCGCCATCGGGGGCCCCGCCAAGGGCAACCTGGTCCGCGAGATCGACGCGCTGGGCGGCGAGATGGCCCGGGTCACCGACCGCACGGCCATGCAGATCAAGATCCTCAACCAGTCCAAGGGCCCGGCCGTCCAGGCCCTGCGCGCCCAGTCCGACAAGGCCCGCTACGCGGAGGCCATGCGCGCGGTGGTCGAGCAAACCGCCAACCTCACGGTGCAAGAGGTGCTGGTGGAGGCCCTCCGCGCCACCCCGGACGGCGGCATGGAGCTGGTGACCGACCGCGGCGAGGTCCTGCGCGCCCGGGCCGTGGTGCTCACGACGGGGACCTTCTTGCGCGGCAAGCTGTTCACGGGCCTCGAGTCGACGCCGGGCGGCCGCACCGGTGAGGCGCCCGCCAACGCCCTCACCCGGAGCCTGCACGAGCTTGGCCTCAGGACCGGCCGCCTCAAGACGGGCACGCCACCCCGAGTGGACGGCCGGACGCTGCGCTTCGAGCGCATGGACCTGGCGCCGGGCGGCACGCCCGACCTCCACTTCTCCTTTCTGCCGCCCGACGCGCCCACCCCGCAGCACCCCTGCTACCTGACGCACACCACCCTCAGGACGCACGCCGTCATCACCGGCGCGCTCGATCGCTCGCCCATGTTCACGGGCCTGATCGAGGGCGTGGGCCCCCGCTACTGCCCGAGCATCGAGGACAAGGTCGTGCGGTTCCCGGACAAGGACTCGCACCCGGTCTTTTTGGAGCCCGAAGGCGCCGACACCGTCCAGTGGTACGTGCAGGGCATGTCCACGAGCCTGCCCGCGGACGTGCAGCTCGCCATGCTCCACACCATGCCGGGCCTGGAGGAGGTCGTCATGCTCAAGCCCGGCTACGCCGTCGAGTACGACTACATCCCGGCCATCCAGCTGCATGCGACCCTGCAGTGCAAGCTAGCACCCGGCCTCTTCACGGCGGGCCAGATCAACGGCACCTCGGGCTACGAGGAGGCCGCCGCCCAGGGCCTGGTCGCGGGCATCAACGCGGCCCGCCACGCGCGCGGCCAGGAGGGCGTCGTCTTCCCGCGCTCGGAGTCCTACCTGGGCACGCTCGTCGACGACCTCGTCACCAAGGAGATCAACGATCCCTACCGCATGCTGACGAGCCGCTCCGAGTACCGCCTCTACCTCCGGCACGACAACGCCGACGAGCGCCTCACGCCCCTGGGGCGCGAGATCGGACTGGTCTGCGATCGCCGCTGGGAGCTCTTCACGACCAAGCAAGAGGCCATCAAGGCGGAGCGGGCCTGGCTCCAGGCGACCCGCCTGTTGCCCGACCCCGCGCTCAACGAGCGCCTGGAAGCCGCCTGCGGCGAGCGGGTCGAGCGGCCCGTGACCCTCGAGGAGCTGCTGCGGCGCCCGCCCGTGCCCGCTCCCTTGGTCTGGGAGCTCGCCGGGCGGCCAGGGGTCGACCCCGGGGTCATGGAGCAGCTGGGCATCCAGACCAAGTATGCGGGCTACATCGAGCGCCAGACCGCCCAGATCGCCAAGCTCAAGCGCCTGGAGGACAAGGCCATTCCCCAGGACCTGGATTACCACGCCGTCAAGGGGCTCGCCCGCGAGGCCCAGGACAAGCTCGCCCGCGTCCAGCCCCGGACGCTCGCCCAGGCCGCCCGGGTGGGCGGCGTGACGCCCGCGGACGTCAGCCTGCTCCTCGTTCACCTGGAGTCCCGGCAGCGATCGCTGCTCCCCGGTTAAGCTCCAAGGAGTTCTCCCTTCGGGACGAAGCCGGGACGGCGAGCCCCTCTTATGCTGAAGGGCGTCGCGCGAGCCGGTCGACCTGAGGCGGAGGGACCATCCATGCGTTTGTCAGGCCACGACATCGTCTGCCTGTCCTCCCTGGACTGGGATCACCCGGTTCCCGCCCAGGCGCACGCCCTCATGGGCCAGCTGGCCGAGATGAACCGGGTGCTCTGGGTGGACGCCCCGGCCTCGGTGTGGGGCGGCCTGCGCCACGTGGCCGAGACCCGCTACCAGGAGAAGTGGGCGGCATGGGCCGGCATGCGCCGGGGCCCGCGCCGCCTCGCCAAGAACCTCTACGTCTGGACGCCGCCGCCCGCCACGCCCTTCGTGCGCCTGGACGCCTGGCGCCTGCGCCGCTCGCTGTCCGAGGTCTGCGCCGAGCTGCGCTTCGAGGCCCCCATCTACTGGGCGGACGCCAAGCGTCCCGGCGTCCTCGAGGTCCTCTCGGGGGTGGAGGCCTGCCTGGTGGTCTCCCAGCTCCATGCCCCGGAGCGGACCATCGCGCCCGCCGCCCGCCGGACGCTGGCCCGCGCGGATCTCGCGCTGGTGGCCACCCAGGCCCAGCGCCGCGCGCTCGCCGAGGAGATCCCCCAGGTCCAGTGCCTGCCCCGGGGCATCGACTTCGACCTCTTCAACCGGGCCGTCTACGCGGCCACCCCCGTCGCCGCGGACCTGGCCGCCCAGGGGCGGCCGGTGGTGGGTTACCTGGGCGAGGTCGGCGAGACCTTCGACTTCCGGCTCTGGGAGTGGCTCGCGAGCCGGCGACCCAGCTGGCAGTTCGTCGCGGTGGGGGCCATCCGGCCCGCCTTCCAGGATCGGGCCCAGCGCGCCATGCGCCTTCCGAACGTCCGCTTCCTGGGAGCGCGCCCCGCCGAGATGCTCCCCAGCTACCTCAAGGCCATGGACGCGGCGGCCTTCCCGCTCCGCCGCCAGGAGACGGCCATCGAGAGCGCGGAGGTCTACGAGTGCTTCGCGGCAGGCAAGCCCGTCGTGACGAGCGATCTCGCCCTGGCCGAGGACCTCGCGACGCGCGCGGCCACCCGCGGCGAGTTCCTGCGGGCCCTTGAGGAGCACGTGGCGCAGCCCAGCGCGCGCGGCGTCTTCGATCGGATCCAGCGGGCCCAGGCCCACACCTGGGAGGCGCGGGCGCGCCGCCTGGAGGTGCTCTTGATCGACCAGCTCGCCCTGAAGGTGAAGCCGAGCGCGATCCCGCTCCTCGTCGAGCGCATCGTGCGGCAGCGGGTGTAGTCTCGCTCCCACGCCCCCGCTGAAGCTTGTCGCTCCCGCTGCCTCCGGGTAGAATGGAACGTATGAGCGAAAACAACCGACAAGACGTTCTCCACGTCCAGGGCGCCCGCGAGCACAACCTCAAGAACCTCAACCTGACCATCCCGCGCAACCAGCTGGTGGTCTTCACCGGCGTGTCCGGGAGCGGCAAGAGCTCGCTCGCCTTCGACACCATCTTCGCCGAGGGCCAACGGCGCTACGTCGAGAGCCTTTCCAGCTACGCCCGGCAGTTCCTCGGGCAGATGGACAAGCCCGACGTGGACTACATCGAGGGCCTGAGCCCGGCCATCTCGATCGACCAGAAGTCGACCTCGCACAACCCGCGGTCCACCGTCGGCACCGTCACCGAGATCTACGACTACATGCGCCTCCTGTTCGCGCGGGTCGGCACCCCGCACTGCCACCAGTGCGGCAAGCCCATCAACCCGCAGACCGTCGAGCAGATCGTCGACCAGGTCATGGGCTGGCCCGAGGGGACGCGCTTCCAGGTGCTCGCACCCTTGGTCCGCGGCCGCAAGGGCGAGTACCGCAAGGAGCTCGAGGAGGCCCGCAAGGAGGGCTTCGTGCGCGCCCGCATCGACGGCGAGGTGCGCGACCTCTCCGAGGACATCAGCCTCGACAAGCAGAAGAAGCACGACCTCGCCATCGTCATCGACCGCCTGATCGTCAAGGCGGACATCGCGACCCGCCTGGCGGACAGCCTCGGCACGGCCCTCAAGAAGGCCGAGGGGCTCGTCATCGTCCAGAACATGGGCACCCGCGAGGCTCCCGCCGAGGTGGACGTCCTCTTCTCCGAGCACTTCGCCTGTTCGGACTGCGGCGTCTCCATGTCCGAGGTCGAGCCGCGCCTGTTCTCGTTCAACAGCCCCTACGGGGCCTGTCCCACCTGCCACGGCCTCGGCGCCAAGCAGGAGATCGACCCGCACCGCATCGTGCCCGATCCGGCCAAGAGCCTGGCGCAGGGGGCGATCGCCCCCTGGCACCGCACGGGCAACCCCTACTACCAGCAGCTCCTGGGGGCCCTCGCCAAGGCCAAGGGCTTCAAGCTGACCACGCCCTGGGAGGAGCTCAAGCCCGAGCTCCAGCACGTCATCCTGTACGGCAGCGACACCGCCATCCGGATCGACCAGGAGTCCTGGTTCAAGCCCGGCGAGTGGGGCTACACTACCCGCTACGAGGGCGTCATCCCCCAGATGCAGCGCCGCTACAACGAGTCCACCTCCGACAAGTTCAAGGAGGAGATCGAGAACTACATGACCATGCGGCCCTGCGACGGCTGCGAGGGCAAGCGCCTCAAGCCCGAGGCGCTCGCGGTCACGGTCGGCGGCCGCTCGATCGCGGACGTGACGGCCATGTCCATCGGCCGGGCCCAGGGCTTCATGCAGGAAGTCGCGCTCACGGAGCGCCAGGCCATCATCGCCGCGCAGATCCGCAAGGAGATCAACGCGCGCCTGCAGTTCCTCCTGGACGTGGGCCTCGACTACCTGACGCTGAACCGCACGGCCAACACGCTGTCGGGCGGCGAGGCGCAGCGCATCCGCCTCGCGACCCAGATCGGCTCGGGCCTCACGGGCGTCCTCTACATCCTGGACGAGCCCTCCATCGGCCTGCACCAGCGCGACAACGAGCGCCTCCTGGGCACCCTCATCCGGCTGCGCAACCTGGGCAACACGCTCATCGTCGTCGAGCACGACGAGGACACCATCAATGCCGCCGACCACCTGGTGGACGTGGGTCCGCGGGCGGGCGTGCACGGCGGCGAGGTCGTCGCCCAGGGCACCCTGGAAGAGGTCAAGCGGGTGGCCGAGAGCCTGACGGCTCAGTACCTGCGCGGCGAGCGGGCCATCACCGTGCCCGTGACCCGGCGCGTGGGCAACGGCCGCGCGATCGCCATCGAGGGCGCGCACCTCAACAACCTCCAGGACATCGACGTGTCGATCCCCCTGGGCAAGTTCGTCTCCGTGACGGGCGTGTCGGGGTCGGGCAAGTCGACGCTCATCAACGAGGTCCTGATGGGGGCCATCGACCAGCACCTCCGCAAGGGGCCCATCGCCCAGGGGTTGCGGGCCATCCGCGGGCTGGAGCACATCGACAAGGCCATCGTCATCGACCAGTCGCCCATCGGGCGCACGCCGCGCTCCAACCCCGCGACCTACACGGGGCTCTTCGACATCATCCGCGAGGTCTTCGCCAACACCACCGAGGCCAAGGCCCGCGGCTACCAGAACGGGCGCTTCTCGTTCAACGTCAAGGGCGGCCGCTGCGAGGCCTGTAAGGGCGAGGGCATGAACGTCATCGAGATGCACTTCCTGCCGGACGTGTACGTGCCGTGCGACGTCTGCAAGGGCAAGCGCTACAACCGCGAGACGCTCGAGGTGAAGTTCAAGAACAAGAGCATCGCGGACGTGCTTGCCATGACCGTCGGCGAGGCCCTCGAGTTCTTCCGGAGCATCCCCCGCGCGCTCACCAAGCTGCAGACCTTGGCGGACGTGGGCCTCGACTACGTCCAGCTGGGTCAGCCCGCCACGACGCTCTCGGGCGGCGAGGCGCAGCGCGTCAAGCTCGCCACCGAATTGAGCCGTCGCAGCACGGGCCGGACGCTGTACCTCTTGGACGAGCCGACCACGGGCCTCCACTTCTACGACGTGGAGAAGCTGTTGGGCGTCCTCAACCGCCTGGTGGATGCGGGCAACACGGTGCTCTGCATCGAGCACAACCTGGACGTCATCAAGACCTCGGACCACGTCGTCGACCTGGGCCCCGAGGGCGGTGACCGGGGCGGCACGGTGGTGGCCGCGGGCGCGCCCGAGGACATCGCCCGCTGCGAGGCCTCCCACACGGGTCGCTTCCTGCGCAAGCTCCTGCCCGATCTGGAGACGCGGGTGGCCGAGGTGCCCAAGGCCAAGCCACGGACCCGCAAGAAGCAGCCCGCCTAAGGGACCCATGCTAGACTCCTTCCGGTCACCGTGCCGGAAGGAGTTTTGTCATGGCAGCTGCTGAGTCGATCGCCCTGCAGGGGCGGCTGGATGCCCTCGTCGGAGAGTGGCAAGGAGAGACCCGGACCTGGTTCAGGCCGGGAGAGCCTGTCCGGGAGGCCCCGGTCACCGGACGCATGCGCAAGGTCGCCGACGGCACGGGTGTGCTGCACGAGTACCAGAGCAGCCTCGACGGCGAGCCCTTCACGGGGGTGGTCCTGTACGCCGTGGACGTCGCCAAAGAGCGGGTGACGGCCGCATGGGTCGACGGCTTTCACATGAGCACGGCCATGATGGTCTCGGAGGGGCCCCTGCGCCCCGACGTCGTCATGGACGTCCTCGGCCACTGGGAGGCCGGCGGCGAGACCTGGGGGTGGCGGACGGTGGTGCGCCAGGTGTCGCCCGATCACCTGGAACAGGTCGCTTTTCTCATCACGCCCTCCGGAGAAGAGCATCGGGCCACCGAGACCCACTACCACCGGCGGGTCTAGGCCGCGCCCGGGTCCGGCGACGAGGGACCCCCGCGTTCGCGAGGGTGACGGATTCCCGGCTCCCGTCTTCTAGGCAACTGGAAGTTGGCTGGCATGTGCCCCGCCTCCCCACCGGGAGGCGGGGCATTGGCATGGCGGGCCCGGCCGATGATCAACAATCGAGAGGGGGATAAGTATTGTTAACTTTACGATAGGGCATCCTGCTTTCGGTCTATGATGACCGTACGGCCAGGAATCCCTCTAGGCCTGTGTTCAGGGCCTGCGGCCCATTCCGATCCCCCTTTCCCCGACCCGGAGAGCATAGCGTCGACATGGAACTTCAGCCCCCCCACCGCTGGGACCTTCCTCCCTACGAGGCTCAGCAGCTTCAGCAGACCCTCAGCACCGACGTCGTCGCCGAAGATGCGCTGGAGGACATCCACACCATCGCCGGGGTAGAGATCGGCCACAGCCGGTTCAACGAGACGCTGACCGTCGGCGTGTCGCTCCTGAGCTACCCGGACCTCGCGCTGATCGAGAAGCGGGTCGTGGAGTACCAGACCAAGTTCCCCTTCATTCCCGAGCTGCTCTCGTTCCGCGAGGCACCGGCGGTCATCGCGGCCCTCGAGAGCCTGTCGCGGCGTCCGGACCTGGTGCTGGTGGACGGCCCCGGCATCGCCCACGCCAAGGGCCTGGGCGTGGCCTCGCACGTGGGCGTCGTGACGGGCCTGCCGACCATCGGCTGCGCCAAGTCGACCTCGGTGGGCTCCTTCGTGGAGCCCGAGGTCAACGCCGGCTCCACCTCGTCCCTGGTCTGGCAGGGCGAGATCATCGGGGTGGTCTTCCGCTCCAAGAACCGGGTGGCCCCGCTCTTCATCTCGGCGGGACACCGCGTGGGCCGGGTGACGGCCGCGCGCATCGTGAGCCAGTGCTGCCAGGGCTATCGCCTGCCAGAGCCCCTGCGCCATGCGAGCAACGCCCTGGCCGAGACCAAGCGGGCGGCAGCGGTCAGCTAGCCGCTATGGCGCTTGCGAGCTTCGACTACGTCCGATCGTTCTGCCAGGCGGCCGAGAACATCCTGCACCAGCTGGTCGCGGAGACGCCGGCGCGCGGCAAGTCGACGTTCCAGCACGGGGCGGGCATCACGCTGCAGGAAGTCAACGTCATCATCGGTCTGACGGGCGAGCTCAAGGGCCGGATCAACTTCGGCATGAGCCCGGCGACGGCCAAGGCGATCGCCGGCGCCATGATGTTCGAGGAGGTGTCCGAGCTCGACGAGATGGCCATCTCGGCCCTCTGCGAGCTGGGCAACATGATCTCGGGGCAGGCCACCATCCTGCTCAGCCAGGGCGGGGCCAAGTCGGACATCACGCCGCCGTCCATCGTCATGGGCTCGTCGGTGTTCGCCGCCTGGTACGGGATCCGGGCCATGACCGTGGCGCTCGACATGAGCGTCGGGACCGTGCACCTCACCGTCGGGATCCAGCCCAAGACGACGACGGCCACGCGCCGCTAACTCCGCGGAACCAACGGGGGCCGCGGGGCGTCTCCGACTCGGAGCGACCCGTGGTTTTCAATCGTTGCCGCCAAGGGTACGATCCGGTAGAATGGTCGCGTTCGGCTTGGCAGCACGTTTTAAGGTGTCTGCGCCCTGAGCCGGATCGGCTCCCGCGCAAGCAATGGAGGCTATTGATGGGATCTTACCGCTGGCTCCCCCTGATCGTGGCAGGGACGCTCCTGGTGGGCGCATGTTCGGGCAACAACCCCGCCAGCCCGGGCGCCACCAACCCCAGCATGCCGGGAGCCACCGGAGCCGGCTCGAGCATGGCCGCTCCCCAGGTCGGCGGCGAGAAGATCACCGTCAAGGGCGCCGTCGCCGACGTGCGCACGGGTGAGGGCGTCACCAAGGCCATCCTCGTCGTGCAGGCCCTCTCAACCGACGTGCTGCCCTCCGCCACGGGCTCCATGGACGCCTCGGGCTCCATGGGCGCGCTGCCCGGCGACGCCACCGCGTCGGCCCCCACGCCGCCTCCGGCTCCGGCTGCGAGCGCCGGTCGTCAGGGCGCCACCGCCCCGCGCCGCCCCGCGCCCGCGCCCGAGGATCCCAAGCGCCCCCGCAAGGTGACGGTCGACGGCCAGGGTCAGTTCGAGATCAAGGACATGGCGCCCGGCACCTACCAGATCACGGCCTACGCCCCCGGCTACCAGGCCCTGACCATCGTCGGCAACCGCCCCTCCCAGCTCAACCTCGCCCTGGTGCCGCACAAGGCCGGCGCCGGCCATGAGGTCGCGGGCAAGGTCCTGTCGGCAGCCGCCAAGCCGGCCGCCGGCGCCCACATCGTGGCGGGCGTCCTGCCCGGCCTGACCATCGGCGACTCCACCACCTCCAACGACGACGGCCGCTTCGAGCTCAAGGACCTCAAGACGGGCAAGACCCCCATCGCGGCCTACCTGGCCGAGACCGGCGAGATCAGGGCCTGGGCCCTCCAGCCGGACGTGCCCGTCGCCGTCGGCAAGGAGAAGAAGACTCCGACCCCCGAGCTCACGCTGCGCGCCGTGACCAACCCCGTCATCTTCTCGGGCAAGGTCTCCGCCCCGAGCAAGGAGCTCCGCCCCCGCCAGGTGGCCGTCCAGCTCGTGACGGACTACGGCGAGGTGCCGCTCTTGACCCGCACGCCCGACAAGGAGGGCTACTTCCGCTTCTCCTTGCCCGCCCTGGCCGAAGGTCAGACCTACCACCTGATCGCCTCGGGAGCGAGCGAGCAGGGGGATGTGGTCTACTCGCACCGCCACAAGCTCAACGCCTCCGACCTCAAGCTCGAGCTCGAGCTGCCGGCCGCCGCCAAGGCCCCGAACGTCGCCTCGGCCGAGGATCCCGTCGCCATCACCTGGGACGGCATGGAGGGCGCGTCGGTCTACCGCCTGCGCCTGGACACCACCGAAGAGGAGCCCACCACCGTCTGGGAGGCCTACTCCACCGGCACCCGCGTCTCGCTGCCCGACCATGACGTGCTCCCGCTCCTCAAGAAAGGCGAGAAGTACCGCCTGACGCTCAGCGCCATCAAGGTGGCGGACGGCACGGCCTACGAGCTCTCCGGCGTGATGGCCGAGCCCTGGGCGTTTGCCGCCAACCACGCCCCGGTGGAGTTCACCTACGGCGAGGACGCCCCCCAGACGCCCAAGGCCGGAGCCACGGGGTCCGTCGTCCCCGTCCCGGTCGCGCCCGAGGCGCCCGCCAAGCCCAAGCCGGTCGTCAAGCCGCCGGTCAAGCCCCAGGCGAAGCCGCAGGCCAAGCCTGCGCCCAAGGCCACCCCGAAGCCCAAGGCCGGCAAGGTCGTCTGGCGCCCCGAGGAGCCGCGTGCCTAGAACGGTTGGCCATTGAATGATGGGAAGCTACGTCGTCCTCGATCTCGAGACGACCGGGCTTGACTACAAGCTCGATCGGATCCTCGAGATCGGGGCGGTGCGCCTCGTCGACGGAGCGGTCGCGGGCGAGTTCCAGGCCCTGGTGAACCCCGAGGTGCCCCTGCGCGACGAGAACGTCGCCTTCCACGGCATCACGCCCGAGCTGGTGGCGGGGGCCCCGACCATCGCCGAGGTCCTGCCGGAGTTCCTCGCCTTTCTGGGCGACGATCCGGCGGTGGCGCACAACGCCCTCTTCGACATGAACTTCCTCACGCACCATGCCCGCGCGGCCCTGGGCGTGACGCTCACCAACGCGGCCATCGACACCCACGAGCTCGCCAAGGAGGTCTTCCCGCGCGAGAAGGCGCTCAGCCTGGAGCGCCTCCTGGAGCTGTTTGGCGCCCCGCCCCGGCCGCTGCACCGCGCCCTCGAGGACGCCCGCGCCCTCGCGGAGGTCTTTCCGGCTCTCAAGGCCGCCTTCGACGAGCGGCGGGAGTACCAGCGGGCCCAGTTCAACCGCATCCAGCACGTGGCCATGCGCTACCGGGAGCTCGGGCGCCTCATCGATCTGATGCAGGGCGAGTTCAAGGAGCTGCGCAAGACCCTCGAGGTCTACTTCGCCGAGTCCGGCGCCGAGCAGATCCCCATCCCGGGGGGCGACGTGCTGCGCCGCCTCCACCACGAGTCCTACGAGTTCCACCCGGACGAGCTGCGCGCGGTCCTCGCCGAGCTCGGGATCCTGGATCACGTCCAGCGCATCGACCGCGAGAAGGTCGATCGGTGGGTGAAGGGCGATCGCCTCAGCGAGTCCGAGAAGGCGGCCCTGCTGCAAACCCGGCGCTTCCTGGGTCATCGCCTGGTCATGAGCTGGGAGCGCCGCCGGATCGAGGTCTCGCGCCAAGAGGTGGAAGGCTAAGGCGCTTGCCAGGGGGCTGTGCTAAGATATTGCCTGCCGAAACCTAGCGAGCGCTGAGCGCTCCCCTGTACGGAGATTCATCGTGGCCAACGAATATCCCCATCTCATCGAGCGCGGCCTGACTCAAGAGAGCATCTACCGAGGCAAGATGCTCAAGGTCCGGGTCGATACGGTCGCATTGCCCAACGGGGAGATTGCCCAGCGCGAGATCGTCGAGCATCCCGGGGCGGTGGCGATGGTGCCGCTGACGGCCGACGGCAAGGTGGTGCTGGTTCGCCAGTTTCGCTACCCGATCAACCGGGTGACGCTGGAGATCCCGGCGGGCAAGCTGGAGTGGGGCGAGGAGCCCGAGGCCACCTGCGCGCGCGAGCTCGCCGAGGAGACGGGGCTGCAGGCCGCGACCCTCGAGAAGCTCACGGAGGTCGTCGTGACCCCCGGCTACAGCAACGAGAAGATCGGGATCTTCAAGGCGACCGGCCTCACGAAGATCGCGGCCCTGTCGGAGGCCGACGAGTTCATCGACATCGTCGAGCTGCCGCTCTCCGAGGCGATCGCCATGGTCCAGCGCGGCGAGATCCAGGACGCCAAGACCGTCGTCGCCCTGCTCTGGCTGAGCCAGGCGTAACGCCCCCGCCCCACGCGGTATGATGGGGCCATGACCCGACGCGACACCCTGGAGCGCGCCCTCGACGAGGCCGCGCGCTCCGGCCCCATGACCTTCCGGACCTACATGGAGCTGGCGCTCTACCATCCCGAGGGCGGGTACTACACCCGCCCCGAGATGCGCGTGGGCACGGGCGGCGACTTCCACACGAGCCCCACCGTCTCTCCGGCTTTCGGCCGACTGGTGGCGCGCCAGCTCTCCCAGCTCTGGGAGCTCATGGGCAAGCCCGCCGAGCTCAACCTGCTCGAGTTGGGGGCGGGCAGCGGCCAGCTCGCCGACCAGATCCTCGGGGCCCTCGCCCCGGAGCGCCGCCGCTGGCAGCGCCTCACCTACACCATCATCGAGAAGAGCCCGGCCCTGCGCGATCGCCAGGCCGCGACGCTCGCCGCCCACGCCGACCGCGTCCGCTGGGTCGACGACCTGGCAGCCCTCGCCCCCGACGCCACCTGGCAGGGGGTGGTGCTCAGCAACGAGCTGTTCGACGCCTTCCCGGTCCATCGCGTGATCGGGCTCAAGGAGGGCTTCGCCGAGATCGGGGTCATGCGCTCGGAGAAGGGCTACTGGCGCCAGATCGGGATCGGGCCCACCACGCCGCGGCTCGCCGAGTACCTGACAGAGGCGGGCGTCGTCCTGCAAGAGGGCCAGCAGGCGGAGATCAACCTGGAGGCCCCGGAGCTCATGGAGCGTCTCGGCCGCTGGCTCGGCAGGGGCTTCGTGCTCACGATCGACTACGGCGGCCCCGCGGACTACGTCTACGCTCCGCACCGCAAGAAGGGCACCATCCGCGGCTACTACAAGCAGCTCCTGATCCAGGACCCCCTGGAGCATCCCGGCGAGCAGGATCTCACGGCGGACGTGGACTTCACGGCCCTCATGCGCGCCGGCGAGGCCGTCGGGCTCCGCACGGTGGGCGTCGTGCCGCAGGGGACCTTCTTGCGCCACCTGGGGATCGAGGCGCTGGAGCAGGAGGCCAGGAAGGGGCTCAAGGGCTCGCTGGAGGCCGACTTCGCCGCCACGAGCCTTCGCAAGCTCTACGAGGAGCGGGCCATGGGCGAGGGCTTCTCGGTGCTGCTGCAGGCCAAGGGCCTGGAGGTGGCGGCCAGGGACGTGCTCGGCCTGTCCGGGCCCAGGCAAGGCTTCCGCTGGCCATGGCAACGCTGAGCGCACCATGGGGGGGCGAGCGAGGCCCTGCGATCGGGCCGCAGTTGGCGCCAGCAGGCGTTTCTAGATTAGAAAATTAAGGCAACGATAACTTTTCCAACAATTGAATCGGCAGGCGAGGGGGCACTCGGCATTCTATGTTAGAATGTGCGCACCTAGCCGGAGAATCCGCGCCGTTCCAAGCACTTTACCTGTTTCGTCCCCGTGTCTGAAGGACTGGCACTCATGCTCGATACCAACGTAACCTTTGCGATCGCCATCATCGGGGCCTTGGCCTTGATCGTGCCGGCGGCCATGCTGGGCATCCACGCCCTCCTGGGCCGCGCGCGCTTCAAGACGGACAACAAGGGAGCCACCTACGAGGCCGGCATCGCGGCGCGCTCGACCATCGGGACCGCCCGCGAGCGCTTCTCGATCAAGTTCTACCTGATCGCCATCCTATTCATCATCTTCGACGTGGAAGCGGTCTTCCTCTATCCCTGGGCGGTCAACTTCCAGAAGTTGGGGCTCTTCGGCTTCGTCGAGATGATCGTGTTCTTGCTCGTGCTGTTCACGGGCTTCATCTACATCGTTAGAAGGGGAGCGTTGAAATGGGAATAGAGACTGCGCTCGGGAATGACGTCGTCGTCACCCGCCTGGACGCCGTCCTGAACTGGGGGCGCAAGTACAGCCTGTGGCCGATGACCTTCGGCACGGCGTGCTGCGCCATCGAGTTCATGGGGACGGTCAGTTCCGTCTTCGACCTGGCGCGCTTCGGCGCCGAGGTCATTCGCTTCAGCCCCCGCCAGGCGGACCTGCTCCTGGTGGCGGGGACCGTCACCTACAAGCAGGGACCCATCCTCAAGCAGATCTACGACCAGATGCCCGACCCCAAGTGGGTCATCGCCATCGGGGCCTGCGCGTCGAGCGGTGGGTTCTACGACAACTACTGCACCGTCCAGGGGATCGACGAGATCATCCCGGTGGACGTCTACGTTGCGGGTTGCCCTCCCCGCCCCGAGGCCATCCTGGACTCGATCATCAAGATCCAGGAAGGGGTCGTCAGCAAGGAGACGATCGCCAAGGCCAAGGCCGAAGGCCAGCACCGCGCCCATGTCGAAGCCGCCCTGCGCGGCTAAGACTGCTAGATAGGTTCAAGAGACGTTGATGGACACCACTTCCGAATCGATCACCATCAGCAAGGTCAAGGCGAAGTTCGGCAACGACGTCATCTCCGCGTCCTCGTGGCGGGGGGATGACGCCCTTGTGATCCGCAAGGAGGCCCTGCTGGCGATCGCCAAGTTCCTGCGCGAGGACCCCGAGCTCGACTACAACTTCCTGGTCGACATCGGCGGCGTCGATTACCTCACCTACCCCAAGCCCCAGCCCGAGCGCTTCGGCGTGGGCTACCAGTTCCTGTCGATGCAGCACAAGCACCGCGTGCGCCTCAAGGTGTTCGCCGCGGCCAGTGACGAGATCGACACGCTGGTGCCCCTCTGGAAGTCGGCCAACTGGATGGAGCGCGAGATCTTCGACCAGTACGGCCTCAAGTTCAAGGGCCATCCCAACCTGCGCCGCCTCCTCAACCACGTCGAGTTCGTCGGGCATCCTTTGCGCAAGGACTACCCGATCAAGAAGCGCCAGGTGCTCTCGACTTCGGACTCCATGATGGACGAGATGAAACAGCGTCTCGCCGTCAAGGGCCTCACGACAGGACGGTAAGCCAGATGTCGATTCCTCCCGGACAGATCCTCGAGACCCCGCTCGACCTCGAGCTGGAGCGCGAGTTCTACAAAGACCTCCACACGGACCTGATGTTCCTCAACCTGGGCCCGTCGCACCCGGCGGCCCACGGCACCCTGCGGACCTTCGTGGCCCTGGACGGCGAGACCATCAAGGCCGCCGTGGCCGAGATCGGCTACCTGCACCGCGGCTTCGAGAAGACCTCGGAGCACCGCACCTGGAACCAGGTCATCCCGTACACCGACCGCCTCAACTACTGCTCGGCGGCACTCAACAACTTCGCCTTCTGCGGCGCGGTCGAGAAGATGCTGGGCGTCGAGATCACCCCGCGCGCGGCGGCGATCCGGGTCATCGTCGGCGAGCTGATGCGCATCATCGACCACCTGGTCTGCGTCGGCACCAACATCCTCGACCTGGGGGCGCTCACCAACTTCTGGTACACCTTCAACCCCCGCGAGAAGGTGTACGACATCATGGACAAGCTCTGCGGCGCGCGCCTGACGAACTCGTACGGCCGCATCGGCGGCCTCTACCGCGACTTCTACGACGGTTGCACCGACGACATCCTCGCCGTCCTCAAGGACTGCGAGCACGGCATGGACCAGGTCGAGAAGCTCGTCCGCAAGAACAAGATCTTCATCGACCGCACCAAGGACGTCTGCGCCGTCAGCGCCGAGGACGCCCTCAACTACGGCTTCACGGGCCCCACCCTGCGGGCCGCGGGCGTCGAGTGGGACCTGCGCAAGGCGACTCCCTACTGGGGCTACGACCAGTACGACTTCGAGATCGCGGTGGGCACCACGGGCGACACCTTCGACCGCATCATGGTCCGCATGGCCGAGGTGCGCGAGAGCGCCAAGATCATCCGTCAGGCCATCAAGAGCCTGCCCGGCGGCCCCATCAGCGTCGATGACAAGCGCATCGCCCTGCCCGGCAAGGCCGACACGTACCAGAACATCGAGGGCCTCATCAACCACTTCAAGCTCATCTTCGAAGGGGTGCGGGTGCCCGCGGGCGAGATCTACTACGGCATCGAGGCCGCCAACGGCGAGCTCGGCTTCTACATCACCTCGGATGGCTCGGGCCACCCCTACCGGGTGCGCGTCCGTCCGCCCTGTCTCTTCAACATGGCGGCCTTCCCGGAGATGATCGAGGGCAGCATGATCTCGGACGCGATCGCGACTTTGGGATCGATCAACATCATCGCGGGCGAGCTCGACCGGTAAGCCCAGCGAAGAAGGATACACAGCATGTTTGCGTTCACAGAAGAAAACGAGCGGAAGTTCCAGGAGATCCTGGGCCGCTACCCCGCCGAACAGCGCATGGCGGCGACCCTGCCGACCCTGTGGCTCGCGCAGGAGCAGCACGGCTGGCTGCCTCCCGAGGTCATGAAGTACGTCGCCCAGCGGCTGGAGGTCACTCCGGCCCACGTGCTGGGCGTGGCCACCTTCTACACGATGTTCCTGACCAAGCAGCCCGGCCAGCACCTGCTCGAGGTCTGCACCTCCGTCAGCTGCTGCCTGACGGGCGGCCGCGAGACCCTGGCGTACCTCTGCGACAAGCTGGGCATCGAGCCCGGCGAGACGACCGCGGACGGCAAGTTCACGGTGCGCGGCGCGGAGTGCCTCGGCTCGTGCGACACCAGCCCCATGATGCAGGTCGACAACGACGTGTACGTCGAGAACCTCACCGAGGAGAAGCTGAACGACCTGGTCGCGGAGCTCAAGGATCAGCCCTGGGGGACCCGCACCAAGCTCGCGAGCTTCTGCGCGGCCGGCAATAGAAGGAGCTAGGCGAGATGGCCTTTCAACCCGTCGTTTCCCGTCTTTTCGACGTCCCGAACGCCACCGACATCTCGGTCTACGAGCAACACGGCGGTTACCAGGCTGCCAAGAAGGCCTTCGGCATGGACCCCGCGGCCATCATCGAGGAAGTCAAGACCTCCGGCCTGCGCGGCCGTGGCGGCGCGGGCTTCCCGGCCGGCATGAAGTGGAGCTTCATCCCCAAGGACAGCCCCAAGCCCAAGTACCTGGTCGTCAACTCGGACGAGTCGGAGCCCGGCACCTTCAAGGACCGCAAGATCCTCGAGCGGGACCCGCACAGCCTGATCGAGGGGATCATCATCTCCTGCTTCGCCTTCGGCGCGCACCAGGCCTACGTCTACATCCGCGGCGAGTTCAACCAGCAGCGGCTCAACCTGGACGACGCCATCCGGCAGGCCTATGAAAAGGGCTACCTGGGCGACAACGTCATGGGCACCGGCTACCAGCTCCACCTGAGCACCCACCGCGGCGCCGGCGCCTACATCTGCGGCGAAGAGACGGCGCTCCTCGAGAGCCTCGAGGGCAAGAAGGGCCAGCCCCGCCTGAAGCCCCCCTTCCCCGCGACCCACGGCCTCTTCCAGTGCCCGACGGTGGTCAACAACGTCGAGACCATCGCCACCGTGCCCTGGATCATCACCAACGGCGGCGCCACCTACGCCTCCATGGGTACCGAGAAGTCCAAGGGCACCCGCCTCATGAGCGTCTCGGGCCACATCAACACGCCCGGCGTGTACGAGATCGAGATGGGCCTGCCCTTCAAGGACTTCCTCGCCAACCAGCTGGGCGGCGTCTGGAAGGGTCGCAACCTGAAGGCCGTCATCCCCGGCGGCTCGAGCTGCCCCATCCTCACGGCCGAGGAGGCCATGGGCGTGACCCTCGACCCCGAGGCGATCGCGGCCCTCGGCTCCATGGCGGGCTCGGGCGGCATGATCGTCATCGACGACGAGACCTGCATGGTCGACCTCCTCGAGGACCTGCTCCACTTCTACGCCCACGAGTCGTGCGGTCAGTGCACGCCGTGCCGCGAGGGCACCGACTGGCTGTACAAGATCGTCCAGCGCATCGAGGCCGGCCTCGGCACCCAGGAGGAGCTCGACAGCATCCTGGACATCGCCGACAACATGGAAGGCAAGACCATCTGCGCGTTGGCCGCGGCGGCGACCATGCCGACCCGCAGCTACATCAAAAAGTTCCGGCAAGAGTTCGTCGCCCACTTCGAGCATCGCGGCTGCCCCAAGAAGAAGGCCCAGACGCTCGCCGGCGCGGCGCACTAGATAGAGAGATCACTCGTCATGAGCACGGTCAAGTTCAACCTGAACGGCCAGGAGGTCGAGGTCCCCGCGGGGCTCAACCTGATCCAGGCCGCCGAGCAGGTAGGGGTCACGATCCCGCACTACTGTTACCACCCCGGTCTGCCCATCGACGGCAACTGCCGGATGTGCCTCGTCGAGATCGAGGGGGCCCGCGGTCCCCAGATCTCGTGCAACACCTTCGTCAAGGACGGCATGGTCGTCAAGACCGACACGCCGGCCGTGGAGAAGATGCGCAAGGGCGTGCAGGAGTTCCTGCTCCTCAACCACCCCATCGACTGCCCCATCTGCGACCAGGCCGGTGAGTGCCGTCTCCAGGACTACTACATGGAGTACGGCCAGTACGAGAACCGCTCGATGGTCTCCAAGGTCGAGAAGAACAAGGTGGTCGACCTGGGTCCCCTGGTCGTGCTCGACCAGGAGCGCTGCATCCTGTGCTCGCGTTGCGTCCGGTTCTGCGAGTCCGTCACCAAGACCGGCGAGCTCGTGATCGCGGGCCGCGGCGACCACAGCCGCATCGAGGCCTTCCCCGGCATGGAGCTCGACAACGCCTACTCGGGCAACGTCGTGGACCTGTGCCCGGTGGGTGCGCTCACGTCCAAGGACTTCCGCTTCAAGCAGCGAGTGTGGTTCCTCAACACCACCAAGTCCGTGTGCACGGGCTGCGCCAACGGTTGCGCCATCACCCTGGATCACCGGGACGGCAACACCTACCGCTACAAGCCGCGCTACAACCCCAACGTCAACGACTACTGGATGTGCGACGCGGGCCGCCTGAGCTACAAGGCCCTCAACGAGAACCGCCTCTACTCGGCGCTCGTCTCGGGTGCGGAGCAGCCCATCGGCACCGCCCTCGACGAGGTCCTCGCCAAGGTGAAGACCGCCGTCGAGCAGTACGGCCCCGAGGCCGTCGCCATCGTCGGCTCGGCGCACGCCACCCTCGAGACCAACTACGTCGTCAAGCGCTTCGCCACCGAGGTCGTCAAGACCCCGAACGTCTTCGGCGTGACCCTCACGCCCGGCTGGGACGGCGACGACTTCCTCCAGAAGCCCGATCGCACGCCCAACCGCCGCGGCGTCGAGTTCCTCGGCCTCAGCCAGGACGAGGCGGCCCTCAAGGCCCTCCTCCAGTCCGGCAAGGTGCGGGTGCTCATCGCCGTCGACAACGACCTGTGGACCGACGGCGGCAGCGAGTGGCAGACCCTGCTCACCTCCGTCCCGACGGTGGTCTTCATGGCCAAGCACCGCAGCGAGTGGACCGACAAGGCCGCCGTGGTGCTGCCCGTCGCGGCCCACGTGGAGCAGTTCGGCAGCTTCGTCCAGGTCAAGGGCGTGCTCCAGAAGCTCATGAAGGCCTATGACTCCGACGGCGACGCGGTGCCGGCCTACGAGATCCTGGGCTCCATGGCCCGGGCCATGGGCACGGACTTCGGCTACGACGACGTCGAGCAGATCTGGACCGACCTGCGCGGGGCCTTCCCCGAGCAGCTCGCCGGGCTGACCTTCTACGGCATCCCCGAAACCGGCTACCAGCTCCCGGTGGCCGAGAAAGTGGGCGTCTAATCCATGACTGGCAACCTCGTACTCGACATCGTGATCATCGCCCTCAAGGCGGTCTTCCTGCTCCTCATCCTCCTGGTCATGGCCCCGGTGCTCATCGTGCTGGAGCGCAAGATCTCGGCGTTCATCCAGGACCGGCCGGGTCCCAACCGCGCGTCGGTGGGCCCCTTCCGCCTGGCGGGCTTCGTCTACATCGTGGCCGACGCCATCAAGCTCTTCACCAAGGAGAACTTCACGCCGAACAACGCCAACCGCTTCTTCTACTACCTGGCTCCGGCCATCTCGGTGGCGGTGGCGCTCTCGACCGGTGCGGTCATCCCCTTCGCGGACACGCTGCACTTCGGCGACGTCTCGGTGCCCATGCAGCTCCTGCCCATCAACGCGGGGCTCCTGTGGTTCTTCGCGATCGCCTCCTTGGGCGTCTACGGCGTCATCCTCGCCGGCTGGGCGTCCAACAACAAGTACTCGCTCTTGGGCGCCATCCGCTCGAGCGCGCAGCTCATCAGCTACGAGATCCCCATGGGCCTCTCGGTGGTGGGCATCCTGATGGCGTTCCAGTCGCTGGAGCTCAACAAGATCGTCGAGGCGCAGGGCGGTCTATTGACCTTCTTCGGCCTCTTCCCGCTGGGCTTCCACCTCGGCAACGTCTGGATCGGCCTGCCCAACTGGGGCATCTTCCTCCAGCCGGTGGCCTTCATCATCTTCATCGTGGCCTCCTACGCGGAGACGAACCGCACCCCCTTCGACCTGGCCGAGTCCGAGTCGGAGCTGGTGGCGGGCTTCCACACCGAGTACAGCGCCATGAAGTTCGGCATGTTCTTCTTCGCGGAGTACATGGCGATGGTGGTGGCCTCGAGCATCATGACCACCCTGTTCTTCGGCGGCTGGCAGGTGCCCTTCTTCAGCACCGCGGCCCTGCAAGAGTTCTCCCTGCCGATGATCCGGCTGGGGCTCGGGGTGACGGTCCTGGTGCTCTTGCTCATCGCCTTCGGCCTCTACCGGTTCTACCTGGGTCAGCGCGGCCGCTTCAACGACTCCCGCGACATGGAGGGGCTCATCCTGAGCCTCGTGATGAGCGGCCTGGCCGTCGTCACGCTCTTGGTCCTGGGCCTCACCATGACCGTCAGCGCGCTGCCGGCGTGGGGCGGGGTGGCCTTCGCGGCCTTCGCCCAGTTCCTCTCGTTCTTCGTCAAAATGTTCCTCATCGCGAGCACGTTCGTCTGGGTCCGCTGGACCGTGCCTCGCTTCCGTTATGACCAGCTCATGAACTTGGGCTGGAAGTCCCTCCTGCCCCTCGCGCTGGCGAACATCGCCGTCACCGGGGTGGTGATTCTCCTGATGAATGCCTATCAGGCTAGAGGTGGGGTCTAATGACCATCAAGATCGAACGTCCCAGCGAGGACATCAAGGAAGAAATCTACCTGGTCGCGATCGTCAAGGGCATGGGGATCACGCTCAAGCACCTGATCTCCAACCTGATCCGCCCCCGGCAGATGCCCATCGTCGAGTACCCGGAGAAGCAGAAGCA
>JAKFBU010000054.1:0-3629 GCA_036676985.1 Candidatus Sericytochromatia bacterium
CCTGCGCAACCTCGTGGGCATCGCCGTCCTGGCCATCCGCCGGGGCGGAGAGGTGACTCCGAACCCGGACGCCAACATGCCCCTGTTGGCCGGTGACGCCTTGCTGGTCCTCGGCACGAGCGAACAGCTCAAGCTGCTCGAGCACCTGGGGCTCCCCGATGCCATGGAGCGCTAGGGCCATGCCCGCGGAGGTCGCCCCATGACTCTCAGCCTCCTGCTCCTCCTGGCGGGTGCCGCCCTGATGCTGCTCGCCGAGCGCAGCGAGCGCCGCAAGAAGGACGACCGCTCCGACGGCTAGCTCCCCGCAGGCTCGGACGGGGGCTGGTCCTGGGCATGGACGATGCCCAGGACCCGGTCGATGGGCATCGCGAAGGCGATTCCCATGCCCGGCTTCTCGATCTCGGCGGCCGCCACGACGGCCTCGAGCACGGCGTCGGCCTGCGGGGCCTCCACCAGCATGAGCACCACCTCCTGCTCGGAGGTGATGCGCAGCCCCATGAACGGCACGGGCCCGTGGATGCTCGTGCCGCGCGCGAAGAAGACCGTCGCGCCCTCGGCGCCCGCCTCCTTGGCGGCGTCGAGGGCCGCGTCCGCCCGGCCGCGCTTGACGACGGCCACCACCAGTCGATAGTCCATGGTCCCTCCTCAGCGCTCCAGGAGGTTCAAGAGGATCCCCAGCGAAAGGACTCCGATGATGGGGCCCATGGCTGCCATCGTCACCAGGCCGAAGCCGTACAGGAGGGTGTCATGGCGCCCGAGTGCGGTGGCAAGGCCCGCCCCAAGCGCGATGACCAGGGTGACGGTCACGGGTCCCGTGGTGGCCAAGGCCGCGTCGAAGGCGAGCGAGGTGTAGCGCTCGGGCGCGAAGTACGTGAGCACCAGGACGACCGCGAGCGACGGGATGAAGTAGGGCGTCGCCTCGATGCCGAAGAGGATCCTGGTGGTGCCCACCATGGCCCCGATCCCCACCCCGAGGGCCACAGTGTAGAGGAACAGGTTTCGCCCCAAGCTGCCGCTCGAGAGCTCCTCGACCTGGGCGGCCATGGTGAGCAGGGCGGGCTCCGCGAGGGTCGCCGTCACGCCGAGCAGGAGGGCGAAGACGAGGATGAGCGGGAGGTTCCGGGCCGAGATGAGCGCGGAGGAGATGCTCTCGCCGAGGGGCAAGAGCCCGAGCCGCAACCCGTGCAGGAGCGCCATCAGGCCCACCAGCGTGAGGACCAACCCCAAGGAGATCTCGCGCCACTGGAGGAGGGGCTTGCGCAGGACGGCCAGGTGAAAGACGAGCAGCATGCCGACGATGGGTATAAACGAGGTGAGCACTTCCCTCAGAAGCCCCCCGACTCGTCCCCACATCCAAGCCTCGCTTTCCCCTTGGTGGTGCCCGGCCTTCGCGATACGATGAGGGCGATCGTATCCAGCGCCGGAAGGAAAGCGGAGGGCCGAATGGCACGAATTCTCTTGGCCTTCGATGGCTCGGACGGGGCGATCGGCGCCGTGACGGCCCTCGGTCACTGGGATTTCCGCAAGCCCACCGAGATCGTCCTGCTCACGGTGGCGGCCCCTGGCGAGTGGCCGGCCGCCCATGTGTCCCGTACGCGGGAGCTGGCGGCGCGCAGCCTGCGCCGGCACGGTGCCGCGGTTCACCTGGAGCTTGCCAACGGCGATCCGGTGGACGAGGTCCTGTCGGCGGTGCGCCGGCACGAGACGGATCTCATCGCCCTCGGCCCGCGCAAGCGCACGGCCCTCTCGCAGATCCTCCTGGGCAGCGTGACCCGGGACCTGCTGCACCGCTGCCATTGCTCGATCTTCGTGGGGCGGCTCAGCCTCTCGACCGAGCGCGCGGTGGCGGTCCTCGCGAGCCGTGCGGACCTCCGGCTTCTGGCGCGGGGCTTCCAGGAGCTCCCCTTGCCCGTGATCGAGGAGCTCATCCTCTTCGGCGTCGGCAGCGACTTTCCCGAGCCGTGCCACGAGCCGCCCGGCAGCATCCGGCACGGCTCCCCCGAGAAGCTGCCTGGCCTCTTGCTTGCCGAGGAGCGCGACCACGTCTGGACCCTGCTCGACACGGCGCGCGAACGCCTCCGGGACGTGGCCCCCCGGATCCTGGCGAACGCCGCTCTCGGCCACCAGGTGGACGAGATCCTGCGCCTGGAGGCCAAGACCTCGCCCGAACTCATGGTGCTGCACAACACGGGCCAGCAAGATCGCCTCGTGGCCGAGGCCCGCTCGTCCGTGCTCCTGCTCCGCTAGGCGCCGCGCGGCGCCATGGCAACCGCCGTCCTCGTCCTGGTCGTCGGCCTCGGGATCCTGGCCTGGGGGGCGTCTCACTTCGTGGATGGCAGCGCCTCCGCTGCCCGGCACCTGGGCGTGCCCCCCCTGCTCATCGGCATGGTGATCATCGGCTTCGGGACCTCGCTCCCCGAGCTCGCGGTGTCGACCCTCTCGGCGTCGCAGGGGCAGCCGGACCTCGCACTCGGCAACGCCTTCGGCTCGAACATCGCCAACATGGCCCTCATCCTGGGCCTCTCGGCCCTCCTCATGCCCCTCACCATGAACTCCCGGGCGCTGCGCGGGGAGACGGCCGTCCTCGCCGCCGTCACGGCGCTTTCGGCCCTCCTGGCGCTCGACGGGAAGGTGAGCCGGCCGGACGCCTGGATCTTGCTGGGGGCGCTCGCGGCCGCCACGCTGCGCAACGTCCGGACGGGGCTGCGGATCCGCCGCGACGAGCTCGCCCGCGAAACGGCCGAGCGCCTCCAGCAGGGCCGCATGCCGCTCGGTCGAAGCCTCTTCTGGACGGCCGTGGGCCTGGTCGCGGTGCTCGGAGGCTCCCGGCTCATCGTCCGGGGGGCGACCGAGATCGCGCGCTCCATGGGGCTCGGCGAGCTCGTCATCGGGCTGACGATCGTGGCCGTCGGCACCTCCCTGCCGGAGCTCGCGGCGGCCGTCTCGGCGGTCTGGAAGCGCGAGGACGACCTGGTGCTCGGCAACGTGCTCGGCTCCAACCTCATCAACACCACGGCGGTGGTCGCGGTGGCGGCCGCCTTCCGGCCCCTGGCGGTCGCGCCGGAGGTGCTCGCGCGCGATCTGCCCGTGATGGGGGGGCTGACTCTCTTCCTGGTGGCCATGACCTTTCTCGTGCCCGGCAAGGGGCGGATCGGCCGGTCGATGGGCGTGACGCTGGTGCTCGTCTACGCGGGCTACGTCCTCCTCCTGCTGAAGACCACCGGCTGATTGCCTACTTCTCGGGCTTCACGGCTCTCGCCGAGCGCCGCGCCCAGAAGAGAGTCCAGGGCACTGAGGAGCTCACGCGCCTCCTGAACGGCTACTTCGGTCACCGCATCGAGGTGGTCAACGCCCACGCTCGGTGCAGACGAGTGCTGCCGGCCAGGTCGGCATGGCCCTCCAGGCGCAGCTGGCCGACGAGCTCCGGCTCCTGGATCGCCTGGATCTCACGCCCCTGGAGACGCCCGAGCCCGAGGTCGCTACTGGAGAGTTAGCCGATTCCGACAGGCAAAGGCTTGATATTACTTCACGAAGATGGTGTAATAGGACCCATCTCGACCAGCCAAGCCCACTCTCGATGCCCCTAGCTCGGACGCCTCCGGAAGCGGGGCTGCGTCCGGTCGTGGGGC
>JAKFBU010000055.1:0-39628 GCA_036676985.1 Candidatus Sericytochromatia bacterium
GACTCCGAAGAGCCGGGTGGTCGCGACGGCGGTCTGAACGGCGGTCATGGGTCCTCTCGTTTCGGGTCCCCGAGGGGGAGGCAGGCGGACGGTCGCCTCCATTATGCCCCCTCGCGCCATGCCCGGCCAGCGGCCGGCCGGATCGAGCCGAGCGCGCTCCACCGGGTTGACATAACGACCGAAACCCGCCTCTTCACTCGATCGATCGAGACATGTAACGTTCGCGCAACACGGCACGGGTACGGTGGGGTTGTAAGGCAGCCGAGACGCCACGAGCGAGGAAGGAGGATCCCCTTGATCGAGACCACCACCCACTTTGCAGCCCAACTACTCCTGGACAAAGGCCTCCTGAGCGCCGACCAGATCGCCTCCGCCCTGCGCCTCCACATGGAGCAGCCCACCCTGCGCCTGACCGACGCCCTCCTGATGTTCGGCTTCATCTCCTTCGCCAGCCTGCACACCGTGCTGCGCGAGGTTCACCACGACCAGCCGGTCGGGCGCGTGCTCGTCGAGCTGGGCCACCTGACGCCCGAGCACTTCGAGGAGGCCCTCGCCATCCAGGAGAAGGAAGGCGGCGAGCTCGTCGACATCCTCGCCGAGCGCCAGTGGTGCCCGCGCAACTTCTATACGGTCGCCATGGAGATCGCCGAGAAGCGCCACGCCAAGCGCGAGCGCTGGAACGCCTTCCTCCAGCGCGTGCTTCCCGCCCCCCTGGCCGCGAACTAACCTATCAAGCCGACTGGATTGGGGTAAGTTGGCTAGGGCACTCGATAATCGTGCCCGTGGCCCTACGCTCCAAGGAGGTCGTTCCGTGAAAGCCCGGCGTTGGGTGGCCGCTAGCCTGGCCGCCGCCTTGCTCACCTTCCAGGTCCCGGCGCTCGCCGCCGATGCTCCGCTCAAGGCGATCGAGGTCCGCGTCGATCCCCGCATCGAGCTCGCCTCGACCCTGATCGCGCTCACGACCTGGGCCAAGGACAACGGGGAGCTTGCCGCCTCGGCCTATGCCGCCGAGGCCCAGACCACCTTCTCGAAGCATGCGCGCCATCCGGCCGTGGTGGGGATCAACGAGTGGCTCGGCAGCGAGCAGGGCGACATGGCCGCCCTCTTGCGCCTCTCGCTCTTGCTCACCCCCGACCTCACGGGCACGGGCGCCCTGACCATGGACCTCGCCAGCGACCTCGGCGGCACCGAGCAGTCCGAGCGCCTCTTGAGCCTCATGGGCCAGTTCGCGACCGACACCTCCTTCATGGCCTTCTTCCAGGCCCGTACCGCCTACTACGCCAAGCTCGAGGGCCAGGTCTCGGGTGCCCTCTCGCAGGCGAACCCCGCCGGACGCCTCGAGGGCTACTTCGGCACCGGCTTCGATCGCTACCAGGTCCTCCTGGCCCCCTTGGCGCCCAAGATCGGGTACTCGGCGGCGATCGCCTCCGAGCCCGGCAGCCCCACGGTGGTGGTGCGCGCCGAGGGCATGACCAAGGACAAGCTCCCCGATTTCAAGGAGTCCTCGCTGGACTTCTCCCGGGCGGTCCGCCTCGGCCTGGGTCGCGCCTTCGTCGCTCCGCTGGGCGCCAAGTTCGCGCTCGATCTCAGCCAGAGCGAGGGGCTCATGAATCCCATCCGCGAGGACATGAAGACCTACGGGGCGGGCAGCTGGCAGGAGGCCTTCGACGAGCACCTCACGCGGGCCGTGGACGCGCGCTTCTTGCAGGAGGACGGCCAGGGCAAGGAGGCGCAGATCGCCCTTCGCTCCAACGAGCGCGCGGGCTTCGCCTACATCCGCGGCATGTTCGACCAGCTGTCGGAGTACGAGTCCAACCGGACCGGTTACTCGTCCATGGAGACGTTCGTCCCGAACATCGTGGCGCGGCTCTCGTACCTCAAGGACACCGGCGCCGACCAGGACGTGGCCAAGCGCAACAGCTCCTTCCAGGGTCCCCTCAGCCGGGCCTACGACAAGCGCTACCTGGCAAGTACGGTCATCGTGCAGCCCACGCCCACCGATCCCAAGCTCAAGGCGGCCATGGCGACCTACGTCAAGTCCGTCAAGGAGACCTTCAAGAAGCGCTATCGCAAGGACGCCGTGGTCGTGAGCCCCGAGGAGGCCGCCCGCCTCAACCCGGCCGAGACCGCGTACATCATCCTGGGCACGCCCTGGTCCAACCCGTTCCTGGCGGCTCTCATCAAGTACATCCCGTTAAAAGTCTCCAAGAACAACATCTCCCTGGGTGGCAAGCAGTTCCTCGGCAGCAACCTGCGCGTGGTGACGGCCTTCCCCAACCCCTACAACCCCAAGCTCCCCATGCAGATCCTCACGAGCAGCGAGGACTCGGGCATCCAGGGCATCTTCACCCTGCCCGTGGGCCCCTACGACTACGCCGTGTTCCACGGAGACCAGGTCGTCTCGCGCGGCGACTACGTTTACGACCTCAAGGGAAAGTGGAGCCTTCCCTAGCAAGTTTTGCTTTAATCCCTCGATAATGTTCTTAAGCTACTTTTAAAACTCGGCCCGAGTAGCTTAAAATCAATGCGGCCCCTCATTGCAGAGGGGCCTTGCCGCCCGTCTGCCTATCGAGGAAGCAAAGATGCGCAAGTCGATCTGGGGTTCGGTTCTCGCCGGTGTGGTTCTGCTCTCCGGCTGCGGTCTCATGCCGCAGGGCCTCGCGGGTTCGGACCAGGGCGTAAACGCCAGCGGCAAGCGCGGCAAGGCCCAGACGCCCGATTGGGCGAAGAACGCCGTCTTCTACCAGATCTTCCCGGAGCGCTTCGCCAACGGCAACCGCGGCAACGACCCCAAGGGCGTCGAGGCATGGGGCTCCAAGCCGACCTATGACAACTTCATGGGCGGCGACCTCGAGGGCGCGACCCAGAAGCTGCCCTACCTCAAGGATCTGGGCATCACGGCCGTCTACTTCAACCCCATCTTCAAGGCCAGCAGCAACCACAAGTACAACACGGCCGACTACATGCACGTCGACCCGGCCTTCGGCGGGGACGCGGCCTTCAAGAAGTTCCTCGCCACCGCCCACAGCATGGGCATCAAGGTGATCCTCGACGGCGTGTTCAACCACACCGGCGACGACCACATCTTCTTCCAGGACTGCAAGGAGAAAGGCCAGAAGTCGCCGTACTGGAACTGGTACACCATCTACGGCTTCCCCATCGTCCACTCGCCCAAGCCCAACTACAACGCCTGGTGGGGTTTCGGCACGCTGCCCCAGTGGAAGGCCGCCACGAACCCCGAGGTCCAGAAGTACATCTACGACGTCGAGGAGTACTGGCTCAAGCAGGGCGTGGACGGCTGGCGCCTGGACGTGCCCAACGAGATCGACAACGACGACTTCTGGCGCGAGTTCCGCCGGCGCGCCAAGGCCATCAACCCGAACGCCTACATCACGGGCGAGATCTGGACCGAGGCCGATCGCTGGCTGCAGGGCGACCAGTTCGACTCGGTCATGAACTACCCCCTGCGCAACGCCATGATGGGCTTCTTCAACGGCGGTTACTCGGGTAGCCACGGCAACGTGCCGCATCTGAACGTGGACCAGTTCGAGAACTGGATCAATGGGCTGCGCAACAAGTACGACTCCGAGATCACCTACGCGCAGTTCAACATCATGAGCTCGCACGACGTGGAGCGCTTCAGCTCGATCGTCGGCGGCGACATGAACAAGCTCAAGCTGGCCGTCACCTTCCAGATGACCTATCCCGGCGCGCCGGTGGTCTACTACGGCGACGAGATCGGCATGACCGGCGCCAAGGACCCCGACAACCGCCAGTGCTTCCCCACGGACACCTCGCGCCACAACATGGACCTGCACCGGCACTACAAGACGATGATCGGCCTGCGCAACTCGATCTCGGCCCTGCGCACGGGCACCTTCCGCGGCATCCGCAAGCACAACGACCTGGAGCTCTTCGCCTACGTCCGCGAGGACAACAAGGGCAAGGTCGCGGTGATGCTGAACAACAGCAACGCGAACCGCGAGTGGAACCTGGACCTGGCCTCGGTCTATCCTGACGGCACGAGCCTCAAGGATCCCCTGACGGGTCAGGGCTACAAGGTCCAGGGCGGTCACGTGGCCCTCAAGATGAAGCCCAAGCAGGGCATCGTCCTGGTCCCGACCGGCTCCCGCTAGATACCGCAAGCCCCCTTCCCGGCGGGAAGGGGGCTTTTGTCATGTCCCCGAAAGGAAGCCCCTTGTCCGACACCTACATCGCTCTGCTCCGCGGCATCAACGTGGGCGGCAAGAACAAGCTGCCCATGGCCACGCTCTCCGGGATCGTTTCGGCTGCGGGGGGCACGAACGTCCGGACCTACATCCAGAGCGGCAACGTGGTCTTCGAGTCGGGCGAGGCCGAGGGCTTCGGGGAGCGGCTGACGCGGGGCATCCTGGAGGAGACGGGCCTGAAGGTCCCGGTCATCGTGCTCACCCGTGACGAGCTGGCGGCGGTCGTGGCGGGCAACCCGTTTCTGGCGGAGGGGGCCGAGCCGGAGGCGCTGCATGCGGTGTTCCTCGCGGAGGCGCCGGGTGACACGGGCATCCGGCAGGTGGCTCCGGAGCTGGCGCCCGACGAGCGGTTCACGGTGGTGGGGCGGACGGTCTACCTGTATTGCCCGAACGGGATCCGGGACTTCAAGGCGACGGATGCCGACCTGAAGCGGCTGATGAAGGCGTTGAACACCTGGCGCAACTGGCGCACGACCATGAAGGTGCTGGAGCTCGCGGGCGGATGCTAACGGCCGGAGGGGCCTGACGGCCCCTCCGGCGCTGTCTCCCTCGGCAGGGGATCTTACTCGTTGAGGTTGCGGTAGCCGCGATCGGCTGCCGGCGGTTCGGCGTGGGACTCGACCGCGTCCACCAGCTCCGCGCCCTCGCTATCGGGACGACTGATGATGCGCTCGGCGGTGCCCAGCTCGCCTTGCTCCTCGTCTACCTCGCGCTCGAGGTGTGCCGGATCGAATCCCTGGATCTTCCGAACGTCTGCCATGGCGTCCCTCCTCGCATTTCACTGGGGAGGATAGCTCCGGGTGGCGGCCGGGACAACGCGAGGCGGGCTCCTATCCCTGGGGTGAAGGGCAGGCTGCACGATGCGTCATGCCCTGAAGGAACGTTCGCCCCCTAGAACGCGAGTTCCCAGATCTGCACCCACACCGGCCGGTCGTTGATCGTGAGCGCTTTGCGCTCCCCGGTGGGCCGACAGCCGACCCGCTCCCAGAAGACGAAGGCCGACTCGTTGCCCTCCACGATCCCGAGCCGCACCCGCCGGAACGGCCCCGCCATGACCCACGCCAGCCACTGCTCGAAGGCCGCCCGGCCCAGGCCGCGGCCGTGGCGATCGCCCCGCACCAGCAACAGCCCCAGGTACGCCGTGGTGGACTCGGGGTAGCCGAGGACGAAGTCCAGGTGCCCGATGAGCTCGCCCCCTTCGAAGAGGCCCCACGCATGGTGCGAGTCGCCCACCCCCGGCGACTCCGTCAGAGCCTTATAGGCCTCGTCCGTGCGCAGGCCGCCGAACAAGGCATAGTAGGCCGGCACCGTCTCGTAGACCGCCTGCAAGGCAGGCGCCTCATGCGGCTTCAGCTCGCGAAACTCCACCGAAATGGCCTCTCCTCCCAGAAGTTTGGACATCATGACCTATTCCCGTCCCGGGTCCCGTGCTAGACTTCCCCCGCCAACCCTATCGTCAGAAGGAGGCGCCCATGAAATGCCGGAACTGCCAGGGTCGGATGCACGAGGACCGGGAGATCTGGCTCAGCGAGGCCAACGTCGTCCGCGAGGTCTGGGTCTGCCCCGCTTGCGGCGAGGTCGCGAGCTTCGAGCGCGAGATCGCGGGCTACTGAGCTCCCGTCAGCGCCCTCTCCCGTCGGGCTGCCAGCCGCTCCTTCAGCGCCTCGAGCTCGAGGCCGTTGAGCACGCGCTCTGCCGGCACGCCGCCCTTGCGCGCGATGCCCACGCCGTAGCGCACGTGCTGCAGGCCCGCGACCGAGTGGGCATCCGGGTTGATCGCGATCGTCACGCCGAGCTCCAGCGCCCGGCGCAGGTACCGCCAGTCGATGTCCAGGCGGTGCGGGTTCGCGTTCAGCTCGATGGCGACCCCATGCTCGGCCGCTTCCCGGAAGATCGTCTCGAGATCAAGCTCGTACGGCTCGCGTGACAAGAGGAGCCGGCCGGTCATGTGCCCGAGGATCGTGACGTAGGGGTTCCGGATGGCCCGCACGATCCGCTCGGTCATGGCGTCCTTGTCCATGCCGAAGCGCGAGTGGATGCTCGCGATGACGAAGTCGAAGGTCTTGAGGACCTCCGGGTCGTAGTCCACCGCCCCGTCCGACAGGATGTCCGCCTCGATGCCCTTGAGGATGCGAATCCCCGACAGCTCTTGGTTGAGCCGATCGATCTCGGCATGCTGCTCGGCGATCCGCTCGGGCGTGAGGCCCTGGGCGTAGGCCGCCGCCTGCGAGTGGTCCGAAATGCCGATGTACCGGTAACCCAGGGCCTGGGCGCCCTTGACCATCTGCTCCAGCGTGCCCGCCCCGTCCGAGAAGGTGGTGTGCACGTGGAAGATGCCCTGCAGGTCCGCCTGCGTGACGAGCTCGGGCACCAGCCCGCTCGCGGCGAGCTCGAGCTCGCCCATGCCCTCGCGCAGCTCGGGCGGGACGTACGCCAGATCCAGGGCCTGGAAGATGGCCGCCTCGTCCGCGCACGCGAGTCGCTCCTCGCCCCGCCACAGGCCGTACTCGTTGAGCTTGAGGCCGCGGGCGAGCGCGCGTTGGCGCATGAGCGTGTTGTGCTCCTTGCTGCCCGTGAAGTGATGCAGGGTGAAGGGGTAGTCCGCGTCCGAGACCACCCGCAGGTCCACCGACAGGCCGTTCTCCAGCCGCACCGAGCTCTTGGTGGGGCCGTGCGAGACGATCTCCTGGACCTGGGGCAGGGAGACGAAGAAGGCCATGACGGCCTCGGGATCGTCGCTGGAGGCGATGAGGTCCGCGTCCTTGACCACCTCCTTGGCCCGGCGCAGGGAGCCTGCGATCGCCGAGCGCACCACCGCCGGGTGGCCCTGGAGGGCCGCCAGCAGATCCTCGGCCGCCCCGAGGGCCTCCGAGCAGAGGAACTTGCCGCGGCTCGCCTTCATGAGGGCGATGCCCGCGAGGATCTTCTCCTGGGTCTTGGCGCCGAAGCCCGCGAGGCCCGCGAGCCGGTTCTCGTTGCAGGCGTACTCGAGCTCGCCCACCGTCGTGATGCCCAGGCCCTCGTGGATGGCCTTGATCTTCTTGGGGCCGAGCCCCGGGATGCCCGTCATCTCGATGAGGCCGTCGGGGATCGCGGCCTTGAGCTCGTCGTAGGCGGTGGACTTGCCGGTGGTGACGAGCTCCGTGATGACGTCGGCGAGGCCCGGGCCGATGCCCTTGATGGACCGCAGCGTGCCCTGGGCGACCAGATCCGCGAGGTCCGCGTCCAGGGTCTCGACGAGGCGGGCCCCGGAGGAGAAGGCCCGGATCTTGAAGGGGTTCTCGCCCTTCAGCTCCATGAGGGTGGCGATCGCTTCGAGGCGTTCGGCGATTTGCGCTTGGTTCAAGATGGTGGCTCCAGACGGTCAGAGAGGGCAGGATCTCCAGTCTAGGCAAAGAGCCAACCCACGTAAAGGGCCGGGGGGAGCGGTCGTCCCGCTCCCCCCGGCCCTGTGGTGCTGGAGGCGGTCCTACCGCTCCATCTGCTGCTGCGGCATGCCGGCGCCGCCGCCCTGCATGGCGTCCGCCACGTGCGCGACCTCGGTGCCGAGGCGGGTCACCAGGACGCCCGCCTGCTTGGCGGCGTCCTTGGACTTGGAGTCGATGCCGGCCATGAGCTTGCGGGCATCGTTCTTCATGCTCGTGAGGTGCTGCATCTCGGCGCTGTTGGCCTTGAGGCCGACCATGCGGGCGGACGTCTCGGCCTGCTCGAGGCTGGCCACCAGCTCGCGGGCATGCAGGTTGGCCGAGGTCCAGTCCTTGGCCGCGACGGAGGCCTGGGTCTCGGCCGCCGCCTTGGTCGCGTGACCCATGAGCTCCGTGGGGGACTTCATGGAGTGCATGGCCATGCCCCCGCCGCCGCCCGCGGGCATGGCGGCCATGGTGTTGTAGAAGGTCACGAAGCGAGAGACCAGCTGGCCGGTGCCCTTGGTCGCGGTGGCGCGATCGCCCAGGTTGCCGCGCAGGTTGGCGGCGTCCTGGCGAATGGCCGAGAGCTGCTGGCGCATCTGGGCAGTGAGCATCTGGCCCTGGGCGGCGCCGCCCCCACCGGCCATCTGCTCCTCGATGTGGGCCACCACCAACTCGACGTTGGAGAGGTGGTTGGCGGCCATGTCGTTCATGCCGAGCGCCACCGACTCCTGGGCGTTGACGGCCTCGGCGTAGGCGTGGCCCATCTGGCCGCGGAGCGAGATCCCGCCGGGCATCATGTGGTGCATGCCGGACATCTGTTGCTTGGTTGCCGTGGTGCCGCCTCCGCCACCGCCTTGCTTGGCGAGAGCGGCCGGAGCGAGACTCACGGCCACGGCGAGGGCGATCGGCAGGATACGAGTGGCGCGCTGCATCACGATCGGTTCCTTTCTCGAAACGGGAGGGAAAAAGTGTTTCAAAACTTTGCAAACGAATGATAAGGGCCACATAATTTAACAGTCAAGTTTCCGGGGCCTCCGCCCGCCATCCCCCGCGGACGGATCGGAGGGCCAGAGGGCGGCTTCCGGAGCGGGCTTGCGCGATCGCTCGCCCGGAGATCCGGTATAATGGACGGGCAATCGTCGCCATCCGCCGACGATCGGGCCGACCTCCGGATCCCCGACCCCAGATCCCCCGGAAGGATCTCCGCCGCTTGAACTGCCCATCCTGCCAAGCCCCCGTCTCCCCCGGCACGCGCTTCTGCGGCAACTGCGGCTCCAAGCTCGCCGCGAGCTGTCCCGGCTGCCGCCACGACAACCCGGCGGGCTCGCTCTACTGCGAGGCCTGCGGCGTGCCCATGGCCCAGGCGCAGGGCCCGGGCGATCGCCGGGTGGTCACCGTCCTGTTCACGGACGTCTCGGGCTTCACGGCCATGAGCGAGAAGCTCGACCCCGAGGCCGTCACGGCCATCGTCAACCGCTTCTTCACCGTGCTCACCCGCCCCATCTACAAGTACGGGGGCGTGGTCGACAAGTACATCGGCGACGCCATCATGGCCCTGTTCGGAGCGCCCGTGGCCCACGAGGACGATCCCGAGCGCGCCCTCGCCGCGGCCTGGGAGATGCAGGAGGCCGCCCGGGAGTTCGCCAGCAACCTCGAGCAGAAGACGGGCATCCGCCTCAAGGTGCGGGTGGGCCTCAACACGGGCCTGGTGGTCGCAGGAGCCGTCGGCGGCGCCCAGAAGCGCGACTACACGGTGCTCGGAGACGCCGTCAACCTCGCCTCCAAGATGGAGGCCGCCGCCCGGCCGGGCGGCATCCTCGTCTCCGACGAGACCTACCGGCTCACCCGGCACTGCTGGGACTTCGTCGAGCTCGACCCGGTCGTGGTGCCCGGCCGCTCGCGCGCCATCCGGGTCTTCGAGCCGCGGCAGCCCCGGGGCCCCGAGCAGCTCACCTTCCAGGAGCGCCCCGCCTTTGTCGGCCGCGAGGTCGAGCTCCTCAAGCTGGATCTGGCCCTGGACGCGGCGCTGGCGGGCACGCCGCAGCTCGCCGTGCTCGTCGGCGAAGCCGGCATCGGCAAGAGCCGCCTCGCCCGCGAGTTCGTCCACCGCCATGCCCTCGCCAAGGGAGTGCGCGTCCTGAGGGCCCGCTGCCTCTCCTACCAGAAGGAGGTCAGCCACGCGCTCGTCTCCAGCCTGGTCTCCGACATGGTGGGGCCCACCGAGACGGCCCTCGACCACGCCCGCCTGACCACCTGGTGCGAGGCGCAGGGTAGCGCCATGCCCGCGCGCGACGCGGAGCTGCTCGGCTACTTCCTGGGGCTGCCCGTGCGCTCGGCCGAATTGAAGCTGCTCGCCCCCGAGACGCTGCAGAGCCTCGCGACCCTGACGCTCGCGGGCTTCCTGCTGCAGCCGGACGCTGAGCCGCTGCTCCTCTCCCTCAACGACCTGCAGTGGGCGGACGACGCCTCGCGCGCCTGGCTCGCCTCCTTGATCCGGTCCATGGGGCTGCCGGGCGATCGCCCGCCGGTCATGATCCTCGCCCAGTACCGCCCGGAGGGCGAGGGCGTGCTGCCCGACGAGTCCGCGCTCGCCACCACGCGCCTGCGCATCCGTCCGCTCTCCAGCGAGGACGGGCAGGCGCTCATCCGCTCGTTCCTGGAGCTCAAGGGCCCCGTCTCCGAGGAGGGCTTCCGCCGCCTGTTGACCGAGGCCCTCCAGAAGGCCGAGGGCAACCCGTTTTACCTCTGCGAGCTCATCCGCTCCCTGACGGACTCGGGCTTCCTCCTCAAGGAAGGCTCGACCTGGCGTCTGGACCCCACGCGGACTGACCTCGCGCTGCCGGGCAGCATCCAGGGGGTGGTCGCCGCCCGCATCGACCGTCTCGGCCCGCAGGCCCGCCAGGCCATCCAGGTGGCCTCGGTGCTCGGCCGCGAGTTCTCGCGGAGCCTGCTCTCGGAGGTCTGCCAGGCCGAGGTGGGCACCGCCCTCGCGGAGCTGGTCGAGGCCGAGCTGGTGCATCACCGGCCGCGGCACCCGGGGCAATACACCTTCCACCAGGCCCTCATCCAGGAAGTCGCCTACCAGGGGCTCCTGGTCAAGCTGCGCCGCGAGCTGCACCGCCGCGCAGGCCTGCTGCTCGAGGAGAAGGCGGCCTATCAGCCGTTCGAGCAGGCCCAGGTCCTCGCCTACCACTTCCGGGAGGCCTCGGACCCCGCCCGCGCGCTCAAATACCTGCACCTGGCGGCGCTGCATGCCCAGCGCTCCTTCGACAACGCCCAGGCCAAGGCGAACCTGCTCGAAGCCCTCGCCCTGCGCGAGACCCTCAAGGAGCCCGCAGAACCCGGCCTCTCGCAGCTCATGCTGGTGCTCGGCGAGGTGGAGACCACCGTCGGCGAGTACGCCGAGGCCCTCGTCCACTTGAAGAAGGCCCTGGACAGCACCCTGGATCCCCTCGAAAGGGCCGCCGTCCGGCGCCGGATCGGCGCGGTGCACGAGCGCCTCGGGGCCTACGAGGAGGCCATCTCGGCCTACCGCACGAGCCTCTCCGAGCTGCCCCAGGGCTCCGAGAGCCTGCGCGCGGGACTCTTGGGCGCGATCGCCTACGCCGAGTACGGCCTCGGCCAGTTCGACAGCGCCATCGAGCGCTGCCGCGAGGCCATGCCCTGGCTCAAGGCGCCCGATGCCCGCAAGGACCTGGCCTTCTGCCACTCCGTGACGGGCCTGGCCCTGAGCCGGCTCGGCAAGTTCCAGGAGGCCCAGGGTCACCACCAGGCGGCCCTCGAGCTGCGCGAGGCCATCGAGGACACGCTCGGCGTCGGGTCGTCGTGCAACAACCTGAGCCACGTGCACTACGAGCTGGGCGACTTCGACGCCTCCAAGGCCTACCTGCAGCGGGCCATCGAGGCCTTCGCGCGGGTGGGCGACCAGAGCTGGATCGCCATGGGCCACAACAACCTGGGCGCCATCCTGCTCGAGAAGGACATGCTCGCCGAGGCCGAGACCCACTTCGAGGCCTCCGCGGCCATCAGCCGCCGGATCGGCTTCGCCTCGCGCATGGCGCTCGCCCTCTGCAACCGGGGCGAGGTCTGCACCAAGCTCGGCCGCCACTCCGAGGCCGTCACCTACCTCTCGGAGGGCATCCGGGCGCTCGAAGGCCTCCGCAACCTCGAGATCCTGCCCCAGGCCTACCAGCTCCTCGCCCAGGCGCACCTGGCCCAGGATCGGCCCCAGGAGGCGTGGCAGAGCGTGGTCAAGGGCCTCAAGCTCGTGAAGGTGACCAAGAGCGAGGTCCAGCGCGGGGCCCTCTACGCGCTCGCGGGCAGCGTCTACTCCCGGATGGGGCAGCCCAAGCAGGCGCTCGCCTGGATCAGCAAGGGGATCGCCGTGCTCAAGGACGCCGGCAACCAGCTGGAGCTGGGTCGCGCCTGGGTCCAGCTGGCGCATGCGCTCTACCGCGATCGCCAGCACACGCATGCCGCCGCTGCGGCGCTCAGGGCGCGCGCCCTGTTCAAAGCGCTCGATGCCCGATATGATCGACGTATCCTCGATTCTTGGCTCCAGTCTCTGTCCCTGACGACCACTCGATAGGAGGTCCCATGCGTTCCCAGCTCCTCGCCCTCACGGCCGTGGCCACCATGCTCGCCGGCTGCGACTCCCTCATCGGCAGCCTGGGGGGGGGTGCCACCGTCACCGGAACGCTCAAGGCCCCCGAGACCCAGACGGCCGCGATCTTCGCGAACGGCGCCTACCGCACCTCCGGCACGCTGGCCGGCGAGACGGCCGTGTCGGGCGCCGAGGTCAAGGCCTACACCAGCGCGGGATCGCCCGTCGTCGGGGCGGCCACGGTCAAGACGAGCACCAACGGCAGCTTCGAGATCAAGGGTCTGCCCAGCGGCCGGACGGTCCTGTTGGTCGCGACCGCCAAGGCCAAGAACGGCGGCACCATGACGCTGTCGGCCCTCATCAAGCCCGGCGGCGTGAGCGCCATCCGCGACCTCAACACCGCCTCGACGGTGGTCGCCGAGAAGCTCAAGGCCTCGCTCACCGCCGAGAAGCTCGACGCTCTGGTGCAGGCCGACGTGGACAGCCTGGAGGACACCGTCTCCGCCAACATGGACACCGCCGACATCCCCGACCTCACGGTCTCGGGCCAGGCGCTCGCGTCGTTCGACAAGGTGAAGAACAAGAGCACCCAGGTCTCGGCGGGCTTCCAGGCCATCACGGGCGGGACGGCCACGGCCGCCCTCCGCTAGGCGCCCCTCACGCGCCGCAGCCCTTCCCCGGCGGGGAAGGGCTGCGCGGTTTGGAGCCCCAGGCTAGCGGCGGACGCCCTGCTCGCGCAAGAACGCGTAGATCCGCGCCCGGCCCTCGACGGGCAGGCGCGCCGGTGCCCGGCGCTTGGCCAACCAGTACAGGGCGACGAGGCCCAGGCCCAGGTTGGTGCCGATGACCATGGGAGAGGCGATGCGCGACTTCTTGACGAATCGTCCGAGCACAAAGGCGAGGATCAGGTCGCGGGTGTTGACGCCGAGCACCTTCATGGGCGGGCCTCCTTCCACTAAGAACCCCAATCCTAAGGGGCGCCTCCCTTCATGCCTCGTTCTCCGGTGACGAAGTTGCTTGTGCGAGGCATAATAACCCTATGCGGGCCCGATCTGTTCTGCCGCTAGTCATCCTTGCTGTGGCCCTCGGCCATGGCTGCTCGTGGCTGCCGACGTCCGCCACGGGGGCCCCCAAGACCAGCACGGCCGCCGGTGGCGCCATCCGCCAATTCTTCCTGCCCCCGGGCAACCCGTCCATGCTCGACCTGGGCACGGCCCAGCACCTCCTGTTCGCGGTCTCGGCCTCCGCATCCAGTGCTCCGAGCTTCCAGTTCCGCATCCAGTCCCACCCCCATGCCCCGAGCGAGTCCCGCTTCCGGGCCTCGGACGCCCAGCTGTTGCGCGAGCCGGGGGCCCTCGATCGTCCGCCCGCCACCCGCCGGGTGCAGGGCGGGGAGAGCTCGCTCAGCTTCTGGGTCAACACGGGCGACTCGACGCTGAACGGCGATCGCCTGCGCGCGACGACCCTGCGCCTGACCACGCCCCATGCCTACTTCTACGTGGACACCGAGGGCGGCTCCGACATCAGCGCCGACCAGCTCCAGCGCCTGGCGGACGCCTTCGAGCAGCGCATCTACCCGACGGTCACAAGCTCCATCGGCGCCGAGCCGCGCACGGACCTGACGGGCGAGTCCCGGGTCTACGTCGTGCTCTCGCCCGCGGTGGACAACTTCGGCCAGGACAAGGGCCTGATGGGCTACTTCTGGAGCCGCGACATGCTCGCGGCCACCACGGTGGCGTCGAGCCCCCGCTACCACTCCAACCAGAAGAAGGTCATCTTCCTCACGAGCCGCATCTTCCAGCAGCAGTCCTACACGACCTTCGGGACGCTCGCCCATGAATTCGCGCACCTGTGCGTCTTCAACCAGAAGGTGCTCTCGCGGAACCGCAACATCCCCGAGGACGCCTGGCTGGACGAGGGCTGGGCGATGCTCGCCATGGACCTCTGCGGCTACGGCCTGAGGGCGGGTAACGAGGAGATCGCCAAGGACATCCGGAGCTTCCAGGAGGATCCGGCGGCCTACTCGCTGACGGACTGGTTCAACAACCCGCATGGCTTCTCGTACGGGCTGAGCTACCTGTTCACGCGCTACCTGTACGATCGCTTCGGGCCGGGGATCATCGCGGACATCCAGGCCTACCCGGACGTGGGCATGGACGCCGTGAACGGCGCCCTGATGAAGCGCGGGACCAACTTCCAGGACGTGTTCGCGGACTGGGCGATCACCAACGCCGCGAGCGGGGTGACGACGCTCAACGACAAGCGTTTCAGCTACGGCGCGGACATCAACCTGCGCGGGACCTACGGGGCCGTCACCCTGAGCGGCATCCGTCCCACGCCGCTGGCCAGCTTCCCCAAGAGCCTGCCGGCGACGCTCCGGCCGTGGGGGACGGTCTACTACGATCTGCAGTCCGACGCGCCCCGGTCCTGGAACTTCGAGTTCAAGCACACGTTCGGGCTGTTCGGCAGCGCGATGATCGTGCCGTAACGCCATCCGTACTCACGGAGGGATCATGCACGTGCGGAACCGTTCGCCTTTCGAGAGCCTCAAGGTGAACGGGTTTGTTGTGGGTGACTCGAGTGGCGTCTCTAAGGCCTGAGTAGGCACCCCTTGAGGTCAACGACCATCCGTTCACACTGAGGCACTCGAAGTGCGAACGGTTCCACCCGTGCATGCAGACGAAGAGAGCACGCCCCTCAGCGTGCCCCCTCAACAAATCCCGTTCGTCTTGAGCCTGGTCGAAAGCCTGTCCTGAGCCTGTCGAAGGGGCGAACGGTTCCTTTAAGAAAAGCGCCCCGCGGGTTTTCCCGCGGGGCGCTTGAAGTCGATTACCGCACCGGCTGCGTCTGGCTGAGGAACGTCTCCGCGTTCACCTGCGCCGCGCTCAGCCGCTGCTCGGCGATCACCTGCTCGATCCGCTTCACCCGCTCCGAGATGATGGGGTGGTCGCTCAGCGGCTCGAACGCCTTGGGGGTATCGCCCAGGGTCGTCGCCAGCGTGTTGAGGAAGCTGGGCAGCCCCGACGGGTTGTAGCTCGCCGCGTTCGAGAAGATCGCCCCGTAGCGATCCGCATCGTCCTCCGCCGTGCGGCTGTACCCCTTGAGCACCAGGTCCAGGGCGATCTTGCCCGCCTGCTGCGCCAGGGCGGGCGTGCTGCCCAACGCGGCGATCGCGATCCCCTGCGCCAGCATCGCCCGCCGGAGCTGGTCGATGCCGTGGCGGTGCGCCACGTGCGTCACCTCGTGGGCCAGCACGCCGGCGAGCTCCGCCTCGTTCTGCATGGCCTTCAGGGCCGCCGTCGTCACGAAGATCTGCCCGCCCGGCAACGCGAACGCGTTCAGCTCGCTCGAGGCGATCACATGGAACCGATAGGGAAGCCCGGGCCGATCCGAGCGCTGGGCGACCGTCGACCCCACCGACTGCACGTAGCTCGTGACCTGCGTGTTGGTATAGGCCGGAGTCTTGGGATCCGCCAGCACCTCCTGTGCGGCCGACTGCCCGATGGCGATCTCCTGCTCATCCGTGATCGGCGTCAGGGCCTGCCCTGCCACCAAACCGCCCAGCAGGATCTGGGCGCATCCGGGAGTCACCGCCACCATGCCGGCCAGGGCCAGCGACGTCCACCAGCGACGCATACGTTCTCCTCTCTCAGCGTGGGTCTCCCTCATGACGAGGGAACCAACCCCTGAGTTCCACTGTCTACCATTTTAGCGGATCGCCGAAGGGTCCTGCGGACGGACCACTGCTCCATGACCTCTTGACGCCGAGTCATAATTAGACAGATTCTATCGTTTTTATGTTAAATTTTTGATATAAAGCCGGGAATGAAGCTTTCAGCGTGTTATAGTCAACTCGTCAAGCCCCTCAGCAAACCGCGAGGGCGCTATGCCTAAGAAAGCAGGTGATGACCATTACTTACCGTAGCCGTACGTTCAATCGCATGGCGACCCGCACGGAAGGGGCTACCAGCTCCCGTCCCCGCAGCGCGTCGATCGATATCCTCAAGCGTAGCCTCGAGGTGGCGGGGGTCAACCGCAAGACCTTCGTCAAGGAAACGGGCCTGAGCTACGAGTACGTGTCCCGGATCTTCAACAACAAGGTGAAGTTCCCGACCGTGCGCGAAACCCTCGAGCGGTTCGCCGAGGTCGCTCAGATTGACCCGATGGTCTTCCCGGAGTACCAGCAGCTCGTCAGCGTGCTTCCGGAGTCCACCCGCAAGCTCTGGAACCGCTTGCAGGAGCTGGGTCTCAGCCGTCAGGAGTTCGCCAACCAGGTGGACATCAGCCGGACCTACATGTACGAGATCCTGCGGGGCGACGTGCCGTTCCCCCGCAACCCCGAGGTGATCGAGAAGATCGCCGCGGTGCTCGAGGTTCCGCCCGAGACCTTCGCCGAGTATCTGGCCCCTGTCCAGGACTGGGCGGAGCGCAACCCGCTCGCCATCGAGCACGTGTTCATGAACCTCCTGGTCAGCAAGATGCTCATCGCGCGTGGCTACCTCACGGTCGGCAGCTCGGCGGAGAAGATCTCCGACGAGATGCTCTCCATCTTCCCGCCCGAGGAGCGCTACGAGCCCCTCGTTCGCAAGATGATGGCCGAGATGGGCAAGCGCGGCCTCGACGTGCGTCGGCTCTCCCTGGAGTCCGAGGTGCCCGAGCGCGACGTGCGTCTCCTCCTCATGGGCCAGATCCAGACCGAGGATCTCCCGGAGACCACCGCCAAGATCAAGACCACCCTCCAGATTGCTTAACCTTTCGCGAGGGACCTGATAAGATCACCGGAAGCAAGTTGACTTGCTTCCGGTGTTTTCGTTGGAGACTCTATGCCGCCTGAAATCCTGCTGGTCGAGGACAATCCGGATACCGTCGAGTTCCTGATCCGACGTCTCAACGACGCCGGCTACGAGGTGCGCATCGCGCGTAACGGCCTCGAGGCCCTCAAGGCCGTCACGGCCGAGCCGCCCGACGCCATCGTGCTCGACATCAACCTGCCCCTCCTGAACGGCGACGACCTGTGCCGGCAGATCCGCCAGGATCCGCGCACGGCCGACATCCCCGTCATCTTCGTGACGGCGGAGTCCGAGGAGCGGGTCCGCGATCTCCTGCGCCCCGACCACACGCTCTGCCTCGAGAAGGCCATCAAGACCAAGACCCTCCTGGAGGCCCTGCGCCAGGTGTTGCCGCAAGCGAGCCAGGACGCCCAGCTTGACAGGAAAACGACCTGATAGCGCCATTAAAGGCACTAAACAGGTCATTCGCAAAGGTTATCATTTTCTGCCGTAGTTACTACGGAAGTTCCTGATTGCTTGCCCCTCTATCGTGAAACCACCGCCCCGACACGGTTTGGCGGTGGTTTCACGGTTCCGATCGAGGCTACGTCCTCTCGGTGGGGGATCCATGCGCCCGATTCTCGTGCTAGCGTTAGCCTTGGTCTGCCTCCTCTCGGGATGCCTGAGGCCTCCGGGGCTCGTCGGCCTCCGGAGCCCCGTCGCCGACCTCGCGGGCCAGGTCCGGTGGGGCGAGGGCTTCGGCATCCAGGCGACCACCACCGAGGTGGCCCAGGCGGCCACCGTCTCCCTCATCGATCCCGCCACCGGCAACACCGTCACCACCACCCTCACCCGGCCGGACGGCAGCTTCTCCCTGACGTTCGCGCGCTGGACCCCGACCGCCGATCGGCCCTACCTGCTCGAGGCCCTCAAGGGCCTCTCCGTGGGCGGCAGCCCCAACCGGGCCGGGGCCTCCGCGGCCCGCATCCGGACCCTCATCAGCAAGGTGAACGGCAGCTGGACGAGCCTCACGGGCCCGACCATCCAGATCACCCGCGGCACCACCGCCCTGTGCGTCGTCGCAAGCCTCAAGGGGCTGACGACCACCCAGCAGCAGGCCCTCATGGGCAAGCTCACGCCCAACTCCGGCCCTCCCGAGACCTACGCGGCCACCCCCGACCTTGCCGCCGGCGAGTACGCCTCCGTCTACGCCCTGGTCAACACGGCGCTCACCGCCAACCAGGACCCCCTGCGGGTCATCGCGCGCAACGCCGTGACGGGCGCCTACACGCGCTTCGAGCGCGGCCCGGTCGTCACGGACCTCTCCAGCCCGAGCGGCCAGACGGGCGACACCCTCGTCCTCTCCGGCAACGGCTTCGACGCCGTGGCGGCCAACAACCAGGTCTTCTTCAACGGGGTCCCGGCCACCGGCGTGACGGTCAATGCCACCGGCACCCAGCTCACGGTGACCATCCCGGACGCCGCCACCACGGGCCCTCTCACCCTGCGGGTGGGCAACCTGGTCATGCTGGCGGCCTCCACCTTCACCATCCGGGGCTCGACCGTGCTGACGATCGCGGGTCTCAACACGCCCATCGCGGGACGCCCGGCCACCGAGTGGTACGTCAACACCCCGCATGACGTGGCGGCGGACGCCGCGGGCTATGCCTACGTCATCAGCCAGCACCAGATCCTGCGCATCGCCCCGGACGACACCTTCTCCGTCATCGCCGGGACCTCGACGGCCGGGTTCGCGGGCGACGGGGGCCCCGCTATCGGCGCTCGGCTCTACTTCCCGAGCGCGCTGGCGCTCGACGGGGCGGGTAACCTCTACGTAGCGGACAAGTACAACTACCGCATCCGCATGATCCCCAAGGTCTCGGGGACCTACTTCGGCCAGGCCATGGTCGCGAACAACATCTACACCGTGGTCGGCAACGGCGGCTACGGGAACGCGGCCGACGGGACGCCCACCACCAGCGCACCGCTCGCCGGCCCCAACGCCGTCGCCGTGGATGCCGCGGGCAGCCTCTACATCGCCGACGGCAGCAACAACCGGGTCCGCATGGTGCCCGTGAGCGACGGCACGCAGTTCGGCAAGGCCATGACGGCCAACCGGATCTATGCCATCGCCGGCAACGGGGGCGACACCTTCAACGGCAACGGCCTCGCGGCGACCGCCTCCGCCTTCGGAGAGGTCCTGGACATCGCCGTCGACTCGGCGGGCAACGTCTTCTTCTACACCCCCTACGACCAGTTCGAGGGGTGGGACGACGAGTACGGCGAGTACTACTGGTACACGGACTACAGCCCACGCGTGCGCATGCTGCCCAAGACGACGGGGACCTTCTTCGGGCAGGCCATGACGGCCAACACCCTCTACACCGTCGCGGGCAGCGGCGCCGTCGGCCTCGCGGCGGATGGCACCGCCGCCACCGCGGCGGCCTTCTCGGGACCGTGCTTCTTCACCCTCGATGCGGCGGGCCACCTCCTCGTCTCGGATGGGGGCAACCACCGGATCCGGATGGTGCCGCGCGCGGACGGCACCTACTACGGCCGGGCCATGGCGGCCAACAAGGTCTACACCGTGGCCGGCACCGGCGCGTCGGGCTTCGGCGGCGACGGGGGCCCCGCCACGAGCGCCAGCCTCCGGACGCCGCGCGGCCTCGGCGTCGATGCTACGGGCAACCTCTTCATCGCGGATGCCTCCAACCACCGCGTGCGCTTGGTCGCCAAGAGCAGCACCGCCCTGTACGGCCAGCCCGTGGTCGCCAATGCCATCTACACGCTGGCGGGCAACGGCACGACCCCGAGCAGCTACACGGGAGACGGCGGGCCCGCCGCCAACTCCAAGCTCAACAGCCCCGCCCACGTGGCGCTCGACGCGGACGGCAACGTCTTCTTCCTGGATCGCAGCTACTACCGGGTGCGCATGATCCCCAAGGTCTCGGGCACCTACTTCGGCCGGGCCATGACGGCCGACAACATCTACACGGTGGTCGGAAACGGCACCTCCGGGAACGCGGCGGACGGGACGCTCGCCACCAGCGCACCGCTCGGCTACATGTCGGGCCTCGCAGTGGACGGCGCGGGCAACCTCTACCTCTCCGACACGAGCTACAACCGCATCCGCATGGTCCCCCGCACCGCGGGGACCTACTTCGGAAAGGCCATGGCGGCCAACAGCCTCTACATCATCGCGGGCAGCGGCGGCTCCGGCTTCGCGGGCGACGGGGGCCCGGCCACGGGCGCGAGCTTCTACTCGCTGGGCGGCCTCGCCCTGGACGGGGCCGGCAACGTCTACGTCACCGACGCGGGCAACCACCGCGTGCGCCTGGTGCCCAGGGTCTCGGGCACCTACTTCGGCGTGGCCGCGACGGCCAACAACATCTACACCATCGCGGGCACCGGGGGCGTGACCTGGCCCGGCGACGGGGCGGCCGCGCGCTCCGCCGCCTTCAGCTGGCCGTCGAGCCTCGCGCTGGACGCGGACGGCAACCTCTACTTCACCAGCAGCCTCAACGAATACTCGGACTACGACGAAGAGGGCTACTACTACACCATCACCTACGACACGCCCTCCGTCCGCATGATCCCCAGGATCTCCGGGACCTACTTCGGCCGGGCCATGGCGGCGGACGCCGTCTACACCATCGCCGGCGCCGCGGCGGGGCCCCTCGGCGTCGCCCTGGACAGCACCGGCAACGTCTACTTCTCCGATGGCGGCAGCCACCGGGTCTACATGGTGCCCCGCACCAGCGGCCGCCGCTACGGCCGCACCATGACGGCCAACACGACCTACGCCATCGTCGGCACCGGGACGGGTGCCTACAACGGGGACGGCGACGCTTCCACGACGGCCCTGCACACGCCGACCGGCGTGGCCGTGGGCCCCGGGGAGCTCTTCATCGCCGACTCGATCAACAACCTGATCCGAAAGGTGTTCTAGCCATGAAGCGCCTCGCCAGTCGGCTCCTGCTCCCGCTGCTCCTGACGAGCGGCTGCGCCGTCCTCTCTCCGGTGCCCGTGGTGCCGCCCCTGGTCGGATCGGTGGAGACCCATCCCGAGCGCCAGATCGCCGCGAGCCTCACGGAGGTGGCCAACGGGGCCACGGTGTCCCTCATCGACCCCACGACGGGCAACACCCTCGTCACGACGCTGACGACCGCCGACGGGCGCTTCAACCTGGGCTTCACGGGCAGCGGGTTCGTGCCCGCGACGGGACCCTACTTCCTCGAGGCCGCCAAGGGGCTCGCCGGGGGCGGCAGCCCCAACCGGGCGGGTGCTAGCCTGGTCCGCGTGCGCACGCTCGTCTCCTTCACCGACGAGGGGTGGAAGACGCTCACGAGCGAGGGCATCCGGATCGGCCGCAGCACCACCGCCCTCTGCATCCTCTCCAACCTCAAGGGGCTCACGGGTCCCCAGAACCTCGACCTGCTCGCCCGGCTCCAGATGGGCACGCCCTCCAGCCCCGACGGCATCGCCGTGCCGGACACCTTCGTGGAGAACGGCGCCCTCTCCGCCGCCGAGTTCGCCCGGGCCTACGAGCTGGTCGATCGGGCCCTCGTCCAGGACCTGGACCCCGTGGCCGCCGTCTTCAAGCGGCCGGACGGCGCGGCCTCGAGCCAGACCGGACCCGGCATGAGCCTGCGGCCGGGGCTGGGCCTGAGCCTGGACGGCTGGAACGTCACCGCCGCCGTGCCCGCGACGGGCCCCGGCAACACCCTCGTCACCCTCTACGGCCAGGCCTTGCCCGCGAGTGTTGGGGAGGTCGGCGTGAGCCTCAACGGCCAGGCCTGCACCGTCGCCGAGGTCGCCGCGGACGGCAGCTACTTGCGCTTCCGCGTGCCGGCGGGCGTTCCGGCCGGCGGCTACCCGATCCGGGTGACGATCGGCCCATGGACCCATAGCGCGATCGCCTTCACCGTCACGCCATGAGGCGGGAGATCCCCATGAATAAGCCCCTACCCCTCTTCCTCTGCGCCTTGCTGACGGCCGTCGCCCTCGCCGGTTGCCCGACGGACGAGCTCGTCGACGGCGGCGACGTCCGCCGCCCCACACCCCGGCCCTCGGCAAGCGTCCCGCCCGCTCAGGGCGACGTGACGGGCGGACTGGAGACGGGCGGAGCCGACGCGCGGTCGGTGCGCTATGTCACCGTGACGCCCGAGAGCGTCACCCTCAACGCGCCGGCCGCCGACGGTCAGGCCCTCGCCGGGTTCGCGACGGCCGGGACCTTCACGGCCCGGGTGATCCTGAGCGACGGCTCGGTCGACGAGCGGGGAGTCACCTGGCGCGTCTCCCATCCGGGCGCCCTCGGCGTCTCCGGGGGCGTGGTCGCGGTTCAGCCGGGGGCTGAGGCGGGATCCTACGTCGTGACCGCCGAGTCCGTGGCGGATCCCGCCGTGGTGGCCACGGCCCTCCTGCAGGTGACGACGGACGGTCTCCTGCGCCTCTCTCTGTCGCCGGTGGCGCCAGCCGCCCAGCGCACCCTGAACATCGTGCAGGACGGCCGCTTCATCCTCAGCCAGCCCTTCTCGGCCACGGCCGACATCCGGCTGCCGGCCGGGTCGGGCTACGAGGCCCAGGTGCAGGAGCTGACCGACGCCGGGCCGCACTTGGCCATTTTCTCGGGGCTCACCGTCCGCCCCAACGCTTGCACGGTGGCGACCGCCTCGCTACAGGCGCCCAACCCGAGTCGATAACCTGGCTATAGGGTGTTTGGACAGCCCTCTGCGGCGGGTCCTGGTGGGTCAGGCGTCCCTGCCTGACTCTGGACGAGAGTCAGGCAGGGACGCCTGACCTACTGTTTCATACCCCGCAACGTCCTCCCTCCCTGGTGTCAGGTCGAGGGTGCCCTCAGCCCATGGCGATGGGCAGCCGCACGCGGCAGGTCGTCCCGATCCCGAGCTCGCTCTCGAACGCGAGCGTTCCGCCCAAGGACTCGATGAGCTGCCGGATCTGGTACAGGCCGATGCCACTGCCCTCGACGTCCGTGTGCTCGCGCGCCCCGGGCTGGCAGAGGCGCTCCATGAAGGCCGGGTGCATCCCGCGGCCGGTGTCGCCAATCTCGAGGACCGCCGCGTCGCCCAGGTGCTGGAGGCGGACCTCGATGCGTCCGCCGCTCGACGTGTACTTCTGGGCATTGGACAAAAGGTTGCTCGCGATGGAGAAGAGATCCCGCTCGGCAGCGCGGACGATGACCGTCCGCTCCGGCAACAAGAGGCAGAGCGACTGCGCCTTGCGCTCGAAGGCCGAGCGCCACGATTGAGCCAGATCGGCCAGGACGACGCGCCAGTCGATCAGCTCCGTGATGGGCGCCAAGTGGGGAAAGGCCGGAGTGAGCCCGGCCCGCAGACGATGGCGCATGCGCACGCACTGCCGATCGATGAGCAGGATGAGCCGCATGGAGTCCGTGGCGTCCCCCAGGTCGGCCAGCTCCTCGGCCGCATAGGTCAGGGGCGTGAGGTCGTTGATGAGGTCGTGCGTCAGCTCGCGCAGCACGCGCTCGCGTGAGAAGAGCTCGGCCTGCATCCGACGAAGAGCTGCCTCGCGCCGCCGCAAGAGGCTCTCCTGGTAGCGCAGGGCCTGCTCGCACTGGAGGATGCTCGCCCGATCCAGGGCGCGCTGGGCGCGCTTGCGCAGGGCCTCGAAGCGCGAGCCCTCCGCCGGAGAGAAGGGGCGCCCGGGGCGTCCGAGGACGATGTCGAAGACCGCCGCCTGGAAGTTGACCGTCCCGTGGGCCACCACCTCTGCGGCCAGCTCCGCGTGGAAGCGCGGGCGATCGCCCTCCCACACGATGGGGCTGTCGGGGAAGTCCACCGGAAGACGGCCCGCGCTCGACAAGGGAACGCTCGCCTCACCCGGCATGCGCAGGCATGTCCAGACGAACTCGGCCTCGAATTGCTCTCTCAGCGCGCTGGTCGTGGTCTCGAGTAACTGGGGGACAGGCTGATCCGAGGAGGAGGGTCGCCGGATCGCCTGGGGGGAAGGGTGAAGGTAACGGGAGAGCATGGGACCTCGCAGTCGGCCGAGCTCCTGCGGCGGAGTCTGGTTATAAAACTTTACAAGGTTGCTTATACTTCCGTTACATTACCGCATGCATGACACGAATTTCAACCCTTCGTTACGAAATAATGTCCTCATAGAAAGAGCTGGCCATTACAAGGTTTTCGGGCGCTCCCCTTCCGAACGGGCAAGCAGGATGCCCGCATGGGCGAAAAAAAGAGCCGTGGCTCGCGGCCACGGCTCCTTTGCCCTGAGGCTTACTCGTAGATGTGCGCGTCGAGCGTGCGCTTCCAGTCCACCAGCTCCTCGGTCTTGAAGAAGATGCCGAGCTCGCGCTGGGCGCTCTCGGGACCGTCCGAGCCGTGGATGATGTTGCGGCCGATGTCCACCGCGAAGTCACCGCGGATGGTGGCCGGCGCCGACTGGGCGGGGTTGGTGGCGCCCATCATGGTGCGGGCCGTGGCGATGACGTTCTTGCCTTCCCAGGCCATGGCGACGATCGGGCCCGAGGTGATGAAGTCCACCAGGCCGTTGAAGAAGGGCTTGCCCTTGTGCTCGCCGTAGTGGGTCTCGGCCTGCTCGCGGCTCACCTGCATGAGCTTGAGTCCGACGAGCTTGAAGCCCTTCGACTCGAAGCGGCGAACAATCTCGCCAACCAGACCGCGCTGGACGCCGTCCGGCTTGACGGCCAAAAAGGTGCGTTCCATGTCTGTGCGTCGTTCCTTTCTTCGTTGAGAGTCCGCAAGACCAGGCACCCTTCGGTACCTGGCCTTGCGGGAGGCTATGACTAGCGCTTCTTGGCGATCGCCGCGCGCGCCGCGCGGGCGATGTCCGACCCCAAGAGGCCGTACTTCTTCATGAGGGCGTCGGCCGTGCCGGACTCCCCGTAGACGTCCTGGAGGCCCACCCGGACCATCGGCACCGGGTACTCCTCACCGAGCACCTCGGCACAAGCGCCGCCCAGGCCGCCGATGACGTTGTGCTCCTCGGCCGTGACGACCGCTCCGGTCTCCTTGGCGACGCGGACGAGCGTCTCCTTGTCGAGGGGCTTGATGGAGCTCATGTTCACGACCGCGGCCGAGATGCCCTCGGCCTCGAGCTCCTGGGCCGCCAGGATGGCCTGGTAGACCATCACGCCGCAGGCGACGATGGCGACGTCCGTGCCCTCGGCGAGCACCTCGGCGCGGCCGATCTTGAACTCGACGCCGTTGGGACGGGGCAGGACGGGCACGGCGGGACGGCCGAGACGGATGTAGACCGGGCCCTCGTGCTCGGCGGCCGCCCGGATGATGGCCTCGGTCTCGGGGGCATCCGCGGGCACCAGCACCGTCATGTAGGGGATGACGCGGGTGATGGCGATGTCCTCGAGGATCTGGTGGGTCGCGCCGTCCTCGCCGAGCGTGATGCCCGCGTGGGTGGCCGCGATCTTCACGTTGAGGTTCATGTGGCCGACGGAGTTGCGGACCATCTCCCAGGCCTTGCCGGTGGCGAACATGGCGAAGCTGCTGGCGAAGGGCACCTTGCCCGCGAGCGCGAAGCCGCAGGCGGTGTCGATCAGGTTCTGCTCGGCGATGCCCATGTTGAAGAAGCGCTCGGGGTGCTGCTTCATGAAGAACTGGGTCATGGTCGAGCACGCGAGGTCCGCGTCCAGCACCACGATGTCCGAGCGCTCGGCGCCCAGCTTCGCGAGGGTCTCGCCGTAGGCGGTGCGCGTGGCGATCTTGTCCTTGGTATTGACGACGGGGGCGCCCATTACATCAGCTCCTTGAGGGCGATCTCGGCCTCTTCCGGCGACGGCGCGGTGCCGTGCCACTTCACGACGTTCTCCATGAAGGAGACGCCCTTGCCCTTGACGGTGTTGGCGACGATGCAGGTCGGCTGGCCGATGAGCGGCGTCTGGGCCGCCGTCTTCAGGGCGCCGAGGATGGCCCCCATGTCGTGGCCGTCGATGACGATCACGTTCCAGCCGAAGGAGCGGAACTTGTCGCCGATGTCTCCGAGGGCCATGACGTCCTCGGTGCAGCCGTCGATCTGGAGCCGGTTGCGGTCGATGATGGCCGTCAGGTTGCCCGTCTTGTAGTGAGCGGCCGCCATGGCAGCCTCCCAGACTTCGCCTTCCTGGCACTCGCCGTCGCCCAAGAGCGCGTAGACCCGGCTCTCGCTGGCATCCAGGCGCAGGGCGAGGGCCATGCCGTGGGCGATGGCGAGGCCGTGGCCGAGAGAGCCCGTCGAGGCCTCGACGCCCGGCAGCTTGTGCATGTCGGGGTGGCCCTGCAGGCGGCTGTCGATGCGGCGCAGGCTCGAAAGCTCGCTCGGATCGAAGTAGCCCGCCTCGGCGAGCACGGCGTACAGGCCGGGAGCACCGTGGCCCTTGGAGAGCACGAAGCGATCGCGGCCCGCCCAGTTGGGCTGCTTGGGATCGTGGCGCATGTGGCCGAAGTAGAGGGCCGTGAGGAGGTCGGCGGCCGAGAGGCTGGTGCCGGGGTGGCCGCTCTTGCCGTCGCGGGTGCTCGTGATGATATGGCGGCGCACCGCTTTGGCGCGCTCAGCGAGATCGGCGTAAGACGCCGGAGATTGGGCGATCATTTGCTCCAATTTGCGCTCCTTGGGAATCGAGGGCAACCTATTAGCCGTCAACCTGCATCATATCACAATCAAAGCGCCTCTTGAGACTGTTCCTTCCAACCGCCGGATGGCGGTCGAAGGCTTCACATGCCTGGTCTCGAGAGGTGCTTTGAGCGCCTCTCGAGACTGTTTCCTCAAACCGCCGGATGGGGATCGGAGGCCTCGTCGGCCGGATCCAGAGCGGCCTCGTCGCCCGGCTGGCGCTCCACCACGCGGACGCCCACCTCGAAGAGGCGGTGCCACGGGAAGCGGGCCTCGATGGTCGCGATCCGGATCCGGTGCACCAGCCGCGTCCACAGGGCCAGCATGCGCCCGGGCAGCTCCTGCTCCAGGGCGTCGATGGAGCGGCCCTTGGCCAACTCCTCCTGCAGCTGCGGGCGCAGCTGGGACTGGTAGAGGATGTCGTCCGCGATCCGGTCGAGCATGTACTGGCGCTGGGCGGCCTCGTCGCGGGTCGCAGGATCGAGCCAGGCGCTCGCCTGGGCCACGACCGTGCCCAGGGTGTTGCCGGCCGTGTTCCACGCGGCGAACGCGCAGAGCCGCATGTGGTCCTTGAAGGCCCTAAAGAGCTCCGGGTCCCCGCCGTTGGCGTAGGCCACGTCCGCGAGCGCCGTGGGCATGAGCCCCTCGCTCAGGGTCCGCGCGAAGGGCCCGAGATCGCGGGGCGGGTGGTCCACCTTGTCGAGGTGGATCCGCAGGCACAGGTCGCCCTGGCCGGTGGAGGGCGTGTTCACCATGAGGAGCACGTCGGCCTCCTGCATGCTGCCCACCACGCGGCCGCCCACGGCCTGGATCTGGCTTGCGACCGTGCGCTCGAGCGGCCGGTCCTCGTACATGGGCGTGATGGTCCCGCCGTAGGGCGTCGAGTAGCGCACGAAGAAGGCCGGGCTCTGGCGCTTCATCCGGTTCAGGTGTCGGCCGACGAGCACGCTCGCGACCTCGTCGGCGCCCGGGTAGAGGAGCACCCGGCTCGCGAGGTTGGCGGCGTTGACCTGCTCGACGAGCTTGCGCTGCTCCTTGACGTTGAGGCCGTAGCGGCTGGTGTCGTCCTGGGTCATGAGCAACAGGTCGAAGAGGTTGCGGCGCGTCCACTCCACCATCATCTGGTTGATCGCGAAGTTGCGCTCGCGCGTCTCCATGTAGTCCGAGAGGATCTCGAAGGGGATCTCCCCCTTGGCGTCGAGGGCCTTCTGGAGGTCGACGGCGTCCCCGTGCTGCTCGTACTTGTCCTGGTGGAACGAGTAGGTGTAGATGAGCTTGCCGTACTGGGCCCAGTACGGCTTCTCCTCCTCGACGGCGGCCTCCGCCGAGAGGCGCATGGTGACCGAGAAGCCGTAGATGGGCAGGCTCGGCCGGGCCTCCTTGATCTTCACCAGGCCCGCCAGGCGCTGCTGGATCGCCGCAAGGGGCGTGTCGCTCTGGCGGCTCGGGATGAGCCCGCCGTAGCCCAGGGTGTCCACCGAGACGATGAGGGCCTCGGCCTCCGGGGCCCGCTCGGCGATCCACCGTAAAAGTCCCTCGCAGTCGGCGGGGCGCTCGAGGTTGCCCATCAGCTCCACAGGGGGGCACTCGACCGGGACCGAGGCGATCGCCCCGATCTGGCGTGGCAGGTGGTACGTGACGGGACGATCGTCGAGGGGAACGAGCAACAGGCTTCCAGACATCAGCGGGCACTCCTCGGAAGGGGGATCCGATCCATTGTACGGGGATGACGGGGTTTTATTGGGCACAATCGACCGATGACACCCGCTTCATAAAACTTTATAATTCCCTCACAAGCGGCAGATCGCCGCAGTCGGCGGATCGCAGCCGGGTTCGGGCGGGATCGAACCCGCATGCGCCCGCCGGATGAACAGAGCCCGGACGGGTCCGGCTCTGCACATGAGGAGGGAACGTCGGTGATCACTAATGCAACCAAAACTGGTCCTACGCTACTCAAGGTGTCGTCCAAGTCCAACCCGGCGTCGGTCGCAGGGGCGATCGCTGGCATGATCCGCGAGACGGGTCGGTGCGAGGTCCAGGCCATCGGGGCCGGGGCCGTGAACCAGACCGTCAAGGCGATCGGCATCGCCCGCGGATACGTGGCGCCAGGCGGCATCGACCTGGTCGCGATCCCGGCCTTCCTCGACATCGAGGTGCAGGGCGAAGAACGCACGGCCATCCGGTTCATCATCGAGCCTAGGACCTAGGCTAGTCCCAGTCTTGGCCGCACTCCGTCCGGACTCCCCACTGGAGCTTGCGCCGGAGGGCGGTGAAGAAGTCTTGCTCGGCGAGGCGAACGAGCTTCGCCGAGTAGGCGCTGCGCCGGAAGGTCATCTCGTCGCCCGTCCGTAACAGGCCCACCGTGTGGCCGTCGGCGGCGACGAGGGCCCCTTCCGCGCGGTCCATGACCACGATGCGCACCGTCTTCTGGTCCGAGACGACCAGGGGGCGGGCCGTCAGCATGTGGGGACAGATGGGCGTGAGCAGGAAGGCGGGCACGTCGGGGGCCATGATGGGGCCGCCCGCCGCCATGCTGTAGGCCGTCGAGCCCGTGGGCGTCGAGACGATGATGCCGTCCGCGCCGTAGGTCGCCACGTGGGAGTGGTCCGCGTAGAGGGCCATCTCCAGCATGCGGCCGGAGGCGCCCTTGAGGACCACGCCCTCGTTGAGCGCGAGGTCGGAGGCGACGAGCTCTCCGTCCCGGTAGAGCGCGACCTCGAGCAAGAGGCGGTCCTCGACCTGGTAGTCCCCGCCGAGCAGACGCTCGATGGCCACCGCCAGGTCCCCGTAGGAGACCTCCGCGAGGAAGCCCAGGGTCCCCAGGTCCACGCCCAGGATGGGCGTCTCGCGCTGAGCGACCATGCGCGCCGCCCGCAAGAAGGTGCCGTCCCCGCCGAGCACCACCACGGCGTCCACCGGCGGCAGGCTGGGATGGTCGCCGGAGACGACCACCGAGCGGCCGCCCAGGCTCTCGATCGTCTCCCGGACCTGGCCGACGAGCGCCTGGATCTGGGGCTTGGAGTCGTTGTAGACCACGCCGATCGGCTTCATGCGGAGAGCTCCCGGTGCGCCCGCTCCACGGCCTCGGCGTAGCCCGGCGGCGCCGCCTCGGGCGGAACCCGGCGCCAGTAGGCAAGGAACTCGATGTTGCCCTCGGGCCCCTTGATGGGCGAGTGCGTGAGCCCCCACAGGTGATAGCCGAGCTCGCTGGCCGCCGCGTCCACCTCTTTGAGCACCCGCTCGTGGGTCTTGGCGTCGCGGACCACTCCGCCCTTGCCCACGTGCTCGCGCCCCGCCTCGAACTGCGGCTTGACGAGCGCCACCACGTCGCCCGTCGGCGCCAGCAATCGCGCGACGGCAGGCAGGACCTTGGCGAGCCCGATGAAGGAGACGTCGATGACGGCCAGATCCGGCGTCTCGCCCTCGAGCGACTCCAGGTGGCGGACGTTGGTGCGCTCCATGACCCGGACCCGGGGGTCCTGGCGCAGGGCCCAGGCGAGCTGGCCGTAGCCCACGTCCACCGCGTAGACGAAGCGGGCGCCGTTCCGCAAGAGCACGTCCGTGAAGCCCCCGGTGGAGGCGCCCACGTCCAAAGCGACCCGGCCCTCGACCGGGATGCCGAAGGCCTCGAGGGCCCGCTCGAGCTTGTGGCCGCCGCGGCTCACGTAGCTGGAGGCCGGCGCCTGGATGTCGATGGGCAGGGTGGGGTCGACGCCCATGCCGGCCTTGGTGGCGGGCTGCCCGCCCACCTTGACGAGCCCGGCCAGGATGGCGCGCTGGGCCTGCTCGCGCGAGCCGAAGTGGCCCAGGCTGACCAGCAAGGTATCCAGGCGCTCTTTCTTGGCCATCTAGATCACGGCGTTCAGGGCGTTGATCGCAAAGGCGACCGCCACGCCCAGGATGGCCCCACCGATGACCTCGCGCGGGGTGTGGCCCAACAGCTCCTTGAGGTGGCTCTCCTTGAAGGACAAGGAGTGTTGCAGGTCCTCGACGATCTTGTTGAGGACCCGCGCCTGGCGACCCGCGGCCTGGCGGACGCCCGCCGCGTCGTACATGACGATGAAGGCGAAGACCAGGCTCACGTCGAAGATCGGCGAGTGCACCCCCTCGAGGATGCCCACGGTGGTCGTCAGGCCCACGACGAGCGCCGTGTGCGAGCTCGGCATGCCGCCGGTGGTGACGAGCGTGCGGATATCGATCTTGCGGTTCTTGACCAGCACGGTGACGAACTTGATGAGCTGGGCGAGGGTCAGGCCGACCACACCCGCCACGAGGGCCTGGTTCTGGATCAATGGGTACGCTCCGTGACGAACCGGGCGATCGCCCGGAGGGGGTCGGCGGCCGAGCCGAGCGGGACGAGGGCCTGCATGGCGATCGCCACCTGGCGATCGGCCTCGGCCCGCGCGGCCGCCATGCCGTAGAGGGCGGGGTAGGTCGCCTTGGAGACGGCCACGTCCTTGCCGGGGTTCTTGCCCAGGGCCTCGGCCGTGCCCGTCAGGTCCAAGAGGTCGTCGACGATCTGGAAGGCGAGGCCGAGGGCCTCGGCGTAGCGGGTCAGGGCGTCCATGGTGGCGGCGTCGGCCTCGGCCGCATGCGCCCCGAGGCGCGCGGCCACCCGCAGGAGCTGGCCCGTCTTGTGGCGGTGGATGAACTCGAGGGTGGCAGCGTCGATGGGCTTGCCCTCGCTCCGGATGTCCACCACCTGGCCCGCGACCATGCCGAGCGTCGCCTTCGCCAGATCGGCCAGGGCGAGCACCGTCCGCTCGTGGGAGGCATGCTTGGGCATGGCCTCGGCGAGCACCTCGAAGGCATAGGCCAAGAGGCCGTCTCCCGCCAAGAGGGCGAGGGCCTCGCCATAGACGACGTGGTTGGTCGGGCGGCCCCGGCGCAGGGTGTCGTCGTCCATGCAGGGCAGGTCGTCGTGGATCAGGCTCTGGGTGTGGATCAGCTCCAGGGCGCAGGCGGCGCCGACGGCCGCCTCGAGCGTGCCGCCCGCCGCCTCGCAGCTCGCGATGGTGAGGATCGGGCGCAGCCGCTTGCCGCCCGCGAGCACGCTGTAGGCCATGGACTCCCAGAGGGCGGCGGGCTCGCGCGTGGCGACGAGCTCCTCGAGCGTACGCTGGACGCGGGCGTTGCGCGCCTCCCAGTAGGCGTCGAGGGAAAAGGGTTTGAGGGCCGGGTCCACCGTGGTTCGTCCTTTGCTTGCGGCGCGGGCAGGGCGGCCTCATTATACCCCACGCCCCGGCGTCTCGGGGGCGGACGGCGGCATGGTAGAATCCCTTAACTCTTGGTTGCTAAGGGTTGTCGCTTCCCCCGTTCGATTAGAGGAAACAGCCGTGAAACAGCACCACCTCCTGTCCGCGAGCCTGGTGGCCCTGAGCGTCGTCATCGCCGGCCCGGCACTCGCCCAGATGAAGACCTCGAACCCCAAGCCCGCCGCCACGCCCACCCCCGCGCCCGGCACGGCCGCGGCCACGCCCAGCGTGACGCCCGCCCCCATGCGCACCACCGACCGGGTGGTCGAGCAGGAAGAGCGCGCGCCCATCGGCCTCAAGGTCTTCGGCGCCTACGACTTCATGGGCAGCGTTTCCAACGGCGGCTTCGTGCCAGCGACCACCCAGGCCCCCGGCGTCACCGCCCCGGCCCTCGCCCAGGCCTCGCCCTCGGTGGGTGCTTCGGGCTACGCCTTCGGCGCCGAGTACGAGCTGCCGGTCATCGCCGTTGGCGCCAAGTACCAGGCCTTCGGCTTCGGCTCGCCCATCACGGCCGCCATCAACAACCCGCCCACGGGCGTCACCCAGACCACCGCACCCAACTTCGACGTCTTCCTGCCCCAGAACTACTGGGAGCTCTACGGCAAGCTCGGTCCCCTCAAGGTCGGCTACCGCAACGAGAACTATGCCGGGACGGGCTTCGGCGGCAGCTACGGCAACCTGATGGGCGGCCTCCAGTTCGGCTTCGGCATCGACCCCATCAGCCTCAACTTCGGCGCCATGGGCGGCTACAACCTGTCCAAGCCCTCGACCCTGCCCGCCAACGTCACGCACATGCCCGTCGAGGGCGACGTGAACCTCGCGGTGGACTTCGGCCTCCTCAAGGCCAAGGTCGGCTACAAGGCCCTGGCCGTCGCCAACGCGGACGCGGCCACGCTCATGACCGCCCTCACCAACCCGGCGTCGTTGGCGGCACCCGGCGGCGCCACCCAGGCGCAGCTCGACGCCCTCTACGCGACCCGCTTCGGCCTCTACACCGGGCCGTACCTCGGCCTCGCGGTCGGCTTCTAGGCCCATTCCCGACCGGGGGCTCCCCTGGGGGGCCCCCGGTTTCTTTCCTAACCATTAGGAGGCAACCATGCTCAGAGCGCCTGACAAAACTGTTCCTTCGAGCCGCCGGAAGGCGGCCCATGACAACACATGCCTGGTTTTGTCAGGTGCTCTGATGCGCCTTGCGACCTGCGGCCTCGTCGCCATGACGGTCCTCGTCGCCGCGCCGTCCGCGCTGGCCTTCACGCCGGTCAGCGAGCTCAAGGACGTCAGCCCCGATCACTGGGCCTACAACGCCATCAAGGCCCTGGTCGAGAAGTACCAGGTCATGGAGGGGTTCCCGGACAACACCTTCCGCGGCGCGCGCACCATCTCCCGCTACGAGGCCGCCGCGGCCCTCGCCAAGGTCATGGCCCGGGTCGAGGAGATGGTGGCCGCCGCGACCGGCGAGACGCCGCAGCCGACCCGCATCCAGCCGAGCGTCAGCCCCGACGACCTGCGCACCATCGCACGCCTCCAGCAGGAGTTCAAGGACGAGCTGACGGGCCTCAAGGCCCGGGTCGACACCCAGGATGCCCGCCTCTCGGCCCTCGAGAAGCGCATCCGGCTCGGCGGCTCCCTGGACGCCCTCCTGCGCACCTACACGGCCCAGCCCGTCAACCAGGCCAACGAGCGCGAGGACCTGCGCATCGCGACCAACCTCACGCTCGACGCCAACGTGAGCCCCGAGCTGAGCTACCGCGGACAGCTCTCCGTCTTCAACAGCGGCGCGCACCGCTTCGCGAACGGGCACCTGTCGACCGAGGGCGGTCGACCCGAGTTCGATGCCCCGGGCGACGTCGGCACGCCCCTCTACGTGCGGCGCTCCTACTTCTCGTGGACGCCCTCGGGCCTCGGCGTGCACGTGGGCATGATGACCTTCTCGGACACCCTGCGCATCGGCTCGACCCTGCGCAACGAGTTCCGCACCGGCCCCGTCTGGCCCCATGCCGAGGGGGGCTACGGCTTCGTGGGCACCCCGCCGCTGCAGCCGCCCGCCCAGCCCAGCACCACCGAGACGGGCAACCTCGTGCTCGCTCCGGCCTCGCCGACCGCCCGCAGCCTGCCCACCATGCCGGGCCGGGTCCGCTGGAACCCGGGCGTCAACGTCGCCGAGGACCTCCTGGACCCCAACTCGGTCTGGGCCGTCAACACGGGCGCGGCTCCGAGTGCCGTGGTCAACGGCTTTTTGGGACCCGTGGAGCTCGGCGTCGGCCTCAACTACGGCACGCCGGGCGCTTCGAGCGAGCTGGCCCTCACCGACCAGCCGCGCACCTTCCCCTTGATCAGCGAGTTCTACCGGGGCTACGCCCTCGGCAAGGTCGGCCTGGACCTGGGCATCGTGCGCTGGGGCGCCTACCTGCGCTCCGACTCCTCGGCCCTGCGCAGCGGGACGGGCCTCCTGAGCTCCGGGCGGGGCTACGGCACCACCCTGGACGTCGGTTCGGACGCCCTGGGCCTGAGCCTCGGCCATGCCGAGTTCATGCGCCGCGACTACGACCCCAACTACTACGCCGAGACCTCCGGCTTCGTGGTGAGCAACAGCCTGTTCGGCACGGGCATCGGGATCGGCATCGGCGCCAAGGTCGGCAACTCGCCGGGGGCGGACTTCGCGGGCCTCATCCCGGTCTTGGCCTACGACTGGACGTCCACCGGCGCCTACGTGAAGCTGCCGGGCTTCTCGGTCATCCCCTCCTTGACGCTGGCCGCGCAGACCTCCGGGCGAGACTTGCTGACGGCGGACTACGGCTCGGGCCTCTCGGTGATCGCCGAGCTGCAGATCTCGCCGAGCCTGCCGTCGTTGCTCATCGAGTACGACATGGGCCGCTTCTACGGCAGCCCGAGCACGCCCGCGCCGAGCGGCCAGACGCCCGCCACGGCCAACCAGCTCATCGGCGGGGCCAACTACCCCACCCACGAGCAGCTCGTCATCGGGACGACCGTTCAGTTCTAGCCCGGCAAGAACCCTCGGCTACTTTGCCGAATCCCTGCCCCCCTTCCGCCCCCTAAGCTGTTGCTTGGGATGTCAGGGAGGGGGGCTCATTCATGCTGAAGCGAATCGCCGTCGTCCTCGGGGCGTTGCTCCTGGTCGGAGCGCCCTTGCGATACCTGGCCTCGGAGGGCCCGGAGGCCTGGGCCGGCTCGGAGGCTAGCCGCCGCAAGCCAAGAGCCGTCCAGTATTTCGGCATGCAGGCCATCCCCAAGTTCGACGAAACGGCGGGCCACGGCTCCTGGAACGGCTCGCGCGCCCGCGGGCTCGCCATGCACCGGGACCTCGGCGTGCAGCTGAGCCGCGAGGGCTACATCTGGCTCCATGACGAGCCCGAGCCCAACCAGCACCCGAACGTGGGGGACTTCGACGACGCGATCGCCCGCTGCAACCAGGCGGGCATCGCCGTCCAGCTCATGATCACGGACACGCCCTACTGGGCCTCGACCTCTCCCTACAAGGTCAAGGACCAGCCGGATACCTACCGGCATGCGCCGCCCCTCAACCTCTACGACCCCATCTTCTCGGACGGCACGGACGTGCCGGGCCCGGGCAAGCGGGTCAACCCCCGCAACTACTGGGCCCGCATGCTCGACCGGGTGGCCCGGCGCTACAAGGGCAAGGTCCAGTACTACCAGGTCTGGAACGAGCCCGACTACCCCAAGGGCGCCCAGGACGCCAACTACAAGGATCATGAGCGCTCGTGGCACGGCAGCGTGGGCGACTACGTGCGCATGCTCCAAGTGGCCCACATGGTCGTCAAGGCCGCGGACCCCAAGGCCTCCATCGTCACGGGCGGCATCGGCTACGTAGACTACCTGACGAGCATGATCGACCGGGGAGCGGGCGCCTACTTCGACGACGTGGACTTCCACGCCTACGGCGGCCCGGGCTCCGACTCGGCGCTCAGGTCCTTCCTGTCCCTGCACGGCAAGCTGCGCCAGGTCCTCAGGCAGGCGGGCCTCAAGAAGGGGCTCATCTGCTCGGAGACGGGCTACCCCTCGGGGGATGCCGCAGGGCAGGCGGCCTACATCCCCAAGCTCTACGCCACGGGCCTCGCCCTCGGGGTCGAGGGCATCATCTGGTACAGCAACACCAACCCGAGCTGGCAGCAGATGGGCCTGGTGGATTGGCGCACCATGCAGCGGCGCACGGCGGGCTATTGGGCCTACAAGACCACGAGCACGGCACTTTCGGGCATGACCTACGCCGGCAAGCTCACCTTCGACCCGCGCATCGTGGCCTACCGCTTCAAGTCGGGCAGCCGCGAGGTGGTGGTGGCCTGGGCCCCCCATCGCGAGGCCACCAAGCCCGTCCGCTGGCAGGCTCCGGACAAGGGCAAGTGGCGCCTGGTGACCCCGGACGGCCGCGCCCGCCGGCTCATGCCTGGCGAGCAGCTCGCCCTGAGCTCGTCGCCGGTGATCCTCGACTCGGACGCCAGGGTTACTTACACGCCCGCCAAGCCCAACCCGCCCCGCTATGCCGGCGCCTACGAGGTGCTCGACGCCGCGGCCGCCGTCACCGGGTCGGGCGGCTTCCACGAGCCGGAGCTCGCCATCGACGGGGATCCCAACACCGAGTGGGTGGGGACCTCCGGCGACAACCAGCTCACCGTCCGACTCGCCAAGAAGAGCATGCTCAAGGGCCTCAGCCTCAAGACCGGCCCCATGGAGAACCAGATGCTCGAGGTGCAGGTCTCCGAGGACGGGGCGACCTTCCGGACTCTCCTGTCCGGGCTCAGCTTCGGGGACTGGGGGACGCACGACCTCTCCTTCCCGGCTCCCGCGGCGGCTCGTTACGTGCGGCTGGTCTACCGGCAGGCTCCGGACCGCCCGGGCGGAAGCGCGCGGCTCTTCGAGCTCATGCTGCGCTAGGAGCCAGCGTCGTTGCTTTACAAGGCCGGAGAGGCCCCGCTATAATCACGGCATTTCCCCGCCCTGCCCTGTCGAGGTCCCTTCATGCGCAAGATCGGCGAGACCTACTACCTCTCGACGCAGTCCTTGACCTACCCGCTGAAGACGGGTGCCGTCCAGGGCGACGCCGAGCTGGTACCGGGCGGTCTCACCGAGCTCTCGGCGATGCTCGTCAGCGGGGAGCTGGACGCGGGGCCCATCTCCGTCATCGAGTACCTGCGCCACCGCGATCGCTTCGAGCGCATCCCCAACCTGAGCGTCTCCTCCTGGGGCCGCGCGGGCTGCGGCCTCCTGTTCAGCACCCAGCCCATCGGGCACCCGGCGGGCCACGAGATCGCCATCCCCACCCGCACGGCGGGGGCAGTCTACCTGCTGCGCAGCCTCATGACCGAGATGTACGGCGTCGAGCCGCGCTTCGTCGAGCACTCGGCACCTCTGGACGTGCTCCTCGCCGAGCACGGCGCGGCGCTCTTGTTCGAGGACGAGGCCCTCGTCGCGAGCCAGTCGGTGCCCTCGGACGTGGAGGTCTGGGACCTGGGCGACGCCTGGTGGCAACTGACCAACACCCCGCTCATCTACATGCTCTGGGTGACGCAGGCCACGCTCGGCGAGGCGGATCGTCAGGCGATCGCCGACGCCCTCGCCGCCTCCAAGGCGGCGGCCGTCTCCGTGCGTCCGCAGCTGGTCGCCGAGGCCGCGGCCCGGACGGGGCTCGCCGAGGGCGTCATCGAGGGCTTCCTCGGACGCTTCAACTACGACTTCACGCCGGCGCACGAGCAGGGCCTCAAGCTCCTGGACCAGATCCTCATGCGGCCGGAGATGGCCTAGATTTCACCCACTTGAAAGAAACGGGCCCCCGGAGTGCCGGGGGCCCGTTTCGTGGACGTCATGGGCTCAGCGCAAGATCTCGACCTGCCCGGTCTCCAGGTCGTAGCGCCCTCCGACGATGGTGAGGCGGCCGTGCTCCACCAGCTCCGCGAGGATGGGCCGCGAGCCCTTCAGCTGCTCGACGACTTGCAGGACGTTCGCGCGCACGGCGTTGTCGAGGGCATCGCCCGGACGCCCCTTGGTCGCGACGACCGCCGGGCGGATGGCCGCGACGAGGCTGCCGATGTGGCCCGGAGCCGTCCCCCCCTTGAGGGTGGCGTCCACCGCCCCGCACCGCTCGTGTCCCAGCACGACGACCAACGGAGCATGCAGGTGCTCGGCTCCGTACTCGATGCTGCCGAGGATGGCGTCGTCGACGATGTTGCCCGCCACGCGGTGGACGAAGAGATCCCCCATGCCCTGGTCGAACAGGATCTCGGGAGCCACGCGGGAGTCGGCGCACGTGAGGACGATGGCGAACGGATGCTGCCCCTTGGCCACCGCGAGCCGGCGGCCGGCCTGGTGATTCGGGTGCTCGCAACGCTCGGAGGCGTAACGCTTGTTGCCCTCCATCAGCAGACGGAGTGCCGCCTCACCGCTCATGGGGGCCGCGTCCTGCCCACCCGGCGTACTGGCGAAGGCGCTGCCCGCCGTCAACCCGACCAGCGCCCATGCCAACGCAAGACGGCGTATCACTGTGTTCACCTCATGTCCTCCTTGGATGCATCAACCGTATAGAGAGTCGCGGGGGCGATCAGGCCCTATGTACCGAAAAATCCGTAGAAACCACCCGTGCTCACCAAATCCTCGCACCGTCCCCACGTCACCCCAACATTCCCCGCTTTCCGCTCACAACTCCCACGCAACGCTGGGAAAGGCCCGGACATGAAAGAAGGCCCCCGGCTTTCCGGGGGCCGCGGCGAGCAGCCCACAAGGGGCGCGCTTACCAGCGCTTCTCGACCGGGCTCTTGAGGGCCGGCACGGTGCGGAGGTAGGCCACCATGGCCTGGACGTCCTGATCGTTGATGCCGTTGTAGTTCTGCCAGAGCATGGGCGGGCGCAGGGTCTTGCCGTCCGGGCGCTGTCCGAAGCGGATGGCGGCGGCGATCTGCGCGTCGGTCCAGGAGCCGATGCCCGTCTCCGGGTCGGGCGTGATGTTGGGAATCATGATGCCCTTGCCCTCGGGGCCCAGGCCCTCGCCCTTGAAGAACGAGCCGCCCGCGAACGCCTTGCTCTTGTCGGGTCCCGCGGGGCCCATGGGGGAGTGGCAGTCCGCGCAGCCGGCCATGGTGACCAGGTACTTGCCGCGGCTGACGGGATCGTTGGCCGGGGGCGGCACCGGTCCGTCGAGGCGCTTGGGGAAGGTGTTGGCCAAGAGGTTCAGCGGAAAACCGATCTCGTTGGCGGGCACCCGGTGCTCCACGGGCTTCAGCGTCCGAAGGTAGGCCACGAGGGCATGGGCGTCGTCGTCGCTCATCTCGTGGTAGTTGGAGTAGGGCATCATGGGCATGAGGGGACGCCCGTCCCGGCTCACGCCTTCCCGGAAGGCCCGCAGGATCTCGCCGTCGGTCCACGAGCCGAGGCCCGTCCTGGGGTCCGATGTGAGGTTGGAGGTGTAGACCTTGGCCGGGGCGCCGAACTCGGGGCCCATGAGGTTGCCGCCCGCGCCGAAGCGGCTGAAGTCGAAGGCGAAGGTCTTGGGGTTGTAGGGCGTGTGGCAGCCGATGCAGTCGCCCACGTGCTTGAAGAGGTACTCGCCGCGGGCGACCATCTCGGGCGTCTTGGAGACGTTCACCTCGGGGGCAGGACGCTGGTCGGCGCGCATGACCGCGCAGCCGGAGAGCAGGGTGGCGGCCATCACGGCCCCGGCCAGGAAGACGTTCATGAGTCAGCAGCCTTTCTGAGATCGTTCCAATGAAGCAAGTGACCTCAC